>CAZWEM010000038.1:0-47007 GCA_964632315.1 uncultured archaeon
AAAGAATAAACTATTCTACTTTAAACCATAATGGACTCATATCTTTTACTAAGCCATTATAATTAACAGTAAGTTCTTCCCCTTTACCAATATTACGAATAGCTCTGAATTGAATTGCCTTGTTTTTATAATCGTACAAATATTTTAAGTTAGGTTTATAAGAGTGATTGATGAATTGACTCACACTAAACGTAATAGCATTTTTAAATTTTGGCATATGTTTTGGATCTTCCCAGATATAGCAGTAGTTAAAGAGCACTGTATTTCGTATTTTGGAGTACTCCTTATTAGGAATTAATACAATGTGAGCGAGGTCTACGAGGGTATTTCTTTTAATGTCTTTTTTAGCAAAGCCACCTCTTCCTTTAGTTTCAGAAATGTACTTCACTTCAATAAATTCGTGCATAAAAAATATCAACCTTCATTTATGCAAAGTTTATTCTAAAGATGCATGTCTGTTATCAATATCCTTTTCTGTTACTCCTAATATATCCATTAAAGTGCCTCCAATTGAATCTAAAACTGAAAGAGTTGAGATATCAAACAAACTCGTGTATGGAGCTAAAGTTCTTGTGGATATCGCTTTGTCTTTACTTTTCCCTTTAACTTCAATGATACAATCAGATATATTTCCTATGGTACTTTTTGGATTTCCTGTAAGTAAAGCTATTTTTCCTCCAATAAGATTTGCTTTTTGAGCAATTGCTACTGGAGAAGTTGTCTCTCCACTTCCACTTATTATAATAACCAAATCATTTTTTGTATATTGATGTGTAATAGCATCAGAAATAAAACAGGAATTAATTCCTAAATGCATTAATCTCTGAGCAAAACACCTTCCAACGAACCCGGATCGCCCTGCACCATACACAAAAACCTTATGATTGTTCTTATTAATCATAAGAATCAGATCAATTAATTCTAAAATGCGTCGAATATCAATTACGTTAGAATTTAATTTTAATTGGTCGATGATTTCTTGTAAAATCATTAAGAATCTTTCACTTCGATTTATCTCATTCATGACTATCTCCTCCTAATCTTCTTCCTCTGAAAATTTAGGGTTAACACATTTCCGCCATTGTGAAACCGTTTCTTTTGGTCCTAAACCAATTATCAAATCTCCTTCTTGAAATATAAATTCTGGTTTAAAGCTATAAATCCAAGTGTTATTTCTTTTAGCTGCGATAATATGAAAACCTCGTTTATATCTTTTATCTTGTAATTGTTCATAAGTTTTGCCCTTAAAAAAAGATTCCGGTGATAAAGTTTCCCTTACTATGATTTCTTGAGTCTCTTCAATTGCCTTTTGAAGGATAGGGTGTGGTTCAAAGCCCTTTAAAATATTTTCTGCAATATGGGCTGCAGCATCAGCTATTTGTTCACATGAGAATACAATTCGCATTATTCCAGTTAAATCTCTTGGGGAGTCAAAATCGTGGGCAAAACCTAATAATCCCTTTTCGAACGATATGTTTAAACCGTCCATTAATTCTTCCATTTCAAGTACGTCTTCAGCAACTTCGTAGTTATTAAGAAAGATTGAGGCTAATGATAATTCTATCATTGTTTCGGAAATATCCGTTATGTATATATAATCTTTTTTAAGCTCTTGAAGATATTCCAATAATTCAGGGTCTGTGAGATCATAAACAGATTCTGAATTATCACTTTTTAACTCGAATGAAATTGGATCATCATCATATGCAAGTTTTTTAAGTTGACGTATTGGATCTAATTCACCTTTCACAATTAGAATATCATTCTCTCTCAGGATCTCTTCTTTATCAAAGCTCCATTTATCATCTCTTCTAATTGCGATAATATCTACTCCATAATTAGAGCGGAAATGAATATCGCGACGACATTGACCTATAAATTGACAGTTTTTCTTGACGCCTAGTTTCACAATTGGTTCAGGAACATCATGCCAAAACAATTGAGTAAACTCTTGAATGTCGCTATTTATATAAACTACCTTGGCAATATCAGCCAATGCATCTGAAATTTTATCAATAGAATATCCCATTACCACAATAGGTTCTAAGGTTTTTGCTTCTTGAAACCCACCGACATGAGTTTGAACTATCTGTACATTAAGTAAAAATGTCAATTCATGAATTCTCCCTTCCATTTTCGAAACTTCATCAGCAATCTCTTTACTTCCAAATTTAATAGCGCTATATGCTAAGTCTATCATCAAATCTATGCTTGACTTCATTTCCTTGATGATTTCTTTTAATGATAATGGAGTATACTTGAACTTTTTTTTTTTCTTGCTATTTGTCATTTACTTTTTTCAACCTTTTGAGATTTAATTAAAAATATTTATAAACATAATAAGAGCTAGGGGAGTTAAGAAATCCAAGAGGGATGTTGTAAAAGGAATTAAAAAATTGTTAGGATCCTTTCCTCTTTTAAATAAAAATACTGAAGAAGTAAAAAGAAAGACAAACATTATTCCAAAAAGGATTATAATTGTTATAATGATAATTACCACAATTAAAAAAGGATTAACTATTTGTATTCCAGTCATTAGTCCGATACTATATCCTAGTATTATTAAAGAAATCATACTTAATAAAATTGTAATTAAAAGCCCTAAAAAATCCTCTCTCAATCTTTCTGATTTTTGAATTTTGGGAGGTAAACTTCCAATGTAAAGATGAGAAGTTAGACGAGAAGTTAAAACTGTTGAGATATCTCCAATCAACGAATTTAAAGAAGGAAGGACTAATAAGATTATAGGGAAACTATATAATATCGCATCATTAAATGAAAGAAATGTACCCGTAAAAACACCTATTATTGTCGACAATATTACTATGATAATTGATTCTTTGAATATCTTTTTAAAATACTCCAATTAGGGCACCCCCAAAATAATAATTGTAATATAAAAGCTTAAAACCGTAGAGAAATCACCAATCGCAGTCATGATTGGACCAACCACATTATTAGGATCTAATCCGTATTTAAAAGCAAATATGTTCAAAAGAGTGGAACATGGTACTGTAATCAATAGTGTCATTAAAATAGAAATGATTGGTAAAAAAAATAGGGTAATAAGTTTTAATTCCAATCTTATAAAAAATGTATTAAGTAGGATCGCAGCAATTCCAATTATGCTGGATGTTGTTAAAGATAAACTTAATGTTGCTAGTGCATTTTCAAGCCATGATCTAAAATTAAACTCTCCAATAATGATATCTCTTGAAGTTCTGGCAATGAATGGTCCACTAACATTTCCACGCATTGAAAGTAATGCGGGAATAATGAGTATTAGAATTGGAAAACTTGAAAAATTTAAAATTAAGATTGATAGAATGGTACCACCAAGAAGATCTCCAATAATTGAGACAATTTCTGAAGGAAATACTTCTCTAATAACCTTTCCTTTAGAATCTTGCTTTTCCATAAGTTATCATCATCAATATTTGAAGATTTAGAACTATTACTTTCACTCATCCTTCTAAATTTTATTAAACATCAAGCCTATATAAAGTTTTTTTATTAAGTTTTGATTTATAATATATTCATATTTAACTTTCATTAAATCCTTCAGAAGTCGACTCTGACTTAGATTTTAAGAGTTTTCTCCGCTGGAATTAGGTATGCCTAATTATATAACCAAAAATAAGAATTTAATCTAACTAAAAAAAAAAATAAAAAATTTTTAAATTATTTTATTTTAGAGCCACATTCAGCACAATAAGAACCATAATCTGATGCTTTGGCTCCACACATTGGACAAAAGTTACCTATTTCTGAATTCTCTTGAGATATAACCACACTCGAAGAACGTGAGTTTGAATTAACTACTTGTACTACTTGTTCGACCGGATTTGGTATTGTAATTTGACTTAGTTTACTAAGTTTAAAGTATCCAACTATCCTGAAAATGAACCCAATTATTATAGTAATACCAAACATGAAAAGGCTATAAAGTAATGCACTGGTTTCAAGATTATCGACACCTTCAACTGTATCCCTTAATATTAGACTTGGAAGCATTTTTTCATTTTCTTTTAAAAATAAATTCAAGTTTTTCCATGCATTTTTCTCAGTCGCGAATGATGAAATCATCAAAATAAAGCCCATAAGCAATAATAAAGCACCTATTAGGATTGTGATATAAATTCTCTGAAAAGGTACTAATAATCCAACTGCAATAAAAATCCCTCCTGGAATTAGGCTAAATAGCGCAAGAAATCCTCTTGTTATTGATGAAACCATTTTTGACCGATATAACTCAAGAGCTTGATCATTCAAGGAGTAATTGATTAGTTTAATATTTTTTAAAGCATTATACATAAACACAAGATAAAGTATTAAAGCAATAGGGCCGATAGCGGGGATTAAAGAGATTAGCATAAATATTGCTACATTTTGAATGTTCTTTCCAAATTCTCGGAGCTCCACATAAACAGAATTATTCCACATTTTTTTATCACATTAAATATTTTTTATCTATATTAATTTCAAGAAAAGAGCTTTATGTTTTATTTGGAGTCCAATTTTTGATAAAAGAAGGCAAACCCAATGAAAATAAAATACTGGTAAATATGGAGGGATATAAAGAGAAAAGTAAAAAAATATAGAAGTTATGAACTAATTAGCAGAGATTTATCTTCTTCGAATTTAAATACAACTTTAGCTGTAGCAGCTCTCATACCTAAATTCAAAATTGGAAATTCAAGACTAAGCCCTATATTTTACTGATTTATTCGATTTTATTTCTAAATATTAACCTTAACTTAGAATTTTAACTTCAATAAAAATATTAACATGTAGTAACATCAATAACTTATATATTCATAACTTAAGAATTAATATTAAGGAATTGTGAGGTTTAACAAAACTTACCAAATATAGTATAATTGCTTTTTGAATTAAGTCGAATAAAAATTATGATTCAAATAAAAGTACCAAAAAAAAATTGCATAATACTGTTCTTAATTTGTTTTAGTTATTTTATGGATCCTCAGCTCAGTAAGAAAGTTATTTATATTAATAATAATAATCAAATCCTTAAAACTAATGTTGATTATTCTGAAATTTCTAATAATGGAGTAATTTCTTCTGAAGGAAACGATATTTTTTGGTTTATCCAAATTACAGACACACAATTTGTTTGGCTAAATCAAAAAAATCTGGAAATGTTTAATAGATTCCTTAATGAAACGAATAACGTTATTAATCCACTTTTTATAATTAACACTGGAGATATAGTCGATGCTGATATGGGAAGACATCAAAATAGTGAAGAATGGCAAAAATATAACGAGACATTAACAGCTAATAATATTAATTCATCATCTTATATCGATTTAGTTGGAAATCACGATGGGTCTGAAGACCCTCAATATGAATACTTTCTCAATTACTCTATGACAGGAAGTGAATATAAAACTACTCAAGTTTCTTTTAATCATTCGTTTGCTTTTGGAAATTATGCTTTCATTGGACTCAATACCGCGAAGGATTCATATAGTAATCTTCTTGAATTTGCTTTTACGGGGTCCTTAAATACAAAAGAATTAGATTGGTACGAGAAGGAACTAATAAGGTACAAAAAATACGATGAAATTTTTATTTTTGGGCATCACCCCCCTTTCTTTTCTCCATACTATAAAATTATTTCTAATCTAAGCTCAACTGGTAAATCTTTTTTTGATCTAAATAGTGAATTTAATGTTAAATACTATTTTTGTGGTCATATTCACCAAAACTATATCGAAAAAAGAGAGGGTTTGACAACGATAATAACAGATAATTTCGATGATAATAATGGTACATATAGAATTGTTGCAGTAAGTCAAAATCAAATCTCAACTTCAATTGAAAATGTAGGAAAATGGCCAAAAGGAATAATTATTTGTCCAACAGATTGTAACCTCTATGATCCTCAATATAAGTTAGAAAGCCCTGAAATTCAAGTTCTTGCTTGGGATCCTAAAGGAGTGATTAATGTAGAGTGGTGTGCGTATCTAGAAGATGGAATATTATTTAAAAACTGGAGTTCTTTAAATAAAAATGCTAATGAAGATTCTTTATGGGAAGGAGAGATTTCTAGAGGTTTAAAAGATAATAAAAACTATGTCATCAAGGTAAGAATTACAGGTGAATCCGCTCAAGTTATAAGAAAAATTATATATAGCCCTCAAAAATACACTAATTATGAGATAATAATAATGATTTTTATAAGTTCGTTTATTGGAATCGTTTCAATCTTTATTATCATCATTCTTCGCTCAAAAAAACTGAATTTTGCACATATCCTTCGAAATTTAAGTAAAAAAAATAATTGAAAATTAGATATCCAAAAACAAATCTCAAAAAATAAAATTACAATGTCGCTTTGGAAAAAAATAGCAAAAAACGAATTTCGGCTGGCTACTTATCGCTTCAGGAAAAATAGAAGACTTTTTTTTCTTTATTTGATTTCTGGCTTTACTTATTGGGGTTTTTATTTTGGTCCAAACTTGTTAAATATTCTCCTTCCTCAATTTTTAAGTTATTATGCTTATCTTTATGCAGATGTTTTAGTTTTGTATTTTGAATATTTTTTCGCTCTTATTTTTCTTTTAAACATATTACTTCCATTATACAACTTATATCAAAAAAAGGAAAATAAAGTGAAAGAAATTATTTTGAAGTTGCCCATTAAACCTAAAGACATCTTTCTTGGAAAATTTGTGTGGAAAATACCGTTTTATATCCTATTTGTATTGTTTATTGGTCCATTCTTTACCAGTTTGTTAGGTCAGTTAAGGGAGTTAACTCTTTTTCATATCATTATTATCTACTTATGTATTTTTGCACTTTTAATCTTTAGTCAATTAATTGGAATTGTAATTTCAAATTTTGTAGATTATAAATTAAGTAATAGTCAAAAAGCTTTGAATTTTCGTAAAATAAGAATCCTAGCAATTGCTTTAATCCTAATAATAATTTACTTTTTGATTCGATTTTTAAGTACTTTATACTTTTCTTCACCAGAATTACGAAATTGGCTCATTATTTTCCCATCTTTTTGGTATTCCACTATAATAATCTATCTAATTTACCCTACGATGGCATCATTAAATATTTATAATATTTGGATAATAATTTTTCTAGCAATCGCTATTCCTATCATAATATTTATTTTCACTTATAAGAATTCTAATAAGTTTTATGTTGTAAGAAGAGAAAGTAATTTATTAGGATTAAATACAGAAAAAAGTAGATCTTTTTATAACCTTTTAAGAAAAATTACATTAAAAAAATGGAGGGGATTGGTACAAACCCATTTTAAAGAATTTTTCAGAAATGAAGATTATATGTTAAAGTTTTTTTATACTATTATCATAAATGTAATTTTCGGAGTCGTTCTGGCATTATCTCTTAGTCAATTCGAGTTTGAAGTTATCAATGACTTACAAATATATAAGATTTTAGAAATTGTAATAATATCTTGGATTGGAAGCATTTTATTTGGTACAATGTCAGGTGCGTATATCTTTTTTGAGTCAAAAAGCTTGTTAATCACTTATAAGAAATCATTAAGAGGTCCAAAAGCATTAATTTATTCGATTTTTTACTTTTTGATTTTCTTAATTGTTTTAATTGATCTAGTATCTGTAAGTGTGTTTACATTTATCTTTAATTTAGATATATTTACGGTTTTAATTTTTATTTTAGTTTATTTTTTTTTAAACCTAATAATTACTGTAGAAATGATCGGGATTCAATGCTTAAAACCTGTATTTAAAGATAGAAAATCCATAACTATGATAAATGCATATATTTTGATCCTCTTACAAGTAATTTCATTGTTTCTCTCACTTCTCCTTTTTATTCCAAATGTATTTGAGGATTTAACTCCAAGTTTGGCATTATTATTCATATTCCTAATTCATTTTGGTATATCTTCAGGAATAGGAAGTTTATTATTTTTTGTTGGAATTAAAAGAATAAACAAGTATGAATGAACCTAAAATTTTTTTGTTATTAATTAAGATGCTCTTTTTTTCTTTTTTCTATAAATGTAATCAATCACATAAGGCACAATTAAAAATAATATTCCATACGGATTAGATATAAAACTGGAAGATATACGATAAGATAAATCAGTAGGATTATATTTAAATATATAAAACAACAAAAATAAATAGGCAGCAAAACCAAATAGTACTAATAAATAATCGGCTTTCATCTTCCATAAAATTCCTGAAAGAATTAAAATAAAAAATATTGCGTTAAGATACTCCATTCTTGTATTGATTGTAGGTAGTTTAAAATATAATAAAAAAAAATAAATTAAAATTTAATATGTTTTTTCTTAATTGAAGTTACTATTATCCCTATTGACAATAGGAGAATACCACTAAATACTAATAAAGGATAACCTGGAATTATCTCCGGTTCAGTTGTTGTAGTTTGTAACTCAATAGCTGCAACTTCTTGATCATTATAGTCTAAACGAATATGATCGAGTACGCCTTTACTATTCCAATTCATATCAAAAGTTATATCTTTGTTGACATCTGGTACATTATATACATAATTTGTGTCAATTCCACTCCAATCATAACCTTTTCCTATAAATAAGCTACCAGTTGATAAGAACTGCTCAATTAAAGCTCCTTCATCTATAGGAAATGTCGTTGGATCTAATACGTACATTTGATAATACTGGAAAATATTTAATCCAATTAAATCCGTTAAATTTGTCCAATCGCTCATTTCAACTTTAATCTGAAAGGTAACATTTATGGGTACTCCTTTAGGTCCTCCAGGAATCAACTCTAACTCATCACCGATATGATCTATTATTGCTTTAAGACTAAATTTTTGAAACCCTCCCAATAGTTCAAACTGGTAAAGATAGGTATCAACTTGTACCAGAAATTGGTTAAACATCAGTTGAGCCTGAGAAATATAATAGGACCTTAATTCATCTATTGATAAACTCATCCAATTTTCAGGAAAATATGAGCTGTACGTTGAATTAATGGCATATAACATTGCAGATACTTGTTCTTTTAATAGATCATTTATAGGTATAGATCGTTGGTCAGGTGGTACCATTGTGGCAAAATTGGAAATTGTCATATTAATAAGGTAGCTCATATCTACTGAATATAAATCGAAAGGCACGGTACTATTTAAAGCCTCAAAAAATGCATCTAAAGTATAAGAAAGATTATAATCTTGATATCCTTGAAATATTATTGGAAATACTAATTCTGGTATCGATAATTCGTCCCAATCACCTGGTATTAGCCCACCTAAAGAATAATTTAAACTCTGAGCATAACTTTCAAAAATCGAAAAAATGTCATATCCTGAAGTCATATTTTCGATTTGATCTATTAATGTTTGCGGAAGAATTGGAAACATGTTTTGTACCAAATCAGGTAAATCCATATATAGCCAGTTAAGAGGGACCATACCAGGAAGTAGAGTCGTATTGATAAAATCAAATATATTTCCCATATAAAGCTCGATAAGACTAGAAATCGTCATATCCTCCCAACCTACGGGTAAAACATCTATAGAGAAAGTGTCATCGATAGTATTGATTATCAATTCTAAAATTTCTGATAAACTATAATCCTCAAATCCTGGAATAGTTTTATTTAAACCATCTATTACATGATCGAAAAAATTAACGATACTATCTGATTTCCATTCATCAGGAATTGCTCCCGATAAGATAGTAGCGTTAAATGTTTCTACAGATTTGTCAATTGAATTTTCCATAAATGCTGATATGTTAAGCATTTTCCAATCATCAGGAATTAATCCAGGAGCAAAAAGATTGTTTATCATGTTAACATAATCATCGTAAGCCAATAAAATGGCTTCAGAAGCATTCAAATTTGTATAATCTCCTAAATCAGTTGTTGAAATACTTTCTATTGTATCGTTAATTAAAGTTATACAATCGTTTTTTAAAGAATATACACCATCTTTATTTAAACCTAAATCCCAAATATATTCTTCGCCTTCGGAAATACCAACATAACTAGATTCTTGTGCAACAATGAAATTTCCAGAGCAAACAAATAAAAAAATACTTACTAACACATAACCGACAATTTTGATTTTCTTCATTTAGAATTGCCCCTAATTGAATTGTTAATTTATTTTAAAATTCAAATTAATTATATTAATTATTAAAATAAAACCCCATGTATTTAAAGATATCTTATAATTGCTTAATAATCGATTATATCACACTTCTTAAATCCCCTATTAAAAGATCTATGATTGAGTTTACGGATCATTGATACCTTAATTTTCTCTCACTTTTAAAAGTAAAAATAATTTATAAACAGCATTAATTTAAAAATAAACTTAGAAATATTTGTGAGAAATAAATTCTTTGTAGATTTATGATTAAAATATGCATTAATAGAAGCTAAACATAATAATATTTTAAGAAATAATCTTTTCTGATAGTAATTAATTTTGGTATTATAAAATTCATAACTTTTAGTGTACCAAATACGGGATAGAAAAAATGGATGATAAGTATGCAATTATTACTCAAAATCTTACAAAAAGATATGGGAAAATCCCCGCGTTAACAAATTTGAACATTAAGATACCTTATGGTATAATATATGGTCTCCTTGGGCCTAATGGGGCAGGAAAAACTACGACTGTTAAACTTCTTAATTCTATAATAAAGCCTAGTAGTGGAAATGCAAAAGTCATGGATTTTGACATTATTAATCAACAAGAAAGTGTTAAGTTAAATTGTGGATATTTATCTGAAACACCAAGTTTGTACGAAAGACTCACAGCAAGAGAGTTTTTAGAATTTGTAGGTGAATTGTATTTTCTTACTCCTAAAAAATTAAATAATCGAATTACAGAATTACTCACATTATTTGATTTAAATCTTAAAGAAAATCAGTTAATCGAACAGTACTCTAGAGGGATGAAACAGAAGATTGGCCTTTGTGCCGCATTAATTCACGATCCAAAAATCCTATTTTTGGACGAACCTACTGTAAATTTAGATCCCGAAACAAATAGAACGGTAAAGGATCTTATAATAAAATTGGCAAGGAAAACAAAAAAAACAATCTTTATTTGTACTCATTTACTCGCTACAGCAGAAGAATTATGCGATAGTATTGGAATTATTAATAATGGAATCCTTTTAATTGAAGGAAAACCTCTGGATTTAACTAAATCTTTTAAAGCTAAAAATTTAGAAGAAGTATATTTAAAGATATTAAAAACACCTACAGATAAAAATGTTCTATCTTGGAGATAATAGATTGAAGCTAATGGAAATAACTTTTAAAGTAATTCTTATGATATATATAAAAAGAAAAGTAAAAAAATGTAAAATTTACGAGCTGACAAGTTGGAACAGAATCGAGGCATGTGGAATAAAAAATTGATCTCCCTTTTTTATGACAACAGTATGGAAATATTCCGCCAAACCTAAAAATCCACGGATTACAGATTCATCTTCTTCAAATTTAAAGACTACTTTAGCAATTGCGGCACTCGTACCAAAATTTACCTTATCGTAAACTCGCTCATCAATTTCCGCAGAAATGACGCCAATTCAATTCAATAACGGTATTTTGAGTTCGTTTACTATTTCATAAACCCTTTTGATAAATAACTCACGTTTTGGAATCGTAAACCACCATATCTTCAATCTTTTTGTATTTTCTTTCGATATTTCACTTAAAATTCAAATTTTAAAATATCTATTATTTTGGTAATTTAATGAAATATGATATATAATAATATTAGATTTTGTATTTTTAATTATATTTTTTTTGATTCTCATTTATTTTTTAAGATTAAATCATAGGAAATAGTGTTAAAGGAAAATGATACTATTTAGGTTTTATAATTTTGATATAATATGTGGATATCAGTTATCTTGTATTTTGTTCTCTCCTTTATACGAAAAATATAAAATTATAAATGAAAATTAATATAATACCATTAAGATTATAAAATATATATTTTCCTATTTCTGAAAAAAATTTAGAGGATTTGAATAAACTATGGTATCTAAAGAACAAAAAAAGTTGGAACGCGTTGTAAATTTCATGAAAAAAGGTTTACAATCATTATCTGATGATCTTGAAGACACAATCAAAGGAATAAATGATTTCATTAAATCTTTAAATAAGGCTTTAAAGGATTTAAAAGATGTTGAGGTGGTTCCAGATGTAAAAACTGTTAGTACTTCCTCTAAAAAGGTGGTTATGGCTAATCCTGAAACAGCAAAAACTGCGGCTGCTAGTACATTGTTCAATTTGTTAAGTGGAGCAGGTCCAGAAATCTCTACACCTGCAAGCGCCTCAAATATTCCTGCAGCCCCAGCTGCTCCGGCTATGAGTGGCCCTCCAAAAAAACCGGCAAGTGGTCCTCTCTCAAAACCACCTTCTGGTGGAGGTCCCCCTAAAGCACCTAGTGCACCTAGTACACCGCCGAAAGCACCAGTTGCAGGAGGCCCACAACGCTCAAATCTACCCCCAGCACCTAAGTTACCACCTGCCCCCGGTAGTGGCCCTCCAAAGGTACCAGGTGGAAGTACCGTACAAACACCTTCATTTGCAAAAAGACCGAGTGCTCCTATGGCCCCATCTGGAGGAGTCCCCAAACCTCCTGGAGCATCAACAACACCTCCTCCCTCCCCCGTTACTCCACAGGCAGGTGGAGGCTTGAGTTCTTTGCGAGATGAGATGCTTGAAGAATTAAACAGACTTAAGAAAATAATGAGGGGAGAATAACTTCTTCACTTTTCTCATTGTTTATCTCAATTTTATGATTGAAATTATTCATACCTACTAAAACTTTTTTTATGCTAAAAAGAATCACATAATTAATGACAAGATTCTTAATGTGTGACAAGGATGTTCCAATTGTGGTTCCAAAAAAGATACTAGTTATTGCTCCTCATCCAGATGATGAAATCATTTCATGTGGAGGTACTATAATGAAATACCAAAAATTAGGCTCAGAAATAATTATTGTTGTAGCTACACCAGGTATAGGAGGATATGCACAACTTTCTCAAAAAGAGAGCGTAATAGAACGTAGACACGAGGAATTAGCTAATGTAAAAAAGATTTTAAATTGCACCATAATTGAACTAAATTACGAAGATCTAATGGTAACAAGAAAAAAAGTTGCGACCATGACCAATTTGATCAGGGACCAACAACCACAAGTGATCCTGATGCCTCATTTTTCAGATTTTCACAGAGTTCATAGACATTTATCCTATATTTGTAGGGAAGCAATTTATCACTGTACCACTGGAAAAGCATATGGGGGACATGAAAGAAATTGGATTCCTTTTGGAGTATATTATTATGAATCTCCCTCATGTAAATTTCAATACGTCGAAGGAAATGTTTTCCTGATTGTCGATATTTCAAAATTTTGGAACGAAAAAGAAGAAATATTTAATCACGTATATTTTTCACAAAGGGAAGTATTAGAACGAGTAGTTGAATGGGCTAAAGATACAGCAACATTAAGAGGAAATGAGATTAATTCTCTATACGGAGAAGCTTTTATTCCGGAAACTACATATACTCCAATGAAATTGTTACTCGTATAATTAATTGCTTGCATACGATCCAAAAATAAAATTATTTGATCTTTCAAGAAAAACAAAAGATCAATAGAAAATCATAAATTATTTAACGCAATTGTATGGATATAGAATAAAAATTTTTAGATAGTGTAACTTAATGAGAAATCTCACTGTTGTGCTTGATATTGGACAGTTTTCCTCAAAAGCAGGCTTTGCTGGTGAAGATTTTCCCTCTCAAGTATTTTTTACAATAGTGGGTAAACCAAAATATCAACAAGTTAATTTTGATATAGGGATTCCTTCCCAGGATGAGTTTTACGTTGGGGATGAAATTCAATCATTAGGACTTTATAAAATTACATATCCTATTGAAAAAGGAATAATTCAAGATTGGGTTTCTTTTGAGAAAATAATAGATTATATCTTTTACAGTTTAAGAGTTGATCCAACCTTAGTTAATCTACTATTTGCCGTGCATCCTTTGTTTCCGCAACAAGATTTAAAAAGATTATTTGAATTGTTTTTAGAACAGTATCAATGTAATGCTTTTTATCCTGTACTAGATTCAATGCTTACTCTATATGCTGGAGGTTTTCAAACGGGCTTGGTAATAGAGATAGGAGATAGTATCACTCGGATAGTTCCTATTTATGAGGGGTACAAGATAAACCATGCAATACGGATCTTAGACATTGGTGGTCGTACATTAACTCGTTACATGGAAAAAATTTTAGGAGAGATTGGTTTTTCAGCAGATTCTTCAATTAGAAGAGAATTAGTTAGGGCTTTAAAAGAAAAAGCTTGTTTTGTATCGCTTGATTATAAAGAAGATATTAAAAGAAAAGAACAATATGAAAAACCTTACTCTTTGCCTGATGGATCTACGATCATATTAAATAGGGAAAGATTTGATGTTCCTGAATTACTTTTCAATCCTAGTTTGGAACTAGAAGAAGATCCATTACCTAAAGCCATTTTAGATGTCATTGAGAATTGTGATTTAGATATACGTCCAGAATTGTTAAACAACATTTTTTTATCTGGAGGTTCTTCAATGTTTCCAAATATTAAGTCTAGAATTTATCAAGAATTAGAACTTGAATTAGCAAGAAGAAAGAAAAAGACTCACTCAATCAAAATTATAGCTCCACGAGAGAGAACTTTTTCAGTATGGGTAGGCGGTTCTATTTTAGCTATGATTCCAGAATTTTCTAAAAATTGGATTAGCCGAGCTCAATATTTTACAGATGGGATTCCAGATAATCTCTTATGAGTTTTATCTTGAAATTTGTATTACATGCATATTACTTTTTATTAAAAATAATATTCTGATATTATCTTCAAAGGAAATTAATTAAATTTAGATGTGAACTAAATGGAAAACGATTTTAATAATGCTTTTGAACAATCTAAAATATTGAAAAGATATTACCAACCTGATTTTTCCCAATTATTTAATAAAATTAAAGATATTAAAACTCCTGTGAAGAAGGAAATATTAATGGGACTTTTGGATGGAAATTGGCATTCTGAGTTAGATCTTATAAGAGTTGCAAAACGACAACAAAAATATATGGGTGCTGTAACCTTAGGAACTATGGTAAATTCATTAAATAAGATGCTTAAAAATGATTACGTAGAGAAAAGGATTTCAGAAGGCAAAATGTATTATAAAATTTCAGATAATTATGTGGGGTTAACACGCGCCGCTTATAACAAGCAAAAATTTGTTTTATGATTTCAAATCTTCTTTTTTACAATCTTATTCTAAATAAATTTTATCTTTTAATACAATCATCATTTAAAATCGTATAATCTTTGCAATTTGAACAAAAACCACTTCCATTTTTATCTTTTAATCCACGATTCCAGCACAATGGGCACAGATAATATATAAATGATTTACCTCGCTGTTTTAGATCCACCTTAAAAACATTAAAACCGCATAATTTACATGTCGAATTTAGAAGTCTTAGTTTTCCTCTTTTAGGAAGTGATAGAAATGTTTTACATGTATCATCAGAACAAACAAGAAACCTTTTGTTTTTTAGATTGATAAATTTCATGGGATGATTATTACATTTTGGGCATTTAGCACTTGTTAATTTATCAAATTTATTGGTAGTTTTTTGGGTACCCATATTTTTAATATTATATTCTTTTATAGAAGAGGAGATCTTAATCTTGGCTTGTAAGAATTTATCAAATAATTCAAGAAATTCTTTTCTTACCTCATTAACCACTTGGTGCATTGATCTTTTTTGATCCTTGATTTCTTCAAGTTTTTTTTCCACTTCTTTAGTAAAATCAGGTTTAAGAAAAGGTAACCAAATCGAAATTAAATTTTCTATAATAAAAGCCCCTAGTTCCGTTATAGCATAATTTCGTTTAATTCTTCTAATATTTTTACGATAACTTAAGATTTGAATGATTTGAGGTCTTGTAGATTTCGTACCAAGATGATTTGCTTCCATTAATTTTAATAAAGAAGTATCAGTATATCTTGGAGGGGGTTTGGTTTGCTTATTATTAAACTCTACATTTTTAATTGGAATTGTGGATCCATGTATTTGAATTAATTTATCATAGTTAGGTTTTAGAAAGGGTGCTATGGCATAAAATCCCACTGATACTAACACAACAGTTTGAGCTTTAAAAGGTTCATCTTTAATTTCTAATTTGAGCTTCTGAATGGACTCTGAAGCCCTTTCACCAAATAAAGCTAAATAATGTCTTGTTAGAATATCATAAACCTTTTTTTGGACCCCATTATCGAATTTAGCACTTGATAATTCTACACTTTCTAAAGGAGTTATAGGCGGATGATCTCCTGCATCTATTTTTCCTTTAGTTGGTTTAAGTTGCTTTGTTTTTAGAAGGTTTACGGTATAAGTTCCATACAATGAATGTGTTGCTAACTTTTGAAGGATCAGGTCATGATTAAAATCACTTTTATAGATATCACTATCAGTTCTAGGATACGTTATTAATTTATTTAAGTATAAGGAATTCATAGCGCTTAGGGCTACTTTGGCAGAAATTTTAAGCGTTTTTGTCAATAAAATTAATGCTTTAGAAGTATTTAATGGAGCTGGTGGAAATTTGAACCCGATATCTGTTTTATTTTCAATAATATTTGCTATTTGTTCATTTTTTATTTTATTATAGATTTTTAGAGCCTTCAATTCCTCCTCTTTAAGAAATGGATTTTTTTCATGACTAGCTTTAAAGGTTCCCTGTGAATGAATAAGATTTGCCTCTATTATAAAATAAAGCTTAGGGACAAATTCATCTATCTCCTTTTCCTTGAGATATATTAAATATAACAAACTAGTTTGTACACGGCCAATCGAAGTAAATTTTACATTATATTTATTTAAAAGAGGCTTAAAAGTCTTAGTGGCTTGTCTTGTGGCTGAAAATCCTATAAACGCATCGATTATTGCTCTAGCTTCCCCTGAATCTGCCCAACTATATTTTGGAGAAACAAGTGAGTTCATCTTAGTGAGTATTTCATTCTTCTGTAGGGAACTTAACCAAAGCTGGGAAACCTTAATATTTTGATTCGTTTTCTTTATAAAATTTAGTGCATCTATTAAACCAATATTACATCCTTCAATATCAGCATCAGTACCTATAATGCAATGGTTTGCTTGCTTAGAATATTCCTTTAACGCGCTTATATGAGAGTTCGTATTTTTTATTGGATATTTTTTTATGGCATTTGGATTAGTGATTATATCACGTGGATTCGAGCTCGTCCAGCTTTCAAAGGCTTTAGTGTTTCTGTATTCAAGTATATGCCCCCTTAATGGAATAACAAATACATTCTGATTTTTGACATGATAAATATTTAAATACTTATCCTTTTTAATAACATTTACCGGTCCTAAAGCTTCAGCAATGGCTTGTGCTGCTTTATTTTTTTCAGATATGATTATTGTCGACATTTATAATTGGGTTTTGAAATTTGGTGAGATTTTAATGTTTTTTTAATGCTTGTAAAGTTAATGATGACACTTTTTAAAAATTCTATTCTTATCTCAAGTAATTCGATATTAAATTAGATAATTAATTTATTCTGGAAAAACAATATTGAATGTTGCTCCCTTTTCCAACCCCTCTGATTCAACCCAAATTTTGCCACCGTGAGCTTCAATGATTCCCTTAGATATATATAGTCCCAATCCGCTTCCTTTTTCAAAAGTTGAAAATTTATCCAAATCTCTCTCCAAAGCTACAAATTTGCCAAATAATTTTTTTATCTGTTCTTTATTTAGCCCCTTTCCATGATCAATGATTTTAAAATTAATTGAATCCTTGTCTTTAAAAGCTTTTATGCAAATTGTACCTGAATTCTTCGATGCATAGATTGCATTTGTGATAAGATTAGAGAAAACTTGAGACATTCTGAAACGATCGACATTTAAATAAATGTTTTCGTCGATATCCATTATTATATTCAACTTTTTCTGATTTATTTGAAAATGCAATTCATTGATACTGTTTTTTATTAGGTCACCAATTTTTTCGGATCGAACTTCAAGCTCCATTTTTTTAGCATCAATCTTCATCACATCTAATAATTTATTGATATAATCCTCCAATCTATGCACGTTGCTCAAAACCCTATTTAAATCTTCCTTAATTGATGATTTTATTTCTTTTTCTCTCATTAAAATAAGATCTACATATCCACCCACAGAAATAAGGGGTGTTTTGAGTTCATGTGCTGCAATACTAATGAAATCTGTCTTGAGTTTATCTAACTCTTTTAATTCAATATTTTGCTCACGTAATTTTTTCTCTGAATCTTTTAGCTTTTCTTCGGCAATAACTTTTTCCGTAATATCTTGAATAAGAACTTGAAAAAGAGTCTCTCCTCCAATCGACACCTCCGATATTTCAGATTGGATCCAGGCAACACTTTTATCCTTCTTAAAAATTTTAGTGAGACGAGTTTTAACACTAGGATCTGAAAGATTTTTTTTACCCATTAGATATTGTATGTCTCTTACTGCTGGTTGGGTTTCATTGGGATAAATTCCGATTAATTCTAAATAATTATTTCCAATTAATTGGTCTTTATTATAACCAAATAATTTTGATATTGTAGAATTCATATCAACTATTTTACCAAATCGATCGAGTAAAATTATTCCGTATGGAGAATTTTCGAACAGATGACGAAACTTTTTTTCTGATTCAATTAGCTTTTCTTCTGCTTCACGTTTTTCAGTGATATCTATAAAAGTAATGAAGATAGCTGCTCTTCTTTTGTAAAGGATTCGTTTCGAATGAAGTTCAATCCACTTGATTTTATTAGTTTTAGTCATTATTCTACACACATAATGAGAACTTAAATCAGAATCTTCATCGAGTTTTTTTCTTAATTCCTCTACAACCATTTCTAAATCGTCATAATGAATTTTTTGTATAAATTCATTTTTTGGCCAATCTTTAATCTCCTCACTGGTATAACCTGTCATTTTAGAAAGTGCAGCGTTTGTGTAAATCAAATACCCATCTTGCAAGATAGCAATACTTAAATTTGATTGTTCAGCAATATTACGGAACTTTTCCTCAGATTCTTGTAGTTCTTTGGTCCTTTTGGATACCATAGTTTCCAGATCCTTATTTAAAATTCTAAGCGCTTCTTCTGATTTTTTTAACTTGATATTGGTGATTTTTTTCTCGGTAATATCCCCAATTAAAACTTGGATTAACGTTTCATCTCCTAACTTAATTTTCGAGCTTTGTAAAGTTAACCATAGCTCTTTCCCATCTGCTCTAGTAATTTGAAAGTCAAGAGGTTTCATTCTAACATCATCTAAGAACTTTTGAAATTTTTCTTTAAAAAATGGGATATAATAATCAGATTTACCGAACATCAATAGAATATCTTCAAAATTCTTGCCAATTAACTCTTTACTTACAAATTTATGCGAAAGAAATTTATCTGTAGTAGAATTTACATCTAATATTTTCCCATTCGAATCTACTAACCAAATTGCATTAGGAGATTTATCAAAAAGGTGTCTATACTTCTTTTCTGAAGCGATTAACTTCCGCTGTAATAAATATTTTTCAGTAATATTTTTGATTAGCCCAAAAAATCCAATTTTAGCTCCTTCTGAATCATATCTTAAATTAACCGAAGCTTCCACATAAACAGTTTGACCATCTTTATTAAAAAATTCAAGTTCAAGATTTTGAATTCCTTGTTCAGTCTTGTAGACATTGCTAAACGATTCAAAAATGCGATTTTGATTTTCTTGATAGGTCATTTCGGCATAATTTTTTCCTAAAAGAGCTTCTTTTGAATATCCTGTTATTTCTCGAAATGCATCGTTAAAGAAGGTAATATTGCCATTTAAATCAACCTCATAATATCCTTCAGTTATATTCTCTAAGATGGAACGATATTTTTTTTCCGATTCTTTTATTTTTTTTTCTGCTTTAAATCGATCACTCATATCGCTATAAGTTGATAGAATACCTATTACGTTCCCTTCTAAATCATGAAGTGGAACTCTATTGACTTCATAATAAACCTTCGATTTGTCTGCAGCTATCCAAGATTCAATTGATGCCTCACTCTTATTGTTTTGAATTACTCTATTCTCACACTGTCTGATATGACTTAAATTATCTTTTGGCCAAATTAATTCTTCGTCAGTTTTTCCATTTAAAAATCTCACATCGTTTATCCCGTTAATTCGAGCATAATTAATGTTACATCCTAAGTATTTTAGTTCAAGATCCTTCCAATATATGAGTTGTGGAATATTATCAATTACTAGATCCAACATCTCGCGAGTTTCGTGAAAATCGATTTTTGAATCGTTTGATCGGAGTAAATTCCAGTATCGTATCTCAGGTAACTTAGCTGTAATTTCTTTGTAGAGGTCCAACTTGGATTCCCAGATTGCTTCAGATTCTTTAAATTCAGAGATATCGTGCATCAAGAGAAGAATTTTTACTTTTTCTGATGGTAAATTTAAGCTGGATCCCTTAATTTCATAAAATTGATATCCTTTTTTACTCTGAATTCTAACTTGATCAATTGCTTTACCTTCATTGAGAACTTTATCCAAGAATTTTAGAAATCTGGTTTTATCTTCAAAATGAATAAATTCGGTCATATTTTTTAAATGAGAAGAATAACCAAGTTCGTTTAGATGTTTTTTCTGGTTAATATATTCACAGTTTAATTCTTCGTCTAAAATATAAATTAATCCATCAAAATTATTGAACAAGATCTTGTTGATATCATAGTTCTGATCGGGAAAAGATTCCATTCTTCTATCTCGCCTCTAGTTAAATTTATCTTAATCTTATCTAGATAATAATTACAGTTATGATATATTAATTATATTTAATTTTACTAATTATAAGACTAAAATAAATATATTAGATAATACTTCTAAAAATTGAGGAATATCATTGTCATTCATCGAGCCATCATTCGAAATTGATACCAAAGGAAGAGTAATTTGTCAAGCTCACTCATCATATCCATTTTTCGTAATGCCAGGCAAGACTCATTATCAAGAAGTTCAAATGGAAAAGATATTGACTTGTAAAACTTGCAAACATTATCAAGTAGATGAGTGTTTCTTTCCAAAATCAGAAATTGATAAGATAGAAGAGGATAGAGCAGAAAGAGTTTCCTTTAAATGCGTTTTATGTGGTAATAAAATTGATAGGATGTTAACTATTATTCAAATGTTATATATTAAACAACGTAAAGGAATAGATCTTCCCTTACTTTGTTGTATTTGCCATGAAACGTTAAAAAAAAAAAATTTTGAAGAATACTATGAAAAAAGACTATTTATTGCAGTATTTTTAGATCTTGTTATCATTTTAGGTCTAATTGTTTCAATTGTGACTATGCCGCCTCCTTATGATATTATAAATTCAATTTTATTTCCAGTATCAATCATCATGTTCAAGCAAATATTGAAGAAAGGTTTTCAATTAAATTTGTCAGTTAGAGATATCAGGAAAGGAAAAAAATTTTATGATAAATTTTTCAAATCCTAATAAAGTTCATTCATAATCGAGCATCAAAAATTTCTTTTATCGATTTTTGGCGCTTTTCACCTTCTAGTATCTCCCGCCACCTTGGCTCAATTGAATCAAAAGCTTTTACCGCTAAATTTTTTATCTCTTCGAACTCAGAATCTAAAAATGGACTAAGCTGCGGTAATGCTCTTTTATCTTTTATTCTCATTAGGCTTTCAATAATAAAAATCAAATTCCTTTTATCAAGATGTTCCTTTTCGAGTTCATAATTTAAATTTTCTAAAATTCGTAATGTTGCTCTACCATCTCCAATTCTTCCTAAAGCCTCGATGATCCTCAAAGAAACGGAGGAATCTTTTTCTGATTTTAATGCTTTACATAATAAATTGACTGCTCTTCCATCTTGCAAAAATCCTAACTGTCGAGCTGCTTCAGCACGATCCTCCCACTTTTTAGCGTGAAATAGTTGTTTTATTAGGTCATTATAATTTTCATTTAAAGACTTCCAATCCATAATCAAGTAAGGTTAAATCGAAGATTATTATAATTTACCTTTTATAAAATATAAAAAATTGAATTAGATTTATTTAGCAAGTATAGAATTCATGTGATCAATTCTTTTTTGAAGTAATGAAGCTGTCCCTACATCTTTTCGATGGAATAATTTTCCCTCAACACAATGAACACCCGCCTCAGCAATTTTTTCGGCATCATTTAAATTATTTGCAATTCCTAAAATACCCATCGCTCGAGAAGAAGTGGTAAATATTCCGTTATCTTTCTTGTAAACTGAAGCATAGTAATATTTTACGCCCAATTCATGCAATTTTTCATGATTTATAATAATTTTCTCATCTTTTAATGGAGCTGTGGGATATCCTTCAGGAGCTAAATATTTACAAACAGTTGCTTTTCGTTCAAATTCAACTTTGGTTGTAATATTTTTATTAATTATTCCATAACAAATGTCTATGAAATTGGTTTTTAATAATGGTAAAACATTCATAGCTTCAGGATCTCCGAAACGAGAATTAAATTCTATCAATTTATTTCCATTCTTCGTTTTCATAAATTGACCGTAAAGAAATCCTTTATACGGTACTCCTGTTTCCTTTTTAACTGCAGCAACTACTTTCTCCATATCTTTTATAGCATCATCAACATCACTTTTAGTAATGAAGGGCATTAAATGATCTTCTAAAGAATATGATCCCATCCCTCCAGTATTAGGCCCCTCATCATTTTCGTATGCTCGCTTATGATCTTGGACTAAAGGAGTTCCAACAACATTTTTACCATCACAAAAAGTTTGTAATGTAAATTCCTCACCATCACATTTTTCCTCTAAGAGGAGAGAGTTCTTGGAGTTAGTGATTTCTTTACAATAATCTAAAATATCTTTTCTGGAAAATAGATGATCACCAAATACCTTAACACCTTTCCCACCTGTTAGACCATCGGGTTTTACAACAACATTCTCTTCTCCGACTTTATTTAAATATTCATCTATCCCTTCCATTGATTTAAATTGCTTACTTTGAACATTTGAAGCGACTTTGTATTTATCAAGTAAATTTCGCATAAAGACTTTAGATCCCTCGAGCTGAGCTGCCTCAATTCTGGGACCCACACAAGGAATCTCATTTTTTTCGAGAGCATCAACAATACCTACAACTAAAGGCGCTTCCGGACCAATCACAGCAAAATCAATTTTATTTGCTTTACAAAAATTTGTGATTTCTTTAAAATCAGTTTCAGAATGTATCTTGATTCTTCCTTGACTTAAATCTTCTAATCCAGCATTCTTAAAACTCATGAATGCAAAAAGTCTTGCACCATATTTAACTAAAGTTTCTCCTATTACGTGTTCTCGTGCACCATGACCTACTATTAAAACATTAACCATTTTTTTCAATAAATTTAGTAGTTGTTATATTAGTGATTGTGTCAATTTCAAATTTTAACTTAGTTATTAACCAAAAATTATTCTTTTATAAATTATTAAATTTAATCAGAATATATCAGTAAAGGATAAAGGTTTTTTAACAAAAATGTCAGATGAATTATATAAAAAAGCGGGAAATATTATTATCAAAGCGGGTATGCTTCCATTTCCAGTAACAGATACACTTATGGAAATTTTAAAGATTCTTTACACATCTGAAGAAGCAGAATTTATAATAAAGGCTTTCAGAAGGAAAACTTCTCAAACGATGGAAGAACTAAAAAAGTATAGTAAAATGGAAGAAGATGAAATATTAAACATAATTGAACCATTAGTTAAAAAGGGAGCCGTTTTTAAATCACAAAGTTCAAAAGGATTAACAATCTACAGAATTTTGCCACCTATCTTCATTGGTATATTTGAATATTACCTTATGAAGAAAATTAAATATACGGATGAGGAAAAAAAAGTAGCCGTCCTTTTTAAAAAACTTTTTGGAGAAATAAGGGATATAATTCAAGAGAAATACGATATGTTTCTTCCAGCATTTTCTGTTGTCCCACCCGTCGATCGAACAATTCCGATTCTAAAAAATATTGATGGTAAAGAGATCGAAATAGAAATCAATCAAGAAATTGACTCCCCAGGTGAAAAGATTTTACCTAAACAAGATATTAAGGAAATCATCCGAAGTTTTGATGATATTGCTGTAGGGCACTGTTTTTGCAGGCAACATCATGATTTATTAGGTGAACCCTGTAAGTATGATGCCCCGAGAGAAATTTGCTTTACACTTGGGAAATCTGCTAAATTTACCTCTGAAAATGGATTTTCAAGATTAATTTCTCAAGAAGAAGCTTTAAAGTTAATTGATGATGCTGCGGAAGCTGGGTTGGTTCATAAAGTATACCATCCTCAAGGAAACATTTCTAAAGATGAAACTTCCATCTGTAACTGTTGCAAGGATTGTTGCGGAACTTTTGAATTGTGGAAAGGTGGGACAATGCCAATGATTAATTCCACCAATTATTTATCTAACATTGATCAAGAACTTTGTGTCGGATGTGGTATCTGTGTTGAGCGTTGCCCTACTGATGCTATTGAACTTGATGATAATGATAAAGCAATAAGAAATGCAGAGTATTGTATTGGATGCGGAGTTTGTGCTCACTTTTGCCCTGAAAATGCAATTTCCTTATTAGAAGGGATGAGAAAAGTATTCGTGCCTCCCCCTAGATTACGTCCAAATTAATAAACATTTTGAATAATCATCTTTTTTATTTTAAATCATAAACTCATCGAGAGAAGATTACTTTTATAAGTTTACTGAATTTCTTTTTACTAGTAAGATAAATTCAATGTTGAAACAGAGACAAACTAACGATAAAATATGAAAAGAAGCGATATTATTAATATTATTTTAGCTATTGGTGGTGTGATTATTCTTTCTTCAACAGCTTTAATTATTTATTTAAATGTGCCCATAAAAAGCGCTAGTGCTTCGACTCAAATCTCAAACTTCACTAGGAATGCATCTAAAGTTGAGATTAATACCCAGGTTCCAGTAGGGAATATCTTTTTTATAGAAATGAATCAAGCTTCTTCAAATATAATCGAAGTTAAATGGGACATTAAATATTCTGGTTATTATCTACCTCAACAATGTATCATAACAAAATATACAGTTCAAGATACTAAAATAAAGATACTCATTGATACTCAGAAAAACATAGATATAGATTCCTTAAATCTGAAAATATTTTTCAATCCTATGTTTCTTTATAGTTTTATATCGAATACAGAAGTCGGCAATATTAATTTTAACGCTTTCAATGTCGAAATAAAAGATTTTTTTTTTAAGAGTACTTCAGGGGAACTGAATATCAAGTTAAACAAAAGCTTAATTTATGGAGATTTTCGCTTGTCAAGTGATACCGGAAAGATAAAAACAACTTTGGATCATCTTGTTTTTTCAAATAATTTCGTTTGTAACTCAAATACTGGCGTGCAATTACATGATATTTGGAATGTTAAGTTTAATTCAATAGCAGACATAAATTTAAATTCGAATAATGGATATATTCAATTTTATTGGGCAAATCATTTTATTAAATCTAATAATGTCAACTTAAACGTTTACTCAAATACAGATTTTAGAGTTAAGATTTGGTGTCCTCTCTCAATTATGAGGAGTCAGGTTTCGCTATCTACTATAACTGGCAGTAAAGTATTTATAAAACCAGTTGGTTCTTTTGAAGAAGTTGATGAGAATTTTTACCAAACGAGTAAAATAGATGATTCATCTTTAGATTGTTATAATATAACTGCAACTTCTAATTATGGACAACTCCGGGTTCAATTCGTTAATTGCTTTAAATGGTCTCGAATCTGTGATTATACTCAAGATTTCTTACCTTACAACGTAAATTCATGTGGGAATCATACTCTTACTGATAAGCATTATGCTATCAATTCTGTTGATTTTTTTAATGTCAAATATATATATTTAAATGAGACGAGGAGCCTCCCAGTCAGTTATCAACCACTTCCAAGCACAAGTGAAAATTTAGTTTTTATAGACTGGGAAATAAATTACGTTCACGCAATGGGTATTGGAGTTGGTAAACTTGATGTAAAGATAGTAAATTACATCAAAGATGACAGATTTTTAATATATCTGGCTCTTGATTTTGCATTAGATCGAATTTTACCTACTTTTAATAAGTGTAATTTCACGGTTTACTATAATCCAAATTATAATTTTAATCATGATTAAATCTACAACTTGACGGTTGAATTAATAGACTAACTAATAGGGGATAGCTTATTTTGATACAAATTAATTATTTCAGAAATTTCCCTTAATTTTATGGAAAATTCTTTGATTTGTTTTAAATACACTTTTTGAAGTTCATTTAATGATTCTTTTAGCTCAGATAAATCAAATACCAGAAAAGCGGCGTCAACTTTATTAAAAAAGCTATGATTTATTGGATTAAAAGATCTCTGTCCTCCGATATCCCATAAATTTACTCTTATATGCTCGTTTTCAAGTCTATATTCTTTCCGAGAGATGTTGCTTCCTATTGTAGGGATATATGTGGAAGGAACTTCTTTTCCTAGATAAGATTGAACTATAGATGTCTTTCCGACCTCACCAGTGCCTAATATCACTAATTTAATATTGACTTCCGAAACAATCATAACCAATTCTCTAGCTAATGATCTGTCAAGATGTTTTAATAAATTATAAAAAGAGAAATATACAAATTTGATTTAATTCCTATTATTCTGCCTTTTTCTCTTTAAATTTTAGGTAAGCAAACATAATACGCTGGATTACTGTTATGGTTGATCCAATCGCAAGAAATATAGATGTCCACATTAAAGCCGTTGGAATCCAAATCTGTATTAATGATCCAATAAATAATATTGGAACTCTATCCGTTCGTTCCAATAGTCCCACTCCATATAAATTGTCGATTCCTAAAGCTTCTATTTTTGCCCTCGTATAACTAGTTAGGAAAGCACCTACTAAAGCTATTAATCCTATTTCTATGGAAGTATAAAGCCCAAGAATTAACCCAAAATATAAAAAAAAGTCACCAATTCGATCCAGAGTTGAATCTAAAAAGGCTCCTAAAATTGTAGGACCTTGAAGTCTTGCAACTACGCCATCTAATTGGTCTAAAAATTCAGTTATGAAAAGAAAAATGACAAATAGAAGTGGTAATTTAAAAATAAAGCCAAAAAACACGATTATAGTAGAGATCATACCACCAATCGTAATAAAATTTGCAGGAATTCTCTTGATTTTTCTCGCAAGTGGTTGGAGTAACTTCTCAGAGAACTTTTTCACACGTAGCAACATATTTCTCAGGGTTAAATGTTTTTGAGTAGAATATCCTAAAAAAGATTATATTCCATAGATTGGATAGAATTTTTTCTCAATATAGTTTATAAAATACATCGGGTTGAGATCTTCTCCAGACACTTTCTTGATTAAATCTCGGGCGTAATATGTTTTTCCATATTGATAAATATGATCCTTTAAGTAATCTAATAGGATCGAAAATCTTCCATTTTCGATATCAATCCGTAAATTTGGGATATCGGAAAGTACTTTATTATAAATTTGTGCAGCGTAGAGGTTGCCCAAAGCATAACTAGGGAAATAACCAAACCCACCGCCGGACCAATGTACATCTTGGAGTATTCCTTGTGCGTCATTTGGTGGTAGTATACCAAGCAAGTTTTCCATTTTTTCATTCCACAGTTCGGGTAGTTCATCTACTTCAACTGAATCTTCAACAATCATTTTTTCCAATTCAAATCTCAAAATGATATGAAGGGCATAGCTTACTTCATCAGCTTCTACTCTTATAAGAGAAGGTTGAACCACATTGATAGATCGATAGAATTCTTCTAAAGGATAATCCTTTAAAACATTTGGAAATGTCTCTTGAAATTGTGGAAACCAAAATTTCCAGAATCCCTTGCTTCTTCCAATAATATTTTCCCATAGCCTTGATTGACTCTCATGAATGCCCATAGATGATCCATCAGCTAGCAAGGTATTATGAATTTCTTCCATAAAATTCATTTGATATAAAGCATGACCACATTCATGAATCGTTCCAAATAAGCATGCTGGAAGAAATTCTTCATTAATACGAGTAGTTATGCGGGTATCGTTCGATGAGATTGAAGTGGTAAAGGGATGAGTCGATTTGTCTTGGCGAGCAACATCAAAATTGAAATTTAACTTCTTTATTACTTCAATACTAATTTGCCATTGTTTTTCAGGGTCATATTTTTTCTTCAATACTGCTTGAGAAGGTTTATTATTAGATGCACCTAACTTTTTAACAATTTTTATTAGTTTTGGTTTGAGTTCGGTAAATATGGATGAAATCCAGCTATAAGTAGCACCAGGTTCATAAAGGTCGATTAAAGTCGAATAAGGAGTGGGGCCTGTAGCGAGCTTTTCAGCATATTCCTTTTTCAATTCGATTATCTTTTCTAGTGATGGTTTAAATATTGAAAAATCACTTTTTTCTCTTGCTTTTTCCCATTTAATAAACCCGATAGATGCTTGTTTAGAAATCTCTCCTATTAATTCATCGGGAATCCTAATTGCATGATCATATTCTCGTCTCGCTTCTCTGACTAAGGCAGTTTCAATGTCATTCATATTTGGGACTTTTTCAGCCTCTTTTATCAAGTGATTTGTTTTTTCTGATTTGATTCTTTTATGAACTAATTGACTCATTAATGCAATTTGTTCTGATCGCCCTATATTTCCTCCCTTGGGCATATAAACAGCTTGATCCCAGCTTAAAAGGGATCTAATATAATTTAATCTAACAATTTCAGCAAAATACTCTTTTAATTGTTGTAATTTTTCCATTTACATTAACTCGTATAGTTTAACTAATTAATGATTATTTGTTTATTCAAAAATTTATAGTTGTTCTAAATTTGGATCTATTAAGGTTTTTTTTGTTTTGTACCTACCATATTTTTTTGCTAAATTAATCATCATATCTAATCTCTCTAATGGAGTTCCTCGATTTACTCCACCACCAGTTGATAAAATATATCCACTGCCAGGACCATAAATTTTAATATTTTCAATTATTTTCTGTTCTAATACTATTTCATTAGGTTCACGCAACATTACGTCTCTTCCTGGGATTTGTCCTATAAGTGCAAATTTATTCTCCAAATTCGAAACAATTTCCTTTGCTTTAACATGATTTCCCCATTCTTGTCCATGAAATAATGAATACCCCCAATTTCCAATTTCGTGAAGAAAATGATCGCTGCGATTTTCTGAATGATACATCATCGCTCCAGTCAGGGGTTTTAATTCCTCACAAACTCGTGCATGATAAGGACTAAAAAATTCATCCACTAGTTTTTTATTCATAAATCCACTAACATGATCAGCTATCATTATTATTGTAGAGAACCCACCAATTAATTTAACCCATTCTTTCTGAAATTGAATAACAATGTTCATGCACTTTTCAATTAGATTATGCATTAAATCTGGCTTTTTAATAAAATGGAACATTAATTTATCATATCCATAAATTAATCCCGCTATCTCAACTGGTCCGAATTCTCCTGTTCCAGCGGGTCTAATTCCAGAATCTAATGAATATTCGATTTTTTTGAGCCAATCTCCCGTACCCGGCACGTCCCATAAATTTTCAGGAACTTTAAACGATTCTATCTCATTAGGGCCTTTAATGGCACGTTCTATTACTGATGGAATTAAATCCTCCGGTTCCATTAACTTGCAACCCAAAGCTTCAGCAACAGCATAAGGTTGATATATTGAAACGGCACAATATGCTTCAGGGAATCGTTCCTTAAATCTTTCTCCAGTTTCAATCTGTAAGTCTACATCAGATAAATAATCTTTTACTTTTTTTTCTGCAAAATCAGCCATCAAATCAAATTCCGGGAAAAACAGTATAGGAACATGATCAGGCTTTAAAAAAGCCATTGCTTTCAACATTCTCTGGGTTGGGTCTAACTGTTTAGCTGAAGTTTGTTTTTTTTCATTAGGCATAAATACTTGAATAATTCATAGTTAAAAAATCAGATTTATCAATTTTGTTATTAATGAAGCCAAAGTTGGTTTTTTAATAAATAGAGGTTAAAAAAATTACAAATTGTAAATAGGTAAAAATTTTTCCTCAATATACTTGAAGAAATAGTCTGGATTCAAGTCTTCTCCAGTTATTCTTCTAATTAATTCATTGGCTCTATAAATTGCACCATATTGATGAACATTTTCCCTTAAATATGTAAGAAGAAATGAAAATTCTCCTTTTTCATAATTTTTGGGTAAACTTGGATTTTTATTTAAGGCATTGGCATAAATTTGCGAAGCATAAAGACTACCAAGGAAGTAGGTTGGAAAATATCCGATTAGTCCCCATCCCCAATGTATATCCTGCAAACACCCTTCTGCATCATCTGATGGAGTAATGCCCAAAAGATCTTCAAATTTAGAATTCCAGACTTCCGGTAACTCACTTACTTCTATCTTTCCGTCAATCAAATCTCTTTCTATTTCAAATCTCAAGATGATATGTAATCCGTAAGTAACTTCATCAGCATTTACACGAATAAAGGAAGGCTTCACAACATTTACAGATCTATAAAACTCTTCCATCGGATAATTACTTAAATTTTCTGGAAAATATTCTTGAAAAGTCGGATACCAATACTTCCAAAATTCTCTGCTTCTCCCAACGATATTTTCCCACATGCGAGATTGACTCTCATGAATACCCATGGAGCATCCATCTGCTAGAATTGTATCATGTATTTCTTTTTTAAATCCCATATCATAGAGAGCATGCCCTGTCTCATGTATTGTACCAAAAATGCATTCATTTAAAAAATCCTCTGTTGTTCTCGTGGTAATTCTAGTATCCATCGAGGATAATGAAGTAGTGAATGGATGTGTTGAAAGATCTTGTCTTCCATGATTAAAGTCAAAGTTTAGCTTTTTCACAATCTCAATACTAAGGTCGAACTGCTTTTTTACATCATATTTTTTACGAAGTATATCTTGCCTTGGTTTATTTGCAGATAAATCGAGTTTTTTAACAAAGTCACTTAATTTTGGTTTTATATTATTGAAAATATCCACAATCCATTTATAGGTTGCTCCTGGCTCAAATAAATCAATTAGGGTTGAATATGGATCAGGATGGGTTGCCAATTTTTCTGCTTTTTCTATTTGTAATCGTATATTTTTTTCTAATAAGGGTTCAAAATCAGAACCTTTTAATTTTTTATTCTGCCTAGCTCCTTTCCAAGCTTCTACTGCTTTAGATCCTGTTTCAGAAATTTCCATTACCAATTTTTCAGGTAATTTGGTTGCTTGTAGGTATTCTCGTTCTGATTCCCGGATTAATGCTTTTTGAATTACATCTAAATCTTTTTGCTCCTTTGCTTTATTAATCAGTTCACCCGTTTTATCGGCAGTTACTCGTTGATGGATTAGTTTTTCAATCAAGGAAAGTTGTTTTGCTCGTCCTTCTACAGAACCAGAAGGCATATAAGTTTCTTGATCCCAATTTAATAGGGAATTTATATATGAAAGTCTTTTAATTTCAGTAAAATAATCTCGTAATTCTTCTATAGCTGACATTTTTATACAGTTTTAGTTTAAAATAAATTAATTTAAACAGATTAATATCATTAGAAAAAAAAAGTTTAGTATTCTGAAGTTTAGAAATTTTTCTGAAGTAGAAACTTCTAAATATTACTTCTTTCTTAAGTTTTTTATAATAAAGAAATAAATAGAATATTATAAAATATATAAAGGTCTAATTATGAATACTTTAAACTATGAGAATTTCACTATTTCTATATTTTTTATTATTATTTTAGTAATATTAAACTTGATTTTGACAATGATTTACATACAACTTATAACCACGGGAGTCATTATAATGAGTATAATTCTTTTAATATTCATAGTAATTAGAAATAATAATGCTACTCTTGACAAAGAAGATTTATTTAAGGAAGAATAAAAACTTTTTAAAATTTAATTATTTAGGTATTTAAAATGGAAGAAATTTATATCAATATCGAATTAATAGCACTATTAATCGTAGCTACACTTAGTTTGTGGATTAAAAGCAGAGCTTTCAACTTAAAATTAATAAAAATGGTTTTTATTGCGTTCCTAATTATTAATCCTCTGCAACTATTGCTTAATTTAAAATCCCATAGCCTACTAATTGATGTCGTATTGATTTTCTTTTCTGAAATAATAGTAATCCATAATTTAATTTCAATCATTATAAAACCTAATCTTGATCGCCTTTTTCAAAATTCATTCGTCATGATTGCTACAAGTTTAATTGGGATAATCTTTGCAGAAAATGTTTTAATTATAGCTGGTTGGCTTGCTTGTTTAGCATTTTTTATTTTGATTAATTTTTTTGTAAGTGGAGACCCTAAAGAATTCAATGATTACCTCCCGTTTATAATTTCAATTTCAACTGGTATTGCTGGTATCTTTATAGTTTCTCTCTTTTTTAGCCTATTAACAAGTAATGTTTCTATTATAGGATTAAATGCTGGTTTTGGGATATATGTAATCATTTTACTTTTTGCCATCGGGACTTTAGCAGGTGTTTTCCCTTTTAATTTGCTTTTAAATAAATTCTTTAAAGATTCTGATTTTCAAACCTTAAGTCTTTACATGATCACTCTATATTCTCTTCTGTTCTTCCTAATACGTTCGTTCTTTTTAACTGGGCCTTTTTCACCTCTAATCGGGTTAATTTTTCTAATAATATCTATTATAGGACTGATTGTTACAAGTTTCAATATTTTTAATGAACTTTTTATTAATTTTGGACGAACTAAAATTTCTTTAAGGAAAACATTGGGATGTCTATTTATATTGGATTTTAATAGCGTTTTACTCATGGCTTCATTGTTTTTTTTCATAGATCTGACATTCAATAGCATTATTTTGAACTATATATTTTTCGTATTTTTAGCTAAGTTTTTGCTCATGGTTCCATTACAATTTAAAATAAAAAAAGTTGATACGGATAGTCTGAATAAAGTTCATAATCTATTCCAAGAAGATCGCTTTTTAGGAATATCAGCATTAATTTCAGGATTAATTGTTTCATTCCCAATAAGCATTATATCTTTCTATATTATTCTAAATCCATTGTTTTCGTTTCAGATTCAATCTAATATAATAATCTTTACAAGTCTAATTATTATTTTGGTAGTTCATGCATTTTATGTCTTAACAAACATAATAGGACTATCATCAATTTCAATAAAGATTAACTTCAATAATTAAAATGTGAAAAAAAGATTATATTTTAAGTTCATTTCTTACAAAAACTTCAGCTGCCATTTCGAGATCTTCAATTTTTAAAGGTCTTGATAATGCTTTTTCTAGATCTGAGATAAGTTGCTTACATAGATTAATACTTAAAGAACTCCCTTTTTTTTCGATTAATTTTTTTAATTCATCTGGATTAATGACTCCATCAATCGTAGGCTCTAACTTTTCTTCAATTATTAATGGTTTAGGTTCTGATTTTAAAGGTTTTCCTCCTTTTAAATCAATTTTCACGTCCGAAGGGGTCAAAAATCTTTTATCCTCTGTCTTTTCATCTTTATCAAATAAAGTGAGACCCCCGAGGGATTTCTCTTCTTTATTAACCTTTTCTAATGTGCCAAAGGATTGAAATTTTTTCACTTTTTGTTGAGAGATTTGATCCTCACCAGGTAATGGCTTTACCTTTATTTTAGTATCAAATTGTATTTTATCAGGTATTTCAAACTTTTTTCTACTTTCCCTAATCTTTCTCAATTGGTTTCGTTCATCAACTTTTGCTTGAAGACTTTCTATTTTAGTTGTAAAATTTTGTATCAAATTTAGATCTTGGTAATTATCACACATTTTTATCAGTTCTTTATATTTTGCAATTGCCATTACTAAATTTGATTTCTCTTCTAAATTTTCTGCCTCTTTTAATAACGTGAAATATTCATCTGGCAAAGATTTTTTTAAATTTAACTTTTCAGAAATAATTTGATCAAACTGCTGTCTTGCTTCAGTTTCCTTCATCGACATTTCATTAAAATCTGGAATCTCTAATTCATTTCTTATAAATTTAATATCTGAGTCGTCTATTAGATCTCGCTTGTTTCCTATAATTATTAATTTTGATAATATTGCATCTTGATTATAAAGAGATCTGAAATGTTCAATGACTCTTAGATGATAATTAGATATATCAAATATAAAAATGACCAAATCTGAACCACTGATAAACTTTGGCCATAGCAGAGAGAAGTTATCTTTTAGTTCAAAATCCCAGATATCGAATGAGAGTTTATTAATTGAATAAGTTGAAACCTTCGCAAAATTCATTATATGTTTTTCATCCCCGTCTCGCAATAGCTCATATAAGGATGTTTTCCCCGAGTTAGTAGGACCTATAATGGATATCTTTGAATGAAATTCTTGTTGTAATGGCTCAATGAATTCTAAAAATTGATTTTTCTTGAATTCGGAGTCTTCCATCTCTTCGGGATATTTAAATAATTCTATAAATTGTGCTACAGTAGCCTTTAATGCTGCTTCGACCCTTTCTAATTGATCAATCAGATCTACAACGAATATTATGGTATAATCTCCTGAAGATCGATAGAATATCTGAAAATCTGCAATTGGTCTCTGAAATGTCTTACCTGGCATTGGCATCTCCAAATAAGACTTAACTAATTCTATAACGTTTTTTAATTCTTTGTCTCCAAGTGCTATGGCATAAGAATAACTGAATATTGGAAGTTTTTTTGCTTTATGAAATACATGTATTTGACGTAGCATAATTAATGAAGTTATATTCTTTTATAATACCAAATAAGATGCTTAATAATCATATATTTCTTCTTCCTAATATATTTTAACTAAGAGAGGAAAAGAAAAATAGTAAAAGATTTTAGAAATCGAACCATATTTTCTATAATTGACCAAAAATAATATGCTTTAAAGCGTAATTTTCTACAAAAATGCCTTTATTACCTGAACATATCGTTTACTTCTTGGAGAAAGAGTTAGATTCTAAATTTCAATCAGAATTACTCGAGTTATTGAAAACAAGAATTCATAAGTTATGTTTTGAAGAATGTGAAATCGATAGGATTCAATGTACCCTTACTCCTCTTTGCACACGAAGGTTCCTGCTCAAACTCCGCCTAATGAATGGATTAACCATCGATGATCAGCCTAAATTTTGCTATAGTGTACATAAAGGCATAGTACAGCGAGATTTTCTAAATAAAACCGTTGTATATAAACCTAATGATGCATTTCTCTATTTGATCGATTTTTTGGATGTTTTTTTTCATGGGGATTATAGAAAATTAAATAAATTTCTTTCAAAAAAGGATTTTAAAGAAGCAATAAAAATCTTTGATGATCGAATCCAAAATAGAGATGAAAATTTTCAATATATCATATCGAATAACAAGAATTTTATCATCTTCAAATTCGAAGAGAAAATACATGTTCTATTTATAAATGAGAATTATGCGCTTTGTAATGCTAATAGAGAGAGCATTACCAATTTGGAAATATTAAGAAGTCTTTGTGAGTTATTTGCTCGAATTTTTTTTCCTGAAGTTAAGCTGAAAGTAAATCCAAATAATAATCTCGAAATTACGACAACTATTCCAGTAGATATCCTTAAAAGTGTTAGTAAAGAACCTCCTTTAAAAGATAATGAGTCAAAAAAAGATGATTATTTTTGGAATGTCTTTCCTAATGATTTAGATGTTTTAAGTCAATATTGTGTAAATGTTAAATTATCATTTAATCGAAGGGATGATTTAGTAATTAAATTACTAATAAATCCAAATTCAGTAGGTAATAAAAATATCCCAATTCTACGTTATAGAGATTTAAGGTTAATATTTAACATAATCTTTCGTTTGTATAATGATTTTTATATAATTTGGGCCTAAAATTAAAAAAAAGTAAGAGAAAACTGAAAATGAGTGAAGAAAAACAAGAAAACCCGGAAATCGTTAAAATAAAGGATTTCATACGTGATGATAGATTTGATGATGCAGTTCAAATCATCGCTTTATATCTAGGAGATTCAACTGATAACGACTATTTAGATAGATTAGAAGAGATTATCGAACTGTTATTAACATTACATGGTGGACGTACGGTGCTTAGGTTTTTAATAGAACAACTCGTGATTGATATTCCTTCATTGTTAGAAAATCTTTCGAAGAAAGACTCAGTATTGAGATATTCTTTTTTGCTTTTATTAAAAAATGTGTGTGAAAATGAATGTGATTTATTCCTACCTTTCTCTGACGAATTACTAAAATCTGAAGACCCAAATGTTCGAGAAGCAGCATTACAATTACTTATATTCATGGCAGGAGGGGATAAGGAAATTGAGGATGAGGAATTAATATCTGAAATTTCAAACTTGTTGATGGATCAAAAACCATTCGTAATTGAAAAAGCAATTCAAGCGCTAAAAGCATTTGGAACAATAAGTCCATCTCTTGTTACTCGCATAATTAAAACTCAGGTTAAAGAAAATCCTGATAATGAAGAGCTCAAGCAAAGTGTTGATAATATTTTGAAAGCAATCGTTTCAGTTGAAAAAATTGATGAAATAGTTGAAGAAGAGGAAGAAGAAGTATCTGAAGAAAATGTTATCAAGCAAGAAGAGACTCAAATTTCTGATAAAGAGCTTGAATTGAAAAAGAAAGAAATTGAATTGAAGAAAAAGAAATTAGAATTAGAAGAAAAAGAAAAACAAATAGAGGAAAAGCTCATCCAAGAAAAAGAGAAAAAATTGAAATTAAAAGAAGAAAGTATCGAATACGAAGTAGAAGACACATCTAAAACGGAAGATTTACCAAAAAAAATTAAGAAAAAAATAAAAAAAGAAGAAAATGAAATCATCGATAAAGAAATTGAACTAAAGAAAAAGAATTTAGAAATTAAGAAGAAAAAAATTGAATTAGATTTAAAGGAAAAAGAATTAGAGGAAATTGCTATTCAAGAACGAGAAAAAGCTTTAAAAATAAAAGAAGAATTAATAGAAAAAGAATCGGAATTATCACAAGTTGAACTCGAATTACATCAGAAGAAAATTGAAGAAAAAGAGCAAAAAATTAAGGAAGATGAACTAAAGCGAGCTGAAAAGAAAATCGATGATTTAGATAAACCTAAAAACGATTAGTACGATTTTAATCATCATTTTCATTAATTTCGTCATCTTCATTTTCATCCTCCTCAAAATCCAAACTTGAATTGGGTTTATTCTCTGTAATTGGAGTTGAATGAAGCCTTTTTACTATTTTTCGTATATCATCTATACGAAGACTATCTTGAGGTAAGTTTAATTGAACTTTTTTGGCAAGAGAATAAGCTAATTCAATATAATTTAAATCCTCGAGAAATTCCACGATCTGAATTTTATAATCAGCATCTTCTACACCCTCCCCATATTCCATTAGTTTTTCCTTTAATAGAATATCAATCTTATCCGATCTTTCAACATATTTTACTTTTTTGACTAATTGCTTAAAACTATTCATAATATTATACATTTCCGATTTTGGGTAATCATCAATATTTTTTAATACGTAGAAAATGTATAACTCGGCTTTTTCCCATCTCTTTGCTTGAATAGAGGCCTCCACCAAGTCTAGTAAGGCTAATTCATAAAGAAATTTAGATTCAATTCTCGGTATTATTTTTTCAAATATCCAATCAAGTAAATTTGGATGGCTAAATTGTTCAATAACATCAATTAAAAACTTTTCAACAGCATAATACAATTTCGCGTTTTCAGTTTTTACGGACGTTAAAAACGAAACTAATACATATTTCACTCGACCCATTGCATCTTCAAGGTTTAAGGGGACTTCACCGAACTTATAAAATGCTGATTCTAAAATGGGTTGAATCTTATCTCGATTCTTGAAATCGTAGACAAAATATCCTGCCCAATTTGGTTGCTTTTCGGATGATAATTTTTTTAGATCACTCTTCGGTACTTCACTAATTGTTTTCTTTTCTTTTGAAATAAATTGCTTACCAGAGAGTTTATTCGCTTCTTCTTCACTAATTATCTTTAATAGGATATATTTTCTATTTTTGGGAACACGAAGCTGAAAGTAAACATCCTCATTACTATCAAATAATAAAGCTCTCATTTCTTTAGGAAAAGTGATTCCTGTTTTAGTTTTTTTTACTACTGCTTCGTATATCAATCCTTTATTGTTTTCTAATTCTTCTTCAGACATAATTAAAATACCTTTAAATATTAACCAGTCATGTTAACTAGTTCTACACCTCGAACATTAAAGTTCATATCGATAAAAGCTAGTAGAGCATGACCATTATGTGTATATACAATAGGTACTGGATATGATTCCGCATTTTTAATAAAGCTATTCTTTAAAATGAGAGGTAAAGTTTTATTACACGCGGGACATGGAATATTTATTACTTTAACTAAACTCAATTTTTCAAAATTTGCAATAATTTCATTAACTTGAGTTTTAAAATTGTTAAAAATGCCAGATGAAAAGTTACCATATGACAAAATATAATCAACGTCATAAATCTCGTTGAATATTTTATGTACTTCTTCGATTAAAGCTTCTAACATTTGAAATTGCATCCCTGTATCTGCTCCCGCTGAACATATCTGTTTCTCATATCTAATGTAAGCAATTTTTAAATTCCCTTTATTTACGTGAAAAAAAATGTTTCGCATGGGATTTTGTTTCACGATATTCATATCTAATATGAAACTTTTATAGGATCTTTCTGGTTTCCATTCGAATATGGTGAAATTATCTGTGCTTATGTTAATAAATTGTAATTCTTTCAGAATGTTTTTAAAATCGATCAATTTTCTAACTCAATCCAATACTTACTTTCAATAAAAATCAAGATTCTAATAAAATTAATGTATATTGAATTTATTTAAATTTTAATTTAAAAATAAACTCTTCTTAAGATGTTGATTAACTAGTTTTAAATGATTTTGTAGCTCTCATTATTGCTCTCATATTATTTAAAGGTAAATCTCTAGGAATTTCGCATCCAAACGCCAACCAATAACCCCCTCCTTGGGAAGCCGTAGAAATATGCTTAATGCAATCTTCATATACTTGACTCGGACTACTATAAGTAAGTTTATTATAATTTAAATTACCCATAATAGTTACTTCATCACCTATTAATTCCTTTGCCCATTTTAAATCCACTTGGTAATCAAATTGAATTGCTCCTCCTGGATTTGTCTCCATTGAGAAGTGAATATTTTGTGGAACAAATCCGCAACAATGAATTAAAGAAATCATTTTCATTTCCTAACCTAATTAAGATTTAAAAAATCAAAAATGAATAAAAAAAAGTTAAAACAAGAATTAGAATCATATCAAGAAACTGAAGTGCTGAAACAATTTAAAAATCTTCAATTTCATATTATACTTGTTCAGCCGGAACATGCTGGAAATATTGGTTCAATCGCTCGAATAATGAAGAATTTCAATTTCGAGAATTTAACAATCTTTAATCCCATTGAAAATGAGGAAAAGATACTTAGTTCTGAAACACATGGTTATGCGATGCATGGAAGCGATATTTTAGATAATTCAGAAATTATAACAATAAATCAAGAGGAACATCTTGAGGCTTTTAAAAAATTTATGAAGAAATTTGACTTAGTTTTTGCCACCACTGCTAAAGGTAAGCATTATAGAAACATAAAGAGATTGGCTATTTTTCCTGATGATATTAATCTTCCTAGTTCAAAAAAGAACATCAAAATTGCAATCCTATTTGGAAAAGAATCACGAGGATTAACTAATGAAGAGTTAGAAACTGCTGATGTTTTAATTAGAATACCCACTGGAGATATATACCCAACTTTAAACATTTCTCACGCTTGTGGAATAATTCTATATGAATTTTTTAAAAAGATTCATGCAATTCAATTAGGAAGAGGAATTAATCCTGTTTTGTTAGCTGATAAACAGGATAGAATATTGCTTTATGAAATTCTTTCTAAAATAATTAAAACTCTTAAAATTAGAACACACAAAAAAGAAAGGGTACTCCTCGCTTTCAAAAACATATTTGAACGTAGTTTAGTCTCAAAAAAAGAATTGAGTCTTATCTTTGGTGTCTTTTCGAAAATAAAGAATATACTAAAAAATTTAGATTTATACGAATAAATTTCGTATAAATTAAAATATTAGTCCGCTACTTGATAGAGTCGTGGCTTTCTGTTATCATACACGATTATATCTTCGGGCATCGTTTTAATAATGCGTTTGATCACTTTTGAAAGTGCATTAGGATTTTTATACCCCATTGCAAACGCCCAATCTCTCGCGGAAGACATACCTATTTCCCGAAGCTTGTCCAAACATATTTGCTCAAACGTTCTCATTACTAATTTTTGTCCCATTTTTTCTTTTACCTCCATATTTTTTTACTAAAATTAAAAATTGAACGTAAGCAACTAATTATGAAATGTTATGGTGCATGTTTCGGTGCTAGAAGTGTTATTAAATAGTAAATAAATCAATTTGGCGTTTTTAAAGCGTCGTTGCTTATATATAGCATTAGAATGAAATATTATAAAAATAGAAATGTCTGTCAAATGGGTTGAATTACAAAAAAAGCTAAAACGAATACAGGATCTTTGTATTCGTGGGATTTTTATGGGAGAAAAGAATAATAAATAGTGGATTCCAAAACGGTAAAATTATATTTCATGCTGTAATATTATCAAAAAAAATACAATGGGTAGGGAGTGGGAAAGTAAAAGTTTCAAAATATCGGGAAAACATTGCCAATAATACAGATTTTTTGTATTCTAAGCATGATCGAGTGTAAATTTAGTTTTTATTTACATCTTGCTTACATTATGCGTGGGATTATTTTTTTAATGTCGTAAGATATTATTAAATATAATGCCATTAACGTTCGATGAATTTTTAGAAAAATACAAAATAGATGATTTTACAAAATCTCTAGAGATAAAAGGACAAGAAAAAGTAAATTTTTATAATGACATAACCGAGATAATTAAAAGTGTCTGTAGAATATTTGACAAGCTTACAACAATTGGTTCACTCCGTGGAGGTCAAGTACTCATGAGTTTAGCTAAATTGGAAGGTTCTGAAACGGTTATTAATAAAACGGACGTTAAAAGGAATTTGGCTATTGATAGATTAGAAAAACTATTACATGCATTTGACTATTTAGAACAGAACAATTATATCAAAATTGAGAAGAAAACATCAAAATTTCATGTTGTTTCAATAAATGAAAAAGACAATCCTGATTTCTCTTTATTTAAAGATATAATACAGAAATATTGGCTAAGTCCAGAAGAAGAATTAGAAAAAACAAAACGTTGGAGCGGAGTAAAATGAGATCATCTAACAGGCGTAAAGATCATTTAACTTTTGAAGATGAAGAAAGTACTATGAATTCAATTGAAATTATTAGAAAAGAATTTTTTACAAAAACGATACGTTCCTTGATTTATATTGTCATTATTATAGCAATATATACTACATATTTAATTGTGACTTACCAACCAGATCTTTTCGGAAATATCATGATATTAAACACCATAAGCCATACTACTTTTTCAAATTTAACTATTGCATGGGGTTTATTCAGTACGACCATCTTTTCGGTTGTATATCTTTTCAAAATAATATACATGAAATTTACTCCTTCTTTAATCAGTTTTGTTAAAAATGAATCTTCTAACATTGGATTTGAATTTGAGAAAAAATATAATAGTGGTCTTTTGTTTTTGCTCTTAAATAGTATTGCCATAAGCATTTTGATATACATGGATTTTGGAGTGATTCAATTTCAGAATTCGCCTTTTGATCTTTTCTTTCAAGTCGTATTTGTGATTTACTTAGTTTTGAGTCTTATTATTCCTTCAATATTCGCTCTAGTAAATGATAAGTACATTATAAAATTAAAAGAAAATTTCTATATTATTTTCGATTTCCAATTTAAGATAAGAAAGCCCAAGGAAGAGGATTCAAATCTTCTAGGCATTCGTTTGACCTCAAACAAGTTAAGTTCAAAATTTGATAGGTGTGGAAAAGTAGTATACTCCAGGATTTCTCAGAGAAGATGGTTGTCTCGAAAGCAAAAATCAAAGTTAAACCCATATCTCTATTTTCACGAGTTTTCAACGCCTATTAATTTTCAAAAACAATTTTTGAATATAGCATTAGCTTTGAATGAATGGCAAGATTATTATGGGAGCAGAATCCTGTGTTTTAATGCTAGAACACCACTAAATAGAGGAAGTCAAAAAGAAAAATTTCTGGATTATCATGAATTTTTTAACATAAATAGATAATCCATTCAAGCTCTAAATTAAATATTTCTGCTGCAAATCAGCATATCTATAATAGTCACCGAATTGGGCTTCAACGAATTCAAAAACTATCTCATATAATTGCCTTAGTAGTTCTTCTGGAAACGCTTTATGTTCGAAGATTATGTCGCATACTAATTCCTCTGTAAGAATTTGTGAATTTACAGGAGTATTATATAGGAGAAAATTCATCATTGCTTGATCTACTTTATTTTTTACGACAGTTTTGATTAAATTTAAGCTTAAATCATTTTTAGTATCAATATAATATGGAAAATTCATGTCATCGAGAATTCTTATATACCCTAAGTTTGTAAGAAGAGTATCAACACTGTATTCTAAGGAACCTAATTTTATTCCAAATAATTTACAGAAATCCTCTTTGGATTGATGGGCAGGAAACGCAAAGGGATGCCTTGAAACGATAAAATAAGCAGCAATAAAATACTTATATAAGTTATGGGGAATTCTTTCAGCATTTTTTAGATAACGATAAACAATATTCATCACATCAGCTTTTAGTTCCTGTTTAATCTCAAATTTTTCCAAAAAATCCATTCCTTCTTTTAATAAGTCGATCGTGACTCTTTCCTTTGCATTATTTTCTTCATAATTAGGATTATAGACTTCTATCATTTTACAAAAACGACCTGTGATTTGTTTTTAAGGAAGAAATATCGAAGTGATATTTCGATATTATTTACATGACATAAGATCATCCTCATATATAAACCTATGCATCTTCAGTGATGCATTCAGTGATCGTAAAAACCGAACATTTAAATATGAAACATTTGATCAATTACTTAACCAAAACTAATTTTGTCGAATTGATTTTTAATGTCATCAGAAGAGTCAAAATCCTCTAGCCTACCCCGTATAACCGTTAGTTTAGATCATTTTGATGATACAGTTATTAATCTGATGGCGGATAAAATGGGTAAATCTAAATCAGAAATTATTAGAAACATCCTTAATGAGTGGATAATTTCAAATCCCGATGTGTTAAACTCAAAATATGGAATTGTTCCTGTAGATGTAAGAAGAGAAATTCAAATAAGAAATAAAGAACGTAATGTTGAAGATGATTTAGAAAAAATTGTCAAGTTCTTTAAAAGGATTAAAAGCATCGAAATTGATATGCTGGCTGAGAAATTAGTAATGAGTTCTAAAACTCTAATGGATTTAATTGATGATTATGGAGACGAATTAGAAAAGAAAGGATTGAAAATTAATATCGAAAGAAATTTAATTCATAAAATAGATTAATTGAGGAGAGTGAATCACCATTTTAATTAGAGCATCCGAAGAAATTGGAGATTTTATCCTTGAGGAACAAGTTAAACAAAAAGACATATACTCTGGTAAAGAGAGCATTACATTTAATGATCGACATCCTATTTATAAAACTCTCATGAAGTTAGAATTTGAAAAGGCAATTCGCGAGTATTTAAGAAGCATATAAGGAGAGGGGGTTTATTTGACGATTGGTGAACTTGAAGAACGGTCAATTTTCGCACTTTACATGTCTGAAATTGTAGTTCCCTTCTCACAAGTTATTAAAAAAAAGGAAAAAGGAGTAAAAACTAAATATCAAAAATTGAGTAACATTCCAGTAGAATCACAACGAGAAAACTACATACTTCTGTTAAAGGAAGAATTAATTTAACATAATCTTCAAGCTGATTATAACAAAAGCTGATTTATAAAAATCTCCTTATTAACGACATAATCACCATATAATAATTTTATAATCAAAGATTAATTTCTGTCAAATTATTTTCTTTTTGTTGAAACCAATATTGAGGATACATTCTTAGAAAGATATATAAGCAAATTAAACCTAATTTTAAGCTAAATTAGAAAAAGTAATTTGAATCCAAATTTTATTAAATCCAGTTATTCCAAAAGCTAAAAAAAGTTAAGACTTTAAGATTCTAAAAAAAACAATATCAGAACCTTATAAATTTAAAGATAGAAAGAGTTAAAAAATGCCTGATAAAGAGCACGATAAAGATAAGGAATTTGATGAGTTTATCAAAAAACCAATTGACATAGATAATTCCGATTATTATTCCTATTTTCTGTCAATTCTCAATGGAGAGATATTTGGAACAGAACTACCCGACAAAAAATATTCTATAATTGAAGGAATACTCATTAGTATTTTAAATGAGCTTGGCAAAATTAAGGATGAGGATTGGAAGATTGACTCATATATATATTTTATACCTTCAATTAAGGTAAACCGACTACTCGAAGAAAACATCACGAATATTTTAAATTCTGTTGATATGATTGAAGACGATTGTGAGAAACGAAATATTTTTTATGTGATCGTTGATACATACCAAGAAGCGGATTTATTGGAAAAATATTTTACAGTTCTTTTTCACGCACTCGAGAAAATTAATGATGAGTTCGAAAGACAATTCGGATTTGAATATTTAATGTTTCTTATAACAAAGACTCGTTTGGTGGACGAGAATTTTGCAGATATTTTAAACACTATCTTCAAAATGGACATCGATGAGGTATTAAGAAATGCTTTTTCCACGCTAACCTCTTTGCTTAGGGAGACAGAAGTATCTGAAGAAAATTTTATCGAGTTTTTGAACTCGTTAGATAAATTATCTGTTGATAATAAATTATATGCCTTTCCAGATATAATTACTACACTTAAAGGATCAAATTTACCTGAGATACAAAAGTTAACAAAGTTTTCATTAATTCGAGCCAAATTTCCAAATATTTTAAAAACAATCTGCAGATTAGATGATGAAAATGATAAAAGGTATAACATTTGCCATCTACTTTTTTCAATAAGAAAAACGTATTTTTTAGAAGAAAATTTCTTAGCCATTTTGGATACTATTGATACTATAAAAAACACAAGTTATAGAAAAGCTAATCTTGAAAATGTGATTTCGGCAATTAAAGAAGAGAATTCATTCATGGAAAAAGTAAAGTTGATTAAAGAGCGATTTCCTGGATATTCAGATGAATTAGCGAAATATCTATAAAATTAGAAAGTTCATAATTGAAATGATTTCGAAAATTTGATTTAGAGAGATATGAAAGATAAGTAAGTTTTGTAAATGACTTAGATTCTCGATCTTTTTATTTATTCATATTTCAATTAAAGAGAGAATTAATTTAACGTCGTTTTCTCATTCCTTCTCCTATTGATTACCTTTAGAATAATATAAATCAATAATCCAATACCGAATCCAATTGGGAGATTGATAAAGAAGCTTAATAAAGCCGTGGGAATTACAATCAAAATAAATTCCTTCATTTTAAATTCTTTGAAAGATACTTTTGCTAAAAGAAACGCAGTATAGAGTAACATTGCACCAAATATTGATATTGGAAATGCTGTAAAAATGTTTAATAACAGATTGGAAAAAAACACTCCTAACACTATCTCAATCAACCCTTCCATAATCATTGAACCGCCTGTCCTTGCTCCAAATGCATATTGAGCAGCTAAACCTCCAGATCCGTGGCATAGCGGAATGCCACCAATAAAAGGGCTTAATAGATTGATATAACCCATGTTAAAAGATAAGGTATTTGCGTCTAACTTTCGAGCTCTATCAGGAAATAAATCTCTTGCTAAAATGATTGTAGCAATCATTACATTAGTTAAAGTTAGAATGAGTTGACCTATGCCTGCGAATAACATTCCATAAAGAAGATCAATTAAATTAGGAACATAAATTGAAATTTGAGGTAGTTGAAAGGACAAATTATCTAAATTTAATTCGCCGGTAAAAATCATAATTGCTATTCCTAAAAAAACAAGGAGAATTGATGAGGGTATTTTTTCATATTTGAGTAGACCGATGATAATTGATAGAGAGATGAGGGCTAAAATCACATTATCATACATCAATGTTAATGCCTCCCAACCCAATATTAACCCCAAACCTAATTGTATTCCTCTTACAAGTATTATTGGTACTTTGTCAATGATCTTGTTCAACTTTTTTGAAATTCCTAATAAGAACCAAATCACTCCCGTTCCAAAACCAGTCGAAATAACTAAACTCTGATTCCAATTTTGAGAGAGTGCAACAGTTCCGATTGTTTTTTGAGGTTGAACTGGCAGAGGTAAATTAAATCTAATACCTAAAATGATGTTTGTTAAACCCAAACATATGAAAATTCCAGCAGGATTAAGTCCTACAATTGAAATGTAGCCAATAACGAAAGGTATTAATGTTCCCCAATCTCCAAATGAACCAGCTAATTCACTAATTGTAAACTTTTGCTTAATCGTAATTTTTTTTTTAATTTCTTTTTTAGGGATCGAAGTCATAAAAAGAATGATCTTGACTGACTTAATACTAATAAAATTTTATTATCTTAAGTATTATAAAATTATATTAAATTTAATTGTGATAATATCATACAATGAATAAGATTACTTAAAATGGGTAATTATTAATGAAAGAAATCCA
>CAZWEM010000039.1:0-46337 GCA_964632315.1 uncultured archaeon
AATTCCATCAATCTCTAATAGGTTGTTTAATTCATCATCATAAATGGCTCCAATAGTACATGCTGCTAATCCTAATGCTTCAGCTGTCAAGTAAAAATTCTGACCAATGTGCCCTACATCCATGTAAATATATCTATAACATCTTTGGAGGTATTTCCATTTCGATCTTTCGATTATTGCCGTCCAGATAAATGTAATAGCGGAATCATACACCATTTTTTGATCTAAACACCCTCGCATCGCTTCTGCTCGAAAGTCCCCAGTTTTTAAACATTCAATACTATGGTCTTTGATGTTATAATGGTATATTCCAGGTTCAATAGTTTCAACATTGTTCAAAATGATATAGCTTTCGATTGGAAATAGTCCTCCTGCAGAGGGGACGGTACGAAAAGCGTATTGGGGATATATCCTAGTTATTCCTGTTATTCCAAATATTAAACTACTAAGTTCATTGATATCGAGTGGTTCTCTGCTAAAATTCCTCAAGGATTTTCTGTTCTTTAATACTTCCCAGAAATTCAATTCATTGAAAACCGGAGTAGGTAGTTGAATTATAGGTTTAACATTTGGATACGATTTATACATTTTAGGTTTCGACTCCCAATCTAAAAAGTGGCGAGGGAGCTCATTTCGAACATATTTGGACTTAGCTTGGAAATTGTCTCCATAATTCTCGATAGTATTATTCATAGATAATATGATTTAATTTTCCTTAAAAAAAGTTGAATTTATGTTTTAAAAGTTGTTTAAATTAATCTGTTTTTCTGTTATTTTGTAAATCTCCTGACGATTTCCATTTTGTTAATATCGTTGCGAATAATATCGGAATTAGAAAGGCAAAAACCATGCTAGAAGCTATAATAACAGAATACAAACCAGCAGTTATCAAACCATTTTCAAAGAATATTGCAATTATGACAATACTAGTACTAAATTTTACTGATAGTCCAATTCCTAATAAAATTGAATCCTTTTTACCTAGCCTCTTTTTCCCACTCAAATAACTAGCTAAAATTTTGGCTGCAAGACTGACCAATACTATTAGAATTATCAATATTGGAAATGCAATCAGATATTTTAAATCCATTGACACTCCGATCATAAGAAAGAAGATGGGGGCAAAGAAACCATAACATATTGTTTTGACTTCCGATTCTATAACTTTTAATCTCTCTTTTGGCAAAAAGGTCCTTAATCCAATTCCAGCAAACAATGCACCAAGAGGAGCAGCTTGAGCAAATGATCCTACACCAATAAATAAAAATAAAACAAATACAATAAAAACGAAAAGAGCTTCAATCCCCGTGTGCTTGAATCTTTTACGTTCTTTTTTAAGTTTAATTAATCCAATCATTAGGACAAATAAGATAAAGAGCGCAATAATAATCACCCATATATTAAAATCTCCTTCAGGTGAATTTGATCCAACCATTAAAACGACAAAAATTAAAGAAATAATCTCAATTATATCATCTAAACTGCCCACTCCAATAATCGTTTGTCCAAAAGGTTTACTAGTCAAATTAAATTCATCTAATATAGGTATTAGAATCTCTTCACCTACAGTAGCAAAAGATAGGCTAACAATGATAGAGACTATAAAATCTACTCTAAAAACAAAATAAATGAGAAGGGTTCCAAAAAGCGTTGCGAATAAAATAGTCAATATAGTCGATTCAATTATGAATTTTCCCATTTTTTTCATTTCTTTTAAGTCTATTTCAAATCCAATAATAAAAAGTAAAAAATACATCCCCAATTGACTTAAAAAATCAAATAATGATGTGGAAGTAATCGATGAAAAAGGATTATAAATCGCAAGGACAAATCCTAAAATCAACGCAGAAAAAATCCATGGAATGTGAACCTTTTCTATTAACATTCCAATAAGGTAGGTTAATAAGAAGATAACACTCAAAAATAAAAAAATAGAGAGATCGATAGCCATAATAACAAATAATAAACAGAGGATATATAAGGATACTGAACCAAATTAACAAGAGAATAACAATTTTCTACAAATCGAAATTTATTATCGAATAGAAAATAAATTTTGAGAAAATATTGACACTAAAGTTAAATGAGATATCCTAAAATTAAAAATTAATAAAATCAAAAAAAAGAAATATTAAAAATAAAAATCCTTACTTTACAGCCTCAAAATATATGTACCACTGTTCATCATCTTCGAGATATTCTGTTCCTAAGTGCTTATGCTTTGTTTGTTTTTTTAAATCTCTCGGAACACTCTCGGACGCTGGCTTATAGTCTGTGATTACCTTTAAAACAGTACCTGGTCGCATTTTCATTAACTGTTTTTTAGTTTTTAATGCGGGTACTGGGCAGATTAAGCCACAGCAATTTAATTCTTCATCATATTTCATGGTTTTATTCTCCTTGATTTAATTTTTATATATTTAGATAATTTAATCACATATTACTGAAAATAAGGGTTCGTCCATATTTTCTTCCGCTTTCATCTCTAATTGCATTAATTGAACCAACCGAAGCGCTTCGTACCTAACTTTTTTCGAATCAATTCCAGTTCTCTTTGCTATACTACTGATAGTAGAAGGCCCTTGGACATTGATATAATCCAATACCTGTTGTCTTGGAGTTTTCTCAAAAGTCATCAATTCTCTCTTTGACTTAAGATTAATGGCAGTTTTAAGTTGTTCTTCGTTCACTTCTCCTTGCTCAAATAGTCCTTTACCCATAGCTTGTTCGATAAGTTGTTTACCGCGATCAGTCCACACTACAACAGTAGTGAAACCTTTCTTTGAGCCGACTTCTCCTGCAGTTATGTCAGAATAAATCGCGGGAAAATCTTGACAATGAGAACAGAAATGATTGCAACTCAAACACCTTCTTGCCTCTTGTAGAGCCATATCTTCGTTCAATACCCTATCAATCTCGTCAAATGACCAATTTATCTCCTCAGTTGCGTCTTCTAATGATTCTGGTTTTAAAGAGTAATCTTTAGGAGGCTTTCTAGGTCCACTGAAAAATGCATTTGCTCGTTTATATCTCCCATCTGCTAAGTCTTCTCCCTTTAGATACCTATCAATCGATATTGCTGCTTCTTTTCCGTGAGAGATTGCAGCAATGGCTACGGCTTTTGAATTGCTGACGATATCTCCGCCGGCAAAAACTCCTGGTATGTTTGTTTCAAATGTAGTCTCGTCTATTTTGATCTTGTTTCGCTCTTTTTCTAAGTCACTGTTTGTTGCAGCATCAATTTGATTAAAATCAACTGCTTGACCAACAGCTATAACTATATTGTCCACGGGGATTTCATAGTCAGTATCTTCAACTTTATTCAATGGTTTTCTTCCGTTCTCATCCGGCGTTCCCCATTCGATGTTGTAACAATTCAGTACTAACTTGCCTTCTTTATTCTGAGTGATTTTAGCAGTGGAACTCTTGAAGTGATATTGAATGAACTCCATTTCACTTTCGGGGATTTCCCTTAGAACTAATTCTAATTCTTTTTCAGACATTATATCTACTAAGTGTACTTTCTCAGCGCCTAGTCTTAAGGCTGTTTGAGCAACATCTACTGCAACAGGTCCTCCTCCGATTACACCAATGGATTTTCCTTTAAATTCTTCTTTATTTTCCCAATATCGATATTTTCTGTCCATTAAGAAATTTATTGCGACGAATACATTTGGTAGATCTTCTCCTTCTAAATGTAAGGTTCGAGGCTTATATTGCCCAGTAGCTATGAATACAGCTTCAAATGCGTTGTTTTTTAAATCTTCTATCGTCATATCAGGACCTAATGGTTTGTTTAGTTCTACTTCAATTCCGGATTCTATGATTTTTTGAACATCGTAATCTAATACATAGTTGGGCAATCTAAATTGTGGAACTCCAAATCGTAACATGCCACCAAGCTTATCGGTTTTTTCAAATATCGTAGGAGCGTATCCCCGTTTCCTTAAGAAAAAAGCAGCGGTTAGACCTGCAGGACCAGAACCTACAATAGCCACCTTCTTTGCGTTCTTTCTTAATTTTGGTGTCTTTTTTGAACTCTTTTTTGCTTGTTCAATCTCCCATTCTGTTACAAATTTCTTTAACTCCCGAATTGCAACAGGATGGTCGTCCCCTATTAAAGTGCAGCCAAACTCACACTCATTTGTACAAATTCTACCACAAATAGAAGGAAGTGGATTGCTTTCTCTTATTAAGTTCACTGCTTCTTGATATTTACCTTCACGTATCAATGAAATATACCCTTGAGCGTTAACGCCCGAGGGACAGTTATTACAGCAGGGTGAACATACTAAACCTTTATCTGTTGCTTCGGTTCGAATTTGTGAATTGCAAAATAGTCCAATTTTCAAGAGATCACGCTTCATTTCTTCTGCAATTTCGGCAGCTCCACGCATCTCACACGGCACGCCGACAATTCCTATTTGATCAAATGTTTCACCTGTGAGTTCAACGAGTCGCTTTAAAACTCCTGATCTACCATAAACCACTCCCGCTTTCTGAACTACTTCCCTTGGATCGTTTACGATTTCGGCTATTGGTTTTTCTTCTTCTTCCTGTACCATGACGACATTCTTAAGGGTCTGATTTTCTAGTAATTCTTTAACGAAAGTAGTAACAAATCCTCCACTTGAAGCTTTAGCCTGAATCTCAGGATCTTTAGTTCTCAAGGAATATACCGCTAGGGGTTGCTTTTCTTTAAACTTCTTTTGAATTACTTGTGGGCATGTTTGATAACATTTTCCACAATCTTGGCCATCTCTCTCTAAGATACAATAATCTTTAAGAGTTGGGCGTCTTACTTCCATTTCAATGTGCTTACAAGATCCAGCACATAGTCCACACCCTTGGCATAATCCCGCATCTACTATTTCAGATTTTAATAATGTAAAACTCATGTTTATCCCTCTTTTATTTTAATTTCTTTTACAATACCCGTTGAATCAATCGTAAATTCAACTGAGCCGTTTTTATAAGTTCCCTCAACCACATCAAAAACGTGGGTTTTATATTGTTCAAAATTATCTTTATCGTTAATTTGTGTCTTGAACCCTCCATAATATAGATTAGATAAGTTCATGTTTCCCGCTATTTTTCTAATATTATCGGTGACTTCTTTGTATTTTTTTGGATCTTTATTTTCAATGGCTTCTGTTAGCTCCGATTCTAAATTCAGTAAATTCTTTCTATATTGTTTAGTGGTTTCACTCACATCGATATTATTTGCTTGTTCGTAGGTTTCAATAATTTTAAGCGTTAGAGTTATTGAATGATCTCCACCTAATAAACCTGAAATTAAGGGCAACTCTTCAATTAATCTCCCCATAAATACATCTTCTAATAAGCTTCCTGATGAGGTTAACCTCCCTTTAGGTAAACCTGATGTGGGAAGTGTAAATCTAAAGAAATTTCCCAATACGTCTGGTAAGCTCTCTGTAATATCATCATCTCTATCTGCCAATTTATCTGTGGCTCCTTTCTCAGAATGTTCTGTGGCAACTTCGATATTACCCATTAATGTACCAAACATGCCTAGCATTCGAACTCCTGAGCGTTCAATCGTTGGTTTACAGCCACGACACGGAGTATCATAGTCTATACATCGTTCTTTACATTCTTTAGCAATAAAACCATTACAAAGATATCCAAGATCGTTAAAACAAGTCTCTTCGTCATCTAATTCGATTTGACGCTTAACTTGTTCTAAGTAATCACAAGTTTTCCGACGACCACATACCGTGCATAAATTTTTCAATTTAGGTAATTCTTCACCTTTAATCTCAGATTGAAGTTCTTCAATCTCACCTAAACAACCATGAACATTTATCACACCGTCGACTATACCTTGTAAAGGCGTCACTTCATGACCTCGTTGATTTGATAAGGCAAAGACTCCTCCTGTGGTCGTACAATCTCCATAAGCAATCATCTTCGTTGAATTTACTTTTATCTTGTTCAAAATCTCCTTATCATCTGGTAATAAATAACCCGTGATTACAGAGACATCTGCTTTTTGCTCTTTCCAATTTTTAGGATCAGAAACAAATTCTACTTTATAATCGGAATCACCTTTCAATAATATGCTTTCGTTAAAGCATTTATTGCATCCGTTAAATTGAAAGACTTTAACATCCATCTTTAACTGTCCCCTCCTCTCTTATTGCTGTAGCTAAACGCTCTACTAAATCTTCAAAATCTCCGACCGCAGTTTCTCCTTCTCCTGCTCGTGCAGTATATTGATTTACAAACTGATCGCTGTATCCTAATTCTTTGAATACTTTTTTCAGAAGTTTAATTCTGTGCATCGAAAGAATATTACCATTAAAAAAGTGGCAAGCACCTATACAACAACCTATACAGGCTACAGCATCAGCACCATTATCAATTGCGTCCATTATTTGAATCGGGCCAACTTGTCCCGTGCATTGAACTCTAACAATACGTATAGCTGGATTATAGGCCATTCGGGCTACACCAGCTGTATTTGCTGATCCTTGACCGCATTCGTTGCACATGAATACCACAATATTTTCCATTTTCTCGAGCACTTCAGGCTCAATAACTTCACACTCTATTTCAGTCATCTGCACATACACCTCCACCGCCTGATACGGCGATTATTTCATCTAATAATTGTTCATCACTAAAGTTTAGCAATTGAATTGCTCCTGTAGGACATGCAGGCATGCACATACCACAAGATTTACACGCAATTTCGTTAATCATGGGTGTTCCATCATCATTCATTTGAATAGCTGCAGGAGAACACACAGTTTTACATAATCCGCATCTAACGCATAAATCTAAATCTACGGATGGAACCAACATTTCCTTCTCAATGTATCCTTTTACTAATGGAGCAGCAGCAATCGCTGCAGCGCTTCCTGCCTGAGCAACTGACTCCGAAATATCTTTAGGTCCTTGAATCGCTCCTGCTAAAAAGATACCGCCTTTACTACTTAAAGTAGGGTTCATTTTTATGTGGAATTCTTTAAGAAATCCTTCTTTAGATCGCAATACTTGAAGTTTTGATCCTAAAGGACCTATTCCCTCAGGTGGAACCATTGCAGCAGAAAGTACGACTAAATCTCCTTTAAGCAGTAAAGGTGTTTGACTTAGAGTATCTTCAACGCTCACAATTAACTCTCCCGAGACTGGGTCTTTAATGATTTCTGAAGGCCTCCCTCTAATGAAACGCACTCCAACTTCTTGAGCAGACTTGTAGAGCTCCTCAAAATTCAATCCAGGAGTCCTAACGTCGATATAACATATGGTAACATTTGAGTTAGGATACATTTCTTTAATAATTCTAGCATTTTTAACTGCAAATTTACAGCACACGCCAGTACAATATTTATTCCCTACCTGATCGTTTCTGCTTCCGACGCATTGGATCATTACCACGTTCTTTGGTATTTTTCCATCCGATGGTCGTAAAACTTGACTATTCGTAAGTGATCCCGGAGCTAGCATTCGTTCTACTTGAAGTTGTGTTAAAACGTTTTCATATCCTTCTTGTTTATAATGATATGGTTCAATCTCTGAAGGGTCATATTCATCGTATCCTACAGCCACTACTATAGAGCCTACTTTAAATCTTTTAGTTTCTGGTTGCATTGAAAAATCAACGGCTTGAACTGGGCACACGTTAACGCAAGTATTACATTCAATACAATCCTTTTTTGATCGAACATAAGTTGCTGGAATAGCTTGCGGATAAGCTTTATAAATAGCGTGTCTCATTGACATTCCTGAATCCCACTCACTGGGAACTTCAACCGGACAATTAGCTGCACATTCTCCGCACGAAGTACAATTATCTTTAACATATCGTGGCTTGATTTCTACTTCCACCTCAAAATTGCCCATTGAACCCTCAACTTCTTTTATCTGTGCATTCGTATAAAGTTCGATTAATGGATGGTTCGCAACTCCATTAGTAAGGGGTGAAATTGAACATTGTGGGCATTCCAAAGTGGGAAATGTTTTATTTAATTGAGTCATGTGTCCTCCTATCGTTGATTTTCGCTCTATAAGGTAGACCGGGATTCCTAATTCCGCTAGATCGTTAGATGCACGAAGCCCAGCAATCCCTGCACCAATTACCAGAGCTGCTTTTGTAGTGGATATCTTACGTGTTTCTACATCTTGTAATTTTCTCGCTCTATTAACTCCAGCCTCAATTAATCGCTTTGCCTTTAGTGTAGCTTTTTCTTTCTCCTTTTGATGCACCCAACTGTCAAATTCTCGTATATTTACTTGCTGGTGACGATGTTTGTTTAATCCCATTTCTTGGATAGTATTAGCGAATGTTCTCCCATGTTGATTTTTTGAACACGAAGCCACCACTGTCCTATTAACTCCTAGCTCTTCAATCGAATCCTTCAGCATTTGTACTCCTGGCTTACTGCACATGAACATGTAATGTTCTGCTTTTACTACATTTGGCAACGTTGAGGCATATTTCGCAACTTCTTCCACATCTACAGTTCCAGCAATGTTATGGCCACAATGACATACAAACACTCCGATTCTAGGTTCCTCCGATTTTTCTTCTGTTTCGCCTACTTTTTCGGTACTTTTTACTTTTTGCTCTTTAATTGTCATTTTATAATGCCTCCTCTTGTTTAATTTCCTCTCCCTTAAACAGGTACTCACGACCCATCATTTGGTATTGAAGACCAACAAATTCTTGATCCATGCCCATTGCATAAGCCGTTAGTTGAGAGAGATGAATGACTGGATAGTCATAATTGCATCCTCTATTTTTATTCAAATAGTCCTGTCCTGTCTCAAATTGAAGGTGACAGAAAGGACATATATCTAATATGAAGTCTGGCTTGACTTCGTCTATATTTTCCATTTTTTCTTCGAAGATTGTCATGCTTGAGGTACCATCATAAGCCTTTACGCCTCCACCAGCCCCACAACACGTGAGTTGCTCCTTGAATCTAACTGATTGAACTCCTAATGCCTCAAGATAATCTTCGATGATTGTTGGTCCTTCAGAACTTTCAATTTCTCTAATTCTAGTTGGCTTTAAGAAGTGACATCCATAATGGATCGCTGCTCGAGCATTAATCTTCCGTACGATGTGGTCTTCAATTCCCCAAGGTCCAATCTCATATCCGAGTACCTCTGCGATATGTCGCACCGTGATGGTCCCTTTGAATTCATAATCACCAAGCAACTTTAGTTTTGCATTCACCAATTCGCGGTGTTCTTCATTTTCTTTCAAGTGCTTGTTAATTTCTTGAAGGGTTCCAAAACATCCATTACACACAGTTAAGATATCAGCATCCAGTTGTTCTGCTATGCATAAATTACGAGCACCAGCTACCATCCAATCAACCTTGTTAAAGGATCGAAATACACCTGGAGCAGGACAACAACCCGCTCGTTCCATGTCTAATAATTCATATCCTAACTTTTCCATGACATATTTGGTAGCCTTCTCTATTTGCGGATATCTGTTTGGCATTATACAACCGAGAAAAAATGCAAATGTTTGTTCTTTTACCATTTTTTAGACCTCCTATTTCTCCTCTTCTTCCTCTTCTTCTACGGGAGGAAGTTCAAACATGTATTTTTCAAAATTTTTTAAATCTTTATCTTTCCCTTCTTCCTTGAATTTATACAAGGTTGGGGGAAGTTCTTCTAAACCTAACTCAACTCTTCGTTTTCTAACCTCGTCATTGATCGGAACGGCATGACCCGTGTTTTTAAGATATCCAACCACTGCTCTATGATTAGGTGAAATGTTTCCTAATTTTGTGGCATAGTTTCTTAACTCCATGATCACGTCCGTTGGACGCACGTCACGTGGACAGCGTTCATAACACTGATAACATGTAGTGCATAACCAAATGTCGGGGTCTTTAAGAACCGATAAATCTCCAAGAACTACTTTTCTAATGATATTTCGAGTTTTCAAGGCAGTCCAACGTCCTGATTCACAAGACGCCGTACACGTACCGCATTGGATGCACTGCCAAATATTGGTTCTTCTCTCAATCGAATTGAAGAATTCTTGGTCGAAATCATCATCAACCTTGAATTCCTTATGAGGTTCTTTTTCTTTAACGTCAGACATTTTTTATCACTCTTTTCTTTTTAAAAAATAAAAAAATTGTTTTAATTTTTATTATGTTTATTTTATAATGATACTATTTGTCCACCATCGCTCATTTCTAAGAATGAGGCGGCACCAACAGGTTCTTCAACAAAGTCATATAAGTCTTCTTTCTTAATTCCCATTAAGTCCATGGTCATTTGACATGGGTAAAGTTTCATGTTACCGCTCTCTACGGCTTCTTTAATCATGCCCCATGGATCCTCGATTCCAAACTTGGCCATCCTTTTCAGAAAGATCTTTGCACCCATGCCTTTCATTGGAAACGGCATCCCTGCTACTTTTGGCTTAAACTTTTTAGTTAGCAAATTTAGACCCCAGAATGTAAAAAAGAAGTTCATTTTAATATCCATTGCATCCCCTGTGGTTCCAAGGATCATCATCATTCCGAATTTCTCGAATGACTTGTCCTTTACAATAAAATTTACTGTTTCTACCATATTTTCCACCATTTTTTATTATTTTTTTTATTTTATTCAATTTTTTAGCTTTTAGCTAAGCATAATTTTGTAAAAAAATTTTAATTTTAATCTTGGATTATATCCAAGAGATTATTTTTTTAGAATTTTCTAATGCATCAACAAGCTCACTATATTCAGTGGGCTTCACTTTCTCGTGTAAATCTTCTAATGAAATGCCTCGTGCTTTCAAGTCTGGAGTTAGCGCAAATACAGAAATATCTAGATTTAATAGTTCTTGATTTGCTAAGGGAATTTTTCCCTTCTTGTTATATCCAATCACGCCATCATGAATCAATGCCACTCCTACTTTATCACTTTTCCTCACTTGAGTAGTAATTAGCGGTAACAACCTTTTCATTTGATTCCCTACCACTTCACTAAATCCAAAAAGATACAAGATGTCTAATTCTTCCACTTTTCTCATCTCCTTTAAAATCGAAAGCAAGTATCTGCTTGATCGATAAATTCAACAATTTCATCCATAGATACAACCTTTAAATTCTCATATTCGATTAAATCGTCTCTTGTTAATCCCGCTACTTCCAAAGCAGTATCTAAAACGTATAAATCCAAGTCCGATAAGTCTGCCATTTCAATGACTTCATCAACCGGATCTACCCCGACCGCAGTAGGTTCAGCATTTTTATTCAATAAATACACGGAATCCCCAGTAAACACCACTTTACATTCAATAAACTCTCCAAGTGCAACAAAACCAGAACCAATGCGGATCGCTTCTGCCGCTGAATTTTTTCCAACAGGGGATTGCTCGGTAACAATTACAACAGATTCTACCATTTCTTTCACGCTCCTGAACCAAATACGATTATTTTATCAGATTCTACCGACCAATTTGAAAAGTCACCTAATCCTTCTTCTGTGGCACATTCAATGAAATCATCTTCCTTTAATCCAGTTAAACTCACCCATGTGCTACAACCTGAAACAGGAACATCATTTTGAGAAGCGAAATCATGTATTTTCTTCGGAACATCCCTAATTGATGAGCCGCAACTAATATCCTTCTTTAGATTGTATACACCGGAACCAAAGAAGAAAAATCCCTTGATCTGATGCCCTTTAGCAATTAAAGCTTTTGAAAGCTCGATTAGGGAATCAGTCGCCTGAAACTTGTAAGGCTCAGTGCTAATAAAGAACGAATACGTAGTCATCGACAAATTCCTCCTTCTTTATTGCTTAATTCTTCTTGATTAAGAAAGTGACTTTTGCATCCTCTTCGTTAGTATTAACTAACTCGTCGCCAGTTTTGCTTAAAAGAGCAGGCACATCTTTCAAAGCCCCCTTATCATCAACGATAAGCTCTAAGGTTTGACCAGAAGCCATTTTTTTCAGCTCTTTCTTGGTTAAAAGCACTGGCATTGGGCATTTCTTACCCATCGCATCAAGTGTGATATCAGCCATTTTTTATAACCTATTTAGCGTTTTTTTTCATATTATTTTTTATTTTTAGGTATCATATTTACAAAATGATACTATTATAGAGAAAAAATCACCCAGAGTATTTAAAGTATAGTTTTAAAAATTATAATAAGTGAATATAATAGTGAAAAAATATTCTTGAATTGTAAAGTGTAGTGAAAAAATTCTTTTTCTGCAAAAAGAATAGTGAAAAATATAAATAATAATTGAATTATTGATCGTAATTAATAAAAACATGTGGGAAAAAAGACATGACTGTTTATAACCAGAAACATATTGAATTAGATCAAGAAGATCGAAAAATTTTAGATTTATTACAAAATAATGCTAAAATCACGATTAAAGAGATTTCGGACAGGGTGGGTAAAAGTCCTACAGCAGTTAGGAGTCGCCTTCAAAAATTAGAGAAATCGTTGATCAAGAAATACGTTGCGTTAATTGACTGTCGACAATTAGGATATCGGGAGATGGTCATGGCATCACTAAGAGTCAATTCGGCACAACCCATTGAGCAAATAAAGATAAAAATTGAAGAGATGGAGGAAATCAAGTATGCTTATATCATCACGGGAGAATATCCTTTATTCATCATGGCAAAATGCCAAGACCATCAAGATTCGATGGAACTAATTCAAAAATTAAGAGATCTCCCAGGTGTAGAGGAAGTAAAGACTCAAATCGTTTTAGATCGTATTAAGGAAGATACTACTATCATAATTCCTGAATAAATAATAGTCAATTATTCAAGCCTGACGAACTTGAGGCTGGGAGAAAGCTTAGAGAATTACGGTTTTAAAATAATCACAATTAAAAATTCAATGCGTAAACATATGATTAGTACTGCCATAGACTATGATTTATCAATCTACGATGCTTCCTATCTCGGTTTAAGCATAGGTTTAGATAAACTGTTCTGTACCGCTGATGAGAAAATAATGAGAAAACTACCTTCAACACTGAAAAAGAAATTAAAAATTCTGAAATAAATAAAAGAGATCTTCTCATAAAAGGGATATTTAGCAATTTTGGAGTTTTTACATGCTTTCTATATCAAACATTTTAAATCATTATAAAGAATTTTATATACCTGGTTTGTTGAAGTATTACAAATAATTTAGGAGAACGATCTTATGGCAAGAAAAGCAGGTGTAATCGTAATTGGAATTATAAGTATCATTGCTCTTGGTTTAAGCGCATACATGTTTATTTCATCTCAATTACTAAAGCAACCAGAACAAAAGGTAGTTGGAGTTTGGGATAAACTTGAGAGAAATACTGATTATGCTCCTTATAATACTCTTACCAATTGGCTTGTTGAAATAAGCGAGGATAAATACATTGATCAAGATTATTTCACACTCTCTAATACGGCTACGAGATTAACTTTAATAGAGGCAGGGCTATATAGAGTTCAAATGACATTTCTATTGGAAGGCATTACTAATCTTGAACAATACTGGGTTGAATTACTTAAAAACGGAACACATGTATTTTATTTAGATTATCATTCAGGAACTTCTAGCTCACTTTTCCATGAGGTTCATGCTGAAGGATATGTATTAAGTGATGGGAATGATTATATTGAAATCAGGGCTTATACTTCTAGTATTAATGAGTTCTATATTTATAACCCTTTACCTAGTCTTAATTTCAATCAGTTTTCCTTAGAGTATATTCCAAGTTAATTATAGATCTTTTTTTTATAAACTTTTGAATGAATTCTAGATATATTAGTGATCTAGATCCTGAAAATAACTAAATTGAGATAACTAATTTAGGGAATTATTATGGAATTAAAAAAATATAAAGAAATGATTCATTATTCATCCGAAAAAAAATTCATTTATAGGCAAGGAGAATCAGTCTTGAACAAGTGTACTAAATTTGTATTCAAATATCTCATTTGTTGAAAGATCATACTTCAAACTTATGCCAATGGGCTTTTTAATAGTAAATTTACATGATGTTATTAATTCTACAAAATTATGAGTGATAAAAATGAGTTTTGAAGAAGATTTTGATGATGAATTTGAACCCGTAAAATCAAAGACTCCCGCTTCCAAGACGCCTTCATCAGGTAAGAAGTCAACATTATATTTCATGTCAACCATTGGACCAGGAGAAAAGAAGGAAAAATTAACAGTAAACGATGCAAATCGAGTTGAAGATGTCAAAAGGACCCTCGGGAATTTGTTTGGACTTGATCCTAACGAGTTCCATCTAAGTTCTGGTGGAGTTACCATGGATGAAGCCAATCAATTAAGGGATTATGACTTAAATGATGGAGACGATATTTTACTCATTCCTTCGAGTACGGCGGGTATATTCTAGAAGAATTATTTAACAAATCTTATTTTTTTTATATTTTATTCATGAATTTCCTTTATTGATCAAATATAGTAATTATTATTAGGAAAAAATGCACAAAATTCAATATGTCCTTTAGAATTGTAGATATTAATGATAAAAATTTGGATCAATTTGGGTTATTTTGTAAGAAATCACAAAAGAAAGAAGAGGGATACAAAAGCAAAGTAACTTGGATTAAGGAACAATTCAAGAAGAGCTTAAAATATAAGCTACTTTTAGTAAATGAAAAAGGCAAGCAAACATCGCGAGGTTTTATTGAATATACTCCAAGTAAGATGAGCTGGCGTGGAATTGAAGCAGAGAATTGGTTGACCATCCACTGCCTTTGGGTTATAGGGAAACATAAAAATAAAGGGTATGGTTCAGAATTGTTAAAATTAAGTATAAGCGATGCTAAAGAACAAGGTATGAATAGTGTTGTTGGAATGGCGGCTAAAAAAGGAGGCTGGCTACCGAATGCTAAGATATATATTAAGAATGGATTCAAAAAAGTAGATGAATGTGAAACAGATATCGAATTATATGCTCTATCATTTTCAAACAATACTAGCATACCGCGATTTTCTAAAACTTCGGAAAAAAAAACAAGGGAATACTCGGAAGGGGTAAATATTTTTTACACCAATCAATGCCCTTATTTACATGATTTGATCAATGATATTGAAAAAATAGCAAGGGAAAAAAATAAAAAATTCCAAAAATATCGTTTAAAAAATCCAATTGAAGCTCGTGAACTATCACTACATCCATATGGGACATTAAGTATCATTTGTGAGGGTAAAGTCATCCCTTATAAACCTAGAATAAAAAAAGAAATCATGGAAACTCTTAGTGATTGATGGAATCCAAGAGATCATATATTCGGTTTCCTAAGAAATCAAAAATTGAATGACGAATTTTTATGATTCAATAACCTTAAGTTTCTTAATAGTAGAATTGGTTAAAACAAGATCTTCATTTTTCATCCTGTATAGATTTTTAATATTTGAACTATTTAATTGAGTCCTTTCACATCCTTCGATATGTAACTCGTTAAACTTAATCCAATGAAGATTAATATCTTCTGATTTTATAATGTAGCTAACTTTTTTCACTTCTAAATTATTCAGATTAATTTTTTGGCATTTTTGTATTTCCAGAAATCTTAATTCTGAATTTTTTATTGAAATATTATGGCAATTATAGAAAGAAAGTTTGTAGAGTTTCTGGTCTGTAAAACTAATATATGCGTTAGAATCTGAAACCTCAATACTAAAGAGGGATTCGCTTAAGTATGTTGGTTTAATTACAAAAGGGGCTTTTATTGTACCATCTCCAAATATTTCATATTCCAGCGTTGTATCAAACCCAATAAAGAGTCTTGAGGGTGAATATTCATTTTCAATCTTGATTTTCATATGGTTTCGCTTGGGTTTATTTCTAAATATTTAGTAAATTTAACCGGAAATCAAAATATAAAGGTTAGGATTTATAATCATTAATAAGTACTGTTAATATGAATTTTTTACTCAAAAAAACTTTTAACTAATAAAATTGAAGTTTTTTTCGAATACTGGATTTCTTAATACCAATTGGCATATACTTGGTTTATCCAATATTTTTTATTCATTCAATCATAAGAATTTTTAAAAAGTTCTCAACTTTTCTTCATTTTTCTAAGGCTTTTTAGCATAGATCATGAAAACGCCCCCAAATGCAAATCGACCTTCCATATCCAGTTTAAAGGTAAATTTCTTTTCTTCTAATAAGTTCTTGATATTGTCTAAGAGGCTTTCACCACCTTTGATATGTGTATGAATTTCCATTGATATTTGTCTAATCTTATCCCAATCTTCTTCGTTGATCCCTTGTAAAACTTCCCATTCATAATTTTCTGCATCAACTTTTAAAAGATCAATCTGTTTGATTTCATTCTCAGTAATAATATCCGATAAGGGACGTAGTGTGCAATCTAGCATTTCTGATTTGTACATGCGCCTCAATCCCGCTTTCACTACGTATTTTCTTAAAAATTTTGGAACATGTTTTGCCCTAGGCATCATCTCGACTATGCTTTCATTGTAGTTTTTTACAAATTGACTAACTTTTAGATCAAAGTCAAAGGGAACTATTGCTGAATCAGCACTTACTCTTGGATAGTAATGAATTTTCGTTGTTTCCCTATGATCAGATAAGCCAATCTCATAAGTTTTAATTTTTGCAGATAGATTTTTCAGATTTGCTTTTAATACTTCAAATATAGTTGGTACGGGTTCAAAAGCAAAGATCGTTAAATCTCGTGCTTTTTGCGCCATGTAAAGAGAAAAAAGTCCTATGTTTGCCCCTACATCAAATATAACATCATTATCTTTAACATCAATTCCATATTGTAAATATTCATTTTCTACGAAAATCTCTTCATATATATCGAGGGCAGATAATTTATCAATATAATATAGTTCTTCTCCGTTTGGTAATGTCAAAGCTTTCATAATTTTCTCAAATTTTTTTTAAATTAATCTAATTGATTAATTTATAGTCAATTATAAATCATATTGAATTTTAAGGAAAAAGGTGGTGTAATAAAACTTTTGAATATCAAAGTAAAAATGAACCAAGCTAAAGATTCAAAGGTTCCCACTCTTTTAACAACTCTTTCTTTTTTATGACTCTGAACAAATAAAGAGATATGATAAAAAATATTAAATCCTCAACTATCCAGATCACGTCAGAAACCATGAAGATAACATGATAATGCCAATTAAAAATTGAAATGGTACCTAAATCTGCTAAAGGAATCCACAAGAAATCTAAATTTCTTAAGTATGCCCAAGGATAAAATAATTCAATAGCACGGTGAGATGGCAAGTCAAGTAATAGATGAGTTAATCCTCCAATTATGCTTGAGTATATAATAATTGATATAACCCTTCGATCATATTTCTTATTAGCGAGTAGAGACCAATTATCCATGCCGAAATATCTCATTACTCTGGGGATAACTCCATTCTTTTGGGCTATTTTTGATATAAAAGATGCCAGATAGTTTGAAAAAATGAAATATAAGACAAGTGTTATCGGTAGTGTCCAAATTACTTGTCCTAATAAACTATGTGATATTTTTCTTAAATCGGTAAATATTAGCGTGAGATCAGGTACTATAGCACCAATACAAACCGCCGGACCGTCTATCCATTTTGGAAATTTCATCTTTAAATAAAGAGCTGGTGCTTGATGAGAGATTGAATTTGGCATTCTTGAGAATATGGAAAGCTTTATAGTTATTTATATTTTATTTAGCTACTTTCCTTAAATCATAAAGTTTTGACAATTCAATGATGCAATCTTCAACTAAACTAACTCTCATATTCCATTCTGAGGAACTTTGAAATATTTCGAGCCATCTCTCATAACCCTTTTTTATAATCGTTTCTTGATAGCGATCTGGTGTTTCCCAATCCAATCCCTCAACTTCGATGTATTGTTTACTATCAGCATAATTCCATAATAAAACTGAAAATGCTGCATAAAACCCCATATTTGTGTAGTATTTTTTGCTCAATATTAAATCAGCAAGTTGAACTGTAAATGAAAAACAAACTGAAATAAAGTCCTTAGTCTCATTAAATCCCAATAGTTGAGATGCTAGGAAGTTAACTATTCGTTCTGTATTTTTTTGAGTCAATGGATGAGAAGAAAATGCTTTTGGAGTTCTTCCAAAATGAGTTAATTCTGATGAATTTACTTTTTCAATTGATTCTAAAAATTCATTTGGATAGTTGGTTATCCAATGAATCAAGCGATCAAAATCAATGTAGAATATTCTTTGTGAATCAGCAAATTCTATATATTCTAAACCTGTCTGGATCGCATCCCTATAAGCACTAATTCGTTCAGAATCTTCCGGAATAGAAACTATAAATCCACTTTCTTTTAGAAATGCTATTACTTCAACATTAGTAGTTTTGGTACAACTAATTATTATTGGTCCTAAGTTTTCTTTTAGAAAGGGTATTACAGATAATATAGACCGTTTTAATCTAAATTCTGGTTCGTGAAGTGTAGAGCATATTATTACAGAATTTTTTTTTTCCATATAATGTAGAATATGAAATTGTCTTTAAAGATTAAAGAATTAGGAAAAGTGAGTTCACAAAGATACTATTTGCCCACCTTCAGACATCTCCAGAAAAGTGGCTGCTCCAACGGGTTCTTCAGTCCAATCAATCAAATCTTCACGCTTTACACCCATCAAACTCATTGTCATTTGACAGGGATATAATTTAACGTTACCGTTTTCGACTGCTTCTTTGATTAATCCAAAAGGGTCCTCAATTCCAAACTTAGCCATTCTCTTTCGAAACATTTTCGCTCCTAAACCTTTCATTGGCCACGGCATTCCAGCTACTTTTGGCTTGAAATTCTTCTTTAAAAGATACAAACCCCAAAATGTAAAAAAGAAATTCATCTTTATATCCAATGCATCCCCAGTGCTCCCAAGGATCACCATCATTGCGAATTTTTCAAATGACCTGTCCTTTACTATAAAATTTACACTATTCATTTCATAATCACTTCTTAAGCTTTCTCGATATAAAAGAATATTTTATCATTTTCCTCTTTTGTCTCCAATAGTTTATCTCCAGTTTTACTTAATAAGGACGGGATATCTTTTAGTGCACCAACATCATCAGCTACAACCTCTAATTTATCACCAGAGTTCATTTTTCTTAATTCTTTTTTAGTTAGTAATACTGGCATGGGACACTTTTTCCCTATTGCATCAAGGGTTAATTCGGCTATTAGTTTTTCACCTCTTTATTGATTTCAATTTCACCCTAGATTATTTCAATAGGACATAAATATGTTCTTGTAATAATTTAGAAATAAATTACTGATTTTACTTACTTGCATGAGGCAATTTCGGATACATCGCTGAAAAAAACTAAAGGTTAAATACATTTAGATCATGGACTCTTTTAATAACATTTAAGGGTTATTAAAAATGAAATTTAAACCTAAGCCTTATATAGACCTAATCTCTTTACTTGTATCTCTAACTGGAATAATTCAATAATAGGTAACTACTGGGACAATTACACTGGTGTTGATGCAAACGATGATGGTATCGGAGATACTCCATACATCTTCATCAGTGGAACCGCGGGAAGTAATGACTCACTTCCTATAGTTATCAATTCACCACCAATTATTATGATTAATTCACCTGGTTCAAATGATCTATTTGGATATGCAGCACCAAATTACGATATCTCCATAACTGATCCCTATTTATTTGAGATGTGGTAAACTCTTGATGGTGGTTTGCATAACTACACGGTTACTGAATTTATAGGAATGATCGATCAATCTGCGTGGGATCTCTTAAATAATGGCCTGCATACAGTAAGATTTTATGCTTCGGATAAAGCAGGAAATATTGGTTATAACGAGGTTCAAATAGAGAAAGATGTAACTCCTCCATCTATTAATATCGTTTCACCGACTCTTGATGCTAAATTCAGTTCTGCTCCAAACTTCGTGGTTGAGATTTCTGATGCAAAAGGCATCTTTTCGATGTGGCATTCGCTTGATGGAGGGGTGACAAATTACACATTTACTTCCAATGGTACAATTGACTCAGCAGCGTGGGCTGCTCTCTCTGACGGATCGGTCAATATTACTTTCTATGCGAATGATATATTAGGGAATTTAGCATCGCAGAGTGTAACGATAATCAAGAGCGTTCCGAGTGGATTAGATCCTGTTCTGCTTACAGTAATTATTGGTTCGATTGCTGGAGGGGTCCTTATTATCGCCGGAATTTATAACTTCATGAGAAAGCGGTCAAGAACCTGATAACTTATTTTTAACTATATTTTTTCCATGTTCTTTTGCCAAATCTTACAATAATAATTTACCTTTTTAACCATTTCAAAAAAGCAGAATATGTTTTGTTAGGTTTATCTTGGTTTTGATATATAAAATCGTGATATGAATAAAAAAATTGTACAAATAGCTTTAATCCAGAGGGTGCAACATGATCAAAGTTATCTACCATTTTCATCTTTGTTATTGCTGCTGTAAAGAAGTTAAGATCCGATTTCATTAGTTGTAATGCTTCATTTTCATTAATTTGTTCGAAATCTATGTTTTTTATTCCGTTAAATTTTTGTACTTTTTTCTTTTGAGATGATTTAAGATTTACAATTGAAATGCCTGAAATTACGAGTAATAATGCGATAGGATAAATCAGGAAATCAAACTTTTCTTGTAGAAATATCGTTGAAAAAAGAACGCCGAATAACGGTACCAATGTTTGAAAAATCGCAGCTCTACTGGCGTTTAAACGCTTAACTCCTTCTAAGTAAAAGGTGTAGGCAATAATGGAAGAAATAAAAGTTAAATATGCAATACCCCACCAAACTCGGATTGGTATGAACAAATATTCGATTGGGTTAATATATTGAGGGCTAATGATTAATGCTACTGGGGCTGTAGTTAATAAACCAAAGAAAGATACCCATGTGATTATCCAAAGCGAGCTTGGCTGGTTCTCCTCGGAACTCTCTTGAGTTTTATTCATAAAATGACGAGAAAGTACTGTATAAGAACCATATGCAAAAGCCCCCATTAATACTAAAACATCTCCAAGAATTCTATGAGTTAATTTGATATTTGGGGAAAAACCCACAACTATTATTACTGCTAAAAAGGCTAATATAGTTCCGAATATTTTTTTCCAAGTAAAAGGTTCTGTTTTAATGAAAATACTGGAGAGAATTACAACCCATATTGCATTCGTAGCAACCATTATACTTGCATCGCTTGCTGCAGTAAACATTTCTCCGATGAGATACCCTGCTTGATATATGGACACCGATAATAAACCCATTACGGCAAGTACTCGCCAATTTTTCTTAGCAAAATTCCAGTTAATTGTTCTCTCTTTAAGTTTAAGTATTATGAAAAAACTTACAACAGCTAAAACATATCGAATAAATGCAATCATGAAAGGAGGGATGGTCGCGCCTCCAACTTCCTCTGATACTAACCATCGACCTAATGGCCATGTACCTCCCCAAATTACTGCAGTCAATAGGAGTAGAATGTAAGCTATGAATTCACGCTTTTTATCTGAGTCTAAATGACTTTCCATTCTTAAATTCCAAGTTAGAAATTATATTAGTTATAATAGCAAAAACAATAGATAATATCTATAGTTTCTCATCTTTTTGAGATAGTTGCTTTTTTATCAATTCAATTAGTTCTTTCTCTTGATATTCAATTTCTTCATCGAGTTCGTAATTCCTATCCAAGAAGTTTTTAAAAGAGGTTGGCATTATCCAAGCTAACGCAAATCCTAATGAAAATACTATAACTAACGTAGTAGTTATTCCAAAAACGAGCAAACTCACAATGTTATCACTTTCAGCCCAACTAGTTCCAGGAGGTTGAAAAAATTCTGGAATGCTATTAAAACCAAATATAAAGGAAAAGATCGCCACCATTTTGTAACGCATCTTTATCCATGGGTTTACTTTCTGAGACTTTAAAACTCGATATGATGAATATGATGAAAACGCTAACCAGTTAAAAGTTAACAAGGTATAAGGCAAATCTAACCAAACCCTTATATAATAGAGTGATAAAGTCCAAGTTCCCAAAATAGAATATATAAAAAATCCTATTTGTACAATGCCTAAGATTATGACACTAATGAGTATGATATTGGGTATGAACCTCCGATTTTTATGGAATGTTAAGGTAGTAAAAATGATGACAAAGACAAAGCTTATAAAAATAGTAAATTCTTGGAATAGTTGACCCAAATTAAATACTAAATTCGATATAAATCCAATAGACAATAATCCAAACCCAAATCCAATAAGAATAATATTAGTCATCCTTTTTTTGAAACCTTTGATAAGGAAAAATATCGAGTTGATTAGTAATGTGACTATAAAGATTCCGAAGAAATTTACAAAGACAATAAACAGAATATCATTTAACATTGTCATAACGCCTCCATGGTTATTAATGATTGTTTAAGGGTAAGCTCGTCAAGCATTTGATTTATTGCATTATTTACATCAGGGACATTCAAATTTTTTAATCTCTTACGTAATGAATTTTCTAAAATGGATTTATATTCTTCAAAATTGATTTGTGGATGCTGTCGAAAAGGTCCAAACTCATCCTTTATCGCTAACTTAATTAACCCCCTTGCTGCTGGTGCTGAAATCGAGATTAAACTAGCTAACTTATCTCCAAGATGAGCTATAATGGTCAATTAAGGTCATGAAATAAAAATTTATTCTTATGTATTACGTAAAAAAGATCTTTTTTTTTAATGTGAGTATTTCGATAAAAAAAAAAATGCATTAAATTTTTCACTACTTAATTTTTTGATACATGCCAATTAATTGAGTCTCTTCAATAATATGATCTTGCATTTTCTTCAATAAATGCCTTTTCTTTGATTTTGAATCTAACTCAAGTTGTTCATCAAGTGCAAATAGTTTAAAAATGTATCCATGCTTTCCAAAGGGAGGGCAGGGACCCATGTATTTATTTTTTCCCCTCATGTTTTTTCCTACGATAGCACTTTCTAATTTTCCCCCTTCTGGGATTTCAGTCGTGGTAGGATCAAGATGACATATAACCCAATGAGTCACTGTCATACCTGGAGCGTCGGGATCTTCCATAATCAACGCTAAACTTTTTGTATTCTTGGGAACATTTGAAATAGATAGGGGAGGGTTAATATTTTCACCTTGACACGTATATTTACTAGGAATATCTCCCATGTGTTCAAAAACTAGGCTTTTAAGAGACAATTCAACCATAAAAAATCACATTTCAATTATATTTGTTAATTTTGACTAAATATTTAAGTTAAATCTTCAATACTATTTATTATTAATAATTTGGTGAATCCATGAAGACTAATGATGATTATTATATAAAAAAAAAATCGAAAATTGTTAAGGATTTCGAAGGAGAATTAGATGTAGCGGCTGAGTTACTTGAATCGTGGTATAATCCTAAAGAAGTTGATGAAGTGGTTGATTTAATGAAAAATGAATTCGAAGAGATGATACCAAATATCCCCTATATAGGTGGTCAGAAAAATCCAACTACACTAATTCTTTTGAGATGTGTTTCGAACCTAGCAATTTTTCGGATCTTAGAGAAAAAAGGCTTTTCTTTTGAAGAAATAGGGGAATTTTACTACAAATTTTCTATAGGAAATCATCAGAAGCGGAAACTCCTTTTAGAAAAAGCAGGTAGAGATCCTGCTCAATATCCATTTGAAAAGTCGTATTTGGACTATCAAAAAAAATTATGTGAAGACACTCAAAAAAGAGAATATTCAGGAGATTGGGTAATGGATTTTGTAAATGGTGATGGAAAAAGTTTTGATTGGGGATGGAATATCTATGAGTGTGGAGTTCAGAAAGCTTATGAGAAATTCGGGGGCTTGAAATATTTACCCTTCATTTGCTTAGGAGATCATTACGAAGCAGAAGCATTAGGATTTGGTTTCTCACGTACTCAAACACTTGGATTTGGTGCACCTCTATGCGATCACCGATTTATAAGAAATAGCAAGACAAAACCAGCTTGGCCTCCTTTCAATTTACAAGAGTTTAATCCCAATCATTGGAATAACGTATAGAGGAAAGCCTTTTATACTTGACATTATTAATGAAATTACTATTTATACCCAATTTAGGTGATTTAAAAAATGGCAGAGCTTGGAAATATTTTGATAGATTTAGTCTTGTATTTGGTACTGCTCATAATAATGACAATTTTCTTAAAGATTGCATTGAGTTTCTTCAAAAAAGCTAGGAATACGAATTTTGGTAGAGTATTTTTAACTTCTTTTTTGATAACCTTAGTGATATTTCTCTTTGACTTTTTCTTACCAGGATTGTTAGGATTAATCATTGCTCTCATCATTATATGGATCATTATCAGCGCCATGCACAATACTGGATTCGGATATGCAATATTAATTACGATTGTTGCCATCATCCTCTACATCATAGTCGCAATTATCATTGGTCTGATATTTGGAGTAGCACTATTTACTCTTACATTCTAAATTTCCTTTATTTTTTTTAAAAAATGAGTTAATAAGTATTGAGGGACTTTAAATTAAGATAAAAATTAGATAAGAATAAATAAAATTAGTTATATATGTTTTAAGCGTGCAATTAATGGTTCCCAAAAGATTTCTTTATATTCCCCTGATTGCTTGATTTCATTAATGTTTAATGTGATAGCTTCTTGAGAACAAGCGTTAACGCAAGTACCGCATTTAATGCAATTTTTGCCATTATATGAAGGTTTTGATTTCCTTTTTGCGTTTTTATCTTGGGATTGTTCTTTGGTAAAGCATTCTGATGGACAAACGTTAACACAAGATAAACACGAGATACACTCATCCCAATCAACCTCAATGTTCCCGGTAATGTACACTTTTGCTTCAGTTTTAGGATTTTCGAGCTCAATTGTATCATATTCTAATTTGGGGACTATTTTTTTAGTTCTGATGGCAAAATCCTTTCGTTTAACATAGGTATTATTTTTTTTCAACCAAATCGCAGAAACAGGACACATGTATGCACAAGTTCCGCAAAAAGAGCAATCTCGTGGATTTGGAATTGAGGGAATGAGATCTTCTCTATTAATTCGAATTTTCCCTTCCATTTGCGAACTATAAATTACATGGTTAGGACATACTCTCGAACATATTCCACATCCAATACACTTACATTTATCAATTTCTATGGATTGTTCTTTATCATAAAACTTTACTATCGTTTCATCAAATCGTTCATCCGGGATTCGTTTTACTCTAGGAAACATTTATTTAATAACCTCCATTTTCCAATTCTGAACTATTCAAGGTTGATTGTTCAATCATGGCATTTAACTGATTAGTCGCGAAATGATTCTGAACGATCGCCATGGATGGACAAGCACTAACACACGTCCCACATCCTTTACATAGTATTTTATTTATCTCGGCGATTTTCTCTGTTTCATTAAAACTAATGGCATTAAATGCACATACACTAATGCAGCTTTTACATCCGGCACACTTAAAATCAAGAACTGTTGAATAATATGGTTCAATCTCAATTTCCCCCGATGCCATTAAACCTGCTGCACATGAGGCTGCTGCTTTTGCTTGCGCTACCGTATCAGGAATATCTTTAGGTCCTTGAACAGATCCAGCTATAAATATCCCTTCAGTTAAAGTCTCCACCGGACCTAATTTTGGATGAGCTTCCATTATGAATCCATCTTCTGATCTCTGAACGTTAAAAATACGTGATATATGTTGCATATCCGATCTTGGCTCAAGAGCGACAGATAATACAAACATGTCTGCTTTTAATTCAATTTCTCGCTGTAATAAAGTGTCTTCTCCGCGAACTATGATATTTTGATCCTCATCTTCGAAGACTTCAGCAATTTTTCCCCTCACATACGTAATTCCATAATCCAAACCCGCTCGATTGTAAAATTCCTCGTATCCTTTTCCGAAGGCTCTTATATCAATATAAAAGATATAAACTTTTGCTTCAGGATGTTTTTCTTTATATTGTCTCGCTTGCTTGGTTGCATACATGCAACATACTCTTGAGCAATATTTATGACCGTGCTCATTGAAATCTCTACTCCCAACACATTGTAAAAATATAATACTCTTAGGTTCTTTCTTATCTGACGGACGTTTCACCTTGCCACTAGTTGGCCCAACTGAACTTAATAATCGTTCCATTTGAAAAGCAGTAATTACGTTTTCATATTTACCGTATCCATATTGTTTTATCACGCTAGGATCGAAGGTTTGATAGCCAGTAGCCAAGATAATTGTTCCAACTTTGATTTTTGAAAACTTTTCTTTATCATCATACTCAATTGCGTTTACCGGACAAATTTCCTGACAGGCACCACATCTTATACAATGTTTCATATCTATGGTATACTTGTTAGGAACAGCTTGTGGAAAAGGAATATATGCTGCCTTACGACTTTTCATTCCTAGATCAAATTCATTTCCACACTCTACAAGGCATTCTTCCGCACAACTACCGCATCCCGTACAGGTTTCTTGATTAATATAATGTGGTTTGTGTCTTATAGTAACTTCAAAATTACCTACATAACCGTCAACGGATTCAACTTCTGAATATGTATACAAATGAATGTTTTCGTTTCTTGCAACTTCTGCCGTCTTTGGGGTAAGAATGCAAGCTGAACAATCCATCGTAGGAAAGGTCTTATCTAATTTTGCCATGTTTCCTCCAATAGAAGGTTCTCTTTCTACTAAGTACACTTGGTAACCTTCTTTAGCCAATGCTAATGCAGAATTCATCCCTGCAATTCCACCACCAACTACTAAGCAAGAAGGCTCAACTGGAACTTTCGTAAGTTCTAATGGTTTTAATTCGGAAACTTTTGCAGCAGCCATCCTCACGTGATCTTTTGCTACTTCATAAGCACCTTCATGATCATTTAAATTGACCCAAGTTGCATGCTCACGGATGTTGGCTTGTTCAAATAAAAACTGATTTAATCCTGCCTCCTTACAAGTTAATCTAAAGGTATTTTCATGCATTCGAGGAGAACAAGCAGCTACAACAACTCGATTTACTAAACCATCTTCTATATCTTTTTGGATTAAGTTCTGTCCGTTTTCTGAGCACATGAACTTATAATTTCGTCCAACAACCACGTTAGGAAACTTTTCTGCTTCTTTAGACAATTTATCGACGTCAATAACACCTGCAATGTTAATTCCGCAATGACATACATATACTCCAACTTTTGGCTTATCCTTCAACCGATTCACCTATTTTTTTGATAATTGGTTCAGTTGATATGAATGGTGGGACTCCTGCAATTTCCTTGCTTTTCACTAACCCTACTTCCTCTGCAGTAAAACCTAAAGCTAAACCCAATAGCTGTGTATAATAAATTACTGGGATATTAAATTTGTTTTCGTTTATATCTTTTGAAGAACTATTGATTTCTAACTGCCCTAAGTCGAATTGTAAGTGACAGAAGGGACAAGCCGTGATAATCGCCTCGGCTCCGACGTGTTCCATGTTCTTCAATTTTTCTTTCGTCATATCAAGTGACACATCCTTATACGCACTTCTCACACCACCTCCTGCTCCACAACACATGTTCTTGTCGCGGTAATCTAAGCTTTTCGAAAATGTAGCTTCCACCAATTCATCAAGAAATCGAGGTTCTTCCACATCGCAGTCCCATGGCCTATTTTCTGAAGGCTTTGTTAAATGGCATCCATAATGAACGGCTACATTCAGATTTAATTTCTCTTTTCGTCCATATTTTGTTCGTTGCCTGATCTTTTCAACGCCAATATCATTATAAAGAATGTCCACTATGTGTCTAATCTCCACAGTACCCTTGAATTCTCTTCCAACTTTCGCTAATTGCGAATTTACAATCGCTCGTTTTTTAGGATCATTTTTCAAGATGTTATTTACTTCAAGTAAACTTCCGTAGCAACCATTACACATTAAAGCGATATCAGTTCCGTTTTCCTCAGCGATGGTGATGTTTCGGGCGCCCAATAAAAGCCAAGAATCAATATCGAATCCTCGAAAAACTCCTGGAGCAGGACAACAACTCGCAGAATTCATTTCTTGTAATTCGATTCCAAGCTTATCAAAAACTTTTCTCGTGGCTCGTTCAATAAATGGATATCTGTTCGGAATTATGCAACCAAGAAACAACGAATATTTTAAATTTTGTTTCAAACTAATTCCTCTCCAATTTTACTATAAAAATGGTAATACTTCAACTATAGCCTGTATATTGGTCATGTGTTTTGAAAGATAGTCTAATTCACTTTCATATTCGACTTCTTTTTCTTCTTCTTGTCCAATTCCAACTAATTCATCAAAATGCGTGCTTTCTAAAAGAATTTGTATTTCTTTTACACCATTTGGGTTTGAATGAACTGTTGGCGGTCTTGCTGGCAATTCGTGATATACTCTCAATGCTTCCCATTTTTCATTATCAATGGGTACGCCATGACCAGTTTTAAATAATTGATGACTAAGACTTACGTGGGTAGGGTGCATGTTGCCTTTTCTAACTGCTAAATTCCTCAATTGAATAATAGCATCGGTGACTGGTACCTTACGAGGGCATCGTTCAAGACAAGTATAACAAGTTGAACAAAACCAAATGTCTTTATCGTAGAGCACTTCTTCTAATCCTAATTGAACTTTTCTGATTATCGCTCGAGTAGTGAGTGCGGTTCTCCTACCAGATGGGCAACTTCCCGTACAATTTCCGCATTGTATGCAAGCTCCAATTTCTTTTAAACCAGCTTTTCTCATCTCATCAGAGAGATTATCGGAAAAATTGGTTATTTTATCATATCGTAAATCACTCATCTTTTTTTCGCTTTTTTAAGAATTCTATAGTTTTTTAAGCTATACACGATCGTATCTCTATAAAAATTCGCTAAAAAACTATAAGATTAAATAAAAAAAAGCTAAAGATGTATTTAAAATTATAGTTTTTTTTTAATAAGTCTATTTAAATGAATAACACAAATCACATTACCTTATTTGGAGTGATTTTCTATCTATACATAGAGAATTATAATTTGAGTGCTTGATATATAATGTCAAAATCATTTAAACGAGCTGATTTGGATACTCTGGACAAGCAAATCCTTGGTATCTTACAAGATGATGCGAAAATATCTCTTCGAGAAATTAAGGAAAAAATTAATCTTAGTGAAACAGCAATACGAGAACGCATAAAGAAAATGAAGGATGATAACGTGATCCAAAAATACATGACACTCATCGATTGCCGTCAATTGGGATATAGAGAAATGATAATGGTTTCTTTACGAGTGAATTCTTCCAAATCTTTACGAGAGTTAAAATCTAGGATAGAAGAAATGGATAAAATAAAGTATGCTTATATCATAACCGGAGAATTTCCTCTTTTCGTAATGGCCAAGTGTCTTGATCATCAAGATTCGTTAAAATTAATTGAAAGCCTTAGAAACCTCCCTGGGGTTGAGGAATTGAAGACACAAATCGTCTTAGACAAGATTAAGGAAGATCCATCCATCATAATTCCTGAAGAAGAAGAGGAAGAAGAAGGCAACCAATAAAGGAAATTCATGTATTTACTAATTTATTTTTAACTAACTCATTTACTTCCTTTATTTTTTCTACCTTTTTTTAAACTTTCCTTTTATGAACTGAGATATTGAATCAGTAATTGATTGTGATACTTCATTTGTCTGATCATCATTTAATCTTGCTATATTAGGGAGAGATCTTGTCTAATCTTAAGACTTTCAGCCCATATGGTTTTTACAGGATCATTATAAATTATACATGTTTAATTATTCCAGAACCTTCGATATCAGCTAAAAAAGCAATTTTGTTTTCTTAAATCCGGATCTAACCTTGATTTCCTCCAGATTTATCCCAGCAAGATGGCCTTTTCCTAATTTTATCAGTTAATTTGTAAATGTTTGAAATTTCAAGGGGATCCATAATACACTCTTCATTTATTGCTATAAATACCTTAGGATTCCTTCTATGTCATAAATACATACGAATGAGAGGATATAATCAGAATTTTGGAAAATATCGTTTTTTTTACATAGTCTTTCAGGAACAAAATGAAGAAAATAGCGTAATTAGTGAATAAACAAATCATTAAATTTGAATGGAAAAAAAGATTAGAGGTTACTTAATTTAGAGTAAATAGATAACTTTTTCTGGAACTTATCAAATATTTCGATATTTTCTTCTGCAAACTTTAATTGATCTTTCTTGTATGCGTCTTCAAAAATCTTCCCAACGATTTTACAGACATCTTTAATCTCCTTTTCTTTACCTTTACTAAGAGTTTTATAGAAGATGACAGAATCATTTTTGAGACATTGGGCAAAATTAAAATTTTCATCATTAAATTTAATCAATTTCTTTGTTTTCTTTTCTTTTGATTGTTGTGCAATAATAGTTTGTATCTTGGTTAGAGAGACATTTTCCAAGTCAGGAGCTACATAATCGAAATTTGGATTTCCCTCAGTTGATTTTATAAAATGAACCAATGGTTCTCCCTTCTTTGAAAAAATCCAAAATTCATCAATTAATGTTGACATTGTTCACGACCTTATTTGTTGTTAGCTGATTCCAATAATATTGTGGTATAGGTCTTATGAACTAACTTAATGATAATATACACAAATAAACCACCAAAAAAATATACAAGAGCGGTCATGATGATAATTAGTTCGGTAAGAGAAAAGAACTGGAAAATTATGTTTAATACATATCCAGCTAAAAAAATGACTATTAATGCCTCCCGTAATAACCATTTCCGAGTTATTTTACTTGCTGGAAATAACTTTTTTATCTTTCTTATAATCACAAGACTATACAAGAAAAAGATAATTCCACCGACAGAAAAAATTAAATTCAAGTAGAATTCAAAACCTACGCTCACGAGACACACCTCATAATAAACATAATAAATTTGTAATTATATAAAATAGCAATTTTTGTTATAAAAAGGTTAACTTTATACTATAAAATTGCTATAAAATTTTGATCAATGATCCAAAATGTTTATGACTTTTTAAAGGGAATAGCAAAAATCAATAATTCATTTTTTGATTTACTTAGATAATTTATCTTTTTTTAGCAATATAATCTAAGATACACGTTCGACGGGTGTTATGATAATTCCCGATAAAATTATAAATTTTTGCGCTATAAATGATTTCAAACTCTTGAAAGTATTTATCTGGTTCTCCATCATCAAAATAACTATGATTTGCTTGAAATCCACTGTCATTAGATTTAATCTCTCCTAAAGAATTGGCCCTACTTTTATCATATCCTTTATCCTCTTTAGAAAGGAAATTATTGTAGCATAGTCCGCCTTTTTGAAGCACTCTATGAATTTCATTTATTGCGACCGCGATATCTTCCTTAGTAAGATGAACCATTGATAAATAGGACATTACAAACCCAAAAAATTCATCATCAAAGGGAATTTCCCGCATGTCACCTTCAGTTATATTTAGATGAATTCCATGCTTACTAGCGAATTCTCGCGCATTTTTGAGTTGATCAGCATCAATGTCAATACCATATAGCTCATAACCATATTCTTGAAAGATTGCAATTTTAGGATCGTTTCCACCAACTCCACAATCAAGTATTCTCTTTCTTGAAGGATTTGACTCAGCTATTCGCAAAAAGTTATATATTGAATGGGGATAAAATCTTCGTTGCAAGTTGTATCACGAAATTAAAATTGAATTACTATGATATGAAAATAATACTTACATAATAAAAAAGAGCAAACTATTTTAAACTAAGTTATCAAACTTATAACTTAAGTCTTAATTTATAAGTTACTTGAAGGATTGAAAAAAATGGCTCTTTCATACATTGGGTGGTTAAGTGGAATCACAGCATCAGGAGTCTTCTTGTTTTCGTGCTTGTTTGGCTTATTTTTTATCTATAAAGCAGTGAAAAAGAAATCACGCCTGTTATTCATGCTTGGATTGGTATATTTTTGTGCTGGACTTGTTTATATCGGAGATACATTAGATTTCATAACAGTATTGACAACAAATGCGAATATTGCTAATCCCATGGTTTTTATAGGATTACTTAATTGGATGTGGTTTCCGGGGGCGGTAGTACCAGCCATATACATAGGTGAAGAACTAATCGCTCCGAAGCAGAAATGGATTATAATAGTATATTTGATATTAGGAATTGTATTTGAAGTATTTTTATTTCTAGATCCAACTGCTGCAATCACTTTAGTCTATCCTACTACTCCAGGGGTAGATCTAATTAACGATAATTTAATCTTTGAGTCGATCCCGTCAATAATAGCGCTAGTCTTTTTGCTATCTATTTTAATCTTATTAGGTTTTGGCTTTTTAAGCAAGGGAATTAAATCCTCTGGAGATATTAAGAAAAAGTTCTTTTCCTTATCTGCTGGTGCTTTTATATATACCATTGGAGCAGTATTTGATGGTTTGCTCGCGCCCGACTTCTATTTGATCTTCGTTAGAGCGGCAATGATACTTAGTGCACTGCTTTTCTATTATGGACTAAAAGATTAATTTTCTATTTTTTTATTTTTCATATTTCTAAGATATGCATGTTTTTTCGTGAAGTGAAGGTTTCACGAACTAGATTAAAATATCGAGATTTTTTCTTTATATCTTAGCATTAATTAGAAATTCTCATCGAAAATCCAAGAATCCTTTTATTTATTCGTAGATTTATTAATCTAACACCCTCTATTAGTATAATTTATTTTCAATTAGCCATTAAATATGAACTACAATATCCTTGGTAGGACAAATCTCAAAGTGAGTGAAATTGGATTAGGAACTGAACATTTATTTAATCAAGAAAGAGAAGTAGTAGAATCAGTAATAAAAGAAGCTATAGAACAAGGTATCAACTATTTTGACGTGTTATTTTCAGTTGAGCATTTTTTAAAAAGAATTGCTCTCGGCTTTAAAGATAAAAGAGACGAGATACTAATAACCGGTCATTTAGGGACTTCTGAACTAAATGAGAAACCCAAGAGAAATAGAAATGTAAAAAAGTGCAAGGTTGCATTCTTGAACTTGCTAAAAAATCTTCAAATAAGTTATGTAGATGTATTAAATATCCAATATGTAAAAGCAAATGAATATGATCAAATTTTTAAAACAAATGGATTATTAGATCTCGCTATATCTTTTCAGAAAGAAGGTAAGGCAAATTTTATTGGTTTAAGCACCCACGATGTTAATGTCGCAAAGCGAGCAATTGAAACTGAAAAATTTGATATGATAATGTTTCCGTTTAATTTAGTTAATTATGATTTACCTGGAAGAAAGGAAATCCAGAAACTATGTGAGCAAAATAATGTTGGTTTAATTGCGATTAAGCCATTTGCTGCAGGAAGGATTTTACAAGCAAATCGTACTGTCAACATCGCAAAATATCAAACTGGAGGAATTAGCATGAAAGTAAAGAATCGGCCCGATATTTCTTCGTCTATATGCCTTAATTATTTGAAAAAATTGTCGTCAATTTCTGTTATCTTAATGGGAGTAAAGAGTGTAAGAGAATTGAAAAATAATTTAGGTTATTCACATATAAGATGTGATGATATAGATTATACACCTTTCATTAATACCTATCAAGGGTAACTGTTTGAGTATTTTTTTATATTTATCATAAGGAGTAGATAAAAATCAGAAATCATGAAAATCATAATGATAAAGATCAGGTCAGTAATTTAACAATTAAGGTAAGGCTTGACAAGAACATATATTTTTTATTTGGGGATAACTTCTTTGATCTTCATGAATCTGATTTTTACGCATAGAAAATACGATACGAATTTATTTAAACAATTTTATTATAACTTAAAAATTAATCAATTTTAGTACGATTAAAGGATATTATCCCTAATAGAAATGGTCTAGAAATTATAATCTGGATTAGAATTAAATGAACCCAACTTTTAAAATTACAGGTGAAAGACTGGTACTAAATAGAGTTTTACACACAAATGATAAAAATATAGAGAAATTAATAGTTAATTATAAAAATTTAAACTGTCCATATCTGAGTTCTGATTATCAAAAAGAGAACTTAGTAGCTAAAGACTCTAAATCGATACTCATTCACAATGACTCGTTAGAAATGAAATTTTTAATTTATAAAAAAATAGATAAAGATTTCGTAGGTTTTTGTGGAATAGCATTAGATGGTGAGAATTCAGGAGGAAAGATATTTTACATTTTATCTCCATATCATAAAGGAAATGGATTTGCTATTGAATCTATAAAATTGTTACTTAAATTTGCTTTCAACGATTTAAATTTGAATTATGTTAAAGCAGAAATTCCATTTAATCTTAAAAGGGCTTGGAAACCGGTTGAAAGGGCAGGAATGAAATATTTGGGTGATTTTCAAGTTAAAGATCCGAGTAAGCGATTTTTATTATTTAAAATCGATAAGAAAGAATATTTAAACCAATTATATTATTAGATTTTTGAGAAATTATTTACAAAATGAGAATTTTTTGATGCGTATATATAGCGTTGCTGAAAATGGACCATTGCACGAGAAAAGTAAAATAAATTTCAATGAGACCAAGGTTTATCTCATTGATGACATCAAAAATATATATATCTGGCTTGGAAATAAGGCTTCTAACAATAAAAAAAGATTTAGCGAACGCAGAGCTAATGATTTGAATAAAAGAAGAGAAAAACCCTCAAAAATCATTCCTATCAATCAAGGCAAAGAATTTGGTCCATTTTTAGCTATAATGGACCTTTTAAAGCGTGGTATGAATGAAGATGATGGAAATTTCCAAAGACCAGAATTAAAAATCCGTTATAAAGATACAGTAGAACTCATAGATGCCGGAATTGACCCAGACTTTGAAGGAAAAATTACTCTTGATGCTCACGCTCAAAAATCGAAAAATTTGACATATGAAGAACTATGCACTAAATTGGCTAAAATTCAATTGAAGATATTAAATAGAGGACAAAAAATCACGGATAAAGAGATTAAAGAAAAGTCGCAAGAAATTTTTAAATCCTCCTCAACATATGACGAATTATGTTGGCTAATAGCAGAACTAACTGATTTATTAAAGAAAAAAGAATTTGAAAATTAAAAAAGGATTATAAATACATATTAAGCTTATCTATATCCTTTTTGATTAAGGACATGCGTTTTTCCTGTTCTATTTCCTCCTTGTTTAATCCTTGTTCATCTTCTTCGGAAAGAATTACTTCTTCTTCCTCATATGCTTTTTCAACCATCATACCATATCGCATGGCATTTCCTACTAATTCGGGGATGAGAGAGATCATGCTTTTAAAGCTAAATATTCCGCTGAGCTTACTTAATATAGCGATAACTTGTTCAAAAGTGTCCACCTCAGGACGCTTCATTATGTCCATAATACGTCGAAAGAGTACCTCATAAAAAATCTCTAGTTCTTCGCTATTTAGAGAGTATTCATCTTCTCCTTCTTCTGCCATCTTCAAACCTCAATATACACAATTATACTATATTAATTATCTTACAATTGTATTCTTAAGTTTAAAATCTATCTAAGGTGCATAACTTTGTGAATTGCCATAATTTATTCTTTGAATAATAATTACGTTTATTTTGATTTGAATTGATTAAATTTTATGTCAAAAATTGATTTAACGAAATTATTTAATGAATGGAACGAATTAAATAAAAAAGTTGAAAGTCATTTTGGAGCCTTAAATTTCACTAAAATAAAAAAAATAAGAAATGAGCAGAAGATTTTAGAAGATAGAATATATAATGAACTCTCCAAATTTGCTCCAGATCCAATTAAAAGAACATTACCCGAAGATGTAGGAGAATTAGAAGTGGGATATGATACAGCGAATCAAATATTTTATTTCGTGATGGTGGATCCTACTTTAGAAGATGATGAAGAATTACGATTATTAGCTATTACAATAAGCACAGAGTATAAGATAGAAATAATAGAGAACTTTAAAATTGAAGAATAAAAAAAATTGAAAATTAAAACTTATCTTCTTCTGCGTACCATTTAGGATACCATTGATAATATTCCTTTGGAAATGCTTTTTGCAACCCGAGATATGAAGCTTTAACTAAAGCGACCTTTCCTTTTCTGTCTTTATGGGATACTATTAACCTTTGTTCCTCTAAAGCTTCTAATATTTTACGTATTGCGGATCTACTACCTCCTATATCTTCTCTTACATCATCGGGGGTCATATATAACCCTGGATTAACTTTATAATCATGGGCTACTACTTTCAAAACATTTTCTTCATTTGCTTCTATTCCGTAAAATCTTGATTGACGATTAGAGATAACTGGGGCATTAACTTCTTCATTCCATCTAAATCGAATATTTTCATTATATTTTGGAAGCATTGAGGAAAAGCGATATATAATCATTTTTTGAATCTCATTTGTTCCCGCTACAATTTCACCGATCTTTGCCTCTCTTAAAATTCTTTCGACCGGTAGAAATTTAGTAAGACCGTCTCCTCCCAAAACCTGTATTGCCTTAAGCCCTATATCCCGAACAGCTTCTGTATTTATCAGTTTTGAGATTGATGCCTCAATCATGGGTTCCTTTCCTTCATCCAAGAGTTTTGCGCAATAATAAGCATATAATCTCGCTGTTTGAGCTTTAGCCAAGATCTCAGCAATTTCTTGTTGTACTCCTGGAAATTTAAGTGTAGGTCGATTAAATTGAACTCTTCTTTTAGTGTAATTAAATAAAACTTGGACTACATCTTCATATAAACCCCCAAAAACAGCAGCGCCAATTAATCGTTCGAAATTTAAACCGGCCATCATTACATTCCATCCCTTTCCAACTTCTCCCACTCGATTATAATCTGGAATTCTAACATGATCAAAGTCTAAAACACCATTAGGAACGTTATCAAACCCAATTAAAGGATTTACTTTCTCTAATGAGAATCCTTCCCTCCCTTTTTCAATCATGAAAGAGGTAATATGGGCATAGCTTTTACGATCTGTGGGATTATCACTAGTCTTAGCATATATGAAATAGCGATCAGATACTCCTGCCCCTGTTATAAATCTCTTTTTACCATTTATAACCCACTCATCACCTTCTTTAGTAGCTGTAGTATAAACATTGGCAGCGTCGCTTCCAGCAAATGGTTCAGTTATGCAAAGTGCTCCTAACTCATCTCCTTTAGCAATTTTAGGCAACCAGTCTTGCTTTTGGGCTTCGGTCCCAAATCTTAAGACTTGCTCCAAACCTGCTAACATGCTGACAGTAAATACATGTCCAACAGCATAAAGCCTTCCTAGCTGTTCAGCAACAATGCAGCTCCCCGTGGCACCTAACTCCAAACCTCCATACTCTTTTGGCACACCTGCACCAAAATATCCTTCTTTTGCTACTTTCTTTACCAAGGGCCATGGAAATTTGGTGCTCCAAAAGTAACTTTCTGCTTCTTCGTAATTCTCCTTGACAAATTCTCGCACTTTTTTAGAAATTTCTTTCTGTTCTTCCGTGAACCAAAAATATTCTTCACTCATTTTTTTAACCTTGAAGCTTATAATTGGGAGATTTAATTTTTTTTTCATCTAAAAGTTTGGGAAATTTGAAGAAAATTAGATGAGATTTGGAGTAAAAGGTAAAGAATTTATTTAGAACCAATATTCGATGGTTTAATATTCATGAACATAAAATTAATTTACTACATTTGCTTTATTTTAAGAAATAAATGTCATTTACATCTAATTAAAAAGTGAAAAAAAATTTCTATTCCAGCATCTATTAGAGAGGGCCCTAGAACAACAAATACATTAGTAAAGAAAAGATACTTTGTAATATATTTAACGATAATGGTGTTAGGAGCTCTGCCTTCAATATTTTGGTTTTGGTTAACTTGGCAGATTTATCCTGATAAAAACCTCACTTTCTATTTTGTTTTTCCCTTCTTTTTTATCATTGGAGTATTAATATTAATTCTTGGTTCAACAATAATTGCTAAAATATTTCTAATGATTGCTAATCTTTTTCACAGACCAAAAGAAGGAGTTTTTGATAGAAAAAAAAATGATAAAGATTATTGCTATTGGAGTCTTCGAGCTGTTATACGTAAATGGCCAATCTGGTTAGCTAGGCAATTATCACTACCTTTTGTCGAGAAACTAATTGTAAATATCTTAGGAATCAAAATAAAGTATTCAAGTGCAATTCATGATGGTTGGGTTGATTGTGAATTTATCGAGATAGGTAAGAATGTCAAGATAGGTCAAGGTACCCTCATAATGTCAAACATTTTAGTTCAAAATAAATTGATCATAAAAAAAGTAATAATCAATGATTCTGTCATTATTGGTTCCCATTGTGCTATATCACCGGGAACAATTATCGAATCTGGAGTCGTCATGCATTCCAATACGATGACTTTAGTAAATCAACACTTAGAAAAAGATTCTTTATATCGAGGAGGACCAGCAAAAAGGTATGGTTCTAATGATGAGATCACTGATGAAAAAGAAATTAGAGATGCAATTACATCCATAAAACCAGAAAAAAAAATTGATAACGAATCTTTTCTAAGAGCTCATACAAAGGAGCTTTCCGTTCCTTTTCAATTTTACATAATCAGCGGGATAGTAATTGTCGGATTTTCCTTTGTTGGACCGGCACTTCTATTTTATCCATTTTTCTTTGGTCTTATTATTCCTTTTATTTTTAATAATCCATTTAATCTAACGATTTTATCAGATTGGACATTCTATTTTAAAATATTGCTAATTCCTATCGGTTTTATCATTATTTATCTTGTACACTTATTCTTTATTGTTTTATTTACTCGATTCTTTTATCGCTTAGCGGATAAAAGAGGTCCAGAACAGGGGATATTTGATCGAGATATGGAAATCTCTTCAACAAAACTAGATTACTATCATTTTGGCTCATTCCTTATGAAATATCCTATTTTTGCGGTATCAAGATCTCCATTCCCTTGGTTATTGAATTGGGAGTTAAACTTCATAAATTCTAACAAGATAGAAAAAGGAACTGTTTTAGAAGAAACTTTCATACATAGCCATGTTAATTTTGGAAAAAATTCCTATTTAGGAACTACCTCCCATATTACGAATCATCTTGTTGATGGAGTTTATGGTCAAGAAAATTTAACATTTGTAGGGGTTAAAATTGGAGATAATTGCATATTTAATACCCATACTGGGGGATTACCTGGAAGTGAGATTGGAAATAATTCTACTTTTATGCCAGGTGCTACAACTATCAAGTATGATAAAATTATCGGCAATGGGGTCTATGGGGGATTCCCTGTAAAGAAACTAAGCAAAGAAGAAATTCTTACACTTTTGGGAGGAGAATATGATGGGAAATGAAGACAAGGAACATATGGATGTTAAGAAATTTTCATTATTAGACCTGCCAATTACAACTAGTACTTTTACGTGGTTTCCTGTTGGGTCAATTCTTTATCTGCTATTGCATGTGTTTTCTTTAATTATGCCAATGGTAATGATTTTCACTTTTTTTGACATCGCAATGGATGGAATGTTAATTCATTGGCGCTTGAGTTTAGTATGGGCAGATGCGTTAGTATGGTGGGGTACTTATATATTAGGTGCTCTTGCTCTAGGGAAATTATTTTTAATCATATTGAAATTAATTCATGTTCCCAAAGAAGGGTTGTTTAAGGCAGAAAGAAGTGATAGAGATTATTATTTTTATTGTTTACGAGTAACTGTAAAAAAATTTATTTTTTGGACTTGGAATAATTTTTGCTTTCCCTGGGCAACGAATTTTGCTTTTAAACTATGTGATATGAGAGCGGATTTTAAGAGCTCGATGTTTGATGGCTGGACTGATGTTGAATTCATTGATTTTGGCAAAAACATGATGATTGGTCAGGGAGCAGTTATTTTGAGCAGTATAATCATTCGAATTGATAATGAGGATTATTTTTTAGTCAAGAAAGTAATTTTAGGTGATCACTGTGTCTTGGGTGGTCATGCGATCGTGGCACCCGGAACTATCGTTGGGAAAGGAACTACATTAGGTATTTGGAGCGTGACTCATATAGGACAAGTTTTAGAGCCAGATTATATCTACATTGGTCAACCTTCGAGGAAATATCAGCCAGCACAGAAAGCACTTGAATTTAGTAGAACCGTGAGGGATCGAAGAATAGTAGATACCGGAGAAAAAGAGCCATATGATATACCTATATATATTCAAGAGAAGATTAAGAAGGAGAATTGATTAATTTTTTTTTTGTATAAAAAATGATTACTCCAATGGAAGCTACACTAACCCCTAAAAAATAATTACCCATTGGTATTATAACAATAATCTTATCCTCATCTAACTCCCATCTATAAACTGATTGAGTAAGATTAAATGATTCTATTGTGCTAGAGATGCCCTGTGCATTAATAGTCAATTCTACCGTAGTCCCATTACCATAATCGAAAATGATCATATCATCATTTGTTGTATAATTCCAAAAACCAGCTTTTTCAACTGCGTTTCCTATAAGAGTGAGATTAACGGGGGTTGGAGAGAGATAGATGTTAGCTCTCTGGTAAGCAATAGCGGACCAATTTAAAAATTGTTCAGTTTCATTATATGCGAGATAAAATAAATTATCTTGATTTCGAATCCACTGTCCTTTTATAACATCATATTCGTCAATAGAGTAATTTACCATTAAACAATTAATGCTCTCAACTGTTTCATTATAGATTGATTCCACTGTAAACCTAGTCAAATCATTAATATTATGTTTCGGACCAGTAGAATTCACACAACGCCAAACAAATGAATCATTTTCCTCAAATGGAAAAGTAGTTTGTCCTATAACAGTCTGCGGTTTAGCAAGTGGAATAATAAAAAATATTAATAACATAAAAATGAGAACTGGTACCAGAACTTTTTTTTTTTTCTTCATTATTACCAGAATTAATGGGATGTTATTTCAGATAGTGATCTTAAATCGAATTCTTTAATTTAGTGATATATAATATGATTTGCCTAAATATAAGTTTAAACGATGAAAAAAAATAGAATCTGCAATAAAGAAATACATTTAAAATAATCAAGGTAGAAATGTATTTTAATATAATATCTTAAAAAAAACGAAGGTACACAATAATGGAAAAAACTCCAACATTTTCAACAGGACAAAGATTAAATTGGGCTATGGCTTCTTTCGGTGGATCATTAATTAATGGAATTTATGGAGCACTTCTCCCCATTTTCTATATTGATTATTTAGGATTAGTCGAAAACGCAGAAATAATTTACGCAATACAAGTTGTTTACGTGTTTGTCAATGCTTTAAACGATCCTATCTTTGGATTCATTTCAGATAGAACAAGATCTAAACGGGGCCGAAGAATCCCCTACATGCGTTTAGCTGCACCATTTCTATCATTGAGTTTCATCTTAATTTGGTTTTCACCCAGTGGCAACCTTGAAATCTTCTGGTGGATGGTCATTATGACGTGTGTTTATGATACTGCATACACCATAATATTTTTGGTATATTCAGCGTTATTACCGGAAATAACAGAAAATGAACAAGAACGACAGGGAATGAAAATAATGGCTTCTTTTTTTAACTTGATAGGAATGATTCTAGGTTTTATTATTCCAGATATTTTTAGGAACCAGTCAATGTTTCTGTTACAAATGAGTATGATTGCTGTGGGAATCCTTGGCGGAGCCCTTATAATGTATACTACTTACAAATTCAAGGAAAGGCCAGAATTCACCAGAGTAGATGCCCCATTACCTCTTTTTAAAGCAATTGTAGCGACTTTTTCAAGAAAATCTTTTATTGTAATTGTTGCAGCTAATTTCATGGCAATTTTGATTCAATCATTAATAATTGGTTCGTTATTTTATATTGCAGATTATATTACAATATCAAGTTCACTACCATTACTACTCGGGATCTTCTTACCCTTACTCTTCGGAATATGGATCGTTCCAAGATTAACAAAAAAATGGGGTGTAGCGCATACAAATCAATATCTATTAGCTTTAGCCGGAATTGGTTTAATTCTCTTGTTTATATTCACTGATACTATCTTCCCAAGTTTCTTGATATATGTTAGCCTTGTAATTGCTGGGTTTGGGTTCGTAGGACCACTCGTTTTAAATGATATCATGTTTTTCCAAGTCACGGATGAAGATGAGTTAAAAACAGGTGTGAGAAGAGAAGCCGCTTTCTTCGGTATAAATGCATTAGTTACCAAACCCGCTCAAAGCCTTGCAATTGTGATTCCTACAGCCTTACTAGCTATGTCCGGATTTATCCCTCGATCAGGAAATCCTCCTGTTCCACATTTACCACAACCAGTAGAAGCGATACTTGCGATAAGATTATTCATCGGACTCATCCCTGGTATAGCTTTGATTATAGCTTCAATTATCCTCATATGGTATCCATTAAAAGGAGAACATTGGGCAGAAATTCAACAAAAAATCTTAATATTACATGAAGAGAAAGCTCAAAAACTTAAGGATCTGCAAAGATCCTAGATTTTTTTTTAATTTTATACTTACTAAATCTCATTAATATTCTAGACATAATTTATTAATAATTACTTTCATTCCTAAGAATCACAAACGTTAAATGTGTATTATATGTATGAAATTGTCTTATTGCGTCATGGTGAGTCAATTTGGAATAAAGAAAATAGATTCACTGGTTGGACTGATGTTGATTTAACTCCGAAAGGTATGGACGAGGCAAAAGGTGCGGGACAACTTCTGAAAAAGCAAGGTTATGCCTTCGATATTGCGTACACATCTGTTCTTAAACGTGGGATAAGAACGCTTTGGATTGTTTTAGATGAAATGGATCTAATGTGGATACCTGTTTACCGTCATTGGCGATTGAATGAAAGACATTATGGAAATTTACAAGGATTATATAAACATAAATTAGCAGAAGAGATTGGTGAAGAACAAGTCCATATCTGGAGAAGAAGCTATAATGTGCCTCCACCACCGTTAAAAACCTCTGACCCTCGTTATCCGGGTAATGATCCTCGATATAAAGATCTTACACCTGAAGAATTACCTTTAACAGAATGTTTAAAAGATACTGTTGAACGATTTTTACCATATTGGCATGATACCATCTCACCTACAATAAAAGCAGGAAAAAGAGTAATTATATCAGCTCATGGTAATAGTCTTAGGGCATTAGTAAAATATTTAGATAATATCCCAGAAAATGAAATAGTTGATCTAAACATCCCTACTGGAATTCCACTAGTCTATGAATTAGATGATGATCTGAAACCTATCAAAAGTTATTATTTAGGAGATCCAGAAGAAATTGAAAAAGCGACTCAAGCTGTTGCAGATCAAGGAAAAGCTCAATAGATGAAAAATGAAATTACCATGCCAAAGAATTTAATTATCGATAATCCAGTCGTTTCAAATGTCGTTTTTTATCCTAGAAAAACACCAATTCCTAAAAAGTTACCTGAAAATATTAAAATCTTAAAGCTAAGGATTGGGAAGAACATCACAATAGGGGGTATTTTTTGCGTTAATGATCCTTCCCTTCCAACAGTTCTCTTATTTCACGGTAATGGTGAAGTTGCGTTAGATTATCTACATTTTACTAATTTTTTCTTTAAATGTAATGTTAATTTAGCGGTTGTTGATTTTAGAGGGTATGGATTCAGCACGGGAGAACCTTATTATACTAGTCTGTTAACGGATGCTTTACCTATTTATAATGCGGTAAAAGACTGGATGTCGAAAAATAATTATAATATTTCTATTTTTGTAGAAGGGCGTTCTTTGGGAAGTGCTTGTGCTTCAGAAATTGGTGCTAATAATCCCCCTACTCTTAAAGGAGTTATTTTTGAAAGCGGTTTTGCAAGCATTTTTAACATGATGACAAGGTTATTTCGCGTAAGTAGTCCAGATTTAACTCCGAAAATAGTGAGTCAATATTCCAATGATATTAGAATCCAAAAATTTATGAATCCTGTATTAATCATTCATGGAACTTCAGATTGGATAATCCCAATCTCAGAAGCAGAATTAATATATAATAACTTACCCAAATCCATCGATAAAACTTTTATAAAGCTTCAAGGGGCAGGACATAATGATATATTTAACTATATAAATGATTTTGCTCAAGCTATGAAAGATTTCATACTGAAATATCGATAATTAAATGTAGTAAAATATTCTTGAAGGAAAGTTTTATATAATACTAGTTGATTAGCATACTTTAAACAATTTTAATAAATTGTTGGAAATAATTTGGTGAAATCTAACATGAACGAAAAAATAGTTAAATGGTTGAAATTGACGTTCTTGATCCATTTTTTTGTTGGAATACTCTTTGGAATAATTTACATGATTTTCCCCGATTTCTTTTTTATTATAATAGGATGGACTTATAATGACCCAGTAATAACAAGAGTTTTGGGAGCGGCAATGATAGGATTTGCGATGAGTTCATTGTTAGCATGGAGAGAAACTGATTGGCTAAAAGTTAAAATTATAGTGCAAATGGAAATGGTATGGCTCGCGCTTGGAACTATAATGCTTTTTATTAGTGCTTTTAGTTATTACACCCCAATCTTTATATGGGTTGTAATAGCCATATTTTTGGCTTTTCTGATCGCTTTTGCTTATTTTTATTATTTACAAGAAAAATAACGAATTTGAATTAAATTCCTATTTTTTTCAATTTCAATAATAATAAATGGTCTATGGATCCTTTTTTTAAGAAAGATGATTGATATTATTAAAAAAAGAAATATGAAGAGTTGAAATTAAATTGCCTTTAGGTTTTTGCCCTAAGTGTAATGAGGAAGTTCTTTTAAAGAGAAATGATATTGATATTTGTTTATTAATCCTCTTGACAATATTTACTGCCGGTATAGGAACGATTATCTATCTAATCATTTATTATAGTGATGTACCTAAACGATGTATTAAATGTAATAGTATATGTCTTCCAATTTCTTTACAAAACAGACAAAAGACAGTGAATACTGATGGTGAAAATTTTAAATCAAAAAGTATCTCATATAAAATTATTAACTATTGCCCTACTTGTGGTTCCAAAGTCGGAAACATAAGAAATAAACCGAATTTTTGTCCATTTTGTGGAAATAAATTAAAAGTAAGAGAAAAAGATTTATTAAAAGTCATAGATTGTGCGGTATGCCACCAAAAGGTAAATGAAAATCAAGAATCAATTACATGTTCTTTTTGTGGGACAATCTTCCATTATAACTGTGTCTCTAATTGGCTTTTGCAACATAATGCATGTCCATTATGCCAAAATCGTTTTATAATTCCTCAAAAAGGTCAATCTTAAATGTTATTCAATGAGATTAATTTAAACCGCTTTTAATTAATCGGTTTGGAGAGATTTGGATTATTTAAACTAATTGACCCTTCGCAATAAGTATAACTTTTCCCCCTACTGAAACAAAAAATTTTCCAGATTTCTCTTCTGCTTTTAGCATGAGTACTGAAGGTCTACCAATCTCAATTCCTTGTTCAACGCGAATTTCTATCATTTTGTTGGCAAAATAGTCATGTTTTACTAAATAGGCAGCTAAACAACCATTTGCAGAACCTGTTGCTGGATCTTCTGGAACTCCAAGATAGCCTGCAAAAAATCTGACGTGTAAGTCATTCTTTTTATTTATTGTTTCTGGACAGAAAACTAAAATCGTTTTTGCTTGTGTATTTTTGATAAGTTCTCTATACTTAGCATCATTTATTCTGATTTTTTGTATAGCTTTTAAACTTTTTAAAGGTACTATTATCGTGGGAACCCCTGTCGAAACTTCTTGGATTTTAAATCTCCCATCGATATCATCTTCATCGATATTTAGAACTTCGGCTAGGATTTCAGCAGTGAAAAAGCCTGAGAATGTAGGTTCTTTATGTTCCATCCAGATCTCGCTGATCTCATCTCCTTTATATTTGAATAAGACAGCTATTTTTCCAACTTTCATGTTTAGAGCTATTGTTTTAACTTTTTCTTTGATAAATTCTGTTTTGAGAATATAGGCAGCACCTATAGTTGGATGACCAGCAAATGGAATCTCTGCTAGAGGTGTAAATATTCTCACATCATAATTTTCTATTGAAATGATAAAAACCGTTTCAGAAAAGTTCATTTCTTTTGCGATGGCTTGCATCTTATCTTTAGATAAATTCTTACCACTTAAAACCACTGCTAATTGATTTCCCTCATACTTTCCCTCAGCAAATACATCCACGATGTAATAAGGATAAACTTCGGCTTG
>CAZWEM010000040.1:0-3445 GCA_964632315.1 uncultured archaeon
CAGCTCCTCTGCCTTGATGGGTGGGAACCATGTATTTGTATCCAAGGACATCTTGCACTGCTTGCTCCAAATGATAGAAATTCTTGCTTCCAGCATACGCTTCATCACCTAGCATCATACCAGCCCATTGATTATCTGACATGGCAGCAGTTCCGGAATCGGTTAACAAGTCAATATACACGTCATCAGATAATAACAAAAAAGTATTAAATCCCGCTTCTCGAATTGCTTGTTTCCTCCTCTCTGGTGAGGGTAGATTCACTGGTTCGACGACTTTAATTTTATACGGCTCAGGTATCACATTAAATTTTTTATCCATAAATAAGAGAATCTTGTTCTATAGATAAAGATTTCTGTAAATGAGTTCCCACAGTGTTCCCATTATGCTATTACTTGCTACGTTTTAATGAATCTTTGAATTTGAAGATAAAACTTAATCAAATGATATGTGCTTATTATCATTTAGGGGATTTTCTATTCAATTCATTTCCATGCTTTAAGTGAGAACATCATTGGAACATTGTATTTAAAAGTTTGAAACTCCCAATACTTATCTTCCCTTTGTTTTAAATCAGGATGCATTTGAAAAAAAGTAAAAGGGAATTCGTGCAGAAATTCTATTGTTAAATCCGCACTTATCAAGGAATTAATTATCTCTCCCATTGTGTGCACCCATTCCCAGGAGGTTTGATTTTTCAACTTTTTTGACGTTGCATAGGATATTCCATCATCAAAACGATAAGCCTTCCCATAATTGAAGTAGTTATATCCTATTCTGAAATCTTCTTTAAAATTTTCATCAATCAAGAATCCGAAAGGATGACTTTCGATGATGTAAAAACATCCTCCCGGTTTTAAGCAATAGTCTATGATTTCAGCCCACTTAAAAAGATTTGGGAGCCAACATAAAACACCATAGGAGGTAAAGACTATATCAAATTTCTGATCAATATGTTTTGGAAGATCATAAATGTTAGATTCAATAAATTTAGCTGAAATTTTTAACTCTTTACTCAATTGTCGGGCCAATTGAATTGCTTCACTTGAAAAATCCACTCCCGTTACTAACACACCCTTTCTAGCCCATGATAATGAATCCATTCCAAAATGGCATTGAAGATGCAATAATGATTTCCCTTGAACATTACCCAGTTCTTCAATTTCAATTGGTAATAATGAGGTATTTCCAGATTTAAATCCTTTCAAATCATAAAATTTAGAATTAGCATTTAAAGAAACGAGTTCATTCCATCGTTTCTGATTGATTTCAAATTTACTATTTACATCCTTCATTGGAAAATCATATAAATTAGAAATTTAATTTTTTTAGATCATTCTGAGAGTCAGATATCCTTTTAATCAGGAGATTATTAAAGCTTTCATTAGTGATATTGATTACACAATCAGCTGCGATTATACAATTTTCCAGTTTTATATTCTCACTAACTTTAACATTATCCAACAGTATAGAATTAGAAATTTCGACAAAGTCGCCAATTTCACAGTTTCTTCCCACGTAAACATTTGGACCTAATAGAACATCGTCACCAATTCTAACATTCTCCTCCAAGTAAACTGGTTCGATAAAAGTTGGATAGTCACCAATATATTGCTCAATTTGATTAGAAAGACTTTTTAATACGGAAAGGAATGATTCTTTTACATTTTTAAGGTCAATATCATTAAAATCTGAAAGACTGGTTTTGAGTTCATTCAACTGATCTTTTTTCATAAAATCACCTTTCATCAATTCCTAATAACGTTAGTAATTTATCAATATTTTCTCCTGTCTTGGCACTACTGGTTATCACTTCGATATTGGGATTCAAGTCTTTTGCATCTTTTATCATTTTGTCAACATTCGTTCCAAGGCGTTCTTTTAAGTCAATCTTATTAATAACTGCGATATCAGACATCTTAAATAACATGGGATGTTTTTCTATGACCCATTCACCTTCTGTAATTGAAACTATCGTAATTCTCTTGTCTGCTCCGAGGATAAATTCCGACGGACAGATCAAATTTCCCACATTTTCAATAAAAATCAAATCATAATTGGATAAATCTTTATTTTTAATAATTTGATGAATATGATATGCGTTTAAGGCACATTCTCTTCCAGTATTTATTTGAATGGTTTCGGCTTTATGTTTTTCAATCCTGTTAGCATCAATTCGAGTAGTGATATCGCCACAAATGACCAAGATCCTATATTTTGGAGATAATCTTTCAACTAAAGCTTCTAAGATTGCTGTTTTTCCTGCTCCGATTGCTCCTACTATATCAAACGACTTTATATTATTATCGAGAAAAGATTGATTAATTTTATCTGCTAAAAGCGCATTATCTTTCTCCACTTCCTTTTTAGTTTCTACGACTGTTTTTCTTATAACACTAGAAGCTAAATTTGTGCTCTCAAGTTCTTTAATCCTTGAAATTTTACTTTCATCTTTTTCTGACATGATAATTATTTAGCTTAATTTAGAAGTGAATTTCAATTTATTGGTTAGAAGCCATTAGAAAATCAAGTCTTCCACAAATTAGCTGTGTAGCAAGGTAAGGAAATATCTTTCATGGTCAAAAGGCCAGAAGGGGAATTCATTAGTTTAGGAATTAAATTAACAATCATTCCGGCTGTACCTATATCTCCATGAACTCCTCCAATTACTTTTTGATGAATATTTGGAACGCCTTTGATTTCAATGCTATCATACTCTTCATGATCCCCCACATAAGCAAAAAAATCCAGTGAAATGAACTCTTTATTATTATGAAATGCTCCAGCTTTACATTTTAACCCACAAACATTTCCTTTTAATACTCGTTCTCCATAAGAAGTAGTAAATTCTTCCTCGGCAACTATAGCTTCAGGTGTAAATTCTTTAATTTCGTCGTATGTAAACCCAAGAGCTGCACATATCATTTGAATTGATTGTTCTAAACCTACGTGGCCAGTTATATCTTTTTTACTGATTTTTTCCTTGAATTGTTCGATACTTAAGCCAGTTCCAATTTTCCTTTGGAAAGGTTCTCTTCTCTTACCCGAATTCATCATCCGCGTTACTTTAATCGAGTCCACTTTCTGACAAGGGGCAGTCATGATGATTGGGAGAACATCCATCAAGTATCCAGGATTTATTCCCGTTCCTAAAATCGATACTTCGCTTGATCTTGCCAAACTGTCTAAATCTTCAGAAAGATCGGGATATTTTGTATAGGGATATGATAATTCTTCACACAAAGAAATCACATTACTCCCATATACAACTGCTTGCTTAATTAGAGGCGCTACTTTTTCTAATGAAGATGAAGTAGCAATAATTGAGATATCAGGTGTTTCTTGTGATAATATATCCTCAAAATTAGATTTAACAATAATTTTTGAATCTTGATCAATAATAGAACCAAGCTTCTTATTTGTAAGTTTCGGATCAATGTCAACAAC
>CAZWEM010000040.1:3545-9304 GCA_964632315.1 uncultured archaeon
TATTCTAAATCTGCTCGAAAACCTCCACCTCCTCCCAACATTGGCTCAAGGATGACAGCAGCGATATCATTTGAGTGTTTCTTAATCAAATCAAAGACTTCTTCAGTATTAAGTTCATAGGTTAAGACGCCAGCTTCTTCGGAAGGACATAATCCCGGTGAATAAATACTCCTATTTAAACTCCCAACACCATAGTAAAGTGTATCATTAGCTCCATGCCAGCCAAGTAAGGCTTTCAAGATAAGTCTTTTTTTTGTATAAGCCCGCGCTAATCTGGTAGCATACATTGTTGCTTCAGTTCCGCTTGAACAAAATCTCACCATTTCAATACTTGCATTATCATTTATTATCATCTCTGCTAACTTAATTTGAAATTCTGTGATAGTTCCAAGATGCCATCCATGATCTAATTGTTCCTTTACAGCTTTTTGCACTTTGTGATTATCATGACCAAGAATCATCGCAAAATGGCCCATCCAACAATCGATATAAGTAATATTATCTACATCTGTTAAGTATGCTCCTTTTGCTGACTTTATAATAGGCGGAAAGGCGCCAATACTATGTAAACCAAATGTACGTATGTTATGTGAGATTCCTCCCGGTAAGACCTTCTTTGCTTTTTCCCAGTCTCTACTTGAATTAGGTCTATTTTGAATAAATCTATTTAATTCATTTTTAAGAAACATTATTAAAAATTTTCAAGCTATATTAGTATTATTAAAAAATTAATAGATATTAAGAGTCTTATTATTTAGCAGCTTTAAAAAATTTATAAGGTTTTATGAAATGATTGTTTAACAATTGCAAAAAACATGATATGTTAATTAGGCTTACAAATAAATTAACGTCAGTTTAATTCTATTAATCAAACCAATATTCAGAAAGTAGAGCCTTCTTTAATCAACTCTTGCGCCACACATAGGACAGAGATTGGTGTTTCTTAATGTAGCCCCACAAATTTTACAAAGCTTGATTGATTTCTTTTTTGGGGGTTTAAGGGATGTGATTGAAATTTGTTCCTTGTCACCATATACTTTTTCCATATTAGAATTATTAAAAGTCTCTATGGGCTTATTTTTATCTTTTAATTTCGATATTTCGATTTCCTGACCAAAAAAGCCCCCTATTCTTACTTTTTTTGTCATATATTCGTCTTCTAAAATCTCACCAGTATCAATGTTAGAATCAACTGAGTTTTCTTCCATTTCTAGCGGAAAAAGATCTTCTTGTTCATTTTTAAATTCTTGAGCTTCTTCTGGTTCCTCGTTCTCTTCCATGTAAATCATATTTACATAATCTTCATCCAATTTTAATAAAGCATCACATTTTACACAACGAAAAAGATGTTTAATGCCAATATTATTCCTTAGAGCGAATTTGGCAGCACAACAAGAATGATACTTTGCACCACAGTTATAACACTTATGAATCTCATCAGAGTGAGCTTCACAGATAGGGCATAATTTTTGCTCACAAATATCACATACTTCTTTATCTTGAGTATCTAAAGAGATTAAATCTACAGCTAATCTTTCATAAAATAATTTATCATTTTCGAGGTTAGATTGATCTTCATCTGATTTTATAAGATTAAATTCTGTCTTACTTTGTACCAATGAATTTAAGATGTTTGGAAATACTTTGGGATCATTGCAATAAAAAACACCTCCCCCAGTTTCAGAAGTAATGACTTTCAATTTTACGTCATCATCGTAAAATTTATCCTCACCTATGCGAATAATATCAATAAAGGTGTTGAAATTTTTCGCTTTGATAAGAAGATCATATAAAGTATGATGATATATTTCAGGTAATCCACTAGGACTATCTGATATGACTATGATTCGATAATTTTTTCGTTCTTCCTGAGATCTTTTAAAAATATATGCAAGTAGCTCAAATAGACCATTCTCAAGAAAACTACTATTTAAATCTCTTTCTTCCCATTTATCATTAATTATTTCTATTATATTTTCAAGATCTTTTCGATTATAGGAGTATAATAAGCTCTCTTCTTGCTGAAACATCAATATCCCGTATGAACTTAAAGAATTTAACTTTTCTCTCTCTTTTGCGAAATTAATAATAGATTTGATTAGGGCTTTTTTTTTAATTAAGTCTTTTGACAAATCTATGTAGAAGATAAATTCTTCAGAATTCACTGAGACTGTATTAAACATAATCTTATCAAGTTAAAAATTAATCAAGAAATATTAAACTAAAAATTATTACAAAAATAATAAAATAGTCTTTATTTATTTTTATTCATTTACTCTACGACTACATAATTTAGATTTTTTTGTAGAAAAATCATAATTTTAGAATTTTACCCCACATGAGGGACAACTTTCATATCGTTCCTTTTCATTTATTTGATGACCACATACAGGACAAATATAAAAATTTGGCTTTTCATGGTTAGCAGGTCTCCAAATTTTTTTCTCTTTATGTTTGGAGGGGGAACCATTTTCTGCTAAGCTTTCTTGACTTTGAGAAGTGCGTTGATAAACGAGTGTATCTCCTTCCTTTTTAACGGTATATAGTTTACCAAAAAATCCACCAATGCGTACAGTTTTTTCTTCGGCATCATTTCTTTCAGAATACATCTCATCATTTGTTGGAACAATATTATCATCTCTTTGTTCTAAATCTTGATCTAAAGTGCTACCTAAAGACTCTTTATAGATATCTATATAATTAGCTGTATCTTCCCCAAATTCCTCAATATATTCATCTGCAGATTTGATTGTAGAATCCTCGGGCAAAACTATTTCATCTTGATCGATTTTAGTTAAGATGTCACAATTTGGACAGCGAAAGATATGGGGTATTCCGATATTATGCTCAATTGTATAATTTGTTATACAGCATTTATGAAATGATACGCCACAATTTGAGCATCTCAAAGGAATATCATTAACATCAGCACAAACTGGGCAGATCTCATCATTACAGAAGAAACATTTAATGCCCGGGACATCTTTAGGTGAAGGAATTAAATTTTTAGCAAGTCGAGAATAAAATTTGTAGTCCTCTTTGTTAATTTTTACTTTAGTTTGCTTATCAGTAAAAATATTAACAGTTTGCTTCATCTTTACGAGTTTATCGAGAGTGAGAGAGAATTCCTTCTTATCTTTTACATAGAAAATACTTCCTTTCGTGTCGCTAGCCAGAATGTTCAGCTTAACATCGTCTTTAAAGAATCGATTGTTATCTTCTGAAATTCTTATTATATCAATAAAAGTCGGGAAAAATTTTATTTTCGAAACTAGATTAAATAAAGCACTCGTATAATCTTCTGAAAGATCACTTGGGGTATCTGTAATAATTATAATTCTATAATATTTTGATTTTTTACGTACTATTTCAGCAATATACGAAAAGATATAAAATAATCCGTTTTCAAAAAAGGATTGAGTTCTAGGTCTATTTTTCCAGTTTTCATCAATGGCATTTGTTATAATATCGGAGTCTTTCTTACCAGTTATAAAAATAGGATTGCCTTCTTCTTGAAAAATCAATAAGCCATAATGCCCTTTAATGTTAACGCTTTTCTTCTTTGAGATATAATTTTCAATACTTCTTATGATATCTTTTTTCTTCAAAATCTCCTTAGTTAAATCTAAATAAAAGAATACATCCTCATGCGTGGCATCCATGAGCATTAAAACCTTCTAAATCTTAAATACATTAAGATATTTATGCTTTATATATTTATTATCTTACAACCTTAAAACCATAAATATTTATTTAGCATAATATTAAATTTGAAAAAGGGTCCTTCATGAAATCATAACTTGATGGTGAGACATCATAGAAGATTTTTTACATAAACTCCAGATATCAGAAAATGCGATAAAGATTTATTTAAATTGTATTGGAGAATTACCTCTGACCAAGAATGAAATGGAATTTATCATTCCTGAATTGGATGAACTTCAATTTTCAAGTGCATTTAATGAATTATTAAATATTGGAATTATAATCCCTATTAACCCTAAAAATCCGAAACTATTAACGCATTATTTGGCAATTGCACCATTTAATCCAATAAATCAGTATTATATAAATATTAAAAAAAATGTTGATGGCATTAAAAAACAGTTAGCAATTGTTTTTAATGAATCGTTATCTGAAATCTTTGAAAAAAATACTTTAATTGAGTTGGAATCAGTCCATAAGGCAGCACATGAGTTATGGAAAGATATAGAAGAAGATACAATCATCCAAAAGCAAGATGTTGAGGATATTGTTGAGGGAATGGAGAAAATAAAAGGATTAAGTGGTATTCTTGAGGATTTCCACAATAAAGTCAAGGGAGTGACTCAAACAGAATTTACAAATTTATTTAAAGTTTTACCTCAACTTGAAATAGAAATTAAAGAGAAAATTGAAGCTAAAAAAAATAAGCGTGAACTTATTGAGTTTGTAGAGAGTGTCTTTAAAGAAAATTTTGAGAAATTGGTAAATGAATTTACTGTTAATTTACATAAATTAATTAAAAAGGAATTTGAATCTTCATTAGAATCAATAAACGAGGTAATGAATTCTACCTTTCAACTTCGAAATGATTTCAAAATTCTTTTACTAAACATGATAAGCAATTTTGAGATAAAGATGAATTCTCTAATTGATATTATAAGAGAAAAAGAAGAAGGTCTTGATGATCAAAAATTAAAGTTTAAAAATTTGATTTTAGAGGACTTGAAGAAAATAAATGAGAATTCAATCAATTCAATCATTTCGCTTAATGATCCTATTGATAAAGTGATTCAAGATTATCTACAAAAATTTAAACCTTCTGAAAAAAATCAAATATCGCAAATTTATCAAGTATATAGCTTGCAAAAAGTGAAAAATGAGATAAATTCCTTCATCAATAGCACTCAGAATGATTTAAAAATGATATTGCCAGTCGTTGAAAATTTCATTACTTTTGATGAATTTAAAGGTATTTCCAAAAATCTCAAAATCTACTTAGCTGCTTCTGAAGCCCATACTAATAGTTTAGTCAAAAATTTTAAAGAAATTCCTTATTTGGAATATCGAACTTTAAAAAATTCTAGCGTGATTGCCTTAAAAGGTGATGAAGATCATTTACTAATAGGTGTTATTCAAGCTAATAGTGATAATAAATTAAAAGATTTTGTGGGATTTACTACTGATTTTCCTCCTTTAATTAAATTACTTGAACCAGTTGTCACATCTTTATGGCAAATAGGAAGCACTGAGACCATTCAAGCATCTAAATCTGTTGGAATTGAAGGAAATCTTAAAGTAATCAGTAATCATCTTAAGGCAAAATCCTCTATGCAAGAAACTCAGAGCGAAGCTTTGAAAAAAGATATATCAACGAAGGAAACTCAAATTGAAGTATCAAATGAAAAGACGATTCTGGAAAAGAACCCATACAAACAAGCTTCAGTTCAAAAGCAGAGAGAAGCACCATCAGTAGAAATTCCTATTAGAGAAGATTCTCATCAAGAATCTTTAAAAGCTCAACTTGATCCAGGAGATCAAAGTAGCTTATTAATTAATAATGCATTCATCTCCTTAATCGATAAGCTACCTTCCCTAAAAGGAACTGAATTCAGTGAAGAGATGGAAAAAATAGCTAATTTAATTTTAGAAAAGAAAGGATTTTCGGTGACCTTGCATAAAGTGAGAAGTGTAATCAATCAGTATAAATTAAATGAAAGTCCATTAAATGAACTAGATATAAAACAAATTCTCGCAAGTATTGAAGACTGGAAAGC
>CAZWEM010000040.1:9404-35618 GCA_964632315.1 uncultured archaeon
GTTAATAAAAAAAATCCAAAAGTGATGGTATAACGTGTTCCAATTGCTCCTAAAGATAAAGCAATTAAGCCTAGTGAGGCACCCGTTAAAGTGACATAATCTTTTAATTTTAATAGTTTAAATATTGTTGACATTTCATGCATTTGACATATATTTAATGAGTTAAATCTTGAATAGTTTAAAATATTTCCTTAATGAAAAAGATGGACTCCTTATAGCTTAAATTTATTAAATAATTTAGACTAATAAAAAATAGAATAAATGAAATTTACAGAAAAGTAGGGTCAAATTCATGAATTATTGTAAAGAATGTGGAGCAAAAGTGACTGAAGATCAAAGGTTTTGTGAACAATGTGGGGCGGAATTAATAGAGCTTAAAGAAGAAAAAAAAGATTCGGGGGAAAAACCTGAAAATGTCCCGATTCAGCCTGGAGGATTATTTGATCTCAGCCGGAATTATTATTTAATCCATGAAAAAGCTTGGGATCTAGGTTTTGGTGAAATTTACGATGAAAAAGGTAACCAAATCGGAAGAATGAATCGAATCATATTCAGCATTAGGAGAAGAGTAGAGTTACAGGAAATGGATGGGACTGTAATGGCGACTATTCATAGTAAAATCATTTCCGCACGTGGAGCTCAAGATCTAAAAGACGCACAGGGAAATCACATCGCGAGAATAAAAAGGAAAATATTAACTTTTTTTAAGCAAAAGTTTTTCCTCGAAGAACCCGTTACAAAAACTCGTTGGTATGAAGCTGAGGGTGATTTTATGGGGTGGAGTTTCCGCATTTTCTCAGTACCCGATAGAAAGTTGGTTGCAGAGATAGAAAAAGCTGATAGGTGGAGAGATGTTTTTTTGGGTGGAATATTTGACTATGCTGATAAATATGCTTTAAGAATACAGGATAATGAAACTGATAGACGTATTTTACTCGGTTTCGTGCTTTCGATAGATAATGTATTGCATGATAATGCAGGTATGGGCCCTATGATGGGTCCAGTTTCTATGAGAAGAAGAATACCTGGAAGATCGGGTCTACCATTTGGTAGGATGCGCCCTCGGGGTCGCTGGTAACAAATAAAATTAAATAATATAATTATTACCCTCTCTCATCAACTTAGTCATAATTATTTTTCCTAATTCAAAACTTTTTTATTAGCGAAATTTATTATGATGATAGAAAGACGATTTTGTGTTACTTCTTCTAACAAATAAAAAAGTTAGAAAGGCTAGTTAAAACGTGGAGAAAGCTCATGAGTGAAGTTTATGAAGAATTTATGGTTTTTGAATTAAAGGATTCTGGAGAACGGAGTAAATTAAAGATAAATCAAGATGATCTTCAAAATTATTTGCATTCGGAACAAGTATTGATAATCGTACGAGAGGATTTAAGGAGAATTTTTATATGGAAAGGAGCAAAATCACCCGTCAGAAAGCGGTTTATCAGTTCGAGAGTAGCTCAAAATATTCAAAAAGAGCTTGTTGATAATTCACGATTTCATAGGTGTAAAATAGTTTCAATTGATCAAGGGGATGAACTCCAAGAATTCTTGAATGTCTTTAAACTCGAGTCAATGGAAGTTACTGAAAGACTCCCTGATATGAGATATGTGCGTAACATTGAGAGAGAGAAAATGGAAAGCATAAAAAATAAAGAGAAATCATACATGCATTCTCAAGGGGAGAATGAAGAATATTTTTCTCCAGCTTTAGCTGATTTAAGTAATCAAGTAGTCAGATCATCAATATCTTCTCTAAGCATGCCAAAAGAAAGCAAAAAACACTCTTCATTTGGTTTATCAGAGGAGGAAAAAGAAAAGATTAAGAAAAAAATTCTTCAAATATCCGTTCCAGATGAGTTTGACAGACAAAATTTAATCATGGGACATGAATTGTATGGAGCTGTATCTAAAGTAAGCGAAGTTTTTGGTAAAAATGTTGAAGAAGTCAAGTGGGAAAAAGTTAATAAATTACCTAAAGGAGTAATTGAACTGGAAGAACATAATTTTAGGGTATATCTTGATCAAAAAAAAGGCATTGTTGAAGCAGTTGAGGTTTTAAAGAAAAAGAATGGTTTGGCAAAAGAAGAATCAAACTCAAAGATTCAAAAAAGAAGAGCACTTCCCAAAATCCCAAGTAATGAAAAAGAATAATTTTTATAAACGATAATAATCCTCTTCCTTGTTTTCATCAGCTTTTTCTTCAGAGGATTCAACAGAGTCAAGGTGGTCTTTCTCGGGTTCGTCTTTTTGGTTTTTTTTCTCATTTTCTTGTAAATCTTCAGATGGAGCTTCAAGATCCATTATTGGAATTTCCTCTGCATCTGGAACATGCTTAACGACTCTCTCTGGTTTCTCTTCCAATGGTTCGCGTTTTTTAATCATTTTCTTAATGTTTTTCAATCCATCAATAGCTTTTTTTCTTACGATGGGACTTTTATCTTTTAAAGCTTTCGCGAACACATCAAGAGAATGTGGATGGTGAAATTTTCCTAATTCATCTGCAGCTTCACTTCGAACATCCTCGTTGGGATCATTTAAAAGTATGTAAGATAAGACACCTAAAACTTCATATTCTCCAAATTCTGCTAAAGATGCCACGGCTTCCTTTCTTACCTCTGGGGAGGGATCTGAGATAGCCGTATCTGCTAAGGTCTTAGTTACTTCATCTGATTTTCCAATTGGAGCGAGAGAACTTAGATCAGAGCCACAAAATTTGCAGAAATTGTGAGAGATTTTAATTATTTTTCCACAAGCAGGACATATCCTATGTTCATTGAAGTCTAAAGGGGCACGGGGGGAAAAAGATTCCTCTCTTAGGTTTGATTGCTCTTTTCGAACTTTATAAGGATTGTTGTTTGGATTTTGATAATAATCTCGATTACTCATGATAATTTATCTTATTGTTTTGAATCATTTCCTTATGATCTAAATAACTAAAACATTTAATATAATTATTGTAGTCCAGTATTTAATTATAAAAAGAAAAAATAAATAGATAATTTAAGCAATATCAATTTCTTTGCATAAATAAACGTCTTGCACTGCATTTAAGATTTTAATACCGTCTGGAGTTGGCTTTTTAAAGGCTTTTCTACCGAGAATTAAACCTGTTCCACCAGATCGTTTATTGATCACGGCTGCTTTTACTGCGTCTTGAAGATCATTTCCACCAGATTCTCCTCCCGAATTAATGAGTCCAACTCTACCCATATAACAATTTGCCACCTGATATCGATTCCATTCTAAGGGATGATCAGTTGCCAATTTATCATATACTAATTTATCGGTTTTTCCAAAGTTCAAATCTAAGAAGCCTCTACTAAGTGTTGATATTTTTTGTTTTACAATATCAGCTTCAATGGTGACTCCCAGATGATTAGCTTGACTCTCCAAATCATTGGCTGTATGATAATCTTTACCACCACGTACGAATTCATCCTGATTTCTTAAATAACACCATAAAACACATACTAAACCTAATTCATGAGCAAATCTAAAGGCTTCTGAAGTTTCTTTTATTTGTCGTCTAGATTCTTGCGAACCGAAATATATCGTGGAACCAACTGCGGCAGCACCCATTTCGAATGCTTGTTCAACACTCGCAAACATCGTTTGATCAGAAAGAGGAGGTTTAGTGAGAAGTTCATTATGATTTAATTTTACAATAAAAGGTAGTTTCCTCGCATATCTTCTACTCATTGACCCAAGCACACCTAAAGTGGATGCTAATCCATTACATCCCCCATCTATAGCTAATTTAATGATGTTTTCAGGATCAAAATAACTGGGGTTTTTAGCAAAACTTGCTGATGCACTATGTTCAATACCTTGATCAACTGGCAAAATTGAGACGTAACCAGTTCCAGCTAATCGACCTCTTTGGTTAAAAAGGCGATGCATATTATTTAAGACCATATTGTTGCGATCACTATGCTCCATAGTCCGCTCGATGAAATCTGGTCCAGGTACATGAATCATATCTTTGGGTATACCAGTACAAGTGTGATTAAGCAGATCTTCTGCTTCTTTTCCTAAAATATTTTTTATATCATTAAAATCCATGTGATACTTTATTCGTTCTTTGGTTATAACTATGATGCTTAAAATTTTTATGAAATATAGTCTCAAACTTTTTTGCTCATTTTACAATAGCTTAATCAGAATTTAAGTAATTTACAAATATTAATTTGCGAAAGTGAAAAATAATGCCAGATCATGCAACTTATCTCAAGGCAGTAAATAACCCAGTAAGAAAGGCAATGTTGATAGCAATAAATGAAGTCACAAAGATCACTCGAAAAGATTTGTTGACTAAATTACAAGAAAGCAATGTTTTAAACAATGAAGACATGTTTGATTATCATATGAACTTTTTGATTCAAACAGAATGTGTAAAAAAGCTAGACAATAACGGGTCGGAATATGAAATTTTGCCTGCTGGAAAAGTAGTTGAAAAATATTAATCTTTTTTTCTTTTTAATCATTATATCATTTTTGTATATCAATGCCAGACGAACACGATTTTAAGGATTATAAATCCATTGAAGAATTTAGTAAGACTATCGAGGGGACAAATTATTATCACTCTCTTTATATGAAAGCAGTATCCCATCCTATAAGGAGAAGGATCTTAAAAATTATTTTTAACCAGAAATCGATTGAGTATCATAAATTACTGAGTATTCTTATTAAAGAGAGGATTATCTCCGACGAAGAGGTTTTAAAATATAATCTCAATTACTTAATCAAAGCTTTATGCATTAAAGAGGTAACTAATAACCATAATGGAGAAAAATATTACATGATCACTCAGAGTGGAGAAGTAGTTGATTTTTTAGAGAGATAGGAAGTCAACATTCAATTTTTAAAATTAAAGCTTTTTTCTTTACTGTTAAATAAATCTTCCTTTTTTTTACCAGTGATCCTTCTTATTTTCATTATTTTTGAAGAAGAGAAGTATTCAAAATCGAATTCGACATCATCACCTGCTTTTTTTCCTATTACGGGCATTAGTCTTGCTGTTAATGGTTTATTTAATCGAATTGCTATGGTACATACATCCAATAAAATATAAAATAGTTCTTGCTCAGTTATATCACCAGGTAAAGGAACACAATCTAAACCTGTACCACACATAGTCGAATATAGCAGTAGTGTATCTAAATTAATTTTTTCCTCTGCTAAACTTCTTGCGATTGTAAAATCTTCCAATACTGGAGGCATAAATCCAGAAAAGCCAATTATGTTTTTTTGGTGAGGAATCGCATTTTTAATTATCGCTACACCTAATAAGGACCCTGGGGAACCAAAATATTCGTAATTTAACCTTTCAAATGCGGTTCCAATACTTTGATTGACTGTTGGAAAAGGCGCGGGTGAAAAATCCATACCGTGAAAATTTAAATCAAATTTCGAAGCTAAATCCGTACAAATTTCGTTTAATAAAGAATAAATTTGAATAAATCGCTCTCGTAATCTTTCTTGGGCACTTTTAAAACTCTGTGTTGCTTCAAAGACTTTTACTACCTCATCAGCCATCTCAAGTGCTAAAGAAAAACAAGGTAATTCGTCAAGATGAAATGAAGCGGGAAAAAAAGGAATATCTGGTTTTACGTTAGCACTAACACAGAAATTTAAATTCTTAAATGGGTCAGGATTAGAAAGTTGTTTAATAATTTTAGCACTTGACCGCAAAGCTGATAAATTAATTCCATTTTCATGAGATGCAACAGGTATAGATGTGAATAAACTTTTTCTCCGTTTAATAAAACTAGGAACTTCATTAAGAAATAATTTTTCATATATCCCGTATTTTTCAATTTGTTGGTCCGCTAATACAGTACAGCACGCAAAATAGTTAAAATCGTAATTTTCGATATACCTCTCGATAAGTGCAAATTCATCATGAAGTTGAAGAATTGTCTGATTAAGATTATGTTGATAGACTTGTTGTTCATAAGACAGAATAGGTTGGGTACTCAATCTTTTTGATTGTACTTCAATATCAACATTATTTAAAGCTTCTTCTAATTCTTGATTAAACAGCTTAAATTTGCTTAATTTTTCTCTTAAGAAGTTCTCAAGAACAATGTTTTTAGATAAAAAAGGTATATTCTGCCCAATGGTAATTGCTCTTACTTTCATTGTGATACTCAAAATTTATATGAGTTTAAAAAGATCTTAAAAGAGAATAAAGTATTTGTATTTTAAAGGTTTTTTCTTAGAGCTCATCTAATTTTGCTTTTTGTGTGATTTTTTCTTCCTTCACGACAGGTTTTATATACTCCCCAGGTTTGATTGGTCCCATAGTTTCAAGTAAAGATTTAAACTCGGTTATAGTTTGTGCATACTTTTCTCCTTCACCAGCAGAGATACTAACAATTCTTAGACGATTCTCGTTAATTCCTGCTTCTGCTAGCATTTCCTTTATACTTTCATATCTGGTTTTAGCTTTTATGAAGCCCCGATCATAATGACAATCTTGTTCATGACATCCTGCTATTAAAACTCCGTCAGCACCCAAAAAGAACGCTTCAAATACTAAAGAAGGGTTAAGCATCGCAGTACACATAACATGAATCGATCTTACATTTGAAGGATAACTAATTTTGCTGGTTCCTGCTAAATCCGCTCCTAAATATGAACACCAATTGCATAAGAAAGCAACTATCAATGGTGAATCCTTCTTTTCTTTTGCTAAAATACTTTTCAGTTGGACAGATATTTGTTCTTTCTTAAATCCTGGCACGTATAAAGCATCTTCGGGGCACATAGCAGCACATGCTCCACACCCTACACAATTAAGTTGAGTTAAATTTAATTTTTGATTTTTAATTTCAATAGCATTAAAATCACAAACATTTTCACATAATCGGCATAAAGTGCATTTTTCTTCATCAAAGTAAACGATATGAGGATCTAATTCCACTTTGCGCTTTGATATCAATGCAATAGCTTTTGCAGCCGCACTTTCCGCTTGAGCGATACTGCTTGGTATATCCTTGGGGCCTTGAATCATTCCCGCTAAGTATATTCCATTAACGGATGTTTCAGAGGGTTTTACCTTCAAGTGTTTTTCAAGTAAGAACCCATTTTGATCGAGAGAAATGTTTAATTTCTGGCTCAATTCATCAGTACCTTCAGCAGGTTCAGCTCCAACAGCCAACACAACTAAATCGGTTTTGTTTTCAAATAATGCATCTTCAATTATATCCTCACCACGCACGATTAAGTCATCAGAAGTATCGCTTTTAAGGATTGAAGAAATATTGCTTTTAATAAAATGTATTCCAAAAACCTCTCGAGCGCGATTATAAAATTCCTCACAATTTTTACCCACTGCTCTAATGTCATTATAATAAATGTTAATCTGGGTATCTGGATTCTCTTTTTTTATGAGCACTGCTTGCTTGATCGAAGCATTGCAGCAAACTTGTGAACAATATTCTCTATGAATTTGCTTATTACGTGAACCTACACATAAAATAAAAGAGATTTTTTTAGGAGGGTTCCCATTTGATGGCCTTACAACTTTTCCTTTTGTTGGCCCATCATTGTTTAATAAACGCTCCATTTGCATGGTAGTAATGACATCTAAGTATTTCTGATAATTTAATTCACCTAATAATGAGGGATCGAAAGTTTCAAATCCCGTAGCAACGATAATTGAGCCAAATTTTCGTGAAATTATTTCAGGTTTTTGATCAAAATCAATAGCATCTCTGTCGCATGCTTGAGCACAAGCTTTACATCCAATACAATACTCTTCTAATATATTCGGAAATAGGGGAATAGCTTGAGGATAAGGAATATCTATTGCTTTTCTAGGATAAAATGTTTCGTTCACGTCAATAGGGCATACCTCACGACAGATATCTATACATCCCACGCAATCTTCTTCCACGATAAATCTTGGCTTTTTTTTAATTTTTACTTCAAAATTACCAACATAACCCTTTACCTCCTCTATTTCTGAATAAGTAAGGAGTTCAATATTTTCATGGTCGTTAACTTCTGCCATTAATGGTCCTAGAATGCAAATACTACAATCAAGTGTAGGAAATGTTTTATCAAATAATGCCATTTTTCCTCCAATCGTTGCATCTCTCTCAACTAAAGTAACTTTATATCCTGCATTAGCAATTATCATGGCAGCTTTTATTCCAGCTATACCACCTCCAATAATTAAAGTTGAAGGGTTAACTTTCGCATATTGTTCTTCTAAAGGTTGCAGTAATTTTACTCGTTCTATTGCCATATTTATTTGATCAATAGCCTTTTTAGTAGCTTTAGTTGGTTCATCGGGATGCACCCATGAATTTTGTTCCCGAATATTAGCAAAAGATATTAGAAATTTATTTATTCCCGCTTTTTCAATCGTTCTCTGAAACAGAGAACCGTGTAGTTTGAACGAACAAGCCGCAATTACTACACGATCAATTTCTTTTTCTTTGACTTCATCTATTATCTTACTTACACCAAGTTCAGAACAGAGATATTGATCACTAAAAACTTCAATCTCGGGATTATTTTTCTTGTAAAATTCCTGAATCATTTCATTATCAATAACACCAGAAATATTCTTCCCACAATCACACACAAATAATCCAATTTTCATTGCTTTCCTCAAGTTCAATTCAAATAAGGATTAAATAATATTTGATAATCTTAAGATATGATAATTACTAATTAAAAATAATCTTAACTCTTACCAAAAATAAAAAATTTGTAAAACCAAGGAAACTAGATTAATTATTCTGATGAGCATATCATATAGATTTACTAATTATCTATTTTAGAGATCTTTATCATTGTAGAGTAATAGGATCCTGATAATCTGGATTTTTCGGGATTTTGTGGTGTAAAAAGGTTCACGTTAATTCCTTTCTCAGAATGACGTGGTGATCCCGAATATATTAATGCAACTCCAGGTCGTAATTGTTCAAATGTATTTACCACATATTCAGCTTTACCATATCGATTTGACACTAATACTTTCTCATTTTTTTGAAAATTTAATTTTTTAATATCTAACGGATGCAAAAAAACATGTTCAAAATCTTCTAAGCTTTTCTTGTTAATCTGCCCAAACTGCGAATGGATATATTCCCTGTGAGAGGGAGAGATAAGATAAAAATCACTAATATCTTCGGGTTCCAATATGAAAGGATCTTGCAATAGGATTTTAGGATTAATCTTTATTTTTTTATTGGAAGTTAAAGAAAACCATTCTTTTAATGGAACATCATTTTCTTTAAAAAGAACGTGATATCCTTGATTAATTACATTCTGTTTTATGTTTTGAGGGAGAAATTTAATAGAATTCTTAAAAATTGTCTTTTGGGTTTCTCGGAGATCTTCTAAGCCAATTTTATATGCCAATTTTTGAAAGAATTCATAGTTAGTCATACAATTTGGATAAGGACACGGCCCTCCTTCGTTAATAGATACTCCGGGAACATAATAAGGTGAATATATATCATCATTTTCTACACCTAATTTAGAGGGAATAACGAAATCTGCATATTTAGTGGTTTCTGTAAGAAATGGCTCTAAAACGACAATGGTTAGGTCTTCTCGTGAAAGAGTTTTCCTTACAAGGTTCAGATTTGGTAACGAACTTGCAGGATTGAAATTATAGATAAATAACATTTTGTATTTCAATGAGTTTAGAGCCCACCCCAGATCAATTAGTTTAATTTCTTTATCAGTTAACAAATCTGGAGGTTTTGTAATATACTGCTTGATTGGATTCATGTAATAATCACTGAAACTCCCTTGATCATAAATAATTCCCGTTCCCTTTTTTCCAAGATTACCCATAAGCACTTGAATTAACGCAATCAATTGAACAGTGTCTCCCCCATGATGATACTTTTGAACTCCAAAACCAAGATTAAAGATAGTCTCATGTTTATATTTTTTTAATAACTCACTGACTTGAATGATTTCAGCACTTTTAAGACCTGTTTTGATGCATAATTTTTCTTCATCAAGATTACCAGCAATTTTTAACATTTCTGCAGCATTTTCGAGATGAGCTGAAATAAATTCATAGTCATGATCTCGAGATTTTACTAGTTGAGAAATTAATAATTTTGCAACTAATAATTCTGTACCTGGAAAGGGTTGCAAGAAGATATGAGCTTTATCAGCTAGTTCGTGCCTTCTCGTATCTATTACTATCAACTTTACTCCCCTTTTTAACGCATTCATTATAAGAGTGTAAGCATGGATATTCCGTTCTGATAAATTACTACCCCACACTATTATTAATTTCGTCCTTTCATTATTAAGTTGGAAAGGATTTGTGAGAGAGGATAAACCAAACATCTGTTCAAGAGCATGTGAACCCGCTTCATTGCATATTCCTCCAGTCGTAATAGTTGCTCCTAACTCATTAAAAAATCTTAGAGGACTTAATTTTGATATAAGCCCGAAATTCCCGGCATAATAACTTCCAACAATAGATTCGGGTCCAAATTCATTAAGAACTTCTATAACTTTTTGAGAGATTTTATTTATCGCTATTTCAGTTTTAATTTCTTTAAATTCATTCGCACCCTTAGGACCCACCCGTTCTAATGCATGCTTTAACCTCTCTGAATGGTAAATTAGATCCTCTCTTTTACTAAACTTAGAACAGAAAAAGCCTCGTGTGAATATATGACTTTTCGAAGGAATTGCTCTCAAAAATTTTTTTTCTTCAGCGTCGTCATCCCATTCTCCAGTAAAAACGCAAGAACCATAACAATCTTTAGAACAGGTCCCAAAACGCTTTATAATCTCTTTATCTTCCAAAAATCACACTTTGTTAAAGTCATTCCTTTACAAAATCATTGGGCAAAAAGGGATAGACTTTATAAATATTAAAATCCTTGGCTTTTAATTGGAGAAAATACTCTTCTTCCATCTCATATTCTTTTAATGCCCAAGATGTTATTTCCTCCCGAGAGTGATGCTTACCTTCATTTTCAAGTGATTTTTTCAAACCAGGACATTTTTTGGAGTAATCTACGAAATTTTTTCGACTTTCAACCATCATTTGCCAAAATGGAAAACATTGACATTGAAAAGGACGGGCTTCGTGAACAGTACATTCATTACCGACTAGGAATTTGCAATGTTCATCTTCACCTTCAAACTTGAAAGCTAGTGTCTTTATTCGATAATTTTTTCCCTTCTGAGCTCCAGGTTCTTTGTAATAAAATGTCTGGTCTATGGCTTTCAAGTACTTCTGAGCAAAATCCTTTAATCCCGATCTTTCGTTGAGATTCAGAAATTTTACCAGTTTTTTTATATCATCCATATATAAATACACTTCACCCTCATCGAGACCTCGACAGCAATCACCGCACATTTTGCAGGAAAAGCCAATTCCATTTTCTAGAGCTTTTGAAAGTTTAATTACCTTAGATGTCAATATAATGTATCATACAATTTAATTAAAAATGAATCTAAATAATAATATAGAAATAATAAATTAATATTTTAATATTAGGGAATTGATTTCTTTTTATAAGCGACTATACAATCTAATAAGATATTACAACTAATCAAATCATGAAAATTGATGCGTCTTACTTTCCAGAGATCAAAACTGATTTAGATGGCTTGGAAAAAATTTTAATTAATAGGATGTTTGAGGAGTCCAAGGCATATCATAGTTGGAGAACACAATTTGTCGAAATTTACGACGAATCTAGCATGGAAATACGATTATTTTTACTTTTTTCTCTTGTTTATTTCATTGGATGGAAAACATTCTTTAATGTTATTGATGGATATGACTTTTTTTATAAAAGTTCAAAAGATCTAAACGATTTAGTAAACAGAATTCATCAAATGAATGATAAATTTTCACTCCCCTTTTTCAACGAACTCATTAACGTGTTTGCAAGAGATGAAAAATCAAAATATAAACAATTAATGGATAAAATATTTCCAACAGCCAAAACTCCACTTGATACATATTTTGATGAATTAGTCAAAACACTTATATCTCCAGTTATTAGGCATAAATCAGGCGAATTTTATACTCCTTCCTTTTTAGTTAAGAAAATGATTGATAAAGCATATATTTTCGGAGAAACGGTTGTTGACCCTAGTTGTGGAACAGGAAATTTTCTTTTAGAAATTATTAAAAAGGTAATTCACTCTGATAAAAGCCAAAATTCTAAATTTGAAGCAATATCTAATATTCATGGTTTTGATATCAATCCTGTTTCACTTATTCTTGCGAGAGTAAACCTTTTGGAGGCAAGTGGAAATTATCATGTAGATCTAAAAGACAATTTGAAAATAGTGGATTCTCTTTTTTTTGAAAAGGACGAGTTTAAACAAAAATTTGAATTAGTAATTGGTAATCCCCCTTGGTATACTCTTCGCGATATTTATTCGCCCCAATATCAAGAAAAAGTGAAAAAGCTTGCGGAAAAATTGGATATCAAACCTTTACCAAAAAATATTTTAAATATAGAGATCGCATCAGTCTTCTTTTATAAAACTAAAGAGACTCTAATGAGAGAAAACTCAAAAATCTTTTTCGTTTTACCACGAGGAGTTTTAACTGGTTCTCATGCTTCAAGATTTCGTAATTTTGATGGATTTAGAAATATCTTAATTTGGAACTTTGATGATTCAGTGATGAAGACTTTCAATATTGATTTTATCTGTCTCTATGGAGAAAAAGATTCAAAATTATCTGATCCACTAAAGTTGAGGAAAGTTGAAGTTCCAGAAATTACGTGGAAATTTAAGAAAGAGAAAACTAAAAGTCTATATTCTGATGATATGAGATTAATCGTATCGAAAAAAGATTTTCTTCTACCTTATTCAAAATTCATCAAAAATAGCAGAGCTTATACTCAGAAGTTTATCTCAAAAGATAAAATTAAGCATCTTATTCCCTCTGGAGAGAGTGCTTATAAAAAATTGTTCCATAAGGGAGCAGATTTAAATCCAAGGAACCTTATATTTGTAAAAGTCAAAAATGTTGATAATGAGAATGCAATAATTAATCCAGATGAGAGAATTTTTAAAAGAGCAAAAGCACCATGGAATGAAATTATTTTCACGGAACAAATCGTAAATAAACGTTATATCTTTAATGCTATAAAAAGTACGGAACTCGTCTCATTTAACTTATTTTCGCATTATTCCGTTTTCCTACCCCTCAATAAAAATAATCTTGAGTTTGATTTTGAGGCTCTAGACCAGAATTCAAGACGCTTTTATAATCTCATTAATGGTTATTACCTTAATCATAAAAAGAAGAGTACCAAAATGACATCCCTTCTTGAAAATTTAAACCATTGGCAGAAATTGATCACTGAACGTCAACTTTCCAGGATCAAGGTTGTCTATAATAATTCAGGATCGATATTGACCTCCGCAGTAATAATTGATAATTATTTAGTTACAGGAGACTTAAGTTTTTTCGATACTAATGACATCAATGAAGCGTACTACCTTTCAGCGATTTTGAATTCTAAAGTAATGAATGAACAAATACGAATTAAGAAGAGTTCACGACATATTTTCAAAATTCCACTAGGCATCCCTATTCCACCTTATAATAAGAAGGACAAAATTCATTTAGACCTCGCAAATTTAGGAAAAATTGGGCATCAAAAGGCAAAAAAAATCGTGGAAAGCACTTTAAATAAAAATCCACGCACTTCAAAGTTTAAGTTACAGAAAATATTAGAAAAAAAGTTAAAATCTATTTTTACTGAGATAGATGAGAAATTATACTTATTATTTGACCTAAAGAATAATTTGGAAATATTACATTAAATTATATTAATTCATATTTCTATTACTTATTAAATACTAAATAAGTGAACCTCTGAGCATCAAACTGAACTCATGAAGAATTTCGTTTTCAAGATCCTCGTTGCTGGCAATGGTGGCGTTGGAAAAACCACTCTTTTACGCCGTTATGTAGATGGAGTTTTCGATGATTCTACGATTGAAACAGTGGGAGTTGATTTTTTCATTAAAGAAGTATTTATTGAAGATATTAATGCCCACTGCACCCTTCAACTATGGGATTTGGGTGGTCAAGACCGATTTCGATACATGCTGGAAAATTTTGTCATGGGTGCTCGTGGGGCACTTTTGTTGTTCGACATGACCAAGATGTCTATAATAACTGAGATTTTGGAATGGGTCAACATCGTTCGAATTCACGATTTTGACTTACCAATTCTCTTGGTGGGGACCAAATTAGATCTTGAAGACGCAATATCTGTTGATAAAGAAACAGCGCTAAATGTCAGGAATACCTTCAACATGATTGACTACATACAAACATCCTCAAAAACGGGGCATAATGTAAGTGAGGTATTTGTTCGAATCATTAAATACATCATCATGAAAAGTAAATATTAGGTTCGAAATTTAATTAAATATAATAATAATTACGATAAATTCCTTTTCTACTATGGATGATGAATTAGTTTTTTTAGGTTCGGGGGGAGGTCGCCATCACATCAGGACTCAATATAGAGCAACTGGAGGTATCTTGTATAAGTTTAATGGAATTCAAGCTCACATAGATCCTGGCCCAGGAGCGATAGTCAGACTTAATCAATATGGCGAAGACCCAACGAAAACAGAACTTTTTATCGTGACTCATGCGCATCTGGATCATTATAACGATCTTAGTGCAGTAATTGAGAGTTCAAGAGAAAATTTACATGATAAGCAATACAATTATTATAAGAAAGGAACTTTAATAACCAATAAAGATGTCTTACAACTCGTTTCTGATTATCACATTAACATGCTCGAGAAAGTGGTATTATTTCGATCTGGAGAAACATATAAATATAATGGCGTGGATCTAATAGGAACCAAAGTTGTTCATTCTCGAAATACAGAAGGATTTGGAATAAGGTTAAATCTTAGGGATTACTCCATTGCTTTCTCCAGCGATACAATGGTATTCGATGGGTTTAGTGAACAGTTTTCAGATGTGGATATCTTAATATTAAATTTATTGAGACCTGATTCAGTCACCTGCAAGCGACACCTTTGCACTGATGAAGTGATTCCATATCTCAATGAGATTAATCCTCCTTTAAAGGGATTAATAATTACACACTTTGGAGCTTATATGGATAGTGATAGATCAATTCAAAATTATGTACCACTTCAGATAAAAAAATTCAAAATAAAAACAAAAATTAAGCGAGTTATCGCTACTCAAGATGGAATGAAAATTAAGATTAATAAATTCCTTTACTAAAAGAAAAAAAAATAAGATAAATTTAGTTTTTAATTAGCAATAATACTTATGGCCAAAACGATGAAAGTGGACTTTACTTAAGGCAAAGCTATAATCTGCAGCTCCAAGATCTATCATAGGACTGACGATTACATAAGTATTTACCCATTTACTTCCATATAAGAATGAAAATCCCGTTTCAGTTGCATCTCTTAGCCACATATCAAATACTACGTAATAGCTATGTCCTCTCCAACCTCGCATCTCTTGAACTACGGTAACCATAAAATCTACTTCAGGATAAACGTGGTTTAAACTTTCAACATAGTCTTGTCCAGAAACATCTACATTAAACAGGTACCACCCTTCATAGGTTGTAGCCCAATCAGTAACGTATCTGAATCCAAGATATACATTATCACCAGCATAAGCCGATAAATCAAATGTAATATTTACTATGTCTCCACTCCAAACAGTAAGACCAGGAAGATTATCCACAGCAGTTGAGATGGCAGCAGGATCATGGAAAGATGTCGTATTTGCGTTTGATAATGAGGTCCAATCAGAATCCCATTTCCCATCAGTTGAGACTTGAACAAAACCAAAATCCCAGTAATCTTCAATATCCCAATAAGTTGTTAGTGTTAAATAAGGATCCGTTGGATCAACATAAATTTCCGTAGCGATTAGAGTATTCAATAGATCAGCAGCTCCAGAATACCAATACATTTCAGTATCATTATAACTCCATCCTTCAGTTGGAACATCATCTTGTCCATCAAGAAATAGGGTTTCTAATCCTTTTAAGTTAGCGAAATTGATGTAATCAGAACCATAAGCCCCAACGTCATAAATACCTGTTGAATATTGAGTATCACCCGGAGCTGTCGTTCCCGCCATTGTTTCACCAAAGAACTTAGATGCGGATTTCCAATTAAGTTGTCTTGCATTAATCTCATGCACATTCAAGGGCTCAAGTTCATCAAAATTCAATATTGCTTTAGGATTGATGGCTTGGATTTCATCAAGCTGATATCCATACTTGCCATATTTCGCGTGGATGAGATTTGCAATCCTCCAATCATGGAATACTTTGTTGAAATCTTTCCCATAAGGAGCTAATAAAGCGTTTATACCTTCTGTTCCTGCTAAGCCTCCTTGGGTATAAGCTCCCATAAAGTCAATGCCATAATGATCAGTTAGGTATAATGCCCATAGGAATGAAGCGCCATAATCAGCTAATATGTTGATACCACCTTGATCTCCCCATTGGGTCAAGGAGTTATCCGGAGTAGCTAAAAACCATTCGATTTGACCAGCATCAAGATCATAACCACAGAGAGGCTCTGCAAATAATGAACTAGCTTCATTCATGTATGTAGCATCTCCAGGTAATTGGTCTCCATGAATATTATGCTGATATTCGTGAGCCACAGTCGATTCATATAAATTAGGCCTAGTAACAGTTAATTCAGGGTGAGTATCTGGGAACCATTGGTGTCCCTCCTCTCCTATTCGTTGCCACCATCTCCAAGCATCTATATGGATCATATTACGATGATACCAATCTATCGTCTGTTGAGGACTAAAAAAACCAGCAACATAAGAAGGGTATGTAGGATCGTCGTAATTATCATCCACAATGTTCAATACTTTCAAAATGACCTTTTGCCCATTAGTAACATTAATCCAATCGTATGTAAACGCTGGAAAGCCACTTAGTTCAAAGATGGTATTTAATCCATATCGATCTTGGGTAGTACCATAATAACCAGAATCAATGGCATAGATGATATCGTTAAACTCTTTAGCCAAGTATTTGCACATATCATCCGTGATAATTAAGTTGAGGGGATCATCATTTCTTGGATCACCGTCAGGGAAAGCTAAATCATTTGCGACATACACTTGCACAAATTCTTCTTCAGCTCGCAGGGTCATATATGGATCAAAACCTTGCGAATATAGATAGTAATCCCACACCATTCCCCCTACAGGAGTGAGTGATGCATGAGGCTTACTTGAAGAACTTTTAAGTGATAAATCAGCATCAAAATCAGGCATTGCGACATCTCCAGCAAGACCACTTTGCCAATCTACTGCCTGATAATCAGGAAGTGTAGTTACTGTATCGGCACTGGTGTTAACTATGAAGATGCTTAATGGAAAAGATGATAAGCACATTGCTATTAAAATTATTAGAGAAGTTCTTGTTTTTCTCATATTTTTCAACTATTTATAGGTTTATTTTTTAATAAAATCGTCTATGTTATAACGTAACATAAACTTTACATCCAATACTCATAATTAAACCATTCTTAGATATAAATTTGAAAATTATATCATTTAGGATTATGAGTATTTGTAAGGTAATCAAGATTTTATATTTAAAATTTATGATTTTAACGTGTAAGTGAAACCCATCACTATCGCTATCTTTTTTATCTTGTGTGAAAAAATTGGGAAAATAGTGCAAAAAATCATTTATTGTGTGCGTAAAAATCGAATTCACAATTAAGTATAATGGGATTTCATCATTCTCAATTGACTTTTATGTCTGATCTTATAATCTACATTTATGTATAATGTAGAAAGGTAAAGGGATCATATCAGAGCTAAACATTAAGATAAGAGTAATAATAAAGAGGGAGGGCGTAATCTGAGCCCTAAAAATAAAATAAGTTTTCTACTTTGAAATTAACTTGAAAAGAATATAATTGTTTCCTTTTTACTGTATTAACTATTAATTTAAACAAGGGTATTAAATATAAGTAATTCTATTAAAAATTGAATCTCAATGTACAGTTTTGTGAACGATTTTACTATAACTTTCTTAAAAAGTCAAATCTGATATTGAGTGAGATAATCAAGTAAAAATTATATAAAATTAGCTTCAGAACAGTTTTTTATTTTAATTGGTTTAAAACTAATCGGTGTTTGTTTTTTAATAATCGCACAAAAATGAGAAAATAAAAAAAATTGGTTTTAATTTATTATAATTTGACAATATCACCTATATACCAATAATCCCAGTAATCTGTTTTAGAGTGTAACCAAAGAACTGCTAATCCTTTCTTACGATTGGGCAATTTAACACATGTAAACCATGAATCAAGAGTAAAGATTTTTGAATGCCAATTTCCCATTATATTAGAGAAATATGTGATTTCAAGCGAATAGCATTCGGATTTACCGAAATATATTTGATATCCATCAATCATGATTAGATATTCACCCGGTTCAGTTATCTGAACAAACTCAGGAGAAGAGCCAGTAGCTCCATCAACATTCACCGAACCATTAGGGTAGAAGACTATCATATCAAGATCACTTGTAGCCCATTTAGTCCAGTCACGATACCATGAAAGTTCAAGGATTGCTAATTGATCATGACCTAAATCGGGAATCGTAAAAGAGTAAAAATCCGACTCTCCTTCTTTGATGTATCCATGTTCTTGTGTTATATCTCCTTTAAACAATTCCACTTGAGCCTCCTTTACATCAACTCCACTATTAAGAATTCCCAGATATTTACCAAATTTTAAGGCTTGTGTATTAACTATCTCAATTGTCATCTTTTCGATGTGAATTGGACTATAAGAACTGAAGTCGCCTGCGAGTACTAAACGCTGAACTCCTGGTTGAAAATGAGAATCTGAGGAAATTTCATATTCCATTTCATTATAATAATAGAAATATTCCCTCCAATAGAAGTAATCATCAATGCCTTCTCTAGCAGCACTACTAAGATAAAGTGCTCCTGCGTCATAAACAAATAGTTCATTTTGTTCCTCACCGTATGAAATATCTGAAAGCGTGATTCTTACGGAATCTACTTCTTTACTAACCCAGAAATTAAAGTATTTGAACATCCCTGGATTTAAGGTGATATCATAAACTTTGGCAATGCCATTATGGAACTTAAGAGTTTCTATTGGTGGGAACCACCAAGAACCCAAATGATGATTCCAATTCCACTGGCATCCGCAATGATGATTCCATTTCCATTTACATCCATGATGATGAGAATCGATGACTTTTTGTTCTTCAACCATAGCTTTAACAATTTCTAATGAATTAACACAATTAATATAACCGGCTCCTTGTTCGAAATCTTGGTATCCTTCTATTGGTATGGCTCCTTCCATAATAGATTTTTTGATATCCGATGGCTCAAGACCTACACCTTCTGATTTAGCATAATTAATTAGTAGTGCAGCTTCCCCTGCAACTTGAGGACAAGAAAATGAAGTACCAGAACCTAGAGCTATTGTATATGGCCATTCTGAAGGAGGATACCCAAAAAAAGTCCAAGATCCCGTGGCAACAACATCAGGTTTGTTCCGCCCATCTGAAGTTGGTCCTCTAGAACTAAAGTCAATAATATAGTTTTGATCACTGGGATAATAATACCGTCCAACGCCAGGACCATATGCTATATCTCCATATACTCGTTCATGAATAGGATCTTGGGCAGCACCGACTGTTATAGCACTTTCAGCAGTACCTGGTGATCCCACCTTAAGTAATGATGGTCCCTCATTTCCCGCTGAAACAACTACAGTGATTCCAGCCTCAGAAGCAGCATCAACCAAGAGATCCGATGGATCTTCTCCTGGTGCTCCCACACCACCCCCAAGACTCATACTAATGACATCTACACCTGCATTAATGGCAGCATCTATACCTTCCATAATAATCGAAGATGGAACAGCAGCTCCAGTATGATCAAATACTTTTACTGCATAAATTGAGGCAAATGGGGCAATACCATAACATGGCACGATGGTCTGATTATTCTCCTGATCAATTGAAACACCATCAACGTAATTTGCTATAGCAGCACCCCAGGGGTGAGGTGAATAAGGAGGCAGAGTACTGTTATAGAATTTTAGATATGTATTAGCAGCTAAAAGTGTAGCACAAGCTGTTCCATGATAATAATTAAGTGGATTACCATATCCTCCATACATGGAATTCCCAGCATCATAACTCAGATCAACACCATCATAAACTGCACCCCAATACCAAGGTGAATGTGGATTACCAGAGGGATCAATCCAAGTTTCATTCCAGCATCCCGAATCTATGATTGCAACCTTGGCACCATATCCATAAAGCGTTTCTTCCCAAATAGCGTTTGCATCTGTAAGATAAAAGTTTGAAAAGGTTGCAGGATATTCCTCCATCTCTTCAATATTTAATGGCACTGCTTCAATTCTTCCATCAGTCATGAGTAAATGTGTATCAATTTCTCCTTTGGCAATATTCATCTCTCTAATCTCATCTTTAAATATCTTTGAAATTAATGGACTGTTAGCTAAAGTGAATAAGTTACAAGCTGGAATCTCAACTGAGACTCCATTAATATTGTTATATTCAATATTAACAGTCCCACCTAAGGATTGTACTAATTTTGTTACTAACTCATAATCATGTGTTGTAGTTTCAACTATAACTGAAACTTTTGAGTTTGTATTATCGATTAGTCCTTTAGCATTAGATGTTAACTTATTAAAAGAATTTGATTTTTGTTTAGTTAATTCAAGAGGTTCAATTTTGCTATTTGGTGCAGCCATAGCTGGTACCATAAATAGACTAAATAGTGTAATTGCTACAAGTAGATATAGAATTTTATTTTTTTTCATTATTTTTCTAACCTTCTTAATTTTTAATACAAAATAATTTCAAATCGAAGAAATCTGATTTGCAAAGTTAATGTTTGAATACATTGCTAATTCCGACTTCTTGAACGATTGATAAATAAGAAATGGTATATATATAAAAATTACTTTTTTCACGTAATAAAAAGAAATATCATTCATATTATTAAAGATAAGATTTATGATTAATTTCTTAATAGCTTGTGGAAAATAAAGATAGATTAAGAACTCTTGTAAAGAACCCACTTATAGTTTTTATGTATTCCAATAAAAAATCGTAATTTTGTTAACAAGAATAATTGAAAAATATCAATAAATTATCACAAAATGTATATTGTGTGAAAAAAAGAAAGTAATTTGTATCCAAAAATATGAATTTAAGTATATTCTCAATTTTATCTTACGGAAGAGTTAATTTACCCGAAGTCTAAATCTTAATTTAGCGCTTTATAAGAAAGGAAAAGAAGGGAAGCGAAATGAGAGCCCTAAAAATACAAAGAGGTAGAGAATTAAAGTCAAAGACTTTAATAGAGGGCGAAATCCAATGTTTATAGGCTCAAATTTTTAATGTTTCCCTTCTACAATAGAAGAATAGAACTTCGTCCTAATAAAATGATGTATTATAAAATAAAAGATGTTCTGATATCGAGAACAAATAAAATGAAACTTCTATTCCCTATAATTAGTATCGATCTTGACCAAAAGGCATTTTATGACAATTCTAATGCCCAAAAGAGAGTCGAAATTAATGCTGAACAATTGCTTTAAAAGATTGAGATTCAATCAATTTAATAATCCTGTCCATTTTTTCTTCGGTTAAATTCCCCAAATCTTGATACTGATCTCCCTTTCCAATCTTTTCATACTTAGTTTTTGCTAGTTTATTGTAAGGCATTAAATGCACCTCTCCAGAATAATTTACAGACTTTAGAAATGCCAATATCCCTTGTATGGTGGTTTTATCATCATTAACGGTTGGAATTAAAGGGATTCGAGGAATAATGCGTTCGGTTCCAACCTTTGCTAATACATAACTAAAGTTTTCAAGAATTTTTTCATTTGTAACTCCTGTATATTTTTCATGTATCTTAGGATCAATGTGTTTAATGTCAAACAAAAAGAGATCAACAAGCAGAATGAGTTCCTCTCGAATAATATCGTTAAAGTATCCACAAGTTTCAAGAGCGGTATGAATATCATAACTTTTTAGACGTTTCAATAATTTTAATAAGAATTTTCCTTGCATTGTAGGTTCGCCTCCAGATATTGTCACACCTCCTCCCGAGTTATCATAAAACGGTTTATCATTTAAAACCAATTCGACAATTTCATCAACATCTCTTGTCACTCCTACAATTTCAATCACGCTATTTGGGCAAGCTGAGATGCAGGATCCGCATAATTTGCACAGATCATTGTTACAAATAACATAATCCTCGGATATTTCTAAAGCATTATTAGGACAAACCTTAACACACGTTCCACATAACGTACACTTTTCTTTAAAATAGGATCTTTGCGGATTTGGGTCTTGAGATTCTGGATTTTGGCACCATATACAAGAGAGAGGACAACCCTTTAAAAATACAAGCGTGCGTATACCAGGGCCATCATATATCGCATAATTCTGAATATCAAAAACTGTACCTTCCATATTTTAAACACGATCGTGTTCAGTTCTCGAAATGATTTCATCTTGTACTTCTCTCCCAAGATCGACAAAATAGGCACTATAACCCCCAACTTTTACAATGATATTTTGAAACTTCTCAGGATTTTTTTGAGCGGCTCGTAATACTTCCGTTGAAACCACAGTAGGTTGCAATTGCTCTCCTCCAAGTTGAAAATAAGTCTTTACTAATGAAATCCATTTCTTCCGAGCTTCTTCTGTTTGTCCGATCCCACTAGGATGCATTCGAATATTCACTGCACATCCGAGAACATGTTCATAATTTAATGCAGAAACAGATCGAAGGACTCCAGTTGGGCCTCCTTTTTCAACATTATATGGATTACAACTCGCAGCGAAGGGTTTTCCTGCCAATCTTCCATCTGGTGTTGCGATTGAGATCCTACCATCATATGTATGGGTTGTCATCGAGTTAATAAAAGGAGCATAAAAACCATTCTTATAAGTCCGATATTTATAGGTTTCTTCAAATAGATGATCCGTCATTTTACGAGCAATCTCATCAGATTCTGTATATCCATTTCCCCATTTTCCGGATAAATTCATTATTAACTCGTGGATCCATTCATATCCATTAGAAAAATTATTGTCGATAGCAGAAATAAGCTCGTCGAATGTAAATTTTTTTTGCTCGAATATTAATTTCTTGATTACGTACAGAGAATCAACAGTATTAGCAATACTCGTCATGAAGAGTATTCCTTCGCAATTATATATTGCTCCTCCCTCTACCACATCCTTTTTATTTTGTAAGCATCCATCCATGAACGCAGAGATAAAAGGAGCAGGTAAGTATTTAGCATATAAGCTGTCACGAATGGTTGAGGCATCTACGATTTTCTTAATCATATAATCTCCTTGAGTCAAGAAAGCATCTAAAAATTCATCAAAAGATGTAAATGAATCAGGATCACCAGTTTTCAATCCTACATCTCTCACCAATCCGACTAATGTCTGTGATGCTCCATTTCTTAGAGTCATATCTAATGTTCTACAAAGCATTAGTGAGGAAAATCCTTCTCCGCCTGTTTTCCCAGGAGCACACATATCTACACAACCAGTAATTGCATAATCCTTCGCGTCTTCTTGTGAAAAATTTCGATTTAGTAATGCTTTAATTGAAATATTATCGTTCATGAGAGAAACGCTTGATACCCCATGATAGTGTAGATCTGCCACTTTCATCAATAAGTCATCAGGTGTCTTATCGTGAATTCGAACGACAAAATTTAATGAGGCTTTAGAACGATCTGCGGCCTCTAAAATGAGATATGATAATTCATTTGTAGCATCTTCTCCCTCTCGAGTGACACCTCCTATAGTGACTGGTTCAGAACCTTCATATCGTTGGCTAAAATCACCCGATGCTGCTGAATTAGGACGCATATTATGACTCATTATTTTAAGGAATAATTCTTCGAGGAGTTCCCTAGCTTTCTCCTTGTTAATTCGCTTCTCTTCCATATCTTTTTTGTAATAAGGATAAAAAATCTGGTCAACCCGCCCAGGAGCATGCACATTAAAAGGTATTGCAAGTTCTACTGCTGTTTTAACTGTCCAATAAGATTGAACTGCTTCCCTGAAAGTTTCAGCAGGATGCAGTGGGACTTTCTTACAGATTTCTAACATCTGAGATAGAATTTGCTTTCTTTCTGAGGAGACAATTGCATTTAGTTCTGTTTCAAGTTTCTCAGCGAGTCTTTTAGCATAAATTATGATCCCATCCAGAGTTATTTCAATTGATTTTAAGAAATCTTGTTGCTCTTTAGTATTCTTAGTTGACTTTATTAGGTCGCTTACTTTTTCTTTCATCTGTATCAAGCCTAATTTAATAGGAGTTTCATGATCTAAGATTAAGTGACCTTGCCATACTCCTAATGCTGCTCCAAGTGATATGATTAAATCAGCTTGTCCTGTTCCACGAGGTAAATGTTCAATAAATTCTTTAAATTCACCCTCATAGATATCTTCCTTAATAAACGCTTTCCGTAACAAATGAGCTATATTTTTTTCTTCCCAATAAGGTATTAATTGATTAAGAAGTACTAGCTTATCATTTTCTTCTATTTTATAAGGATTAATAGGTCTTTTATCCATTGTGAGCGTACCCATACCGGGCATTGCCACTCCAATTTTTTTACTGTGCTGTAAATTTTTGATCAAATTTAGTATTCCATCTTTTCTAATTTTCCATAGAGCAAATCGTAAATTACCTTTCAAATTGAATTGCTTCATTTTTTTTCGATCAAGTTCAACCGCAAAAACTTGATTAAACAAACCTCTTTCTATATCAATAGGAGTTCCCAAAAAATGTTCTGTCCAAGTTCCAGCGATTCTGTCATCTGGATCGATATAAAAATCCATCTTTTCAAACACGTTTTTCATAGCTAATGCTACACGCATCCCATTAGAAAGTCCATTTGTTGACTTCCAGCTTTCAGTATAATAAAGTGCTCTTTGAATTGAGATATTTGTTTTCTCTTGAAGGTATCTATGACGAATACGCTTAATTCTTTCACTAGCTTTATCAATCATAGTAAATACTAACTTTTCATCACTTTTTTCTAAACTTTGGAGATTTTGAGAATCACTCATATGTTAAGACCCAGAAAAGAATATATTAATATATCTAAATATAAAAAAACAATAACTTCGTTAATAATCTTCGATTTTTATGAGAAAAGTACTAGCTTAAAAAGGAAATTTTTGAAAACTTTTAATTTCCTAATTTTTATGTCAATTTTTAGGTTTATCACTATTATTACGTGATTTTAAATACTCTTTTTCCTTTTTTTCGTGCAATTCCATTACAAAATTCTTCTTTTGTAACCGTTTATGCCCATCTAAAGGATACCTAAGTAAAATTAAGGCGCTAGTTATTAAAAATATGCTTGGAAATATACAAAATGCAACAAGAATACCCGTTAATGCTTCTGAAGATTGTGGTTGTTTTACATCTACCCCATTTATGATTATTGGTACGACAAATCCAAAAGCTCCAATAATTGCCAAAAAGGAGGAATTTGCTATTGAAACTGCTGGTTTAGTCATAACCGCATTAATGCCACCATAAATTGCTTCTCTACGTTTCCCTGTTATTATTTCATCATTATCGATTACGTCTCCCATTAAAACTGGTGTAGTTATCAAAGCTCCTATGTAACCAAATCCAATAAATAAAAAGGGGATTTAGATGCATAAGGGTTAAGTCCTAAAAAGAAAAATGCAATAAGAGTAAAAGCAAGGATTAACAAATTTGCAATACCAGTTCTTTTAAGAGCCCATTTTCCTATTTTTTTGAGATTTATTATCGCTCCGATTATGGTTCCAACAAAGAAAGCTATTCCGACAAAAATAGGATCTTCATTAATATAATCTATATAATAAAGTAATCCAGTCAATGTTACTTGCGAAATTAATTAAAGAAAAAATGCTGGAATCATTAAAATCCAAAATGGTTTATTTTTTAGAATTAATATGAAACTCTCAAGAAAACGTTCTCTTTCTTGTATTTGGGCAAATAAATTTCCTTTAATTCCATATGACGTAATGAATAGAATAAACGAAGAGCCAAAGCCTATTATTAGAATAATAGGTACAAATAATGGATGAATACCCTCTTG
>CAZWEM010000040.1:35718-45422 GCA_964632315.1 uncultured archaeon
TTTATGAAACCAAAAAAAGTAGTGTAGGCATCTAAACTTGCTCGTTGCTTAGCTGTAAAGGCAATCTCGTTCGGTAAAGCAAAGAAACAAGTACCTACAATCGCGAATATGGTGTCTAACAGAAACAGGTCAGCAAGAAAATTCCAAAATAAGTTGCTTTTAATTAATCAGCTTTTTTCCAAAATTTGCATATAACACACTGGTAAATTTTGTCCATTTTCTCGGGATCATAACTATGATTACGGCGAAGCACTCTTTTTACCATTACGTTTCCACATTTCTCGCAAATGTGAAGCCCCTCACCTTTGACTTTTTGCAATTTGATCCCTTATCAAAACTGAATGAAGATTCTTGTATATTCTTATATCTTCCCTTACAAAAAGGGGTTTAATAAATTATCTTGTTAATCTAATAAATTACCATTTAATAAATTTAATTTAAAAGCAATAGTTTATGATGATGGATCAAAAATAATAATAACTCATATCTTTTCATCTAAATTTTGCGTGATCCATATTGGAGAGGTCCATGCCATATTTTCTGCCTCCAAAAAAACGCGCAGATAATAATATATAAACTTTTCCTGTTTATTGGAATGCAATAAGCTTATATGATCGAACTTGATTGAATCAGTCCATAATTCCTTAAATTTATCAGAGCTTACATCTTCCATGTAAGCAATTTCACTATTTCTAACAATCTCTATCTTTTCAATATTAAGGGGGCTAATCAAACTAATTGATATTTCACGATTTTCCCTTAGATTAGAATTAGATTCTAATTCAATGCAATCACCCATTGAATATTCATCAATAAAAAATTCCATAATGATCCTTGGACCTGTCGAACCGTAGCATTTCCTGCTATACAGTGCATCCCATACGCTGCTTTTTCTGTGATTATCTGCCCATACCGCCATAATTCCAGGAGGATATATCCCATTATCGGGATCTATCGCACCAGATGGGTATACTCCAAAATGGTCATCTCCCCCTGCTGTAAACCCAAGTTTGTGACCCTTTAAAAGTGCATCTTGAACAAAAGAGCCTTTTTTTTCTAGTAAAGGCCCTCTTTTGAGTGCATTATCACCATAACCAAAAAACTTATATCGAGGAGGGAGTGGATTACCATCAAGAGATGAATTTTCTTGATTTCCCCATGTTGAATATATTTCAACTAATCTTTCTATTGAATCATCAACATACTCCCAATTTCGATATCCCGGTCTTAATGCTGTATGATGTCCCACCATCAATACTTTTCCTTTATAGGGTTTCAAGTTTTTAATTAACTTTTCAGTTGAATTATATTTATTCGTATCAGATCTAAGAATGGGGAGAGTATCGTCAAAAAAATAGATGCATATATCCCCATATCCAGTATACCAATATCCCCACTCATAACCAAAAAATGTGATAAATTCTCCTTCCTTTTGGAATTTTTGAACTGTGCGTTTAATCTCATTAAAATCATCATCAGAGGTCTCCCAAATATGATCATGTTCTGTTGAAGCTCCAAAATCTAATCCTGCTTTTACCATGTTAGCAAAATAATCCTCAATTGATAACATTCCATCACTTTTATTGGTATGCCCATGAATGAACCCCCAATAGAGCTTTTTTGTGCTTTTTTCTCTACAGATAAATGGATTGGAAAAAAAAGATTCATTATCTACCTCTATTTGAATTTTATATATTCCTGGGGTTTCAATCCTAATTCCTTTTCTACTCAGGACACCTTTAGTTCCTTTCGGAAATGAAATTTGATTTATAAAAGGAAGATTTTCTGATTTTGAAATTAGAATAGTTTTGAGTTCAGAATTAAAGTCTTCGACTAAATTTTTGAATTTATCTTCTGCACGGATGAGAATATTGAATTCTTCGTGTGGTGTAATGATCGAAGGAACGATTATTGCTAAATGATCAAATTTTGAGTTTTTTACTTTGATGGTTGGTGGATTTTTACAAAAAATCTCTCTTTCATCAGGTTTCTTAATTAATACCTCAATATTCTTCTTATCTTCTACTAACGATTGAACTAGCGTTCTATTCAGATTAAATTTGAAAATAGTATTTGATTGAACTGTTTCCTGATAGAATAAATAACTTATTTTCAATTCCTTTCCTGTTGATAAAACTGGAATAAAACACGTTTCAGGATCAGTCTCAAGTATACAATATCCTAGAAGTTCAGGATCATATGGCTGAAGATAATACCAATCATTTTTATTATTCCTTCCACCTCTAAAACGAATCGTTAATATAGATTTCAAGGGTATTGGGGATGCTATTCTGAAAGTGATTGAGATATCAGCAAATTTTCTAACTTCAACTTCTTTTGGATTTACTCTAACATTCTTTAAATTGAAATCTCCCTTATTGATTAAAATCACCCTTATCATTCATTTTTCCTCACTACTAAAAATATTGCTATTAAAATCAAACCAGCACCAAGTAATCCAAGTAAAGAAAGCAATTCTCCTCCAAAAAGATACCCAAATAATGCAGCAAATACTGGTTCTAAAGCAAAAATTATGGCAGTTTTGGATGAACTTTGATATTGTTGAGCCCAATTCTGGAATAAAAAAGTCAGCGTCGTTGCACCTAAACCCATATAAAAAATTATTATCCAAAAATTGAAATCTATTGAACTAAAGTTAAATTTCTCTTCAAAAATGAGAGAAGAAACAAGAGAGAGAAATGTTAATATTATTAATTGAATGAAAGAGTAAAGAAAAATGTTGATTTCTTTTGTTCTAACATTTTTATCATTTACGATAATGAAAATTGCGTAAAACAGACCACAGAACAATACCAATATATCACCAATAATAATACCTGATTCACCTTCAAGCAATAAAAAACCCATACCTATTACTGAAATAAGAGCAGCGATCCATATCCGGAGTTTTATTCTCTTTTTAAAGACAATCCACGAAATGAAGGGTACCATTACAGTTCCTAATCCTGTTATGAAGCCAGCTTTACCTGCAGTCGTAGTTTGTAATCCATATGTTTGAAACACCATCGATATAAAGTAAATCACACCGCTTATAATACCGGTAAAAATTATCCTCTTGTTAAAGCATTTAAAGTATATGATTAAAAAAGGTACAAATCCTATCAATGAAATACTATATCTTAAAAACAAATATAAAAAAATTGGTAAACCTTGTGTAAGAGTTTTCGTTATGATGAAGGTAGTACCCCATAATAAAGTCGTAAGGATTAAGGCGATTGTTGAGAAAAATCTTAATTTTAATGTCGTTTGAGTTGTGCTTTCTTTTTCCATGAGGAAATTAGTGATCGAAATTTAAAATTTAGAATTTAACGTAAAATTAATAATCTTCTATAGATTCATCCTAATTGTGAAAAAATTCCTCTATTGCATATAATATGCATTTGATGCATTTTATTTATATCCAATATTTATAAAGTATCCATATAAAGTATCCATAGTAACTAATTAATTTTAGATAGAGAGGTCAAGTTTTGAATAAAACCTATATTGAGATAAATCAAAAAATTGGAGAAGGTAATGTGAATGTCCTCACAGCGGAAGAAATGATTAACAAAGTAGAAAGAGAGGGGATTAAGGTAGCGGCTAGTGAGGTTGATATTGTGACTACAGGGACTTTTGGACCAATGTGTTCAAGTGGGGCTTTTCTTAATTTTGGGCATTCAGATCCCCCCATTAAGTTTGAACAATTATGGTTAAACGATGTTAATGCATATCATGGAAATGCTGCAGTTGATTGCTATATTGGTGCTACTCGAATGGCAGAAATGAAGCCATTTGAATATGGAGGAGGAGACGTTATCGAGGATTTAGTATCAGGAAAGTCAATAAGGTTAAAAGGAACTTCTTATACTACCGATTGCTATCCTTTAGAAGAAATTGATACACACTTCACTATTAACGATTTAAACCAAGCGATCTTATGTAATCCTAGAAATGCTTATCAAAAATATGTATGTGCAGTAAATAGTTCTGATAAAACATTATATACTTATATGGGTAAGCTACTCCCTCATTTTGGAAACGCTCATTATGCCGGTTCAGGATGTTTAAATCCAATATGCAATGATCCAGATTATGAAACAATTGGAATTGGGACAAGAATATTCTTAGGAGGCGGAATAGGATATGTAATGGGAGAAGGAACTCAACACAATCCTTTAAACGGATTTGGAACACTCTTTGTAAAGGGGGATCTGAAGCAAATGAATTCAAAGTACTTAAAAGGAGTAAATTTTGAGAAATATGGTAGTTCTTTACAAGTTGGATTAGGCGTCCCTATCCCGATTTTAAATGACAGAATTGCGAAGAATACTGCCATTAAAGATAAAGATATTTTAACTGACATCATAGATTACGGAATCCCGAGAAGAGATCGCCCAAGTTTGGGCACAATAAGTTATAAGGAACTTAAGAGCGGATCCATTGAATTTAACGGAAAAAATGTTAAGTGTTCGTCATTATCTTCTCTATATCATGCCCGTAATATAGCATTAGAACTTAAAAAGTGGATTAATAATGGGGAATTTTTCCTAAATCCTCCAGCAGAACTTCTTCCTAGGCAAACTGAGTACAAAGCAATGAGACAATCTACGGCGATAAGATTTGTTAAAGATTTAAAAAAGAAAGCAATAATTTGCTATAATGATTGTGATCTTAAAATAGTAGCTAAAAAAATAATTGAAGAGAATATTAATCATGTAGTCATTACAAATAAGGCAAATCAACTCGAAGGCATAGTTACCAGTTTTGATGTCACAAAAGCAATCGCTCACGATAAGAGAGAATTAAAAGAGATAGTAACAAGAAAGGTTATCACAACCAAGGATAATGAACCTATTAATGTAGCTTCAAGAAAAATGAAAATTCATGAAATTTCTGCTTTACCAGTAATTAATGAACAGAACGTTGTGACTGGCATAATAACCTCTGAGGAGTTGATGTAATTGACGATAATAAACTGTATGATGCCTTTTGGAGTAATAAGGAATATAGAAGATTATTCAAAAGTAATAAATGAAATTTTACGCTATGAGATAAGTTTTAACATATTAAAATTTTCCATGGCTTCAAAGGGAATAAATATTTTATTAGATGTCCCTGATGATAAGATAAAAGCAATCACACAAGCTTTAAAAAATAATAATGTTATCGTAAATAAGAAGGGAAGGATCATTATCGATGATGAGAGATGTACAGATTGTGGTGCATGTATTTCTTTATGCCCCACTGATGCCCTTCATTTAGATGAGACCAGTAGATTAAACTTTTCCTATGAAATTTGCATTGGATGTCTGTTATGTCTCGATTCATGCCCTAGAAATGCAATTGAAGAAATGTGATTAAAAGTAATTCTTCTTTTTTAATCTTGTGTAATACTTTCAAAAATTTCCTGTAATCTTGGAGTTGTTCGTCTTAGTGTAATACAGCGTTCTTGTTCACATCCCAACAAAATTGCCATTAGTTCGTTAAGATGGATGGTTGGAATATCTAATTTCTCACCATACCATTTTTGAATCTTTTCTCGATATTCTGGTTTACTAAGCGTGTATAAGCAAGTTGGACAGGGCATTAGTAGAAAGTCTGCGCCCACATTTTCTGCACTCTTTAGCTTATTATAAGTAATTTTTAATGCTTCTTTCTGATTAATCAATACTTGGGAGGCGCCCCATCCACAACAACTCTCCCTTTCTTGATAATCCACGGGAGTTCCTCCAAAAAGAGATACAAGATCTTCTAGCTTGGATTTATCTCGAACGTATTCATCCACATTTTTTTTATCTCTTGATAAATTCAAGTAATGACAACCGTAATGCACTGCTACCTTAAGATCGTTTAATTCATACTTTAAAATATCAATTATTTCATTTCGTATTAAATATATGAAGTCTAAATCATGAAGAAATCGAACAGATGGATTTTCAAGAATTCTATATTTATCTCCATTCGTTGGAAATTTATCTTCTAAACCATTAAGAATCTCTTCTGTTTTATATCTAACTTCTTCAATTCTCAGAAAATCTCTTCCTCTCATGAGAGAATTATAGCATCCATTACAACTAAAAAGAACAATATCTGCCTGATGATTTAATTCATAAACATTTCGCTCATTAATTGCCGCAAATTGTGCACGAGTAATTAAATTCCGCTGAAAAAATGTTCCACTACAACAAGATTGAGATTCACAAGTAGAAACATTTAAATCAAGCTCATTGGATAAATCCAGCATTCCATATCTTACACCTGGAAAATATTTTTCTAAGCAAGCCTTAAACAAACACATTTTTTTATCTTTGAAAAAGCTAAGAGGTTCTTCAGGATATCTTTCCTTAATTTCATTAATATCGAGTGCAAGATTACTAAAACTCATGAATTTTTTCTCTTTTTATTATTTATTTTACTAGCTTTAAACACATACTTGATCCGAGCAAAATCGCAAATTTTATTTAACTCTTTAACTCTCTCTTTTGGAAGTTCATTTCCCAAAGGTTCTTCGACCACCACGCCTTTAGTAAGGAATCTTTCAGCCATTTCTACATATTTTCGCAAATCATTATATTTTGGACCGAAACCTTGTTTGAACGATTCATTTCTTAAATAGATAATTAATAAAGGGATGTTTATATGTTCACGTGGACATACTCTAACACACCTTTCACACAAAAAACAATGCCAGATATCAGAGTCTTTTAACACAGACTTATCGCCACGTAACACCTTTTGGATTATTTTTCGTATATTGAATTCAGATACCTTAGCAGCAGGACAATCACCAACACATTTCCCACAAGAAATGCATTGGATAATATTTTTATTTTCCTCTATATCTTCTACCAATTCCTCATAAAATTTGGTATTCCAATCAGAATCAGAGTATTGATCCATAGTTATTTATTGCTTTTCTCCAAAAATTCACTTTATAGTTGAGAATCACGTTTCATGTTAAAAAAATTATTGGATTAATTCGCATAAAAAAAATCGCTTATACGCAAATTAATTTATATGATGTCCACTATAGGTAATAACTAATAAAAAATAAAGATAGGATTTAAGACATTTTAAATATCAGAAAGATTATAATTTTTTTTATATTATACATTTTAGTTTTTAATTAAGTGGAGAATTTTTTATGGTACTCTACAAGGACGGAAGCGTGTACATTAAGTTAGTTTATTGGGGAATGGCGGGATGCGGAAAAACGACTATTCTTGAAACATTATATAAAATTACTAAAGAAAAGAAAAAAGATATAATACCTGTCGAAGATTTAAGAAAAATAGAAAAAGCGAGTGGAGCAACCCTCTATTTTGATAGTGGCTTATTTCAATCTACAAAACAAAAGAAAATTTATTATAGAGTTTTTACAGTAGCAGGGCAATCGAGTTTTTCTCCTCTAAGATCTAGAATTTTTGAGGGAACTGATGCAGTGATTTTCGTTGTTGATTCTCAAACTAAATTTTTTGAAGACAATGTGGAATCATTAATGGAATTAAAGAATGTTTCGAAAGGTGGATTGATAAAAGAATTTCCCCTAATTATCATGCTAAATAAACAAGATTTAGATGAAGTGATTAATGAGGATGATTTCAAATACACCTTGAAAGAAGAAAAATTATGGTATGACTCTAAAGATAAAATGTCAATTTGGAATCCTATAATATATAAAACTTGTGCCCTTTATGAACAAGAAAAGAATATTTATCGAAGTTTTTATGAGTGTGCACGAAGAACCGTTTTATATCAGATATATGGAGATGGAAAGGCGCCTATTGATGGAGATCTAGATGATATTGCTAAAAAGGATAATTTAGATCTAAATAAAAAAGAACACGATTAGATAATGGTATAATTTAATTTCTCCTTTAAATCTCTTAATAACATTTTAAGATGAGCATAGTATTGATTTAGAGTAATTTGATTTTTAGCATACCTTACTCTTAATTTTTCGATGATGAATAAAGGCGAAAACAAAATAAACCGCAAATCTGATAAAAGATACACAAATCCTTTCCCCTCAAATAGAATTTTACTATCTAACAACTCCGAGAATAAATCTTCCCTATTATTTAGGGTGTTTAGACATTCATTTACGCTAATAACTTTATTTCTTAATAACTTAATAAGGTTATAGACATCTTTATCGATTAAAAAACCAGTTAAACTCTTATTTTTTATCTCTTCATTAAAATCATATCGTGAGAAGAAATGAATGAGTTCACTCTTATACTTCTTTAGCATTTTTTCATCTTCTATCTCGTGAGGAAGATTTTGGGGAGGAATTCTCGCATAGGTAAGATCCTTTATCAACAAGTAACATTCATTCGAACCAGCAATTATTTTTTTTTGGATTAGGTTTTCTTGAATAAATGGAACTAATAATAAATCGATATTTATTGTTGAAAATCCATATTCTTCTCTTAGAATCCTTATAAGCTCAGTTTTAGAAATGACCCCCTCTTCTAAGATCTGAAGGATTGTGAATTTAATTTTATCCTGAAAGAAATTTATTAAATTTTCAGATTCGTGTTTTGAGTAGTTATTTATCGTTGTGAATGCTTCTGAAACTGCTCTGGTAATTTTGTTTGTATTCATCAGTTCTAGCAAATTATTACCAATCACTACTAAAATATCTGGCGAAGGTGCTTCGAGATATGTTTCCTTGTTGTAAATTAAAACTAAAAAATAGATTTCATTCTCATAATCATGAAGAACTGAAATGTACTTAAACAGATCAGTACCATTACCTACTTCTAATTCGATCATTGAGTTTTCTTTATTCAATTCGTGTTGAGCCCAGATCTTTAAAAATGTGTCTTTTGTCGGAAATTTCTTTGAGGGAGGATATTGAATAATAATTTCGGGTCCAGTTGATCTATTCCAATGAATTAGAAGTAAACTTTCCATCTGAATTTCTTAAATGATTAAATTATTAATATTAAAGAAGTAAATAATGATATTTATGATCTAAGTTTTCGATATTTAGTCTCAAAAATGATTCCTGATTCGAGAAAGTATCAAATATGTTATAGTAAATCAGGATAGGAAGAAACAATAGATTCGACTGTAGAAGAAAGTAAATCTACTAACTTATCATCTATATTTCCACTATAACGTGAAATAATGCTGTCGATAATGCTATTTGCTAATTCAATATCTTTTTGTGAAAATTTATTTTTTTTAAATCGAAATAAGAAATCAAATTCTTGCCGTAACCATCGAAGTTCTTCAGCAATACTATCTTCTAACAAATTCTCCAAATGATCTCCCATAACTCTCATTGAAAGTTTTTGACCTCAAAAAGATGAATTTTCAATAGTAACTTTCTAGTAGGTTTTGTCAATTTATATCTTAGCATAAAAATATAAATTCAACTAGAAAACTAAAATTAAGCTTTAGTGATTACTTCTGATAATAATCATCCATCTATCCTATATGCTTAAAATAATTATTCTCTTTCAGCAAAATGTTGACGAGTAATTACTTTTGATAATTCCCATACTGATTTAGTATTATTATCTTTAATTGCATCAGTAAGATCATCGTAGAGCATGGATAATTTATCTTTTCTAAAACATACAAACCCTTGTATTTTCGGAGTTTTTTCCATGAAATTAAAAATCATGTGTGAGATAATAAAACGCGATAATATCTCTGTAATATGAACAGCAAATTATAAAAGTAAAAAA
>CAZWEM010000041.1:0-2613 GCA_964632315.1 uncultured archaeon
CGCCATTTAAAGTAATTGTTATGTTGTAATCCCCAACTGCAGCAATATTTTTCATTATAGGAGTTACTCCATCAGGGAAACTCCATAAGGATTTAGTTTGAGCTACTGTATCATGGTTATCTCCAGTAGCGTTTATAAGGTAATTTAACCTGTCTAAATTCCATTTAGCAGCAGCTGCATTAAAGTCAGTCCCATCTTGGAATGTAACGCCCTCTCTCAACTTGATTTGAAGAACCGTTTCATTTACCCAGTAATAAGATTCAGCAAGTAAATTAATCATCGGCAAATTTACATCAGTCAAATCATAAAAGAAGAGGGTTTCAACACATTGTTCAAGTACATCATTTGATGCACTATCCCAAGCATCTACAATTTCTAAAGTATGAGGTCCAGAACTTGTAGCTCTTATATAGGCACCTTCCCTTGAGCTAGGTTCTTCTGGGTTAATCATAAAAGCTAGGATTATGTTTCCAATGCCAGAAGCAATCAGAGCAATTAAAAGTACCGTAATTGCAATATTTTTCTTTTCCATATTTTAATCACATATAGATTTTTTTATTGGTTTTTAATTAGATAGGTTGTTAAATATCTACTTAACTTGCTAAACTTATAAAATTTGTGTTTTTTTATCTTGAATGTTTTGGAAGTCAAATAGGATAATCTTAATTAGATTGTTCAATCTATTAAATTAGTCTCACGTGTATTATTCAATTAATAAGGGGTTTATGATGAAGTTTAAGAGAGATTAAGTAATAAAAGAAGTTGATCAATATAAAAAGTAATGACTAAAATTCCCAAAAAGATAAATCCAGCGATAATAATGCCTTTATCTAAAAATGCTCGTTCAGGACTCCTAGCAACACTTGGTTTAGCTGAAATTAAATAAGTGTATCTCATTATGATGTAAAATAGGATTGGAATCGTGAAGATGGCAATGTATTCCCATAAGTTTATGCTTTCAGGTTCAAAGAGATTGAATTTTAGGATTAAATATAAGGAATATGTCATAAATAAAGAACTAGATATCATCACGTGAAATTGATCAAGTAATTTAATAGAATAATGATCATATACCTTCTTATGCTCAAGAGCCTTATCTTTACCTAAAAAGAGTAAATCTCCCTTGCGTTTTGCTATACTAAGAAACATTGCAATCTCAAATATCACCAAGAAGAGCCAAGCAGAAATAAATTCCTTAATAATAAAGCACCCTGCTAAAGCTCTCCATAAATAACCCATTGATAAAACGATAACATCGATAAAAGCATGATTTTTAAAAAAATGGTTATATAACTGGCCAGTAAGCACTATTAGTAAGATCATAGAAATAAATTGTAAATTTGGAATGAAAAAGATAAGACTTATAATCACAAATAATACAAGCAAAATTAGAATTATGACTGCAAGAGTAATAGAAAGATCGCCTGATGCAAGTGGTTTTTTTTTCAATTTTTCTGGATGTTTTTTATCATTTTCAATATCGATAATGTCGTTAATAATATAATTAAATGATGATGTGCAACACAATAGAATAAAACCTAAGATTAAAGGTAAGTAAAAAATATCATTAAATAGATTTTTACTGAAAAATAAACTTACAAAAATTAGAATGTTTTTATAATATTGCCTGACCCTTAATAGTGTTAAGATACTTCTTATTTTACTTGCCATTATAAAGGATCTAAAATCTCATTGAAATTAAACTTTATTGAGGTAAAAAATACTCTCCGGTTTAATTCTTTTAACGAATTTATATCCAATTTTAGTGATAAAACTTTCCTCTGACTTTGGAATTAATAGAGCTGTTTTATACTGGAAAGTGAGATGGTCTAGTTGTTTATAGGGAATTTTTATTTTTTCTTTAAAAATATTTGTAATCTCTAAAAAATTGTCATCTTCTAGATTATGAATATTTTTTTCATCAACTTCCAGATTTATTACATCAAGATATCCAATTTCTATATTGTTTACGGGTTTTTTAAGAGAGATTACAGTTCTTATTTTAGATTTTATTAGCCAATTAATCAATTCCGATTCATATAGTCTATAAGATTTACTTTTAGATATCGCAAGAAAAATATTTTGTGGTCTGATTATTAATTGGTTGAGATTAAATTTATAAATTGATTCATTTAATTGATTTTTAAGAATAATTTGATACTTTTCTAAATCGTAATCTGGAAGTACATCAATACATTTTACTACATTGATTATTCCTTTCTTTTTAAGAAATAGATCTTGATTTTTAAATTTAGCAATTGAATTTATTGAAGGAGGTAATTTAGGATTCTTTGCGAACTTAGAATAAGAGGTAGATCCATTTAGATCCTTAAAGATCAATTTTATATTGTTTTTCTTTTCATTGAGTTGGATATCACTTAGAAGAAGTGGAGATTTCTTATCCAAATAATATTGCTCATTGAAATTTATATTTTTTTCAATATAAAGAGAAGCATTTAATTGTAATTTTTCCTGAGTTTTATATTCCTGGACAAATAATACATCAGGGGAACAGATGTCATCTAAAAATTTAACATCTATTAATTTTCCTACTGTCAGTTCACCAGAAATCTTATTTTTAAAGATATAAAACTTTTTGAGTTCATATCTATA
>CAZWEM010000041.1:2713-44905 GCA_964632315.1 uncultured archaeon
GGAGGATGAGAATTAACCATATTACTGAGAAGAGAAAAACGTGAGGGTTTTATCATTGAATCATGTAGGTAACGTGCTGTTTCAAAGTAATCCATAATTTTATTATTTTGATTTATTTTTTCATCACATAGCAACATTGTATTCAATCCTATTTCTCTACCAGAAGCATAGAAGCTTTCTAGAGTATATAAGGCTTTTGTTAGTTCAAAAGCATATCCTGCTTCTTTTGCCTTGAGATCTGCTCTACCTTCTAGGATTCTTACAAAGATATAAAGAAAAATATAAATTCCAAAATTTAATAGAATAAAAGCTAAAAGTGGCATGCGAGGATTTCCGAAAGTATAATCATAAAATGTTGCTGGTATGCCTATAAACATTCGTATTAAAAGATCTAATGAAGTAATGAGAGCTAGAATAAGAGTGTGCTTCCCTTTTGTATGAGCTAATTCATGTGAAACAATTCCCTTCATTTCATCTTTTGGAATTTGCTTGTAATCTTCTGCTATCAGAGCGATTCTTTTATCGAATACGGAACCATATGCCATTGCATTTAAGATCGGATATTTTCCAAAACCTACTTTGACATTTCCCTTAATTTTTAGGTTAGTCTTGACATTAGAAACTAATTCAATTAAATTTTTATCTTTAACTCGTTTGATGCCTAATAGAAAGTCCAAAATAGGTCCGGAAATAAAATATACTAACCAATTAACTGCGATTAAAATAATGTAAATGTTAAAAACGAAATCGAGAAACTGGAAGTTGTTAAGAAATACTGGCTCATATAAGATGAATTTAAAAGGAGTATATTGATCAATAAACACCACTACTAACCAAGCTATTATATATAAGAACAGGGTTAGATATTCTGGAGACATAAATCTCCAAATAACAATGTATTTTCTCCCAAATAGTAGAAAACCTAATATTAATATGATCCAAAATGAAAATGCGAATGTCGTATTCAATAGAAAAGGATTTCCGATATAGCTTGAAATAATTCCTGCTATAAATATAATATTGTAGGTAACTAATGAAATCATCAGGACCTTGTTTAAAACCGGATAATCCTTCAATTCATAGATACCAAACCAGAGATAGATTGCAAATGCGCCCATTATAGAAGTAAGCAAATCTTTTGTGAAAAACATAATCAAGAAAAAGAAAAAGAATATTACTACAATATCACTTAATTCACTTCTTTTTCCATTTCTCGCCCAACGAGTTAACTCTTCAAGTATTAAAACATAACTGAGAATGGTGACTAAAAAAGTCCAATCTAAGAACAGATCTTCTATCCTCAATTGAAGTAGCATAAAAATGCTGTAAAATAGCAAACTAAAAGAAATTATTACGATTGAAATGAAAATTAAATATCTAGTAAATAATTTCACAGTAATTTATCATATTATTAATAATTTAAAGATATATATGGAAGGAGCTATTAATACTTGTTTTAAATTTTTAAACTGTATCTATCGATTTTAATTTCATTTTATCTATGGCATACCAAAAGTAACGGATCGAAATAAAGTACCAGACTAATAGACATGGTATCACGATGATTAATGAGATTATGATGTTTGTGGGAATTGCTATTCCAAAAACGGTAAAATTTACGAACTCAACAGGCATTATGAATGTTTCTATTAACATCAATAATATATATCCAGCTACCATTAATAAAAGCATTAAAGCAATAATTCCTCGGATTTTTGGAAAGAATATTAACATTACGATTAAAATGGCGAGAAGTATAAGTGTCACTACTAGTAATGGTACAAATTGAATTTGATTTATTGTCCAAGCCATCATTAACGTAGTAAAAATTGCGAAAAGCCCACATATAACAGAAATAGCATAGAGATTTTTAACCAAACCGTGCTCCTTAAGGTTACCGTGGGCTAAAATTAATCTTGGTAATGTTAAGGCCGCATCTTTCTGATCTGATGCCATAAGCTCATCATTTTTTAATAAAATCACATCAGTTTTGCTTTCTTGTATCTCTGAGCTTTCAAAGAAACCTTTAACCGAATATAATACATAAAAACTATTGAAAACATGAATGAAAAGCGCACAAAAAACAGCGGCTTCTAATGAAGCAAATAATGCAATTCCTGCAAAAATTGCTCCAATACTTAAGGTTCCTACATCTCCAGGAAAGATTTTAGCGGGATATTTATTAAAAATATAGAATGGTATGATGACTGCTAAACTAATGGATGTATATAAAATTCCCATTGTGGAATTCCATAAAATAGCACAAATTAATATAAATATTAATGTAATTATTGAAACTCCTGATCCTTCTCCATTATATCCCTCTAACATATTGACAGTATTAGTAAATACAGCAACAACAATAGGTACTACAAAAGGGTAGATTAATGTCAGCCTTAATTTTCCTAAAAATGGAATTGTAGGAGATTGAATATTGATAAAACCAATAAAATTTGCAATAAAAATAATCACTCCAGTTAGAAGAGTCAAAATTAGTTTATATCTTGATTTTAATTTGATACGATCGTCAATATATCCTATTAAACCTGAAAAGATAACTGTTAAAGCAAAAATAAGAGTTTCATTTGCAAATTCTGGAAAAAACATCATTAAAAGAACTGAAGTAATAGTGAAACCAATTACAATGCTAATTCCTCCTGATTCTGCTACTTTAGGTCGACTGTTTTTATGTATATCGATTCCTACATAATCTTTACTTACCATTAATTTGATAATTTTAGGAATAATAAAATATGTAGCGAAAAATCCAATGATAAAAGTGAGGATTAATAAGAGTATTTCAATGAAATCCCAATTCATTTCTGTTAATAGCATCTATTTTCACTTGGCGTTTTACAAGAATAAGGTAAATTAATAGCCCGGCACGGAATTTCGACTGACGAGTATGTTCATCAATTTTCGAACCGTGGTCACGGGGTTCAAGGCCCCAGATGCTTGGCCGCTACACCACCGGGCTAAATATTCTCTTATTAAGTCTTTTAAAGATTAAAAGGTTTTAAATTTTGTTGAAAAAATTCTGGATCACATAAATTTTTATGGTTTTTAAGAAAATCTAAATCATTATCCTTGTTTCTATATTCATCTGGGAGCATTTGAGGAATGGTATCAATGATCGGAAACCATCTATAACAATGTTCACAAAATAACAATCCTGTTTCGATTTCAACGTCCAATTTGATTTTATTTATAAAATATAACTCTGGAAGTATATCATCTAAATCAGGAATCTCTTCTTTTTCTGAGAATTTTATAATTTTCTCTTTAACTTCTGAAGTAAGTAAGTCAAAACATTTAGAACTAAGTGAAAGATCAGATTTATCATAGATATTATCTAATTCATCGATACTTTGAATGATAAGAGTTAAATAATCTTCTAAAGGAGTATTTTTTAGGGCAATTCCATCTTTTATTAAATCACCATCAGGAGTTTCGTCGATTTCTATAATGCGTTCCCTCTTAATTTGATCAATATCTCTATCGTTATATATTCTTAAGAATGATTCGAATTGTACAAGAGGAGTTTCGTATTTAAAGATGTATAATTTTAGGGGGTAACTTTTATCTATTGGGCATGCAAGGATGTCAAATAACCAAGGTTTCATATTAATCTCGATTAAATAAGAATTATAATAAATAATTCCTTAATTGTTGGATATATTTATCTATGGTTCGATCTATTTTCTTTCTCCTCTTGAGAAAATCATCAGACAATTTTTGATAAGCTTGTCTAGAGGGTAATTTTCCTCTTTTGTATCGATTATTTAATAGATTAATGCTATCATCTACACTAATTCGTTCAGCGTCAAGGACATCTAATTTTTTTACAATACTTTCGAAAATCTCTCCGGATTCAATTAAGTTCTTCTTAAATGGTTGAATTTCACTTTTGATTTGTTCGATTTTATTGGTATTTTTACTAACTAGGTTTTTAAAAGATTTTTTAGCCAACTTTTTTCTTCTTGCTTCTTCCTCAGCTGTTCTCATCTCTAATATCAAAGCATTTTTCTCTTCATATAAGGAACAGAATTCACGAATTTCATTTATGGGTATTAATTCTGATTTTAAAGCGATAACTGTTTCCTCTTTCTTTCTCGTCTTTATTAATAAGACAAAACTTGATAAGATACCCATAATAAGCAGGATGATAATTATTGGTCTAAACATCAAATCAATTAAGTTTATTGAAAATGTTACAAGGATTTCTTTACTCTCAAGAGGACTGACTTGTTCGGAATTATAGATAAGGATCTTTGATTCACTATCTTGATTAATGGCGTCTGGAGGGATTGATATATAATCAATATTACTACATCCTTCTAAAACCAATTTAACTTCTTGTTGTACACCTAAAAATTCAAATTTAGTTGATATTAAATCTAATTTTATCGATTCTTCAAACCAATTTACTGAAAAAAGATTCTGTATGGGAATATTATACTGAATAGTGTAAGATAATTTAGAATCTGGCTTAATTGCCGCTCTATTGTTTAACAAATTAATAGACACTTCTTTAAAATTAGTAGAGGATTCACCTATGCTCACACCTAATAATTCACCAAGTTCGTCAAATACAACTAAATTTATAGCATTTTGAGGAATTTTAAAACTAAGAGAATAAAGATCAATCTTACCAATATTATGGATTAAATGCTCTTCTTCTACTTTAATAATTCCCCAAGGGGATATATCTATCTCACGTTTTATATCTTCTAATTGCATGTTTGTACGAGTATTATCTTCAATACTTACGGTAATTTCCTTTTCTACTCCCATATTTTCAAGAAATGGATCTAAATAATTTAACTCAAATGAAACACCTAAATCATAAATTATAACTCCAGATTCTGATGTTCCCATCCCAAATGGTTGATCATAACTTAAAGTATTTGCACCATCAGGTAATCTTATTGCGGTTTTAATATTTCCTTCAGCTTTATAGGGTAAAATTGGGAATATTAATCCTGTAAAATTAATGATTTGTTCAAGATTTTGAACATTATACTCCAATTGATTCTTTAGCGTCTCAATAATATTTACTGAAATTGAATTTTGTGGTAAAAGTGGACTATCTAAATATATACTAATAACCTCAAAATCATCAAAAATTAAATAGTTTCTTTCTATTGTTAACTCATTTTGTCTTATTCCTTCTGATTTTAAATAAATTAAATCATCTGAAAGATTTAAAGGAATGCCTAGCAGTATAGAATTTAAGGGATTAGAATTTTGATTGAGAATAGTGATTCTATCTGAAATATCAATTAGTCCATAGGTGCTAATATTAATATTTCGAATGATTTCAGTCACTTTTATTTTATCGAAACCTTCGATTGTTGTTGACGATTTGACATCATTTGTATTACCTTTAATGATCTGATCTTGACGACATAAAAATCCAAAAATTGAAAAGACCATTAATAAGATGATTAAACTTGATAAAATTATACTTATTTTCTTTTTTCTTAACATTTGCATAATCAATTCTTCCTTAGATTATCTGAAGATAATTAAGATTAATAATAAAATTTTTCATATTTTTTTCTATATATCAAAATAAAACTTATTATTGGTGGAAATTTATTTTTAATTAAAAATATTATACTTCAGAATAGATTATGTCGTCACGATCTCAATCCAGAAGGAGAAAAAGAAGAGCTGGAAATGCCCCAATGCCCATGGGTGGTGCGGGTTTAATGCGCTTTTTTGAAGATAGCTCAATCGGGGTTAAAATTGGCCCAGTTACTACTGTGATAATTTCATTTAGTCTTATTTTAGTGGTCATTTTCGCAAAGCTTGGAATTTTCAATTGGTTTTTCACCCCCGGAGGATAATTTGATTGTAATTTTTTAAAAAAGGCTTATGAGAATTTCAGATTTTCAAGAGAAAATTCGTTATTTATATTTAGAAAATGACAAAAGAAGGGGCATTAAAAGCACTTTCATTTGGCTAGTTGAAGAAGTAGGAGAATTAGCGACTCTGTTGAATAATGAAACTCTTGAAATTCCAAAAATATCAGAGGAATTATCAGATATAATTGCTTGGACATTATCCATAGCAAATTTGCTAAACATTGAAATGGAGTCTGCTTTAAGCTTAAAATATCCTAATAAGTGTGTTAAATGTGGTGCAGCTCCATGCCAATGCAATAATAAACCTAAATAATTTAAAAGTGAAATTTTAATGAATTATATACATCCTGAAGCAAAACTTAATAATAATGCTCATATTAGTGATTTAGTGTCTATTGGAAAAGGGGTAACGATTGAAAAGGATGTTTTCATCTCGAGGGGGGTAATTATTTATGGAAATGCCTTAATTGAAGAAGGGACATTCATAGGTGAAAATTGTATTATCGGACATCCCCAAAGAAATGAATTAAAAAAACTAATCAAGAAAAAAGATTCTGCTTTAAATTTGAGAAATCCCTTGGTTGAGATCAAGCAGAATTGTACTATTAGATCTGGAAGCATTATATATTCAGAAGTAAAGATGGGAGCTAATTGTCAGACGGGTCATCACGTAATGATTAGAGAAAAAACGACCATAGGAAATAATACTTTGGTAGGAACTAATACTGTAATTGATGGAAATGTGATTATTGGAGAAAATGTAAGCATTCAAACGGGGGTTTACATACCATTGTATTCTAAGATTGGAAATCATGTATTTATGGGACCCTTCTGTAAATTAACTAATGATAAATATATGATGCGCAAAAAATTTGATTTGATCGGACCAACTTTGGAGGATTACGTGTCAGTTGGTGCAAATTCTGTCATTCTTCCAGGAATTAAATTGAAAAAGAACTCTATAATAGGGGCTGGATCGGTAGTAACGAAAGATGCAGAAGAAAATCAAGTTTTAATAGGAAATCCAGCTAAACCCATCAAAAGATTTTTAGAATAAATTAAAATTAATGAATTGTTCTTTGTATGGGAGTCAAAAGAAGAATTTGGATTGATATTGAGGAACCCAAAACAGGAATTATGTTTAAATCTCTTATTGAAAGATTCTATCAAAATAATTATGAAATTCTTCTGACTGCCAGAGATTATGATTCTACTTTTCAGATTTTAGACGAATTTGGATTTGAATATTATAAGGTGGGTCATCATGGTGGAGAAAGCTTGGAAGGTAAATTAAAATGCTATATTGAACGATTAAGTGATCTATTTCAACAAGTAGTAAAATTTAATCCCGATTATTTTGTCACATTCTCTTCTGTTGAGGGAGCAAGGATCTCTTATGGATTAAAAATTCCTTCAATAGGCTATAATGATGAACCACGTAATGTGCCTGTTTGTAAGTTGATCTTTCCTTTTTTGGATAAAATAATTATTCCTCAATGTGTTCCAAAAGAGTGGTATTTAAAACTTCATGCTGATCCAGAAAAACTGATTTCTTATAATGGAATCGATGAAATTGCATGGTTAAGCAAATACAATCCAAATCCTAAAATCCTTGATCAATTTGATTTAAAGAAAGGAGAGTATGTACTTTTAAGGACTGAACCTTCTTTTGCGAGCTACTTCATTGATAAATTAGACCCCTCTCATAGTATAATTAATAAATTCTTACCAGATCTTATTAAAGAGTTTCCAAACTTCAAGTATATAATAATTGCAAGAACAGAAAAGCAGGAATTATATTTCAAGCAAAAACTTAAGGAATATAAAAATAAAAACATCATTCTGACAAGATTCATGCCAAATATGGTTGATCTATGCTTTTATGCTTCCATAGTTATAAGTGGGGGGGGAACGATAGTTCGAGAAGCAAGTCTTTTAGGAGTACCTAGTATCGAATTTTTTCCAGGTCAAACCGCTCCGCAAGAACATTTCCTAATGGAAAATGGTTTCCCCTTAGAACATGTTAAAGAGAAAGAAAAAATATTAGAAGAATCTTTAAAGATTTTAAAAAGGGGTCCTTCTTCAGATCGATTCAGCCTTTCATTCAAAGAGAAAATAAAATTATATGATGATCCAAATAATATTTGCTTCAAGATTGTCAATGGAGAATTATTAGATTTTTAAAATTTTTTTATATATTTCTTCCATTTTATGACCAACACTATTCCAAGAAAATCTTTTAATATATTCTTGACCTTTTTCAATTAGCTTAATCTTTTCATTCTCATTTTTTAATAGCCTATAAATAGCTTCAGAAAGTAATTTTGGACTTTTTGGTTTAACAAAAATAGCATTATCTTGCAGAACTTCTCTAAAAACTTTAATATTAGAACATATTACAGGTGTTCCGCATGCTATTGCTTCTATAGGTGTCAACCCAAAGCCTTCAGATGCATAAGAATAAGTAATAAAAACATCTGCCATAGTATAATAAATTGCTATTTGATTTGTTGGAATAAAACCCATAAAATGAATATCTGGATATCTATTTTTCCACACCTGATATGTATCTCTCATCGAAAAATCAGGAGTCCCACCTATCAAGAGTTCTAAGTCTTTTATTTGGTTTTTTACCATATTATATGCTTTGATGATGTCTGGGACACCTTTATAATTAGCAATACGCCCAATATAAAGCAAAATTGGCCCATTGAGCCCTAATTTCCCTTTTAAACTTTTTGATTCTGAGACATAAGGCTTAAATTTTGATTCAATAGCCGAGTAAAGATTGAAAATCTTCTGTGAGGGAACATTTTGAAATAGAGATAATATTTGCTGCTTAATAGATTCTGAACAAGTGGTGATAATTTTAGCCCTTTTTATTGTTTTTTCAATTAAGAATCTTTCAAACGGAATTCTTGAAAATTTGGTTTCAATTGGTCCTAGATCATGTATTGTTGAAATAAAATCTAAATTCCTCAATAAAAGTAAAGGCATGCTCCCCTTCGGTCCGTTGCCATGAATTATGTCGAACTTATTTTTTTTCAAATATTTAATTACAAAAAATATAAATTGGGGAACCCAAAGATAACTCTTTTTTATCAATTTCACTTGGATAATATCTGGATTGTTAAGTTTTTGATTCCAAAGCCCTGTTATTACTTTAACTTCATGGCCCTGTGATTTAAGGTAATTATAAACTCCTGTTATAAATTTTGCACTTCCATCTTGACTATCCGGAGCAAATGTTAATGAAACCAAACAAATCTTTAACTTTTTCATGTATTACTCAAATTTTTTAAGAATTCAGGTTAGTTGTTCAAATCCGTTTTCAGTGATCATAATAGTTTCTTCAGATTGGGATACATTTGCACCTTTTTGTTCAGATAATACATAATGAACCTTTAATTTACCTTGCTGAATCAATTCTTGAAGTCCAAACGCAACTCCAATCCTAAACTCTTTAGCCAACCATCTTTCTGCAAACGGTAAAGTTTTATAATTTTTATTGATATGTCCTAATATTTGTTTGGATGTTTTTCTTCTTAGTGGTACCCTTCCGGCATAGGGATTAACTTCATAAATATAAGAGGAATTTGTATTATGAATTGTTCCTTCACCAGTTGAAGCAAAAATCTCTACTGCAAATACATCACCTTCTTGCATTGTATCCCCTCCTTGAGATCCTAATTCAGGAAGTTGTTTTTTACCATGTACGGTCCATCTTTCGATTTGATGACCTCCTAACTCTTTAATGGGATTATAACCAAAGCCTTTCACAATACTTTCAATTTTTTTCCCAATTACCCTTGTATTTACTTCAGGTTTAGCCATATTTTTTGCTGCTTCTAGTGCAACTTCCGTAGCTTGGATAATATTTTCTAATAAAGGATCATCGCTAAAACTTACAGAAAAAGCAGTGTCTACTATGAAACCATCAATGTGAACCCCTAAATCCACTTTCACAATGTCTCCTTCATTAATTGTTAAACCGTCGTCTTTAATAGGAGAGGTATAGTGAGCAGCGATGTTATTTATGCTAACATTAACTGGAAATGCCCAATGTCCCTCTAATTCAATGATTTTTGATTCAGCAGCTTCAATCAATCTTGAGACATTGGTTCCAATTTTTATTTTTGGTTTTAGGAATTTTTTTACTTCATTGGCAATATTTCCCGCTTGTTTCAATGATGTTATCTCTAATTCTTTGTCTTCGTCCGTTTTTTCTGTGTTCTTATCTTTTAATTTTTGATTCTCATTCATTGACATATTAAATGTTAAAATTGATAAAAATATTTTTTAAAAAAGCAATATCAAAATAAATAGTTAAAAAATATATAAAAAAAAGATTAATAAATAAATAAGAGAAAGTTTACTAGATCATATAATTTAATTATCAATTACTCATTTAAGATGTATGATTTCATCTTATGAGATAACATATTCTGTTCTAAAAAATTAGGAGGAATTTAATATTGTCCGAAAACATCAGCGAACTCACCGATTTACTAAGAAAATTGTCTGCTGTAAACTCTGATATAGAAGGTTCTGCAATTGTTAGTGTTCAAGGATTACCTATTTGTTCGGTTTTAAGTCGAGATGTGAATGATGGAATCGTTTCTGCTATGTCCGCAGCTATTCAAAGCGTTTCTGAACGTGCAGTAGAAGAATTAGATCGAGGGGAATTAAAACGTATTCTTATTGAAGGCGTTAACGGGATAATTATTCTTTCCAGAGCAGGTGATAACGCAATACTATGTACTCTATGCAATGCGAATGCAAGTTTAGGAATGGTCTTTCTTAATATTCAAAGTGTTTCTAACAGAATTGCGGCATTATTAGATTAATCTGTTTTCTTATCGTCTTTAAATTTAGAAAAAAATTGTATTTTGATATGGTTCTCAACCAGAATTTTGAATCAATATTAGAAAATATTCAAACAGGAAAATCGAGTAAAGAGAAAGAAGATTTATACTATAATAACATTTCTCGGTTTTTAAATGAAGGAAATCTGGAACTTGTTAAACAGTTATTTAATGGGTCAGTTCAATTAGATATTCACGTAATTCCTTCAAAGATCCCAAATTTAGTTGAAATTTTATCTAACCTCCTAATAAATTGTATCCATGATCTAAACTTTGGCCAGATATTTCTAATTTTAAGATTTTGTAATGAACATGATTTACTAGCAAAAAACTTGAACCTGAAAGAATCCCGGTTAATTCGAAGTTGTTACGAAGATGAAATACTGATGAAAAACCTAATGGATCTATTTGGAAACATAACACCATACTTTTTAAGGTATATTAGAATAGAAATGCCAAAAAATTTGTATAAGTACTATAAGGAAAGCCCTTACTTCGTTTCGGAAGATGAAGACGGAATTGGTGTCATAAAGAATTTCTTAGACAGATACGTAATGTACGGCTTAAGTGTGCAAAATTTAGGTGGTGTTCGCAATTTTTTTAGAAGAGTTCAGGATCGTTATTCAAATTCTAATTCCAGATTTGAGAAATTCATATTTCATAATAAGACTCATTTAATATGTCCAGAAGTATTGCTTGAAATGAAAGAGAAAATTTTATCTAAAAAATACAACTTTTTCAATCTTTCTATGATAATATCTCACGGTATAGGTCCCCAAGGATTGGGATTTACTTATTCAACACCTAAAGGGGAAATTATAGAGATTTGTTCAGATCGAAAAGAAAATGCAGCCATTATCATCAAATTTAAACAATTTTTAAATACAAAATTTATTAAAGAATTAAAATCTGAATTAGCTAAGTATTCGGTGAATGAGAACATAATCCAGAAAATTTCTAAGCATCTCACCAATATTCTTACTGATGATAAGTTAGTGAGTTATTTTATAAAGGACGAACTTTTTTCAGAAATCAAGAAATTTTTCACTCTATCGGGTATTCAATCGGATGATTTTAGCGCAATCTGGAATAAAGTAGACTCTTCTCTTTCTAATGTCTTAAGACCCATAGAAATTGTTGATCAATTCAAAACACGAATGAATTTAGTTGCTAAAAAAAAATTGAGGTTACAAGACGTTCCAAAATTGACCAGTTTAAGAGAAAAATCACATTACGATATTCTAAGAGAACGTTTATTTTTTCAATATATAACTGAATGGTTTTATGAAACGTATTTTGAAAAATAAAAAAATTTGATATATTTAATTAGTTGAATTATCTGTTTTTCTAATTCTTTGCTCTAAGTAAGGTGTGAGAAGGATTGAAATAGAATAACCAATTCCTCCACCAAGTGCACCCATTAGAAGTCCTATAATTAAGATCAAAAGGAAAATTAACCATCCAAAACCGCTTCCTACCATTAATTCTCCAATTTGTTCAAGAATCGTGTAGGTGTTTCTCAATGCAAGTGAAGAAATCATATAAATCAACCAAGAAATGGTAACCCCAGTTAAGCCACTTAAAACCGCATAACGTAATCGTTTATTAAAGAATCCTGCAACAATGCCAGGAATCACGATCAATTGCCAAACCGGAATCAACGTTAAGAGCATGGTTAAGCACAGGGCACCAATAGTGGTATAAATAAAGTACTTGTATGTTTTTTCTATTTTAAACACCTCATCTTGGTAAAAAATATATTGTAGATTCAATAGAATTCGTGGGAAAGTTCACTGGAGTATTAGAATAATACTGGAAATGATATTTTCCTTGTAAGAAAAGTTGTTCCAATTGATCAGAATAATGTTTAGAATTGCTTAATCCTCGTTCTCCAGAAGGAATTACGCTTAATGACCTATTTAAATTGCTGAAATCCAGAATCATTCGCTCTGAGGCCCCATGTTGCGCGTATCTTATATGTTGCGCGTCCCTTATATTTGCTCCAGCGGGATTGATAGTAAACCCCTCTCCATTTCCGGGATATGGTCCTTTACTTAGAGGAGCTAGTCCAGTTAAATGTGGAAAGTAGATTTTATGTATGATTCCCCATTTCCAAGATGAAGGATCACCAGAGTGATAAAATCCTGTTAACCAGTTTATAGTTGCATTCAGTGCCAATAACATGGTCTCATTCCGAGTTTCGATTCCTACTGTAGATACATTGTCGAACCAATGCGAACCTTCGTCCTCTTTCATTAATTTTTCCAGCACAACAACCTGTGGTGCTCCAGTAGCATTATATTTCGTAAATTCATCATTAAACGTAAATTCCATGAAATAATCTCTCCATTTACGATATATTGTAGGGGCTACTAAGTCTTTTGACATGATGTACCCCCAGTCTTCTAATTCGCTTAAAACATCTGCAATTTCAGGAGGGGGAGACGTCCCGTATTCATACTTTATAACATCAATAAGAGTTGGAATAAATGCTCGTGCTGCAGTAGAATTTATATCTGTTTGTATGAGCTTCATATCTTCAACACTGATATTTGTTGACTCATTAAGCAACTCATTAATTCTTCTCGCACGATAACCATCTGCATACTCACTTTGTAAATGATATTTTGTATAACCTGGTCCAGCTACAACTTGGTTTGCAGACGCTAAATAATGTTGACTCGGATTTAATGTACTTGGAAGCCCTGTCAAGATGTCAATATACCCAATCCATTCTCCCTCCGCACTAGAACCATTAAATGGAAGCGTTCCATTTCCTGGTGAATTTAAGGCCCGAATAGGTACTTTTCCGGTTGGTCTAATTGCTATGTTATTATCAGTATCGCCATAAACGATATTTTGTGCTAGGGTTGTCCAATATTGGGACGCATTATCAAAATCAGCTCTATTTTCGGCTCGACAAAATCCATTAGCTGCAAGCAGGGTATAGAAGTAATTATTCGCTGTCCATTTTGAAGATATTATAATGTCTCCAAGAGTATCAGACAGTCCAAAATCTCCGATGACATCACTCATAACGGGTCCTTGAACTGTTTGACGAACCGTGAAGTCGAGAGTTCCTTGACCTTTCACATTGATTTTATAGGTTCTATAGGTAAAATCCGTGGGGGTATTATTGTAAATATATTTATTATCACCGTCAGTATTGAAGTAATACCAATCTAGAACGTCATACCCTGTATTTGTAAATCCCCATCCTACAAACTGGTTATGTCCGACAGCAATAAGGGGTAAACCTGGTATTTGAAAACCATAAACATTAAATCCCGTGTCTTCAGCTACAAGCTGTTGCTCATACCAAATTCCAGGCATAGTCCAGCTTAAATGCATATCATTACATAGAATTGGGTATCCCGTACTGCTCTTTGCACCATCAATTACCCAATTATTCGACCCCTGTAATTCTCTTTCTTCTGTAAATTGTCGTTGATAATCTATTTTTTCGATAGCGTGAAGAAAGGAGGAAATTGCATTTGTGATTTCCGATTTTGAACTATCTTTTAATCCTGAACCCATAGGAATTTCTCCAAATGATCCATAATTAGGACAAATTGGAATTTGATAAGGAAGCGGTAATCCAAATGTTTCATTATAGTATGTTGGACCGAGTGCTTCTAAATTTATATATCGATACAAATCATTATAATTCCATGTTAGATCCATTGCCATTAACTGAACGATGCACATGGAATCTATAGTTGTCCATTCAGTAGGTTTAAATCCAATGAGATAATATTCCAAGGGCAATTGGTTTTGGTGAGTATCGATATAGTAATTTATACCGTCAACGTATCGTTCGATTTTAGGAATTAAATTAATACTTCCATTAGATTGCATCTCCTGTAGTATATTAACGGTATTTATCGCCCAAGTTTCCATTCCAGTTGCTAGCATGAATTTATCAGTGGAAAGAAGATCTTTTCCTAAAATTTCAGATAACTTACCTCTTACTTGTCGTCTCAGCATATCCATTTGAAAGAGTCTATCTTGGGCATGACAATATCCTTGTGCAAAAAACATATCATCTTCATAATTTGCATAAATGTGTGGAACACCCCACTCATCCCTAATAACACTTACTTCATCTCGTAATCCTTCGATTTTAAGACGCTCAGCAGAAGGAACCTCTCCCGGAACATTCCAAACGCCATTTCCAGGCATTAAAAGATTTCCAAGAGAAGGAAGGCCTAAGAAAGGAACTGAAAATATTGTTAGTATTAAAACAGTTATTACAACAAATAATGATAAATCGATTAACCCTCTTTTATTTTCAGATTTCATAATTATGAAGCCTATTTTTATAAAATTAAGTTAATATTAAATTGGTTAGTCATAATATATAAACTAATCATTTAAAAAAGTAAAAATAAGGTAATTTTAAAAGAATCTTACCCAACAAAATAATTATAAATACTTTGAGAAGAATATATTTACATTAGTTATTATCAAAGGTGAATAATATTGTTAAGTCTAATTGGTTGGTTAGATGGTATATCTGCTACAGGTGTACTAACTACAAATCTCATTATTGGGATATACTCACTGTATAAATCAAGGAAATTAAAAGCTAAGCTACTTACTGTAACTTCTTTAACAATATTCTTTATTGGATTGCTTTGGTTAGGTCCAACAACTGATTTTTTAAAAATCCTCATTACAGGAACAAATATTGAGTCTGTATGGTTTTATCCTGTAAGCGTACCTGTAATATATCCGATTTTGAGCTATATGTGGGCTGCTCCAGGTATATTTTTTGGAATGTATATTGGAGGAGAATTAATTATGCCTAGGAAAAAATGGTATCTTCTAACTGTTTTTCTTATTATCTGCATTGCATACGAATTTTTCCTTTTCATAAATCCACAGGGTTCCTTTACATATACTGTTCCTCCTCCTGGTTCAGACATAATTGATACATCTAGTGATTATTCCTACTATACTGCATTCTTTTTAATCGGATTTATTTTATCTATCATTTTATTCAATGGTATTGGTTTTTTAGTTAAAGCTTTCAAAGCAACAGGAGTAATAAAGAAGAAGTTTTTTGCTCTCGCTTTTGGTTTCATCTTATTTGCTATTATTGTAACTTTTGATGCATTAATACCTCCAGGTATTTTTTTATCAATTGTTAGATTTGGAATAATATTGAGTAGCATCCTATTATATATAGGAATTAAAACCTAAGAAGAATTTTTAAAAAAATATTTTATTTTTATTATATTCTTAACTCTTGAATGTAATCAAAAATCGTATCAATTCTATTTTTAATTTGCCCAAATAAACCCTCTTCCTCAGATATTACCGAGTTAATTGCGGTTTTTAATCCATAATGACCCTCTGATACTAAAACTCTAATAGGCAAGGTTAATATCTCACTTAGTAACATTAACATTTCTTGTATAATTTTGATGATTTTTGGTATCTGTTCCTCTGTTTGATCTCTCATTGTTTGATCTGACGATATCAAACCATTCTCCCGTTCCTTCCTTAGCTCTTCCCAGACATTTTCTTTAAGAGAAGCAAAATCTATACCCAAATTTTCTAACGCTAATTGAGCTCCTTCGAATAAGAATTCAATATCTTGCTTTCCAGAAAATGCTTTTATGTTTTCAATCATCTCCGAAGGAGCTAATCCTTCAAGAAACGCTACTAATAGATTATGATAGTCATTTATAACATCAATGGGGATGAAAAGAAAAGTAAACTCTTTGAATTGCTTAAATAAATATCCTGCAATTTTAGCGAATGTCTCATTTTCAAATATTTTTTCAACAAATCCTCCGTATTCATTTAAGAGATGTATGAATAGGAATCCAATAATTCTAATCATATCGTCTTCGTAGTTTTTAAAATAATCGAAGAATCTTTCTGGTTCCATATTAAGTTTTTCCCTAATGAGCTCTGCTGTCTTTTGTTTAACTCCCTCGAGTGGTTCATCTAAAAGTTCTTCAATTTTATCCAAAGAGAGAATTTCTTGAATTTTTTCAATAAAATCAGATTCTGTTTCGATCTCTACATCTTCATCAACTTCATCAATAACAACATTAGAATTCAATTTATCCTGTAATTTTTCGGAAGTTAATTCTCTCCATTCTATCTTATCATAGATCTTACACGTCAATTGTAAGCATTCCTCTCCTCTCGCCATACACTTTTGCTCTATAATACGAATCCTATATTCATTTTTCTTCACTTTTAAAATATAATTTGCCACACTTTCAAGCATACCAGCTAGTCCACATGCCAAGCCCTCTGTTTCTTTATTCACGATTTTGTCGAATCCAAATGTATCCATCTCATCATTTCCATAATCAGCACAAATGGGACATCTTTTAATTTTTAAAAGATAATCATTATACTTCGAATCTTTTTTTTCAATTATTTCATAGCTTAGATCCTCTTCTGAGAGTTCTTTCCCAAATACCACAACCCATAATAATTCAAAGTATTCAAGAACTTTTTTCGGGTTTCCTGGCATAAATCGAAAAATTGTGGTGTGTCGATCACATGACTCAAAAGTAGCACGTTTTCCTATCTCCCTTAAAATTAGTAGGGAGTCTTCTTCATTTTCTGTAATCTCATGTATTTCTTTCAAGATTTCACGATAGAGGAGGGTATAGAATAATGAATTGGTGCTCCTTCCAAAAATTTTAGTTATTTTTTTTAGTAACCATTGGACGGTTCCCATATTATTTTCCTCCTGTATAAATGTATACATGTCTACAAGAATTATGACCAAAGACTTTTGATTCATTGATATCTTGCATTTCAATCTTAAATCCATTTTGTCTTGAATTAATTATGTTTATAAATTCAACTACCATACTACCAATTATCTCACAACCAGCAACATTTATATCTGAAAAATGGTATTTACATAGCGCACAATCATTATCTTGAATAGATATCCTTTTGTTTACTTCGTCAACTTCAATTGAAATATTGCTATTTAATACGTTTCTATAAATCGTTGCCAAGACGTCCTTAATATTGGTAAAAGTAACTTTTTCGATTGGCCTCCAAGTATTTAGGTATGTATGAGCAATGTTTTTCCCCATTCTTCTAAGTCTACTTCTCACTTCGGTGATGTTGTTCCTTTTCATAAATCGTTGGAGATGATAAATTGCATTTCTCAACTGATTCATAGTCGCATTCGTTTGCACCAAATCAGCTCTTGAATAATTCATATCTTATCCGGCTAGAAAATTGATTAATTATTTTTGATAAATTTTTGAATAATATTAAAGTTTTTAATCCAATTAATGGATGATAAGTATGAATTTCAAGGTACTTTTAAATTATTATATCAAATTTATACCTTAAACGACTGGTCCAAATAAATTATTTAAAATAAAAATTTCTAGAAGATTTTGAATAATTTTTAATAATTGAAACTAATATAAATAAAAAAATATTAATCTCTTCATTAATTTTAAGCAATATAAGATTTAATGGTAATTTAAATGATAAATATCGAAGAATTAAAAGATTATGGTTTAGAAATAACCGATGAAATGAAGAAGGGAAAGGTCATTATAGATGTATATACCACCTGGTGCGGTCCTTGCAAATGGCTTAGTCCAATCCTCGAAAAATTGGAGAAAGAAGGATTATTTAAATTGTTAAAAGTTGATTTAGATCAAAATCGCCCGTTAGGAAGTAGATTTGGCATAACAGCAATTCCAACTCTGTTATTTTTTAATGAAGGACATCTTTTAGAAAATACAATTGAAGTTCAGGGACAACCATTTGTTCGAAATGGTTTAATGGTGGGAGCTGCTGGAGAGCCTGTTCTCAAAGAGATTGTTTCGAAGATGTAGTATTTTTTCTTCTTAATTTATATATCTTTATTAAATATCATTGAAAAGAAATAATTTTAAAATTTAATGAAAGTTATATTAATATAATTTTAATGCTAAAGGATAATATACAAATGGCAACAATAGATTTTGATTTTAGAAACCAAATTATCCAATCAGATATCGGTAGTACATTAGCTTATTGTTACCAATGTGCTACATGTAGTGGAGCTTGTCCCGTTGCACAAGTCACCAATGGGCGTTATAATCCAAGAAGATTAATATTGGATGCCTTACTCGGGTTAAAAGAAAAGATTTTTGGTATAGAAAATTCATTTTCAATATGGGGTTGCACTGTTTGTGATACTTGCGATGAAGTTTGCCCACAGAAAGTAGAACTGACAGAAATATTCACCATTTTAAAGAATTTAAGTGTAGAAAAAGGTGAAGCTCCCGACTATTATACCACCCAAGCATCCACAATTCTCGAAAATGCAAAAGCTATTCCAATGCAACCTGCAATAGAGAGACGTCGGGAACAATTAGGATTACCCAAGGTATTATCTCCAAATGTAAATGAAGTGAAGAAATTACTAGAGATAACTAAATTACCAGAAAAATTAGTTAAAGAAGAATAGTTCTTTTTATTATTCTTTTAAACCGTATCGTACATAAATTGAATACTTATTCTAAATCGGAGTGAAAAATTGTGAGAAAACCTATTATTGGAGGGAACTGGAAAATGCATCTAGGAACTCCTAATGAAGCAATATCTCTTATAAAAAGCCTAAAATCTTTAATAAAAGGGATTAAAAATGTTGATATTGTAATTGCGCCACCTTTCACTGTTTTGGAGTCTGTTGTGAGAGAATTAAAGAAAACTGACATAAGCGTTTCAGCTCAAAATATGTATTTTGAGGATAAAGGCGCTTTTACAGGTGAAATTTCGCCATTATTTCTAAAAAGTATGGGTGTAAAATATGTTATATTGGGGCATAGTGAAAGGAGGCAGATTTTTGGTGAAACTGATGATCTAATTAATAAAAAAATTAAAAAAGCCTTAAAGGAAAGTTTAATTCCCATAGTTTGCATTGGAGAGAATTTAAATGCTAGGGAGGCGGGAAAAACAAAAGAGATTATTCGAAACCAAATGAATTTTACTTTTCAAGATTTAATTGGTCAAGATATGATCAAAATCATCATCGCATATGAGCCAATATGGGCAATCGGTACTGGAAAAACAGCTACACCAAAACAAGCTGAGGAAATTCACATCTTTATTCGTGATATTCTAAAGGAAAAATATGGAGAAAATGTTGCTGATGAAATTCGAATACAATATGGGGGATCTATTAAACCAAATAATGCAAAATCGTTATTTTCAAGAGAGAACATTGATGGAGGATTGGTAGGAGGAGCATCTTTAAACTCAGAATCATTTTATGAAATTATCGAAGCTGCAGAAAAAAATACGTGATTTAACCTAATACTTGATTGAATTGAAGAGTTAATTTTCCTGGAAATTCACCTAAATAGGATTGAGGTTCTGCAATCAGAAGATAGAAATATGGCTGAAGTAAACCATCTATATTTGGCCCTATTCCCGATTTTATGATATAAACCCAAATTGTCTCATTTCTAATATATGATTGTCGATAAATCCATTCAAGTGGTTTTATTTCAGGAAAAATTCCAATGTTTCTTAATATGATATTTATTTCCTTCATAGTATATTTTTCGCTAATTAAAATTAGGGGAGAGAGATCAAAAGAACATATACAAATCGAATTTAAGCCATAATTCTTCATATCATTTAATAATGATTTAGCTAATGTTTCTAGCTTTTTTTTATTTATATTTATTCTCGATCTTGCTTCAGAATCTATTAGATAATTAATAATTTGGTCTTCTTCATTTTGCAGTACTTCTTGTGCTGTTGCTAACGGTATTTTATGTTTAATTATGTTGTCATAAATTAACTTTATTTTTTCCGAAATAGATTTATGTAAGAGAAATCCTTCAGTTTGGGCCGTTATTAAAACATCGCCCTTATATAAAGATTTTTTGCTAACCTCCTCTTTTTTCGAAATAAATTCAAGAATTTCGATCTCTTTATTAATACTTCGAGCAAATTCATATAGCGCAGACACAAGCCCTGCATCTAAATCAAAACTATCCTTAGAATCTAATTCAATCTCATTTCTCGAATAATACTTCGAAAAATCGAAAAATCTTAGATATAATCTTACTCCTTTAGGAGGTTTTTGCAATTTTAAATGATAGTAAGGAAATCCAGAATTTGTTATTACTGAAAGTTCATAAATCGTCATAGAATCTTTTTATAGCTAAAACGCTTTTTTAATACTTTTTTAATTAATGATTTTAATACTCCTATTTAAATTAATTTGGTTTAAAAATAGAAAATTAAATATCGATATCACTTATTTAATAATTATTGTTGGTCTTCCCGGTAGAGATTTAAGAGCCTTTGGATCTTTTGAATCGATTTCTTTTAATACATTTACATTAGCATCGTATTTTGTCTCTAACATGCTAGAGATTTCATTAAAAAATAAGAATTCTTCACTTGCTTTGATTGGAGAGGGCTGAAATTTACCTAGATTTTTAAGTACGGAGGACACAATTTGATTTATAAGTTTACCATGTTTTTTAAAATGCTCTTTTTTCATAAGAACCTTTAATATTTCACCTTGATCCTTGGATTGTTTAACTTGTTGGAGCAGCTCTTCGAAAAGATTAAATTTCCAATCATTAGCTATGATTATATCGATCTTGTCGATTTTTTCTTTTTTAATTATATGAATTATGTGGTTTATCGATTCCAATGTATCATTCATTAGTTTCCATTTATATTCATTAACGGGATTTAAAATACCATTATCATATTCTGGCCAAGAAGATACACTTAAAAAATCTTCATTGCCAAACAAGTTCCAAATTTCTTCAGTTACGTGTGGAATAAATGGATGTAATAGTTTAACAAGTCTTTGAGAACAGTAAGAATAGACACTTTTATTAACTTTTTCAAGTTTATATTTATTAAATTCATTTGTAAATTGGATTAAATCATTAATGGCATCCCTTATATCAATTTGTTCCATATGCTTTGTCACATTCTTAATAGTTTTGTTTAGAAGATATTTGATCAAAGTATCATGAATAACTTCATTATTTCTAATAGAATCTGGTTTCTCAATCAAAAGTGCAAAACTATTCCGAATAAATTTATGCGCAAATTGAATACCTTCATTTGACCATTCTAACCCCGATTTTGGACTAGCCCCAAATAGAATGAAAAATCTAGCTGCATCAGCACCAAATTTATTCATTATTCCAATCGGATCTACTGTATTTCCTAAACTTTTGCTCATTTTAACACTTTTGAATATGTATTTTGTTCCACATCTTTTACAATTTTCATCATTCATCTCGGATTTCATTGCAAATACTTCGCAATTAGGACAATACGGATGTATTTTATTAATCATTCCTTGGGTAAGTAATCTTTGAAATGGCTCACTGTTTGAATGTAATCCTAAATCTCTTGCAACTTTGGTAAAAAATCTTGCGTATAGCAAATGAAGAATAGCATGTTCAATGCCTCCAATATAGAGATCAACATTCATCCAATAATCTACTCTTTTCTTGGAATATGGAAGATTTGATGATTTAGGATCACAATATCTATAGAAATACCATGAACTATCAACAAATGTATCCATTGTATCTGTTTCTCTTATTGCTTTTTTATTGCATTTAGGGCACTTTACATTAAGAAAAGATTCACTAGTCAATAATGGATTTCCTTTACCAGTGAATTGAACATCTTTTGGTAGCTTTATTGGGAGCTGATCGATGGGAGCGGGAATAACACCACAATCCTCGCAATATATAATTGGAATAGGACATCCCCAGTATCTCTGCCTTGAAATTAACCAATCTCTTAACTTATAATTAACAGTCGCATACCCACTGTTTAATTCTTCAAGTTTTTTAGTGATTGCATTTATCGCGCTTTTGTTATCAATACCATCGAATTCTCCAGAATTGACTAAAATTCCCTCTCCCTCAAACGCACGTGACATCTTTTTGGAATCTAATTCATAATCATAAGGTTGGATTACGACTCTTATTGGAATATCATATTTTTTGGCAAATTCAAAATCTCGTTGGTCATGTCCTGGAACGGCCATTACTGCTCCGGCACCATATTCATATACAACAAAATTCCCAACATAAATAGGGATTTGTTGCTTTGTCATTGGATTTAATGCTTTTTTCCCGATAAGCATCCCTTTCTTTTTCACCTCTATATCTGTGCGTTCAAACTTATCCTGCTGCATAACCTCTTTATAAAATTTTTTGTATTTTTCCTCATAATCTGTTTTTTCCACCCATTCTTTTATCCATGGGTGCTCAGGGGCAAAAACCATAAATGTTACTCCATATAAAGTATCAGGTCTAGTAGTAAAAATATCAATCGTTCGTTCTTCTCCAACAATTTGAAATTTAATGATAGTCCCTTGTGATCTCCCAATCCAATTCCGTTGCATAGTTTTTACTTTTTCTGGCCAATCTAACTGATCTAAACCCTCTAATAATTCTTCCGCGTAATCTCTTATTTTTAAAAACCATTGCGTCAGGAATTTTTGTTCTACATTGCTGTTGCATCTCCAACATTTTCCATTTAAGACTTGCTCATTAGCTAAAACTGTAGAGCAATTGGGACACCAATTTACATAAGATTCTTGTCTATAAGCTAAACCCTTCTCAAACATCTTAATAAAGAACCATTGGTCCCATTTATAGTAGTTAGGATCGTGACTAAATATAGTCCGAGTCCAATCGTAAGACAAACCAATTCTTTTTTGTTGCTTTTTCATTAACTCGATATTTGAATTTGTCCATTCCTCGGGATTAGCGCCGTGATCAATCGCCGCATTCTCAGCAGGGAGTCCAAAACTTTTATGGTATTTCACTTATTGAGAAATACTATCATAGCCCATAGGGTACAATACATTGAACCCCTGCATTCGTTTGAATCGAGCTACAGAATCTCCTATTGTATAATTACGGAGATGTCCCATATGAAGGCTTCCAGAGGGATAAGGGTACATTTCTAATACGTAATATTTATTTTTGTTTTTATCTTGTTTTACTTCAAAAATTTTCTCGCTGTCCCATTTGTCTTGCCATTTTTTTTCTATCTTTCCAAAATTATAATCTTCCACAGTGATTATAACCACCAAAATATCTAAAATTATTATTAAAATATGATTTGAAATCAATAATTCAATAAATTTTTTTTGAAAAAAGCTTATCTTTTTGTTTGTATTATGAAAAGTAATGACTGTGGATAAAATTAGAGTGTCAATTGGAAGTGCTTCAGTTCTGGGATTATATAATAGCACTCGGTTTAAAGTTCCTCCAACTACCTGCTATATTATGACATTTAACTCAAATCAATGTTCTGCTAATTGTGCATTTTGTCCTCAAGGAAGAGAATCTAAAGGCTCAGATGAGCTATTATCTCGTGTAAATTGGCCAGTTTTTAAGCTTAAAGAATTCTTAACTAAATTTAGTTATCTAAGTCCTTCAAAGCGTTTTAAACGTCTGTGTCTTCAAACCCTAAATTATCCAAATAATGTTCAAGATGTTATCGAGATCATCAGCAAAGTACGAGAAAAGTCAGACATTCCAATCTCAATTGCGATCCCACCAATCACGAGAAAAAATCTAAAAGAAATTAAGAATCTTGGAGTCGAAAGAATTGGGATTGCTTTAGATGCATCTACTCCTGAAATTTTTGAGAATATCAAGGGTAAAGGAGTTAATGGTCCATATACTTGGGACTCTCACTTCAAAGCCTTGAAAGACGCGTTAAATATATTTTCAGAGGGATTTGTAACTACCCATTTAATAGTCGGTTTAGGAGAATCAGCTAAAGATATTCTTAGTCTGATATATAATTTGAAAAATTTAAGAATTAAAGTTGGGCTTTTTGCATTTACATCTATTAAGGGTACGAAATTAGAATTGCATAGCCCTCCAGATCTACTCTATTTTAGAAAAATACAATTAGGAAGATATTTAATCCTGGAAGAAAATAAGAATTTAAACGATTTCATATTTAACAGTAAGAATGAAGTTGTCAAATTTGATATAAATAAGAGAGATTTAGAAAGGTTAATCACTCAAACTGATGCATTTCTGACATCTGGATGTCCTGGATGTAATCGACCTTATTACACGTCTCGACCAACAGGTCCTATATACAATTATCCTAGAAAATTAAATGAAATGGAAAAAAAAGAGATATTTAATACCCTTTTGGAATATATTAAATAATTAGTTAAGAAATGACATGAATAGCTGGAGATTCATAACTTTAGAAACTCATGATGGTTATTGGAATATGGCATTAGATGAAGCCATACTTCAATCAGTCATCGAAAATAAATCCCCTAATACTATTAGACTTTATAAGTGGAGTCCTTCAACTGTATCTATTGGTAGAAATCAAAGCTTACTAAGTGAGGTGGATTTAAATTTTATTAAAAAAAATGGATTCAATGTTGTGAGAAGAATTACAGGTGGTGGAGCCGTATTTCATGATGAGTATAGAGAGATCACTTATTCTATAGTTTGTCGTTTAGAGTTTTTAGAAAAGTTGAATGCTAAAAGCGTAATGGAACAATTTGAAATAATTGAAATGGGGATTATCTCTGGTTTGCAATTTTATGGTTTAAAACCAGAAAAAGGAATCATCCATTGTCCAGCAATCTTTTTAGAAGATAAAAAATTTTCAGGAAACGCTCAACTAAGAAGAAAAAGGCATATTTTGCAGCACGGAACTATTCTTTTAGAATTAGATCCTGAACTAATGTATTCTGCTTTAAAAGCCCCCTATAATGTCTCTAAATCAAGAATGGTGAGATCAGTTTATTCCAAATGTACAGGAATTAAGGAGCATTTAGAATCATACAATGAACAGGATTTTCAATCATCTCTAAAAAAAGGTTTCGAAACTACTCTAAAAATTACTTCTATGGAGAATTATTTTACTGAACATGAGTTGCGATTAGCAAAAAAGTTAGTATATACAAAATATAGAGATAAAAATTGGTTAAGAAAATATGAATGAAATCAAGGAAATTGTCTCGAAGATTAAAAAAGGAACTATATCATGGTTGGATCTAAAGAATTTAACTCAAAATCAACATAAAGAGTTTCTCAGATACGCTTACAACTTGAAAAAGCGCTTTTTTGGAAATAAATTAAAAATTTATATACCAAATCAACAATTTCCTGCCATCAGTATAACGGGGAGTGAATGCGCCTTAAATTGCGAACACTGCAATAAAAAGTATTTAGAAAGCATGAGGGATATTACTAATCCAAATGATTTAAAAAATTTTTTAAACAATTTATATGAAAATAATGGGATTGGCGCATTAATTTCAGGTGGATGCGATCCCGATGGTGCGGTTCCATTGGATGGCTATCTTGATGTTATAAAAGAGATTAAACAACATACAAACCTCATAATCAATACTCATACGGGTTTAATAAATAAAAGTACCGCTGAAATGCTAGCACTATCTAAAATTGATATTGTTTCATTCGATGTGAATGTGGATGAAGATATAATAAGAGATATTTATCATTTAAAAAAAGAAGTAAAAGATTATAAGATCGCAATAGAATTATTGAAAAATCATAACTTAAATATAGTTCCACATATTTGCATCGGCTTGTATTATGGAAGGGTCAAAAAGGAATTAGAAACAATCAATTTTATCAAAGAAATCTTCAATGAGCCTAATTTAATTGTAATTATTGCACTTATCCCTCCTAAAACATCCATTCATCAATTTGAAATGCCTTCACCAGAAAGTATTTCTAAATTGATCGCGGTAACTAGAATCCAATTTCCCAAAACTGAAATATCACTTGGATGCATGAGACCTCGTGGAAATATGAAAGTAAAATTGGAAAAATACGCTATGAAGGCAGGAATTAACCGAATTGAGATTCCGTCAAGAAAATCATTAAATTGGATAATGGAATATGATCCTAAAATCAATTTTCAATTTTTTTCGGCTTGTTGTGCGATTCCTCCAAAGTATGAGGAACTAGCTAGAAGTAAAGTGAGTGATTTGAAAGTATATCAAAATTATATATAGTGAACTGATTATGGTAAAATCTGAAATTTTAATGGTTGGCCTTCCAAATATCCCGAAAATAATTCCCGGTGATAATCTTGCACAAATTATTAGGGATTCCTTAAAACAGAAAAAATTAACGTTAGAGAATGGAGATATCCTGGTAATTGCACAAAGCATCGTATCAAAAAGTATCGGAAGTATTATTAATTTAAATGATGTCAAAGTTGGAGAGCGAGCCATGGATATTTACAGAAATATGGAACCCTTAATTTTAAGAGAAGGAATAACAAAAAAAACTCCACAATTAGTCCAATTAATCCTAGACGAATCTAAAGAAATTTTAAAAGCAGAACATGTTCTTATTGTTGAAACCAATTATGGATTTATTTGTGCAAATGCTGGAATTGACAAATCAAATGTCGAAGGAAGTGAAAATGTAACATTATTACCGAAATATCCAGATGAGGAAGCTAAAAAAATAAGAAATGAATTAAAGAAGCTAACAGGAAAAAATGTAGCGGTTATTATTTCTGATTCATTTGGAAGACCTTTTCGAAGAGGAGCTGTAGGAGTTGCAGTTGGCATTTCTGGAATATCTGCTCTCTTAGATAAGAGAGGTGAAAAAGACTTGTATGGAAAGATGCTTCAGAGTACTATAGTTGGACAAGTTGATAATCTAACTTCTGCAGCACAATTAATAATGGGTGAGGCGAACGAAGGACTTCCCGTCATATTGATCAGAGGATACAAATTCGATTTTGATGAGAAAGCTTCAATTAAAGAAATTTTTAGACCCGAAGAAACTGACTTATTTAGGATGATTTCTGAAAAAGATTTATTTTTTAAAGTACTAAAATCTCGAAGAAGTTATAAACTTCGATTCTCTTCAAAAATACCTGAAAGAGAGATTATAAGGGATTGTATAGCATTAGCTCAATGGGCACCCAGCGCACATAATGCTCAACATTGGCGATATGTTATATTAGATAAAAGTTCAATTCGCGAGAGGTTAATTTTGGAAATGAATTCGAAACTGAGAGAAGATTTATCTCGAGATGGAAGATCAGAAGAATTTATAGCAGAAAAAATTAGAAAAACAAAAAGAAATTTTCTCGAAGCACCCTATTTGGTTATTTTATGTTTGGATGAAACAGAATTAGAATCATATTCTGACAGGGAGAGGACAAAAAACGAATTAATCTTAGGAATTCAGAGTATCGGAGCATCGGCTAGTTATTTCTTGTTAGCGCTTGAAATAAATTCACTTGCTGCATGTTGGTATTCTGCTCCGTTATTTGCACAAGAAGTTGTAAAGAAAAACTTAAACTTGCCAAAATCATTTAATCCGATGGCTTTTTTCACAGTGGGATATGCACTAGAAAAAGCAAAGCCAACTACTAGAAAAAGCATAGAGGAGGTTATTTATAAAACAGGTGAAGAGGATATTGAATGAGAATAGGATCGTTGTATTAGCGGGTGGCGTCGGAGCAGCAAAATTTATTGATGGTTTAATCAGAGTAATTGATCCAGAGAGGTTAGTGATAATAGTAAACACTGGAGACGATCTCGATCTCTTTGGTCTAAAAATTTGTCCTGACATTGATATTATTACATACACGCTTGCGAATGTAATTGATCGAGATAAAGGTTGGGGATTTAGTAATGAAACCTTTAATTCTTTAAAATTATTACAAAAATATTATGACATTGGATGGTTTAATCTTGGTGATAAGGATTTAGCAACTCATATCTTCCGAACTGATCTCTTTAATCAAGGATTAAGTAAATCTGAAATTACATCTATAATTTGTAGGAAATTAGGAATAAAAGCTCGAGTAATACCTATGTGCAACGAATCAGTTATTACTAAAATTAAAACATCTTCAGAAGAAATGCATTTTGAAGAGTATTACATAAAGTATCGGTGTGAACCGACTATTCTAGATTTCTTTTTTGATGGTATAGATAAGGCAAATCCAGTTAAAGGTGTGATTACCGAATTAAAAGAAGCAGAAAAAATCATTATTAGCCCATCTAATCCATTTGTATCAATTGGAACCATCCTTGGGGTACAAGGAATAAAAGATGTTTTAAAACAAAAAAGGAAAAATGTTTATGGAATTAGCCCGATCGTAGAGGGGAAAGCTATAAAGGGACCAGCCGATAAGTTAATGCAATGTTTGGGATATGAAGTATCTTGTAAAACTGTAGCCGAAATCTATAGAGAAATTTTGGCCAATTTCATAATCGATAAGAGAGATTCTTTTTTAAAACCTGACATTGAACAATTAGGTTTGAATTGCTATTGTTTTGATACAATAATGGATAATTTAGAAAAAAAAAAAGCTCTAGCAGAATTTGTGATGAATCTTTAAGTTTCCATCGTTTGAGTTTCCACAGTAATCTCTTGTTCTAACGGTTCATCCTTTTTAACATAATCTCCCACAGATGCTAATATCTCTTTAATCCTACCCTCTTGTTGTAATCTAATGATAAGACTACGATGCTTAATATATGAAATAATTTTAGATATCACAGGGAAAACCAACATTATAGGAATTAATAATATTATTACTACTTCTGGCGAGTACATAGCCACACTTTCTGAAATTGCTGGAGGCATGTTGAAAACATACACAAAAAACCAATGTGGATGGATTATCACAAAACTTATTAAAATTAAAATTACTAATCGAGAAATAAAATTGACTATAGTTGATAACGCAAGGACTTTTGCTTTTGGGGTAGAAGATCTCGCAGTTAAGGTGTCACGAGCTTCCGGATCTTCCCTAAACAGTCTTTCTATATATTTTCCAAGTCTCCTTGTCTTTGATGCTGCTGTGACTAATTTCTTTTCTTCCTCTTCAAGCTTTCTCTTTTCAATCATTTCTTTTACATATGAAAATCTTTCTTCGAGTTTTAAAAGAAATTTATTCACACTTGTTTTTTCTTCAATTTGAAGTTCTTCTTTTCTTTTTTTAGCTTCTTCCCTTATTTTATCAATATTAGCTACAACAAAGTGAGATTCACTTTCTAAAATCCCGAGTTGTGCTTCCAATCGATCGCTCCTCTGTAAAGAGGGCTTTGTCACTGTATATGTATAATTTATTTGAAATGATAATTCTAAATAAACGTAAGAGATGATTGCAAGAAGAATAACGGGACTTGCTAAAAATTGAAAAAAATCATCAATGGGTATATAAGAAAAGGCTGGATCTAATGGGTTAGGGATGTTATCTAAGTATGCGTGGGGAATATATAAAAGATCCATCATATTTCTAAATCCAAAGACCATTAAAGGTACAACTATCATCGCTATTAAAGATCCAATAGCTATCATATCATATTTTGGATTATTTTGTAAAAATGATCGAATTAGATATATAACTGATACAATAATTAAAATTTGAAAAGAAAACAAATATAAATCGCCCGTGAAAACCGATATTTCAGCCATTATTAGATCAGGTATCTCTGTTAATAAAGGAACATTCCCATTCGGAAAAGTAAACCATAACCTAACGAAATTTCTAATTAATTGGTCTAAAAAATTGAACATAAAATCGGGATTGATAAAAAACATAAATGAAGTAAGTTGAATGAAAGCAATCGCAATCAAGTAAATTATTCCAAAGAAAGCATAGGTGAGAATGTTTCTCACTCCTTCAAAAAATGCTATAATTACCAAATCTCCTTCAGAGGTTGTCATAACTTGATCAATGTGAAAAACTGAAAAAAATAGGAATAAAATCCACACATACACAAGAATTTTTATGATTTTTAGACCATAAAAATAATATCTTACCATTTTTAATAAGCACTTCCCTTTTTTTTAGCTTCTACATAGGTTTTTAATACACTTGACATCATATCGTCAGGACCAACAGTAATTAAATTTATTCCAAGATTTCGGAGCTCTCGGCGAATTTTGATAATATGTTCCATCATTTCTTCACTTATTGCTTCCGCTAATGCTTTATCTGTCGTAGATAAGTCGATTTCATGAATTTCAAACCAAGGACTAAATGGATTTATGATTATAATAGAATGATTGAAAGGAACTAGTTTTTTAACTGCTTGGGCTATCTCTTTAACATTTCCCTCCAAATCAGAGATTATGAAAATTAAACTGCGCTTTTGAAAGCGCCTATTAAAATGATCTATTGCCTCAACCATTCTGTTTTTTCCCTGAGGTTTAATTCTGGCAACAAAATCTAATACTCGGTAGAAATGATCCTCTCCTTTACCTGGCTTCAAAAAATTAAAATTTTTTCTATCTGAAAATGTAAACACTCCGACATTATCTCTTCGAGTGAGTGCTACCTTTGTAAGCAACATACAAGCTCGAATTGCATATTCAAATTTTGTGTTTTCAATCGCACCCCCTGCCATACTATTTGAGGAATCAACTAAAATCATTATGGAAATGTCTCTTTCACTTTCAAATTCCCTAACAATTAGTTGTTGTGAACGAGCACTAGCTTTCCAATCAATTAATCTGAATTGATCTCCAAATACATATTTTCTCATCCCATAAAATTCGGATCCTAATCCTTTTTGTTTGGATCTTTCCAAACCATAGTTTAACTGGAGTGATCTTTTAGAACCCAAAATCTCAATTCTTTTAATATCTTCATAAGGAGGATATATTAAGATATCAGAGACACTATCAGGAATGATCCTTTCCACGGAGTTAAATCCGAGCCGATCTTTTATAGTAACTGATATTGGGCCCAATGGATATTCACCTCTAACTTTTGGTTCTAAAATGTAAGAGAATTTAACTATTGCTTTGGGGCCAATTCTGGTTGAAATAAAATTTTCACCGAGCACTAGTTTAAATAATTGTGGATTAAAGTAGTCTCTGATTTCTAGGAATTCAAAACTTTTTTTACCAGTGTTTTCAATTATCACTTTAATGTGAACAAAATCATCCTTGAAAACTTTGTTCTTTTCCAACTCTCTATGAACTCTGAGTTCTTCTACATTCATTTGCCAATAAAAAATCGGTAAACTAATAATTGTGCTGAATAAAAATAATACTGCGATGTAAATAAAAAAATAATTCACAAACGCAAATCCTGCAGTTAGAAAGAAAACTGAAAATAATATTAGTGTACGTCCTTTTCCACCTAACACTTTATTCACCACTTTTTATTTCTTTTTTTAAAAAAATTGGTTATATTGGTACGGGTATTTCTTCTACTATCGATTTAAGAACTGATTTTGTATCTAACCCTTCAAGCTCACTTTCAGCTTTCAACATTATTCTATGATTCAATGCGGGTATTATTAGTGCTCTTACATCATCAGGGGTCACGTATGTACGTCCTAATATTGCAGCCCTTGCTTTAGCACACTTCATCAGAGTAAGTGAGGCTCTTGGGCCGCATCCTAATGCGATTTGAGGGTGATTTCGGGTTTTTATGATGATATCTCTGACATATTTAAGAATTCTTTCATCAATATATACCATATTCATTACTTTTTGAGCAGCCAAAAGTTCTTCTGCGCTAGTAATTACATCAACTGAAGGAGCTTCTCCAGAGATCTGTCTTCTCATTATCTCAACCTCTTCATCCTGTTCTGGATAGTCTAACCATAACTTAAATAAGAACCTGTCAACTTGGGCCTCTGGTAATGGATACGTTCCTTCCATTTCGACTGGATTTTCTGTGGCGATGACAATAAATGGTTTTTCCAACGCTAAAGTTTGGCCCTCGATCGTTACCTGTCTTTCCGCCATTGCTTCAAGTAAAGCTGCTTGAGTTTTAGGTGCACTCCTATTGATTTCATCTGCTAACACTACATTAGCAAAAATTGGACCTTTCTGGAGGACAAATTGACCTTCGTTTTGATCAAAGATCTTTGTACCAGTTATATCGGCTGGTAATAAATCAGGAGTAAACTGAACTCGTCTAAATGAGATGCCAAGCGTTTTAGCAAAAGTCTTTGCCATAACAGTCTTGCCAAGGCCCGGCACTCCTTCCAAAAGCACGTGGCCATTAACTAAAAGCGCTATAAATAATTGTTGTAACGTTTCTCCATACCCAACGATGACCCTACTCACTTCACTGAGAACCTCCTGAGCAATTTCACGAATAGGGGACACATCCAATTCTTCACGATCATAATATTTTGCTTTATTTGGGGCTTCCATTTTTTTTTCACATCTTTATTTGTAATTTTTGTTATTTTTATTGATTTTATAATTATATTTGGTTATCATAAATTATTAACAACCCATTCCATCTCAAAGAATAGGCTTTCAAAATCTTCTTCATTTTTTACCTTACTCTTTCCTTCTTTTATTGAAATCATCCTATCCATAAATTTAGAGATTCTCTTCATCTTTAATTTATTGATTCTCGTCTCTTTTGAAATAACCATATCAATTACATTCTTTGTGGTTATTTTTTTACCTCTAAGTAAAGTATTTAATTTTCTCTCCAATCTTCTATATAACAGAAGCAAGGCTTTTCCATACTTTGCTTTCTCCCTATACCATCCTATTTTTTCTGCGAAGAAAGATGATGTTCTAAACTTTTCTTTTTCTTCTATTATTTCTTGTTTGGCTGCTTTCTTCTTTTCTTTTTTGCCTCCTTTTTTAGGAAGATACTTTCTCAAGGTATAAATTGCTATAACAGGATAAATCCAAGCTGTTATCGGATTAGTGGAAAGATGTATGATATATTGAATAAAGAAACCATAAATTCCAGCAGACGTCAAATCTCTTGAATATTCGGGTCGAATATGAGCTTCATCAAATGCAATAATCCAATTGTCCTTAGGCTCTCCATATGTTAGCCAATCCACTATATTAATTGCAAATTGTTTATTATCATACCCAGGCCATTCTATTAATTCATTATCAAACAAGCTAGCATCAGCAGAAACAAACACTCTTCCATTTCCTGTATCTTTTGCCATAAAAACCGCCTGAGAATAAATACCTAAAGGCCATTTAGTTGGAAATCCTGGTAGAGATGCCGCTATCATGCTGATATCTACATTATCATCCTCATATCGATAAACATGATCATCATTTTTATCAACATAACTATATTCTGAGGAAGTTCCTACGACATCCCATCCAAAATAAGATAAAAACGGCCCTCCAACAACAGCAGAAGATTGTGATAAGATTAAATTGCTAATCCCAGTAGTTGTTGGATGACCTGGAAATGAATTAATTATTGGAAAATCTGTTCTGGTGTCATAAGAAAGATTATCTCTTAAAATTCCATTTGGAAAAATAGTGACTGGGATTTTTCCTCTGATATCAGGGTCCAAAGCACCAGCTAAGAATATTTCCCATAACAACCAACTTGAACTGCCGTGATCGTGACATATTAAAATCGAATTTTTACTCTCATTGCTAAAAAAGTCGATAAAATAAGGGATTTCAAAGACAGGATTATAGAATTGATTTGGTCCAAAAAGAATTAATAAAATAGATTTATCCAATCTTTCAGTAGCACTAAGACTAGATTGTATTGACATAACTTCATATCCTTGGGAGGTGAGCGTATCACGGAATTTTGATCCTCCATTCCAATCAGAATTGTAAATAGAAAAGTTTTGATCATTAAGTCCCTGATCAAAAATAGGTCCGAATAAGGGGATAAAAGCAAATACAAAAATTACTAAGAAAAGAGCTTCTTTGTATATAGAGCCAATTTTAACTTTTTTTCTTGATTGAATCTCTCTTGATTTTTGAACTGTGATTTTCCTTATGAATATAATTAATCCTAAACCCAAAAATATTGCTGAAATATAACAAACAAATGGTAAATATGTAATGTATATCGGGAGAAATGAGCCTGGATTATCTTTTTGAAAGATATCTATAAAATTAGTTAGAAATACACCATAAAAAATGAAAAATATTGTCAAGAAGGAAATAATGATTCCTTTTGACAAATTCACATTTTTTCCGGAAGATAATCCTAAATTTGACATTATTCCTCAATAATTTACATATATTCTTTATTTTACTTTAAAAACTAACTGTTGGAATAGATTTTCCAGTTACCTCATTGTATAATGTAGAAAATAATTGAACTGTGTAATTAATTTCTTTACTAGTTGGTTCAATACCTCCATAAATTATATCTTCGATCTTCTTTATAAACGGGTAGACGGACTCTGGTTTCTGATCCAATTCATTCACGCATGTTATAGCATATTCCCGTATCGTTTGATATGCCAAGCGTGGTTTTTTGAATTTCAATGTGATTATATCGTTGTAGACCAAATATATGTAAGCTATTGCCTCTTTAGCTCTATTAGATTCTACTAAAACCTTCACATTGTCAAATTTCTGTCGTATATCTACTTCTGGTTCAATTACTTTTTTCTTTCTTGCCATATTCATTACCTTTTATCTATTTTTTAACTCTTTATTTATTAATTTTTTTTGACTTTAAATTTGTTTTTACATTTTGATTAAAAATTTACCACAAAATTGTAACCAGTCAATTCATGATATATTGGTGAAAATAATTCAATTGTATTGTAAAATTCTTTATCGGTGATTTGAAATGGTTTAGCATAAATTATTTCCTCAACTTTTTGTATGAAAGGATATATTGAAGTTGGAGTTAAATTGAGTTGAGTAACCGAAATTATCGCAAAATCACGAATGGTTTCGGTGTCTTTTCTTATTCGACCATATTTTGCTTGTATTAAATCCATATAAATTGCATTAAATAAATATGATAAAGATTCTTCCAATCGGCCAGAATCCTTCAGAATTTTTAAGTTTAAGATTCTATCCTCTAATGGCAGGTGGACGACTCTAGATTCTTTTTCACTCTTCTTATATCGATAAAATCCATATATAGCTAATCCAACAATACTCCCAACTATAATTGGGATAAATATGGTGAAAAAATCCATAAAAGGAACCTCAGTAGGAGTAGGAGGTGGCGCAGATTCTACCATTATCGAATGACTTGTCGAAAGAACTCCTAAAGGGCCATCCATTTCAATTCGTAATTGGAAATTCCCAGTACCTCCAGTAAGCTGATATATAAAATCGAAATATCCTCCAGCATCAGTTGCTAGATTAGCAATCACACTTGAATTGTACAAAATCCGAATATTACGATTGTTAATTGGAAGGTTGGGATCGTTTAAAGATAAAATTTGACCTCTAATCCTTAAACTACGGTTTTCTATTATCTGATCAGGAAGGTTCCAGTCGCAGGAGATGTCCGAGAAAATTTTAGGATTTGCCATTGTACTATCGGTATAGGCAACATACGGTATATTGCTATAGCTAAATAATAATGTGAGATCATCACCTGCTGAATCAGGAATATATATATCATTAATTTCTCCCCCAATATTAGTAAAAACGATGTCAGAATATACTAAAGTAGGTCCTTCATACCAATAGTAATTTAGTGGTTCAAATGAAATTCCTAATCCATTCTCATATCTCAAGTATCCTTCGAATTCTAGATTTTCACCCAACATTTTTGCTTCAGTAGGATCGTTTAATTCAATATTAGACGTGGTATTAATATCAATATTTAAATAAGAAGTATAATCTACATTTCCAGGGGGAGTAGGACTCTCCACAATAACTTCTAAAGTATGAGAGATAAACACGTTAAGAGAGTCATCAATAGTGTAAGCAATGGAAAAATTGCCACCCGCGTCCGTAATATCATTGAAGTTGCTATAAGGAGTTCCATCCACGTATATTATTACGGTATAGTCTGATTTTCCTAACCCATCAAATAAATTATATAATCTTCCCTGAATGTTAATAATACTATTGGTTTGGTGTCTTGTGTTATTAATTCCAGAATCATATACGTCCAATGTAGCCCAAAATCCCGATGAGTTAAGATCTTCTGGATAATTTTTGATGCTAATTGATTTATTATTAGCTTGAAATATGAGGATATTAGAAAACAAGAAGAGCAACATTAGAATTATTTTTTTATTAAGATTCAGGATACTAACACCTCCATTATGCTCTAAATAATTCTATAATTGTAGATTCGATATAATAATGGTCTGGCGCTATAAAGCTGTCTACTGGATCAAAAGTAGCCCAAACCTCAGCTTGATCGGGCCAATCCGGTGAATCAACAGTAATGGTAATATTGAACCATCCACTACCATCAGTAGTACCGATTTCAGTTTTAATAACTCCTCCTAAACCATCCTCAATATTTATGGTAATTGATCTACTCCCCGTGATAAGAGATCCATTATCCCAATATAAATACCCATAAGCATGTATCTCATCACCTTCGTAAAATCCACCTTCAAAAGTAGTATCATAATTCCCAACTATGTAAGTTCCAGCAGTGACGTTCAGGGATATAAGTAGACTACTACTATGAATCATATAGTCGGATAATGATATACCTAATTCACTTATACTTCCATTAAAATCAATTCTGAAGTAATATTTTCCTTGAGGACAACTTAGATCAATTGAATTAATATCAAATTGATAACTTCCATCAATAAGGTTGAATATTTGACTTCCCGCTAAATTGAGGTATACTGAAACATCATTTAGAGATGAATCAAGTAAATGTATTCCTATGTTTAAGCCTCGTAGGTTTACAGAACCATCTTGAACAGTTCCAAAAACATTGAAACTATCAAGACTTCTTTGAATTGCTTGTTGGGAACTCGATGCTGATATACTAATTGCATCATTGATTATGATATAGGTTGTATTAACAGTTGGAGCAGATGCCCATTGAACTCTAATTCTATGCAAACCTGCGTGCCAAGAGATCGAATTAACATTAAAATCCCATCTTCCATTGTCTGATGAATTAAACAGATGGGATCCGATCTCGGAATTTAAATATACATCAGTGAGGACAAGAGTCCCATCAGATACCGGGGTTCCACTCTGGGTGACATATATTGAAAAATTAATAATATCTCCTTTATTATACCTTTCTGGTAAATTGAAATCATCATAGAATGAAAGTGCTGGACTTCCGTCAATCAAAAATTGGATAGCAATATCATTTGGATCAATTACTTTCAAATCATAATTTGCATCGTCACTACTTGTAAAATTACTATATGTTAAAATATCAAAATTAAAATCAAATTGATTAAACTGATTATTAGGAAGAGAATAAATAAATTCTCCATAAAATCCTACATTTAGCGTATAATTTGCTGCTGGAGTGGCAATATCTACTGACAAGGAAAGATCAAATGTTCCACTATCGTCCAATTGAAAGAGATTTGATGATAAGTAATAAGAAACATCAGTCATGGTACTATCAAGTAGTGCAATATAGATTTCTGTAAACTTAATGGGAGCTCCATTTAAACTATCGGTTATAGTACCTTGAATCGTAAATATTTCTCCTCCTCTAAAAATTTGATTTGGATTAGGTCCAGTTTGTACGTCTAGAACAATGTTATCGTTTAAGGTAAAATAGGAATAATTATAATTCGAACCCCATTTTGCATATATCAAATGTGGTCCAGCACACGCTAAAATATTTGTGTAATAAATAAATGAAGCTCTCCCATTAATCGTTTGAGTCCATCCAATGTATAGATCTTGAGTAAGATCATAGAATTCAATGACTTCGTTATCAAGTGGATTAAGCAGTTCCAAATAAACTGATAAATTGACTTGTCCATTACGATTAATAACTGGATTATAATAGTCATAAGAATCATAACCATCAATATAAAAATCAAACTTTAAAGTTGGCGGAGTATTTATTTCTAATTCATAATCCAAGTATGTAGAGTTGCTTAATATAGGTAGATTAAACAAATAAGGATATGGATTACCTATTTGAAACAAGTTAATCGTTCCATTAAAATCTAATCTTAAAGTGTAATTTCCCGTTGGAGTATTAGGAGCAACTCCAAAATTTAAGTTAAAATAACCATTACTACTTGTTTGGAATGGATAACTGTCAAATGGGATTAAAAATGATGAGTAATTTACACCCCCTCTTAAAAGTGTAAGTTTTATATCCGAAAATCCTAGCTTTTTGGACCTATCATTTGTATCAGTTATTTCTCCTACTACATTAAAGGCGGTTTGGCCACCTCCAGTCCGATTAATAGTTCGGGGTGTAGGACCTGAAATTAGATGAATTGTAGGAGCATCGTTTAAGATATAATAAGAATAATTTTCTTGAAAGCCAAGTCTAGCATATAATAAATTAGGTCCTGATATAACCTGAGCGCCAATAAAGTAATCAATCGTAGTAAAACCCTCAGAATTGGTATAATTTCCATTAAGAAAATTGTTACCATCTGTGTAATCATAAAATTCAACGTATTCATTCGCAAGTGGTCCAAGAGTATCATGGTACACGTAAGCCTTCAGACGAATGGTGGAATATCTACTTACAAGAGGCGAGTTTGGAATATTTGAAGGAACATTATCAATATAAAATAATAGGTTTTTAGTTCCCTTTGTTATATTAAAATCTAATTGATTACTTGAATAGCTGTTCACAAGGAATAAGTTGAAAGGGGTTAAATCTAGAGGATCGATAAAAGTGCCATTAAAATCAACTCGAACCACATAATTTCCTGGAATCAAAGATGAATCAGCATCAACACTCATATCAAAATCACCATTCATTCTCGTGATTCCAAAGTTAGGAAAAAAGGGAGAGGCTCTTATATTAGTTCCTTTATACAAAAGCACGAATTCGACTTGAGCATTCCTCACTCTCAAGCCATTCAATGGATCTGCTAAATAACCCTGGATATTTGTTGATGTGCTAAGTGAAAGATTGACACTTGGAGGATTGATGCTATTTAATTGTACTTGAATATCCCCATATATATCAAATCGTGTGTAGTTGATAGTTTGAGGATTATATGTAGCTGTGATATAATGAGGCCCAACAACTTGAGTGCTATCAATAGGGATCATTATCGAGGCATTTCCGTAGATATCAGTAACTGCAGATCCTAAAAAGTCATCTGTGGCAAGATCAATAAAAGAAATTGTTTCTCCTTGTAATGGAGATCCATATTGTGATAATGTAGCAGTAATCAAAGCATCTTGATTATTACGAAAGCCTGCAGTGAAATTAGTATCAACAAATAATGAATAATTTTCAGGACTCCAAGGGTTTCCTCCTACACCGAAACTATCATAAAGCACGTCCATTTGTACCCATCTACCTCCTCCACTAGATGGAACGTACACTTCTGCCCAGTTGTATATATTTCGATACTTTATTGCAAAGGTATTTTGGTATTCTTGTTTATCCCACATTTCTTCTATACCTATACTATTAAAACCATCAATAAACCGGCTTGCAACACCAAAAATCCGGGTGAATACACAAAATGCTGTAGCAAAATCTGACCACAATCCTTCTCGAGTCTCACAAAAATAGTCAACTACATCTCTTCCTGAAGGTGCAGCAGTGTAACTGTTGGGATCGGAAGGTAATGAAAATTGATATTGCAGGTAATTACGAATTTTATTTGCGACTATAAAAGCATTATCGCTTGGAGATATTATATTATTTAGATTAATATAATCATCATAAACATAAGGATTATTGGCAAGATAAGCTAAAACGGTTCCTGGTAATTGAAGAAATCTATTTTGAATGGATAATGGAGTATAACTGGCAGATAATGCACTCGAATTAATTTCAAAATTTGAGGGTAAATTTAGTCCAAATAATTCATAACTCATATTAACTTCGGCGCTATCGTAGAAATTAAGCTCAGCTGTTGTAGAATTAAAATCATTTTTATATAATTCTACAGAATTATTATCCAGATTTTTTGCTTTCAAGCTTCCTTCCATGATAAATGGAGTTGGGAATAAGCTTGGAATTACAATTGAATTGATGCCCGTGGTTGGATTTAAAGGCACTTTTAATCTTATTAAATCTTTATCGGAATGATAAGAATTATAATCACTAAAAGAATAAAATGATGTCAAATTAGAAGTAGAAGTTGATTGCCAACTATCCCCCGTATATTTATCAAAAGATTCATATTTCCATAATTTATTTGACATACTATTAAAATCGGTATAATCATAAACTCTAAAAACTTCAATTTCAGAAGCTAGTAAAGCTAATAAACCTTGAGAATAATTTCCCAAGTCTAAATCATCAATATCTCCATCAAACATGTTTTGCAACATATCAAGAAGATCACTGATTTGATCTTGAGTTAGATTCAAATCTTGGAAATCAGAGAAGTTAAAGGGAAATGGTGTAGTTATAAGTTGTATTCCCTCCTCTTCCCTTGCTTTGGATAATTCATCACTTGGGGAAGGTCTTTGAGTGTTAAAAATTAAGCTTGATAATAAAATTGAGAAAGCAAAAGCAGCAATTAATAGAGCAGTTACTAATGCTATTCCTATGATTCTTTTTTTGTTAATTTTGGTTACTAACAGATCTTCACGGAATTCTGACATATGAGATCAACAATCCACTCTGCTTATACCTTGATCAATTTGCAATATTAATTAAAATTATGATATAAATAATTTTCCTACTAATTGTTCAATCCATGAAATATTCATAAAATAAGTGAATATTTTTGTTTGAAAATTTTGAAAGAAGTTTCAAAAAATTAGAAAAAATATTTTTAAATTAAAATTCAAAACCGCATTTAGTGCACACACTTTTTTTAGCATACTGAGGCTTGGGGATATAACTAATTATTTTGGTTTTATCTTCAACCTCTTTTATAGCAAAACCCGAAGCACCACAATTCGGGCAAACTCTTCTTCCTGAAAGGCCAACACCCTCTGAGACCGGTTTAGGGGAAAAAGATTGAGTAGGGGATCCAAATTGAGAACCACTTCCAACACCTTGTTCCTGAGAAGTTATACCTTGAGCCAAGCTTGAAGGCATGACTGCCTTTGGTTCCTTTAGTTCTTGTATTCTTCTTTCTTTATAAGATACTTCTTCCTGTAATTTATTTACTTGTGATTGTAATGGCCCAATCTGTTGTTGAAGGCTCATATTCTCTTGTTGCAGTTGTTGTAGCTGTGATTGTAATTCGGGAATCATTGATTGAAACTGTGCTTTTTCATTGTTCAATTGGTTAATTTGATTTTGATAGCTTTCTAAAGTCGCTCGACTATTTTGTAACTGGCCATTTAATTGAGAAACAGACCTTTCTTTTTCTGTAAGTTTAGCATTTAAACTTGCGACCTGTGAATTAAGTTGATTAAGTTGATTTTGAAGTTGGTTAATAGTTGTATCTTTTTGTTGCATTTGTCCATAAACAGCATCATATTCTCCTTGACTTGGACCAGTAGATGTAATAGGTTCTCGTGAGAATTGAGGTTCGGGTTGATATTGGGGTGGTGGACTTGGGGGTTGTGATGGGGGCGTAATTGATGGGGGAGAAACTGAGGGGGGTGGCATTGAAGGGGGTTTTATCGGGGGTTTAGATTCCTCGTCGTCATCACGTTCATATTCGTCCGACATAA
>CAZWEM010000042.1:0-1288 GCA_964632315.1 uncultured archaeon
CATTGGATGATAATTTACTGCACTCAACTCAGTGGAATTATACCCCCGACAATTCCAATAAATGGGGTGATCTATGGAATTTAGAAGATCTCTCTATTTTTAGCATGAATCAACAAACTAATGAAAATGAAAATGATATAAATACTGGGGGAAGAGCAACTCAGGGATTTTGCCGACCTCATTTTATTGCGTGTTCTGGAATCCCCTTGAAAATGGATTTTAATTTTGAAACTAAAGAGTTTTATTTTGAATTTAAAGCGGATACATCAATTTTAGAACCCTCATTAATTTATATTCCAGAAATACAATATCCAAATGGATTTGAAGTTGAAGCTCCGGAATGTGAAATTAAAGAAGTTGAAAATAGTAGTCAAATCATCAAAATTTATGCAAAAAGTAATGGAATTAAACAAGTTAGAATAAGCAAAAAGTAAAGGGATTAATTCCAATTTAAAGATTCATAATTTTTCTGAGTCTGATCTTCTAATCCTTCTAAAATCGATTTTGTCCCTTGTTTTTCATATTCTTTAATTAATTCATCCATTTTTGTGATTCTACCATTTTTAGCTGAAAGATAAGCTAGTAAAACCACTGCAACCCCTTCTCTTGCTTCTTGTGGTGTGAATTCCGGATCTTTTTCTTCTAATATGCAATTTGCAAAATAAGCATCTTCATAACCCATTGATATTTTATAGTATCCCGGGAAAGGTTGATGTTCGATGTCTGGACTATAAAATTCTCCCTTTTTCAACGCATTTGGATGAGATGAAAATACTCGGACAGGTTTATCCCATGAATGATCTTCTAAAATGCTTCCTTTAGTCCCATGCAATTCAGTGCGGTTAGTAATTGGATGAATCACGGTTGAAGACAAATCAACGGTTACCATTGCTCCACACTTATATCTTAAATTAACGATTGCTGTATCTTCACCCTTATTTGATGGAGAATTAAGGGTTTTAGCCATCCAACACTGAGCATAATCTACTTTGCCTAAAAACCAGTTCAATAGTGTAAATTTATGTACTCCTTGGTCGGCAACAACTCCTCCTCCACCTTGATCATAAGTAAAATGCCACCAATTGGGATCGAGGAATTCATTTTGAGTACAATATGCTCCTTCATAGGTTCTAACAAGCATTACATCACCGATAAAACCATCATCAAGAGCTTTTTTAATGAATTGATGAGCTGGAAGGAAGCGGTGATTCTCTGCTATCATAAATTTTACTCCCGCTTTTCTTGTTGCATTGATCATTTCATCACATTCTTCTAAAGTTGGAGCCAT
>CAZWEM010000042.1:1388-36766 GCA_964632315.1 uncultured archaeon
ATCTCCTTCATAAAATATTTATAAATCCATAAACACTTCAAGTCTCTGAATTGCATTCATATCACCAGTAACAATCAAATCACCTTCCATGTAGGCTTCCATTGGATCGACTTCTCCATTAGCAATCCCAACGAATAAATCTGAGTTTGTTTCTAAGCTCATTTCAGCATTCTTATCAATTCCTTCTTCTAAATGAGCCTTCTTGTCCTTAAATATCATTTTCAAATTATATTGGATATCTGAAAACTTGAATTGCATCGTTTTATTAAAATCTTCAAATTCTTCAGCGATTTCGGGGTCTTCCATCTTATTTATCCAATTATTCAGAGCATTCTTTACCTCTTCTTTAGACGCCAATTTATTTCACTTCTTTTAAAAATAATTCATAATTAATACTTAAAGTTCTGCTTCAAATCTTATAAAAGTTCATAAAATTCAAGAGGTTTCATGAAAAAATCCTAAAGGGTACTTTGCCTTAAACCAAGGCCAACTTGCGAACCAATGACTAAGGATCTTAATGAGATAAGAAATTTTATTTTTTTGTGGTGTATCATAAGAAAAGTAGACTCTCCGGTATTTTTCTGCATATTTATGTCCTTTTACATGTAATCCCGCAAGTCTAATAGTGATTTTATACAAAATTTTAGCTTTATTTAAAAGCCAGAATTGAGTTTTATGACAATGAAGGAGATCATCTACAAGTGGTAAATCCTTCTTATCAAAACCAAAATATCTATTCGGTGAAAGGGTTGAATAAAAAAATAATTTTGGAAATGTGCTTAACATTTTTTTATGGATGATATAATATAACGCTTTACCCGTATTTACATGATCAGCATGATAATATGAAGTGTAATATGCTTCAGGTGCAAATATAATGTCTGGTTTTTCTTTTTCAAGATAACTTAAAATAGATTTAATGAATTCATTATTAAACTTTACACATCCATCCAAATATCCAAAAAAATAAATTTGTTCTTTCTTAATGTTGTGAAAGCTCATTGCACTCAGTAATTCTTTAGTTCTTACATTTGCTAATAACTCTCCCTTAAATTTATCATAGATATATCCTGGTAAACCAAATTCTCCCTTAGTTATAGCTGCAATTTTAATGCTAAATTTTTGATTACATTTAATTGCTAAATGGTGAATTAATTGAGCACACTTTAATTCTAAGTCATCTGGATGGGGTTGAAAAAATATTATTTTTCTCAATGTATTTCACTATGATATTTTTTCTAATTGAGCTTGTCGCTTTGCCAATAAGAAGGAACTCACCAATATGAAAATGATTCCAGAAATTAAAAGGAGAATTGAGCTAATATTATTTATAGGGAGCATAAAAACAGAAATAAAGTAAAATGGAGGTACAATTTGTATAGGAACTTGTTGTATGGGTATTAAATTGCTTGCTTGGCCTTCTATAAATGCCTTTTGGATGGAAGTTATTCCAAAAACATTCGTACATATTAAGATTATGACAGATAAAATAAATAGTATAAGCTCAAGAACGCTTGCGCCACCTTGAAAGACAACAAGTATTATACCCATCAAAGGACTAACCCAAAAATTTGACAATGAAAATTGGAACCCAGAATAAATCGCTAAGGATATTCCCTTAAACTGATTTTTAAGTTGAAGAAAGTAGAAAAAAAATGCGAATCCATAAAGTATTAACGTAAAAATAAGAATTCTTGAAAACAATGATATACTTGAGAAATTTTCATTGGCTATATCAACTACCATGTTACTAAAACCTAATAGGGAAATTCCCAATATCATGATAATTATCCCGATAATCTCAGCAGTGTTTAATTTTTCACCAACAATTCTTACAGCACCTATCGCAAGAACAATCAATCCTGCTGCCATTAATCCAGGAATTAGAGTAGGTCCAATGTAAATTTGAGCAATCATAAAAAAAACTGCTCCAACTCCATTTTGTAACAGTAATCCTAATAACCAAACTGGATTCTTGACTAGATTTTTGAAAAATTTATCAGCATCACGAAATCTATTTACTACTTTTTTTTGTAAAACTGTGCCATAGTTATTAGAGACTCCTGAAAGAATCGCCAATGTTACACCGAACCAATATAAAATTTGATCCATGATTATCAGCCGCTACTAGTAAGTAGATCCTTTTTGAATTTAAAGATTAATTCGATCCTTCAATAAACAAAATAATTATATAATTTCAAGTCCGAAAAAATAATTAAAAATATTATAAAAAGGATTTCACGCAAAGCTTTACGTTGATCCGTTTAAAGAAAATTTTTTGAATAACAACAAAAATTGATTGAATTGCACTTACAACCGAAGGAGAAAATAAATTAAAAAAAAATTTTATGTTTCTTTAGGTTCTTCTCTAGGGATTCTTTGTTCCACATTTGGTAAATCTCTCATTTTTTTATGAGGCTCTAGTTGGTACCAATAAGCAGTACTCGAAAAATCATCAGAACGCTGATTAGCATGGCCATGTTCTATCTTAACTCTTATGTTCTTGTGAAAGTATATTGGATCCTCTATGTGATAACGATAATATGAGATCTTGCCACTCCAATTATCACCCCCGGGTAAAGTTATGCCAAAGTAGGGTGAACAATAATACTGGTTGGGGCACCAAGCTCCACAGAAGTAGTCTTCAGTACCTGTTCCATATAAAATGGTTTCACTGTTATCAATCTCTATGTAATCATCCCCTTCTCCAGGCCAAAATGAATCTTTATTTTTCGGATTGTTCTCAGGAGTCATTAAGTTATGAATATCAAGGTGACAACCTACAAAATGACCTTCTCCTTCTGCTTCTAAAATCAAATAATCAGATAAATGATCCACGTTTTTTCTAATAAAAAGCTCACTTTTTTTATTCCCATATTCATTTCCTTTACATGGATTTTCTCTATTCCAGAATGCATGAAATCTGCCATAATCTTCATCGAGAGCATCATATTCTTCATAATCAATGTAGAAATAAGTAACTACACTATTATCGCTTTCATTTTCTACCTCAATCCTTGCTTGTTTAGAAAATGGCATTGGCAAGAAACAATTAAATCCTTTACCATCTTTTGGTCCACAAGCAAATGGTATACTCCAAAAGTTCACTGTCTTTCCATGGCCCACGCCAAAGAAATCCCCTATAGGTACTTCAACTGAAGAATTAGGTTCTTCATCCCACCACATTCTTATAACAATTTTTCTGAGATAAAAAGGATCGGATGAAGCTAAAGTCATCCATATGTGCTTAATAATACCTGCTCCTTCAATATTACAAATTTTATACTTGCTATGAGGAGCAATAAGAACATTATCCATATTTGCGCCAGTTCTATCGTAGCTTGAAATACGTTTCCTCTTTATATTTTTCTTGATTTTAGCCAAATTTGTTAAAGAATTGAATCCAAGTTCCATTTTAATATCCTCCTATTTAATTTTACCTTGTCAACAGCTAAAATTAAAGTAGAAAACCTTTGGAAAAATAAATTTATATTGGTTTCCGAATTTCCATAATAAAAATGGATAGTACCAGAGGGGAGTATTATTTCTTCAAATAAAAGGTTCGAAGGGCACGTTAGAAACCTATTATTTGTAGTTTTAATGTCAACAACCTTCAGAAGCATGGGCATGAGCATTGTTGAAATAGGATTACCTTCGTTCGTGATTAGTCTTGCTGGATCTCTCACATCCTATGGAATAATTATTGGGATTTTTTCAGTAACTCAATGTATCTTCCAATTTCCATATGCTGCCGCTTCTGATAAATTCGGTCGACGTAAGGTCGTGCTTATAGGAATGATAATTTATATATTAGGTACATTCTCATGTTTTTTTGCTCAAAATATCCTACAACTCATAATTTTTAGAGCCATTCAAGGGGCAGGAGCCTATACATCAATACTGCAAGCAGTAATTGGGGATATTTACACTAAGGATCAACATGGAAAAGGAATGGGCTATTATTCATTATCCATGAATATTGGATATTTTCTTGGAATTATTTTAGGTGGATTTATCGCGAATTATTTAGGATTTCGTAATATTTTCTCTATTAATGGATTTTTAATATGTATTAGTTTAGTTCTAATGTATTTTGCTTTGAAGAATAATACAAAACAAGCAAATGATACCGATACCGATAATAAAATGGAATTTAACATAGGAAATATAAAAATTCTTCTAAGAGAACAACCATTTAAAGTTTCTGTAATTTTGAATTGTGTAAGATGGTTCTTATTTGGTTTCATTACCGCATATCTTATTTGGGTCTTACAAGTCCAATTTTATTTAAATGAAATTGAGACTAGTTATGTTCTATTGCTAATTGTTGCTTTATACGTCAGTTTTGTTTTTATTTCAGGGCTTTTACTTGATCGTGAGGGTCCAAGGAAGATGATGATGATTGGACAATCGATCGTGATAATATTTGGGATGTTATTTTTTATTCCAAATTTACTTTATGACCTTTTTCTCTTCATAATTGTCGTTTCTTTCATTGGGATAGGAATTGCTTTATTTGATCCGGCAGGGAATACACTTTTATTGGAAGTAATTGAAGATATTCAACCTAGTCTGAAGGGTACTGGGATTGGATTTAATAATGCAATCGGATTTTTTTGCGGTGCGGTTGCACCAATTATTATGAGCCCTTTAGGAGAAATCCAAGTGTTTATCCCATTCTATGCATTATTTGGATTAATGGTGTTTTCACTTATCGTAACCTCTCGTTTTGTGAATAAAAAATATTAAATTTTAGTGTTCATCGAATTCAATAGAAAAATTTTCATTAAATTGAAAATTTAATAACAAGAAATTAGATACTTATAAATTTACATTGATATGATTTAGTATGACAGAAAAACCAAATTTCCTAATAATTATGCCAGATCAGCATAGACATGATATTTTAGGCTGTGCTGGAAAACAAGTTAAAACACCCCATTTAGATCGTTTAGCTTCTGAAGGAGTACGATTTGTGAATACTTTTACACAATCTCCATTATGTGTACCTGCGAGAGCATCATTTCAAACGGGAAAATATGTACATGAAACACATTGTAGCACTAATAAGACTTTCATTCATGAAAATTGCCCTGAATGGATAAATGATACCTTTCTAAATATCCTGCAAAGATATGGATATTATAACGTCGATATGGGAAAAATGCATCTTATTGCTCATCAAGATAATTATGATGCAACAAGAAGGGTGGGTGATCAAAATCCCAAAATAATTGATCATGTAAAGTATTATAATTCAAAATTAAAAGAATTAGGATTTGATGAGGTTGAGACTGTGTGTGGGAAGATGGAATCAACTAGAGTCGGGTCAATTTATACTGATAAATTAAAGGAGAAGGATCTATTAGATACATATCAAAGATGGTTAAGAAAATACCCGATAATCAATGCAGAGCCTATACCACTTCCGAGAGAATATTATATTGACTATTTTGTAGGTGATTTAGCAACAAATTGGCTTAAGAGATATATAAAAAAACCAGAGAATAATAAACCCTTCTGTCTCTTTGTAGGCTTTCCTGGACCCCATGATCCATTTGATTGTATAGAAGAATATACAAAACTATACGATCCCGATACCATCGAAGTAAAGGATGAGGAAATGAGAAGACCAGATAGACCAATTCCTCCTTATAGTTTAGTTTCCAAGGGGGTTAGTCGAAGCAATAAGGTTACTAAAGAATTTATACAAGATTGTAGAGCTAAATACTATGGCAACGTGACTCTAATCGATGAAAAAGTTGGTGAATTAGTTAAAGTATTGGAAGATAATGATCTTTTGGATGATACATGGATAATTTACACAAGCGATCATGGTGAACAACTAGGAGGACATAAGTTGTTCATGAAATTTGTATTTTATCGTTCCTCTGTTCAAGTTCCTTTAATTATTCGACCTCCGAAAGGAATTGAAAGCCGAATTGTCGAACAAGATGTGGAATTGATAGATATACCTGCTACTTTACTTGATATTGTTGGTATAGATATACCTGAAAGCCATCGTGGAAAATCGTTTCTTCCCTTGATATTTGATAAAAATACTAAATATTACCAGCATAAAGAATTGTGCATCAGTCAAGTATTTAACTATATTATGGGAGTAAATAAAGAATGGAAATTTGTTTTTAACATATCAAATGGAAAACTCTTAGAATTATATAATAGGAGCGAGGATTTTTACGAAAATCATAATCTTGCCAATGAAGAGGAAGGAAAAAGAACTGGAAAGTACTTGCTCGATAAATATTTTAATCATATTATACCTAATTCTGAGTTTAAACCAGTTGATATTCTAAAAAGCCTTTAAATTTCTTAGCTATCTTTAAGATTCTCCTTGCAATTGTACATACACTTTTCTATTCCGAGGACCATCGAATTCAGTGAAATAACATCCTTGCCAAGTTCCTAACATTAACCTCCCCTTATGTACAAGTATTTCTATTGAAGTACCCATAAATGAAGATTTTAGATGAGCATCTGAATTTCCCTCGCCGTGGCGAAAATTATAGCCAAATCCACCTTCCTGAGGAACTAATTTATTTAGATAAGTTATTATATCTTTTTGAACTGAAGGATCAGCATTTTCATTAATGGTGATCCCTGCTGTGGTATGAGGAATGAATACTCTGCATGTTCCCTCATTAATTTGAGATTTCCGAACAATTTGTTGTAATTGAGAAGTAATATCGATTAAAATTTCTCTTTCTCGAGTTTTAATTTTGAATTCGTTAAATTCTATCATAATGAGAATTAGGATAGATTAATTCAAATATCTTTCAGAATTCTCCATGCTTGCCTTTTCCCTTTGAAAAATCATCACTGCCTTCTAAATATTCACCACTTTCTAAGGTTTTCATTCCATAGTGGAATTCATTTTTCATTGCATCAGGAATAGTTAATCCAAATTGAGAGTAGGCTGAAAGTCTGTCATTTCGCATGCATATTTTGGGAAATTGAGCTATTTCTAAAGCAAGTTTCTCCGCTTCTTCCCTTGAAGTTCCATCTTCGACAATTCTATTTGCTAAACCGAATTCTAAGGCTTCTTGGGCGTTAACAGGACGCCCTGTTAAAATCATATCTAACGCACAACTTAATCCTATTAAACGGGGTAATCTTACTGTGCCTCCGTCAATCAAAGGAACCCCAAAACGCCGACAGAATACTCCAAAGATTGCGCTTTTTTCAACCACTCTTAAATCACACCATATAGCTAATTCTAGACCCCCAGCAACAGCATAACCCGAAACTGCAGCAATTACAGGTTTTGTTAATATCATTCGAGTGGGACCCATTGGCCCATCTCCTGACTCTTCTACTCTATTTCCTTTCCCATTAATTAATGCTTTGAGATTTGCACCTGAACAAAAATTACCATTTGCACCCCATAATACAGCAACTAGCGCATCTTTATCTTGTTCAAATGATCTAAATGCATCTGCTAATTGTCTAGCTGATTCTGCATCCACTGCATTTCTTACATCAGGATTATCTATAGTTATTGTATAAATAGGATAGTTAATCGCTATATCTATTGGCATATGAAACCTAGAATTCTATAAAAATTAAATATAACTACAAGATAAGTAAAAAATAATAATTTAATTATAATTTCATCCAGCTATTCCCTTCAATATTATATCAGTAGAATGGTGAAGATATTGTTCCTCTGTAATACCATACATCTGCATCAATAAACGATTTACTGAAGAAATTTGTACTGAATTCTCAATAGCAGATCCTAAAAACATTACAGTCTGTATAATATCTAGTTCCTTTCTAAGTGTTCCATCTTTAATTCCAAGAGTTACTGCTTCAATCATAATTTCTAATAGTTCTCTGGTAAGTTTAATATATATCTCTGCATCATCTATCTTTAGGTTTTCAACTCTATTTTCAAGCATTCTTGTAAATCTATTAGATCTTGCCGTAACATTTAACCGATAGTTATCAGCGTTTACTCGGATATAATCAAAATAAGTTTGAATAATGGCTTTTAATTTGCCCAATCCAGTAGATTCTTTCTCTACTGCAGAATTAAAAGAATCTCTAAGTATTTTCATTCCTTTTATAACCACAGCATAAAAAAGTGAAGGTTTATTACTAAAATAAGTATAAAGCGTTCCTTTTGAAAGTTCAGCGTTTCTTGCAATATCTTCCATTAGAACATCATCATATATCTTTTTAAAGAATTCCTTCTCTGCTGCTTTAACAATATCTTTCCGTCGTTGTAACTTTTCACGTTCCTTTCGTGTTAATTTAGAAATTTATTACACCTCTGGTTCAATCATTTTTTGATTAACCATATCACTTACCAATGCATATGGATGGGGATATCTACCTTTTTCTGTTGTGAAGGATTTCATGTAGATTTGAGAATGGATTTGAATTGATTGGTTGGGGCAAAAATTTAAGCAACTGTAACAAAAGTAGCAATCAACATCACTCTGCCAAGTAGGTATGCCATCAACCATCTTAATCTTTAAAGAAGGGCATACTTTTTCGCAAATCCCACAACCAGTACACTTTGAATCGATGTAAAAGTACTTTTTGACTCTTGTCGCATAATGTTGGAGCATAAATGGGATTATTCGCTCCAATAGAAAATTAAGAATTCTAAATCGCGAAAAAGAAACTCCATTCACATCATCATGAAATTCTTCTTTGCTTAAAATTACGCTTTGAACAAAGGAAAGCTTGTGATCTACTGTTTCTTCGATTAAAGCCAATTCTTCTTCTGTGGGCATGTGAAAATCTTTCAATTTCGGATCATTCATCCCCATATTAATTACAAAACTTGCATTTAATTTTTTGTTTTGATTTTTAAGTATTTTGTTGATATGTGAAAAACCTCGAAAAACTGATCCTCCACGGGTTACTAATGCAAAAATATATTTAACATTAGTTAGGTCAAATCTTTCTAAAAATAATCGTACCGGAATCGGAATTGTTAAGCCATGACAAGGAAAGACTAATCCTATAATCTCAGAATTTACTTTTATAATACTATTAGTTGTATTATTTCTTAGTAATTTGGTGATGGGGCATAATTTGGAGTTAGGGATTCTCTTTGTTAATTCTTTTGCTATAAAAAGAGAGTTTCCAGTTCCTGAAAAATAATAAATATTTGCTATCATCTTGGTTTTCTATATTTCTGTATTTTAAGTTCAATAGACTAGTGGTCAATAATTGACCAGACGTCTGGTCATATTATTATATATTTTTTATGATATTTAAATGTGATGTACAAAGCGATTTTTGAATTTCATTTCCTTATTTTAAGTATATATTAAGTTAGATTTTCTTATCTGTTAATCTGAGAAATCTGCTAATGAGAGCTAAATTGATATAAATAATTAAAATTTCTAATCTAAAAATTATTTTTAGGTCAGTTTCAATATTATCGCGATAAATTGAGAAGATTTACTTTATATAACATCAATTCTAATTCATATTAGGTAATTTATTTTGAATGCGTATGAAAGGGTCATTAAAGCCTTAAACCATGAAGAGCCAGACAGAATACCACTTTTTTGTCAAGTTGTTATGTCTGGTTTTGAAAAGCGATTATTGAATCATTGGGGAGATTCCTACCATTGGGAAAGAAAATACAAACTCATTAATCGTGATTTCAATGTAGAGCATAAATTAGGTTTTGATTGTGCTTGGGGATTTTATGCTTTTCCTGTCTACATTCCACAGAAATACATGCAAGATCACCCCTTACCGAAATTAGATGACGATAACAAATATGTTGATTATAATGGAAGATTGTACCTGAAACATACTTCCAATGATCCCAATGATGTTGGTTATTATTATGGAAATTACATAAAAGATGAAAAAATGGCTGATTATTTCCATGAAACATATTTTGCAGTTGAATGGGACGAGGCTCCAGATTATGCTACCAAAATAAACAAAAAGCTAAGAAAGTTTCCCACCGATGAATTCGTACCTTGTACACATCTTGATCCGATATTAGAATCAATGTGGATGGGAATGGGTCTTGGATTGCTTATTAAACTAATCAGGAAAAATAAGCAGAAATTAAAACACTATATTGAATTAAGAAAAAAAAAATTGCTTAACGCTGCTAAATTAAGCGCAGAAACGGACTTTGATATTTTTTTTATTTGCGACGATACCGCATTAAAAGGCACCACAATGATTAACCCGAAATATCATAGAGAGCTTATTGTTCCTGCTTATAAAGAAGCAATAAAAATTTTGAAAAAAGCGGGGAAATACGTCTGTTTTCATTCAGATGGTTTCACAGAACCATATTTCGAAGGATTAATCGAAGCAGGATTTAATGGAATTGAATCTTTAGAACCAATGGCAGGTATGAATTTAGGACATTTAAAAGAAACTTATGGAGATCAAATTTGCTTGATTGGAAATATCGATGTTTCACAATTATTACCTTATGGTACAACCAACGAAGTTATCAAAAAAGTTAAGGAATGTATTCAAGTTGCTGCTCAAAGTGGAGGATATATTTTAAGTCCTTGCACTGATATAACGAATGCTTGTAAAGTTGAGAATGTAATAACAATGATTTCAGCAGTAAAGAAATACGGTCAATATCCTATCAATCTAAATTAAGTGTATTATCTTATATTCTTTCACATAGAATCTTATATAAAAAAGAATGAAGTAAGTTATACTAAAAATTAAAAAATATGCTAATAATTAAGGGTGAGTTACATATCTGATAATAAATATTCGATAGAGAACCCATTTTGGAAATTAACTATAAATAAGAATAATGAACAAGAATTTGAGTATATTCTGCATGATAAAGTGAATCATATTGATTTTAGTGATGGAGACTACCATTATAGAGTCTTAACTTCTTCAAAGAGGGGAGCTCGATATATTTACTTAAATCACATTGGATCGGAAATAAATGCTAAAAAATTAACTTCAAGAGAAATACGAGTAGAAGACCCAGATAAGATAGTCATAGAGGGAAAATTTGAAGCCACGGAGTTATTGCTAACTCATATATTCAAATTGACAGCAGAAAGCAAGTGGTTAGAAGAATTTATAACAATTACAAATGAAGGAGAAAAAAGAGTTAGATTAGGTTTCATGAATTTAGGCTTCGAAAAACCTCTATTTAAGCAATATTCTGGCTGGATCGAAAATTTAGATCAATTTTTCCTTACTTCAATTCCATATCGGAGATTCTTAGGATACGGAGATGACAAGAGAAAGAAAAATTACACTGCTAACGATTTACTCTTAAACGCTTGGGTTGATATAGAAACCGAATTACCTGGATATTGTGCGGAAGGATGGTTATGGAGTACTAAAAACAATGGTTTGATAATTTGCAAATATAATCAGACAGAGATGGAATACTCACGATTTCAAAGTTTCTCAAAAACATTACCTGGAAGAGGAGCTGAAGATACTTATATAATATTTGGTGGGGTTTACCTATATGAAGGAAATCCTGAAGCTGCGACTCTTTTAGAACCTAAGCAGAGTTATTCATTTGGGATTAGTAAATATGCTATATATGAAGGGAATTACAAAGAAGGCTATTATCTCTATCGAAGTCATCTAGATGGTCAAGGTCATAAATTTAAGGAAGAATATGACCCTCCCATACATTGGAATGAATTATATAATTTGGGATGGGTTGCTGAGAAAACTGGTTTTTTTGTTGATAGTACAGATTTCGAGTTATACACGTTGGAACAGTTGTATGAAGAAGCAAAATTAGCTAAAGATATCGGGGCAGAATCTTTATATTTAGACCCAGGTTGGAACATCTCATTAGGATCTGCAATTTGGAATGACGAACGATTTGGGTCATTGAAGAACTTTTCTGAAACTATTCATAATAAGTTTAATCTTAAGTTAGCATTACATTTGATGATGAATTTTGAAGGTGAAGACGAACCAGATGAATTCTATCTAACAACAAAAAAGGGTGTAAGAGTGGTGGCAGATCCGTATATAAATCTATTTTGCGTATGTGCAAATGATTACTGGGTAAAGGAAAAAACTCGGAGATTGTTAGAATTAGCAAAAGAAGAAATAGATTTTTTCATGTTTGACTTCACTGAGCTTTCAATGTTCATGGTGGATAATCTTGGATGTTTTAATAAGAATCACGGACATGAAGTTCCTATGAAGAGACAAACTCATGCTGAAAACATTTTGAAAGTTATTCAAAACATTAAAAAAGAATATCCAAATATTCTCATTGAAGCTCATGATAGGGGGGTCAAGCCTCGGCACCCTTTATACTATCAACATAACCTTCTTTACAGTTTTGATGAAAACTGGGGTTTTGAATGCATGTGGAATCCAATGCAAGACCTCATCTCTGGTAGAGCACTCCAACTCTTTGAATATAATTTAGCATATTCTATTCCTCTCTATTTACATATAAATGAACATAGTGATAATGATCAGATGCTACAATTTTGGTGGTATGCTTCACTCGTAAGACATTTAGGCATCGGAGGATTAAACGATGAGGAAAGCGTCAAATACAAAGCGTTAAAAGAGGCACTAACTCTTTATAAGAAAAATAAAGCTTTTTTTACTCGAGGAACTTTTTATGGTATTCATAAATATATCCATCTACACATAGATGAACACAGTAAACACGGAATTTTGACAGCCTATAATATAACAAGTAATCCTAAGCAAATTGAGATTCAATTAGACCTTAAAAAATATGGTTTAGATATCAATAATGTAGATATCTATGATGGTTTAAACCGAAAAATAGCAAATTTAGATTTCGTTAAAATAAATGAAGATATCGTAAGATTTCATTTAGATATTCCCTCACTCTCTCCAAGAATATGCATTTTAAGAAATTGAATCAACGGACTAAAAAATAGATTTCAGAGATATTCTTTTTTATAGTCAACCATATTAATCTATATGAAATTTGGAATTTCACCTTTATCGCTCGAATTTGTTATAGAAAATATTCTTAAAGAAAAGGGATTGGCGGGTTTAGCAGAGTTTAAACTTTCAAAGCTTATCGAGGGTGTTGCTAAGGCAGGATACCAGCATTGTGAAATTATCATGGACATTTTTCAACTTTTTCCTATCCAAATTTCGCAAGAAGAAATTCAAAAAATAAAGAGTATAAAAGAGAAATACGATATTACCTATTCAGCACACTTTCCCTTCATTAGTATAGAACTTGCCAGTCCAAATAAATTCATTCGTGAAGGTAGCATAAACTCAATAGTGGATGCATATGAAAGTTTCATAAAATTGGAGGAGTATATTGACGTTTATGTATTACATGCAACAGGCGAATTTATTGCAGATGCCATGGATTTTATTACTGCACCTTCGATTTTTCCTGTTGCTACAAGCCTATTTGCTGCTTTGTCAATCCAAAGTATCAAAGAAATAATAAAAAGGACGGGAATTAATAAGAATAAATTAGCGATCGAAAATATCGAATTTCCCCTTGATTCAACTGTTGAAATGGTTAAAGAATTAGGGTTAAATCTGTGCATTGACACGGCACATACCTTAGGAGGACTCTCTGGAAAATGCGATTTAGTTGAGATTATTCATAAATATTTTGATATTACGAGTGAAATTCATTTGCAAGATTACGTCGAAAATGCCTTAATAGATCATGGGGCTTTAGGAACGGGGAGCTTTCCATCAGAATTTTTAAATTTCATTGACGAGAATAATTTTAGTGGTCCAATTGTCTTCGAACTCCCTCGAAGAGATGCTATTAAATCCATTGAGTTTATTAAGAAATTTGCTCCTCAAATAGAACTTCCAAAAGTAAAAGATATTTCATTTTATTAGAGAAAATAATTTTGATTATTCCAAGATTCTCATTTGTTCTTCAAACTGCTCCATTTGTATTTGTAAATCTTCAAGCCTTTGCCTTTCTCTTTGAACGAGTTCTTTGGGAGCTCGCTCTGAAAATGGACTTTTAAGCTTTTTCTCAAGTTTCAATTTTTCTTCTGAAACTTTCTCCAATGAGGTTTGAATTCGTTCTTTTTCTTTTTCAAAGTCAATCATCCCGGATAAGGGAACGAATGCTGGCGTTCCACCAATTACGATTCGAGCAGACTGAGGAGGCGGAACTATTTTTTTTTCAATCAAAAATTTATCCCCATTAATAAATGCCATTTTGACCAGTTCATTTTTACAGAGTTCGAACAATTCCTTATCATCGGTTTCAATTTGCAATGGTACCACTGTTTTTAAAGGAATTCCAAAGTCATGCTTAACTCTCCTCACTTCACGTACGAAATCAGACATTAATAGAAAACTTTCTTCTAACTTTGGTTTTATATATTCCGTATTAACTTCTGGCCACTTAGCATACATTATTGTTGGGATTGTTTTTGTAGTTATCGGGAGATTTTGCCATAATTTTTCTGTAATAAAAGGCATTACTGGATGTAAAAGTCTATAAAATGTTTCCAAAACATGTATTAATATTGATTTTTGTACGTATTTTGCTGAGTATTCATCGTCATACAAGAATAATTTGCTCATTTCGATATACCAATCACAAAATTCACCCCAAAAAAAGGATTTGAGTTCCCTTGTCATTTGTAGATAATCATAATTATCCATGTGTTTTTGTACCTCTTGTATCACTGAATTTAACCTTGAAAGAATCCACTTATCTGGGAATTTTAATTCCTCTTCATCAATTTCCTCTATTGGGAGAATTTCATCATCTGAATCAATATTAGATAAAACATATCTTGACGCTTGCCATATCTTATTACAATATTTATGTGCGACATCAATGTTCTTTGGATCCAAATTTGTATCTAAACCAGGAACGCTATTAGAAATTAAAACGTATCTAAGCGAATCTGCTCCAAAATCTTCAATAATGATTAAAGGGTCATATTGAGCGATATTCTCCATTGATTTACTAATTTTTTTACCCTTTTCGTCTCTTATAAGGCCATGTAAGTATACGAGGTGATATGGAACTTGACCAGTTAATTCAAGACTCATCATCATTTCTCTAGCTACCCAGAAAAAGAGAATATCATAACCAGTCTCTCTCGTGTCAGTTGGAAAGAACCTTTTATAATCTGGATGATTCTCATCGGGCCAACCAAGGGTTGAAAAGGGCCATAATGCACTCGAAAACCAGGTATCTAATACATCTGGATCTTGATGAACTTTTGAACAACCACATTTAGGACAAATCTCAACGTGATCAATATCCGGCTCGGGACATATTTCTGTTTCACAGTCTTCACAATACCAGACGGGAATTCGATGGCCCCACCATAGCTGTCTTGAGATGCACCAATCATGTATATTTTCCATCCATAGGAAAAATCTTTGTTCTTCTCTTTCAGGGATAATTTTTGTAATTCCTTTTCTTACTTTTTCCATTGCCACTTTCGCCAATGGAGTAGTATTTACAAACCACTGAATTGAAATACGAGGTTCAATTATTGTATGACAACGTTGACAATGAGCTAATGAATGTTCATATTGCTCTGTTTTTTCTAAAAGGCCTTCCTTTTCGAGATCTTTAAGAATGGCTTCCCTACATTCATACCTATCTAAACCCGTATAGGAATCAACGAATCCCGGAAGTATTTTAGCATCTTCACTAAAAATGTTAATAAATTCTAAATCATGTTTCTGGCCAATTTCAAAGTCGTTTGGATCGTGAGCAGGAGTGATTTTCAATGCGCCCGTTCCAAATTCAGGGTCTACGTATTCATCAACGATTATAGGAATCTTCCGACCTACTCCTGGTAGAACCGCTTTTTTACCAACGAATTTTTTATATTTAGGATGAGTTTTAATTGTAGCGACTGCGCTGTCTCCTAGTAAAGTCTCTGGTCTAGTTGTAGCAACAACAATAAAATCAGTAGCTCCCTCTGACCATTTTCCACTTGACCAAGCATTTTTTGGACCACTCCATGATTCTGTGATTATTGGATACTTGATATACCATAAATTACCCATCTCATCTTCAGAATCGGTTTCTAAATCAGAGATGGCTGATTCGCATCGTGGACACCAATTAACTAAATATTCTCCACGATATATTAAGCCTTTATTATACAACCTGTAAAATGCTTCTCGAACAGCTCTCGATAAATCCGGATCTAACGTGAAGTGTTCTCGAGACCAATCACTGCTGATACCTAAACTCTTCGATTGTTTCGTAATTCTTGCATGATACTTATCTTTCCATTGCCATACTCTTTCAATAAACTTTTCGCGTCCAATTTCCTTGCGTTTTATTCCTTGCTTAAGTAATTCGCGTTCAACTACGTTTTGAGTAGCAATTCCAGCATGATCTGTTCCAGGTATGTAAAGAGTAACTTTTTGCCTCATTCTTTCATATCGAGCCATTAAATCTTCTAAAGATATAGTAATAGCGTGTCCAAGATGAAGTTGACCAGTAACATTAGGTAATGGTATTGTAATGCAATATCTTTCTGATTTTTCATCAGTTAATCCTAATTCTTTTGATTTCTCCGGTTTAAAGAAACCTTGGCTCTCCCACCAAGCATAAATTTCCTTTTCAATTGATCGGTGATCATAAACCTTTTTGAGATCTTCCATAATTTTATTTCCTCAAATGATCTTAAAAATGGCGGAAATCTCTTAAAATTTAGGAAAAAGTAAAAAAAAGTAATTTAAAATCCCATTTCAAGGATTTTTGCTTTATTTTCAAGAACTTTTTCTTGGGTTAAAGGATAAAACCTCCAGAATATTATTGCCCCAATTAAGACGATACATGCTGGGACAATTCCTAAAAGTAAACGAATTCCTAATAAGACTAATCCCACATTTATTCCAGGAGTTGTTACCAGCGTTGCATAGTCCGAAATACCAGGATCAAATCCAGTGAGAGTGAATACTGTCGTAATTAAAAGTTCATCAATAAAAGCTGTCGCTAAACTTAGTACAGCCCAAGTCCCTACTAATAATCCCTTTTGATTTCTTCCAGTTCTCACTAAAAAGTCATCTTGTGCGTTTGAAAACAAAACAGGCATTCCAATTGTCCATATGCATCCATTTCCAAGGCCTATTAAAAGCATCATAATTAGCAAATCAATCTGAGTTTGGAAAAATGAGAGTGGAAAGATGAGTACGACTAATAATAAACTACCTATTACATAAATTTTCTTGTTGTCTCCAATCTTTTTTAGGACTTTTAGCCAAATAGGAATAGAAACTAATGAACCTATTAGAAAAACAGCCAAATAAAGAGTCATTTCATCTTGAGAAACTCGTAGAAGAAATGTTGTTAGATAAACGATCATTCCAGTCATTATTGTTGTAGCGCACAACCAAAGAACATATGATATATAAAGGGCCATAAAACTTCTCTGTTTAATTACCAACCAAACTCCCTTAAAGATATGCAACCGCTCATATTTTCGCGAATAATATCTATCAATAATGATTTTATCCTCCCGAGCTCCAGGTATGAAAGTAAAACCAAAAATAATTCCTATTAATGCTATTATTGACGCCATAACAGTATATGAAAATTTATTATTTTCACCAAAAAACAAAAGCAGTGGAGGTAGAAGCATTCCGAGGACTTGGGCAACCATATCGAAAAAACCCCATGCTCCTGCATATTTCCTTCTTTCTCTTTCAGTTCGAAACTTATCAGCGCGTAATATCATGACGTGGATATCTACGAGGGTAATAAATAGATCAAACAAGAAAAGAGAAATAATAAGCCATAACATAACGGGTAACGGATTTGAGGGATCCAGTTTTGGGGCAGAAAAGATCATAATTAAAGATAGAGATTGTGGAATAAACCCAATTAGAATCCATGGAAATCTTCTACCCCATTTCCTAGTCCACTTAAAATTACGATCTGTTAACCAACCTATTAACGGATCATTTAGACCAGACCATAATGTATTGATTGCTACAACGATTAGAATTAACACTGGCGCAAGACCAACGATGGTATGATAATAAAAATACATAAATAGGTTCATTGTTGCAGTTGGAATCGTCCAAAGTATGTTGTATGTTCCAAAAGATAAATAGGTCAAAAAAGAATGTCTTGAGGTTTCTTGTTCTTCATTTTCTACCATAATAATCACAAAAATTTAAGTAGTAGGTAAATATCTACCTACGATATAATAAATACTTTGCTCAGCTTTAATTTAATAAAAGGAAAAAGAATAATTATGCAAAATTCTAATATAAGTAGGATTTATGATTTAAAAATGATGAAAGGATGCTTAAACCTCTAATGGATACTTTCTATATTTTTCAATCGCAGCTTTCATCGCTAATACATTCTCCCATGGCATATTCAATATATCGTGACTTGGTCCAATTACATACCCTCCTCCTTTTCCTGCATCACGTAAGCACTTTTTTACGTTTTCCTCAACATCTTGAGGGGTACCAAAAGTTAATACTCCACTTGAATCGAGTCCCCCCATAAAGCAAATTTTGTCTCCAAGAGATTCCTTTAACCCCTTAAGATCAACACCAGCCGTCGCTTCTAGTGATTGAATGCAATTCAAACCTATTTTTATTAAATCTGGCAAAAAATCATCGATTTTACCGCAAGAATGCAGTACAGTTAGCATTCTATGTTTCTGACATTCCTCATACATCATTTTATGATATGGAAGGATTAATTCACGAAAATCTTTAGGGGAAAATATTGGATTTTCCTTATAGCCAAAGTCATCTCCAAAAAAGATGATATCAACCCCTGCTTCAGCGAGTCTTTTAATTATCTCAATATTTGTCTTAGCATATTCTTCCATTACTTCATGGATGAATTGACGATTCTTACGCATGTAATATGCCAATCGAACAAGTGAAAGTCCATTGAATAACGATTCAGTTGGATTAATAGGCATGCTAACCATTGGGTAAAAATAAGGGGATAGTGCTTCCACAAAATCCTCCCATAATCGAGGAGAATAATTAACTTTATCAAGAATGAGTTCAGAAGGCCTTCCATAGTGCTCCCAATGAGAATGCAGAATTTCAGGAGTGGTGTAAAATCCACCAACATACCATTGATATGATAACCCAGTTTCAATCTGTTCCACAGTTTTATAGATCCTTCCATCCAAAAGATCGATATAACAGTCCGGATATTCTGGAGGAGCTTTTTTAGTGCGAGTTTTTAATTTAACATGTCCAAAAGGATCCATTGCGAAAATATCAACATTCCAAAAACGTTGCTCTGTGATATAATATTTAACTTTTGAGGATTTCGGCTTTATCCATATAGCATCCTTACTTTCTGGAGAATTCTTATATGCTTGAAATGAGGTTCCTGTATGTTCAAAACCAAATACATTTATTGGGACTTTATCTGGTTCGCCATCAAGTTCTAAAGCCCTAAATACCCGTTCTCGTTTTGATAACACCATATAAAATTAAAAAGGAGGTTTAAGTTTTAAATTTTAATAAAAAATTGGTTAAATTTTATTTCAATAAGGTTTAAATTTACTTTTTGATATCAATCTGATTTTATGTTAAAAAGGTAATTCACTTAATAAATTCAAGGCAGTATTTTATCGCTGGAGTTATATGATAAGCAATACCTAAAATATGTGGACTTAAGCTTGCTTTAGGGTCATCATAAAACTCGTATTGGTGTGGAATGTTTAATTCATTAAGTGTTTCATGAATTTGTTCCGTTGCAATGGCAGATCCCATTTCATCATCCCGAGCGCAGTTAATCATTAAATGAATTTGTTTCAGTGCTTCTGGACGCTTCTTAATCAAATTATTTATATCATAACTCATCCAGTTATCGAAGGAATCAGAGTCCATATCTATTACTTTCCCGCTTTCATCACGCTTAATTGATGGTAACAAGGGATTTTCTTTTGAAAAAATAAGATCACATGTGTCTAAAATATCTGTCCATGTTTTCTGCCCCATTCTTTTTGCGATTTTTTCACCAAAGAGTAGCTTGTTTAATGGGAAAATTAGTTCCCAATCAAGTAATTTAGGGACTAAATTCCCTGGGCTTAAAGCGGCAGCAGCAATAAATTTCTCGGGATAAGAAAGAGATATTCTCAATGTTCCTGCGCCCCCCATAGAACCTCCTAATAATGCTCGATGATGATTATCAGGAATCGTCCTGTAAGAGGAATCTATATATTCCAAGACATCCAGAGCGATATAATCCTTGTAATTACCAGAGAAGGAAGAATTGATGTAAAAGCTACCTTTCATAGCAGGTTCACCACTTAAATTTTTTGTATTGTTGATATTAATAACATGTAGACTTGCATCTGGTTGAACTAATATGAATGGTTTCAATTCTCCACTTTCAATTAACTCGTCTAGCTTCTCATAAGTTATCAATCTATCTAAATCGATATGCTCCAATATTTTTTTTGGAATGCGATCCAATGGGAGTGCTCTATTCTTTTCATTAGAAGCTGTGATTGTCCAATTATTATTACTACCACCGTATCCATGTAAAAAATAAAGCACGGGGTATTTTATATTATCTGAATCAAAATAATTTGGGGGTAAATAAATACGTAAATCACGATCAACTGGACTATTAAGTGGATTATCTTCTAAGCTCTTCGCTCGGAAATTATCGATAATATATCTTTTATTCTGCTTTATTTCATCCATAAGAAATCACTATTTTATTATTCCAATTAATTTTAGTTCAAAGTTATAATGTGTTCTTATAATCCAATTTCTTTTAATTTTTGCGTATTTTTCAGCGCTTGTTCCTTGCTTATAGAGTACATCAAAGCAAATGCTATTGCTCCAATAAGCATTATGAAGAATGGAATTAAACTAATTTGTACTAATAATCCAACATATGCCGCTTCAGTATAAGTACTGGGGTCACCAGAAGCAAAACCGGTAAAGAAAGACACTATCGCAAAAATTAAGGTTTGGGTCGCATATGAATAAGCTGTAAAAATCCTTAGAACACCATTATAAGACCCTTCTTCTCGCTTGCCTGACTTAATTACGGCATTATCAATCGCTTCAGCTCCTATATAAATTCCCGTTACTATTACTCCTCCATAGCTAAAACCACCAAAAATACACAAAATGTTTAAGAGAGCAACTGGTAAGACGATTATCGAAAAGAGTAATAAGAAAAACAAGCTAAACAATGCCAAACTCACGATTCCACACTTTTTTGTTCCAAACTTCTTTACTAATGGTATAAAAATCAAAGAGCCTACAAACGTCATGATTAAGACAATTAATGTTGGAAGGATAGCCTGAATAGAATCTATTTCATAACCAAGTCCATCAAGCAAGAAAAAGGGTATTCCGTTTAAAAAGCAAATTCCTGCTATAGAATATAAGGTAAACATGATCAAGTATGCCATCCAATTTTTATCCGTGAATATTCTTTTGAGACTTTCCTTAATTGCAGAGTAACTTTTCTTTTGTTTATCAAGATTCACTCTGAATGCTCTAATTTCTTTATTTTCATATACACCATATGAGAATGGAATTAGCATGATGTAAAACATTATTGTAGATATAATAACTGTTCCTAAATATGCTGAAGCAACATCCTTTCCACCCAATCTTCCTAAAATGATTGGAATCAGAAGTGCAGTAATAAAAATTTGGAAAACAATGGTTACAATCTGAGTCGCTCGTATACTCTTGCCACGTTCGCTTTGAGTTCGGAATAAATCTGGAAACAAACCAGATTGATTTATCTCTGCAGTCGTTCCAAACGTCTCAAAAATGCACATCATTACTATTAGCCACACGATTGAAAGGGTTAAATTACCTGGTTCATTTAAAACATCAGCAATTGGAATGAAGGATAAGATTAAGAATATTGGTTGAAAAATCCGGCCAAACATTATCCAAGGAAATCGTTTCCCGTATTTCTGAGTAAATCTCGTTGTACGATCTGCCAAATACCCCAGTATTGGATCATTGAATGCATCAACCGTAGAATAGATAAAATAAATCATGAAAATAGTAATTTGTGGGATTAAAAGAATATGAGCCGAAAAATATTGAATTCTGCCCCATAAATTCGTCATTATTAAGGCAACAGGGCCTCCCATTGCCCATGCCCAGTACTTGATGCTTTTATGAGGCGTTCTTACATTCAAGTTAATGTTATTATTTGACATAATATTTCTTAGACCCCACTAATTATTTAAATCTTTAAAAATTTGAAAAAATTTGATATTGTTTGACAATCTCAAGAATAATAACCTACATTAAGAAGAAGAAAAAATAAAAAAGAATTATATATTTAAAATTTGAATTTCTTAATTAATGGTTGAATGATACTAGTGAATAGTATAAAACAGATTTCTAAAACATGTATTGACATAAGATACTAAAATTTTGAATGACTTTCAAGTCAAGAACTTGATTAGTTCCTAATTGATCGTTTATTTCTGGTAATTCTTGGTCTTTATCCACGGTTTTGAATGTAAAGGAGCCTATGAGCATTCCTTTTCTCCATATTTCAACTACATAGGTTTGTGGAATTTTTGATGTCTTGAAATTTGTAATGTATAGCTCGCCGAGAGAATCAATACGATAATCAATTGAACTTGTACCAAACCTAGCATTTCGAAGGATTGTATTAGGATCGCTAAAAGCATAAATAAGGACATTAATTTCCTCATTTCTTACAAAAGGGGTATTGAGGTCTACTGATGCGTGGACTTTAAGTGAAAATTTCACGGGCATAGTTCGTCCAGCTTTATTATCTTCGGTAGAGGGTAACAATTCTAACACTGCCCAATTTCTTATACTAAAGGATGTTATATCCACACCAATATTATCGAACCTATCGCTTGTATTTGTAATAATCAAATATAAACCGTCGGGTAAAATTGTTGTATCAAAAAATAATTGCCACTCGTTTGTTACCTCGTTATATTCTACTGGTACATTTTCAAAGTCATCATGAATAAAAATTCCATTTGCACCATTATCCTCACGAATAGTAAATTTTAGCCAAATAACATCATTGGTGTCCTCTACTGTCCATGTGAACATTATACCATCTTGTAGAGCTTGATCTTTCTTTGGAGTCACTACAGTAATAGATGGAGGAGTTATATCTTCAAATAGCGCAATTATTGAAAAACTCTCCACTTCACCATATATAATATTTGCCTCCGTATCTACCCAAGTTGTCACGTCAGTCCATATCTCGGATTCAGAATCCCAGTGTTTCAAATTAAGATGTTTTTCATTTCCCTTGACCAAGGTTTCATCATATTGAATAGCAATTTCAATTGTTCCTAAGAAAAAAGCCGTAGTTGATATATTATAATACGTATCAGTCAAAAGAAATCCCGAGGGAGGATCAGGACCTATATTATTAGTTATTATGCTTGTTGCACCAAAATCTGTAATCTCATCAAATGTTAGAATAATTCCCGTGTTTGAATCAATAACCTGCACTTCATTCCCTTCATAGGTCCAATAATCAACACCATTCAAAGGATCAGTTCCAAATAAATATACTTCATCACCATCTAATATTCCATCATTATCGGTATTTGCATTAAGAGGATCAGTCCCATAAATTAGTTCTTCATAAACATTTATAATTCCATCATTGTCTGAATCAATTGTAATCCAAGTTATTTCCTGCATGAAGGGATAAAGATCATACGCATATAAGCCCACAGATCCCCCCCATATATATTTTCTGCTATCCCCAATGCCATCACCATCAGCATCTTGGCCGATATAGTTGGACCAATAATTTCCTTCATTAAATTCAGGACTGTACCATAAATTATTCCCAGCATTCGTATCTCTTGCTTGATCTGTATTGTCTATGAAATTATTGTGATATATAAGATTATCCCAACAAGCTTCTTGAGTATATGAATTAAACCGAATAAAAATTCCTCCCCAATTGAATTTTATCGTATTTGCTGCTAAAACATTATTGTTCGAATTTTCGCCAAGATTAAATCCGTAATTTGCATTCATCGCAATATTACCGATCAAAATATTATATGAACTACGAGACAATGGAAATCCGGTATATTTGTTACAATCTGCTAGATTATTCAACATACTATTATAATTTGAATCTATGAAAGAGAATCCTTGTCCATTATTGATGGCCATATTCTCAGAAAGGAAATTGTGATTGGAATTTTCTATTAAGCTAAAACCTTGTTCAGGATTTTCTAGCGCTATGTTATTAGTCAATTTATTGAAGTTTGATCCCAACCTCAGGTAAAAGCCTTTATATCTGCTTTGAGCAACAAGATTATTTGATAATAGATTATTTGAACTACCATAAAATAAGAACCCATAACCGCAATTTTTAATAATGTTGTTATTATATGTGTTAAAGTTAGCGAATTCGAGATAAAAACCATAAGTCCATCTTTCTACAACGACATTTTTAATAGTAACCCCTTTTCTACCATTTAATTCGAATGCTTTTCTCGTTCCAAGTCCTTTTAATCTATAACCATTTCCATCAATAACTATATTATCGGCGGTTATGACAATCGGTCCAAAGATGTCTCCATTAAATGTGAAATCAGAGTCAATGTAAAGTGTTGGCGATATTCCAGTCATTACCACAAATTCTGAGAAACTTGAGATGTTGCCATAAATAATTTTATTCGATGAATCAATTAAAGTAGTTATATCCTCCCATTGATTATTTTCTGAGTTCCAATGCATTAATCTTGGATTTCCTACAGTATAAGGGATCGCTACGGTGATTACTCCTGAATAGCTAGCTGTATTAGTAATCTCGTAATATAGTCCAGAGACACTTAAACTTGATGGGGGATCATTTCCTGTATCGCTACTAGTAACTATCGTTGTACCACTCTGAGTAATCGTGGTAAATGTTATACTGATACCTGAAATGGGATCATTTAATTCTATATTATTTCCAATAGGCGAGTTTTCTCCATCATCCCAAATTGGATAATTATCTTGAGCCCCAGCAAAGCCACTAATTATATAGGGAGAGTCTCCAATTCCATCATCATTAAAATCTACATCGAGATAATCATACCAGAAGTTTCCTTTCACTCCATCATCCCATTGATTATTCATCCCTTCATCAAATGCATTAACATCATTACCAGTAAAATTGTTATCTAAAAATACGTTGTCAGAACTGGCAGATAATATCTTAATACCATACAAGTTAAAAGTAATTTGATTACTAAAGAAATTGTTGTATGCGCAGGAATCAATAGAAAAACCGCATCCAGTATTATATGTAGCTAAATTGCCAGAAAATTCATTATTATAGGAATATCTGAGGATTTCAAAACCGTATAAATTTTCTGAGGCTATATTTCCTATAATCTTATTATTAGCGCTACTAGTTAAAAAGATCCCATAGAATATGTTTTTAGTCGCATTATTATTTCCAAGAGTGTTACTAAAACTTGAATATATTCCAAAGCCATAAGAATTTTCTGTAGCCTTATTGTCAGTAAGAGAGTTATTTGAACCCCCAAATAAAACGAAACCATGGACGTTGCCTGATGCAATGTTTTCTTTTATTTGATTAGAAGAACTCTGGTATAAATATATACCATTAGCATAGTTATCCTGAACAAAATTTCCAGAGATCAATATATCAATACAATGCATTAAGCAAATTCCGTAATAATTATTCTCTGAGCAGTTATTATTAACTAACTTTCCATTCTTCACGTTATATAATTTGATTCCAGCATCATATTGATTTGAACCAGAATTATAAACAAGACAATTTTCAATTCTAAAATAAACATCTGAGTTTCTAATCTCAATCCCACTACCAGAATTTTGAGCGTTTAGTCTAATATCCTTAATAATATATGGATCGCTTAATGAACCTGAGCCAGTGCACCAAGGTTCTATGACAGCTTCAGCCCAGGTGTAATCTCCAGCTCCATTACTAATATCATCGTCAATTATGAAGGGTGAAAGGTTATAAGAAGATGGAAAATTTAAAATTAGTACAGTTATATAAGAACCGGGTGGACCTCCAACTTCAATCTCAAATTCATTATATTGGTTGGGGAAATCGATAAATATTGCAATTGAATCAAATTCTTCATTGAAAAGTATACCACTTATTATTTCAATATCATTTATCCAAATTGAGGTTTGATTTGTTCGATGGTCGCCAATAATATCACCATTTCGGATATATAATATTGATTCTCCAGTAGTACTCACCGGTTCAATCAATCGTGTTTTGGTATTAACCCATTCATCTAGACGAATAAAAGTTTCACCAAACAAAATTTCACATTGACCGCTATTATACAGTTCTTCAGCACGATCTTTTTCAGGATAATGGGGGGGCCGAGCTATAAACTCGACCATTTTTAACTCGTTAAAACCAGCGCTATTTGATAAATATACGATTCGGTCACCCTTAATCTCGGGGAAATGTTCTTGACCAGGATCGTTAGTAACACGCACAGTTTCTCCAATTGCAAGATCGTGAAAATAGATATTCACCTCATCATACATTTGAGAACAGTCATTCCCTAAACAACCTCCTGGGGGTTCATATGCTTCCCAAACAACATAGTCTCAATCCATTTGTATTTCACCCTGAAATGTGGGAGAATTAGAAATTAGCCAAAGTGCATGTGACTCAATATTCATTCCCCATAACTCAGTTTTTAAATTATCGTTTACTAATTTAGAGAAGACTGTAATACCTTCACCGTTAACTGCAGTATATACTAAGTTTTCATAAGTGGGAGTAACTAATAATTTGGATGATATTCCTGTCTCTATGTTGCAAGTCCACAATTCTGTATTAACACAACTTCTCTCTAATCCTCTAATCCATACAACATAGTTTCCATCCAAAGCTGGTTTTTTTATAATTTCATGTTCAAAAAAGTCACTGACTTCAAACTGTTCAATAATTAAACTCTCACCTGTTAAGAGGTTGTATATATCTAATGAAATTCGGTAGAAAGTACCCCAGGACGGCCCAGAGTAGTATTCATGTACGAAAACCAGGTAAGGAAATGAAAGACTTAAATCTTTATACTTATCATAATCATGAGCAGGAATTAAAGTAGAAACTTCATTATTATTATAATTAATTTTTAAAATTTCAGATGGCTCACTAGCAACTCCTGCACTACCCCTTTTAGCAATGATAGCATAGTGTTGATATGCTACATTACCATAATGTGGAATATAGCTACTCCCAATCAGCTCATGAATTTCTCCTCTTCCAATATCAAGAGCAAAAAGTTTAAAATAATTTGAATACACTGGATAAGTGACAATATCACCACTTATAGCAAAGCTGTGGGCAATATAATCTGGAAATGCTGGAAATGCTGCCAAGGTGGTATATTTAAAATTAAGAACATTAGATTTTAAAAGATCAGAGTCTATTGATTCTCTTTTCATTGATCCTTCATATAAGTTATTATTTGGTTCATTTTGTAGTGTGTTTATTATTAAAATCATCGAAATTGCTAAGAAAACTAAACAAATTATATCTCGTTTTTTATTTGTAATTGTCATTTAAGATATCACTCTCATTTTTGTATAATATGTTCATAACTTTCATTTTTAACAATAAATTTTTCACTTCGAATTTTTAATTAGATTTACTGTAGCTACGAACTGTAGCTACAATTATAAATCACCTTCGGTTTACTTGTTTCAATTCAGTTTTCACTCAATTTGCTTTTTGAAAATTTTTATTTTTTAATATGAATTTTACAAAAAAAAAAAAATTAAATTTGCTTTTTTAACAACATTTTACCCATCATTTTCATCGTCCCAAGGAATCCCCGTTTCTTGATCATGATCTTTTGTAATAGTGCGTCGAAATCTTTTGGAGGCACCATTTCTTTTTCCTTCTTTTCGAGCGTGATTGCCGTTGACGGGCAGGTAACCACGCAATTTCCGCACCCTATACATCTATCATAATCTATCGTGGCAACATTACTGACAAGCGATACAGCATCCATCTGGCATCGTTCAGTGCAGGTACCGCATCCTTCGCATATATCTGCATCCACTATCACATGGAAGTTTGATGCAAAATAATCAGCGGGACGAGGGAATTGTTTTACCATAAGTAAATTTTGACAGCAATCCCCACAACATGCACAAATAAACCCGGAGTCTTGTGAATTATTCGGTTGAAGCACCAATCCAAGCTCTTGATATTTCTTCAAGCGTTCCATTGCTTCACTTTTGGTGACCTTACGACCAGAACCCAATTCTAAAAAGCCAGCTCCCAAATTGCCAAATCCCATACAAGTATCGGGTATATCTGTAACGCTACACGATCCTCCCAATACTCTTTTTTCTTGTTTGCAGACACAGTTCAGTATTACAATTGGTTCCTCAGCATTTTCCAAAAGTTTACTCACATCATCATAAGTACTGATATGATGTTCTGGTACTACGGCTTTCTCAACTGGAATTGTTCGCATTTGAGGGGGAACATTTGGCTTAAAGAATTCTTTATAAAATACGGATTTATTGTATTCTTCAGCAACTTCAGCTAATTCTATATTAAGCTTATCCACTTGAAACTCAAACATGCCAATCGCATACTGAGCCGTGCTATATGTTTTTTTGTCGGGATCATTAAAACTTCCTCCCATGATTAATCCTCTTTTCACTAAAGAATCTAATTGTTGCTCTAATTCTTCCAGTGTTATCCCAGTATGTTTAATACGCTTGTAAATACGTTCAATTGGTTCTGGTAAGGCACTCAAATATAATACTAAATTCGCTTCCTCCGGAGTGAATAAATGCTTTAAAATTCGTATTTCAGCACCAGATTCACTCCTTGGGAAGCCTACAGGCATACGCTCGTCGATATGCTGCTGTAGTTTTCTATATACACCATTGGTTTCGCCCATTTTCTCTTACCCTGCTTTTAGTTTTTTTTACTCTCATTAATATTTCTTTATTTGACAATTTTTATTTGTTCGAATATATAATCCTACTTTCAATAGTCTCATGAAAGTCCCAAGATATGTGAAAGTAAAATTTTTGAGAGTTTTGAATATAAATTATCACTATTAGATTTTTTCATTTGATTTTTATTAGGTTTTCCGTATCGGTTCGTGTGATTCTAGAGTAATTCAATATATCCAATTAAGACTCAAGAATAATGGATCTTTCACGATTCGGATCATTTAAAAAAATAGAAACCATTAATATTTAAATATTTCGATACTAGTCGAATAATAAAATTGAAACCTTCAACAAATCAATTATAAAATCATGACAAAAATATAGATTTATGTAAATCGATTCGATAGATATAAATAGAGTAATATAAAAGCAATAATATCATAAGAATAATTGGTTTTTTATTGTTCGTATTGTTATAAATACTTATAACCTTAAATTGACTCTATTAACATAAATAACGAGAAATAAATTTGACATTCATAAAATTATTTAAAGGTGGCTGATATGGAAGAAAATCAAATTACACCGACAATTGATGTTTCATTTTGGAAAAATGATATTCGCTATCGAATATGGGGATTATTAACGGTTTATCATGAATTAAGTTTTACTCAATTAGCAAAAAAGTTAGGAAAGTCAAAATCTACAATACACCCGCATTTACAGGAAATGATTAAGCTTGGAGTTGTTGAAATTTCTAAAAAAAAGCATGTTAGGGCCAATATAGAAGCCCATTATTATTCGCTAACTCCTAATGCGGCGGATATACTCTCACTTGCTGGTTTCGATACTTCGCGAGGATACGATAAGGAATTAATTAAAAAAATTGCTACCTCCAATAAATCTTTAGCAACCTATAATAAAAAGATCTTGGATAAACAGATCAGATTCTTTGAATATTTAGAAGAAACTGACTCGGATGATATCGTAGAAATCTACACTAAAATTTATAAAACAATAAATCGCACAAAAAATGATATGAGTCATGTTTTTATGGGCCAATTCTTTCTCACAGAGGATCAATGGAAGAGATGGCAAAAAATGTATTTTAAATTAATCATGGAGTTTGAAGCAGAGTGTGTCAAAGAGCAAAAGGAACACCCTAATCAAGAAAAATACATTTATTGGTTTTCCATGGGTATACCTGTGAAAATTCTATTTGAAGAAATTGAATCAAAAGATTATAAAGAATAGAGAATAAAAAAAAAGAGTTTAGCTTATATAAGCCAATTTGATTTAGTTCTTATTTGTGTTGGATGTATATGTAAATAAAAACTGTTACTTGTACGATCCATATAATCGTGTTGACCCAAACAATAGGATGGGTGGGAAGGCCAAAGTGGATATATAACATTGCTAGAATTTCTAATAGAATCCATACAATTTGCTGGAGAACAACCATTTTCACGCATTCCCATTCCTTTTTCCTGTATGCCAGTAAGTTAAGGAAAGAATAACCTAAAAGAGCTACTCCAAATAGCCGTGGAATTCCTGGATCAGAATAAGGCCAATAGAGTATGTCTAAAAATATGTCCAAAAGAAAGATAAATGTCAATCCAAAGAACAATTGCAAGAGAAAGGAAAAAAAGAACCAATATTGTGTCAATTTTTCGATATTCATTTAATTTCAACCTCTTTTTAATTAGATTTTTTTAAATTTTTGTTAAATAAAATTCGATTTTTCCGATTATTTAGTTCTACTTTCATAAGTACTATGGAACTCCCATACATTCTGAAAGTAAAGTTATTATACTAGATGGACTTTATGATTTCTTGATTAAAAAAAATCACTACAAATATGGAAAAAATTAATTTCCCTTCTCAAGAAATCCTCAATCCTCGAAAATTAGCAAAAAAGAATTATGAGCATATAATTCTCTGGATGTTATATAACAATGAGGGATGTGAGTGGGCTAATTTCTCTAAGGAACCAATGAGTATACCCGAGGCTACACTTTCAAGATATTTAGGCATTCTAAATAAGAAAAGATTCATAGAAAAAGTGTCTCGAGGATATTATCAAATTACTCCAGAGGGGAAAAAAAGATTTCATGAATTATCCAAATATAAAGGAAAACGACGAAAACTAAATTATCCTCCAAAAGTTATTTTAAAGAGTGGCAGAGATTACGATAAGTGGATTCTCTGGATGGTGTATAACAATGAATATTGTCGAAGGTCTGATTTCATAAAGGAACCCTTATCTATTAATCAGAATGCTTTGTCCAAAAACCTTAGATATCTTATTGAGAGCAAGTTTATCCTAAAAACTGATAATCTATATAAAATTACTCAATCAGGCAAGATAGAGTATTCCAAAATGCTACATGACTATGCCCTAGATCGGCAGACCATTTTAGAAGAGGAAAGTAAGCGTATTGATGAAATTACTTTAAAAACCACTGAATTTTTTGAGGAATATAAAGTTAATGATAAAGAAGTTAAATTTCGCTTCTTAAACAAGGTATTAAGGTTGGATTATTCAAAAGTGAAAACTATATTAACGAATGAGTACGATTTTTATAAAATTCTATTATTCATATCAATAAATCATCCAGATTTTTATCCAAACTACCTCTCTCTCGAGAAATTTTCAAATCTATACCTAATTAAGAGAAAAATTCTTGATTATTGGATAGATGAAATCTTAACGGGAAAAATTTTTGATCTGAAATTACATCGGTTAGAAGTACCTCCAGATAAATATTATTATTTCGAAGCAAATCAAAAATTGGAAAAGATGCTTCGAGCAATTTCTACAGATCATATCACTAAGAGCAAGTATTTACAAAAATTTGGGTATTATAATGAGCATGAATTATTGCTTGAAAACATTATAAATGAGAGTTGTGAAGGTTTATTTCATGAGGATTTAATCGAATCTTTAAGAGAATTTTTACCAGGATATATCAGATATCTAGCATATAAAATTGAAACAAAGAAAAGATTAATGAATACTTATGATAAATTAGAGGGAATCATTTGGCAGGATATGGAAAGTATCGTTTATTCGCAAGGTTCTGTAACATTAGAAGACCAATATCAAGAAATATTGAAGGAAACTGAGAGAGTCATTGCTTTAGATCCACTTGATGATGATCCATATAATGAAAAAGTAAGAATTCTCATTTATTATAACCAATACACGAAAGTACTAGAATTTTTGGATGAAATGATCCAATTATTCCCTGAAAAGGAAATCAGCTTACAAATGAAAAAAGCATCTATTCTAAAAATGAAGAAAGATGTTAAGGGAGGGATGAATATCATAGAGAAGTTAATCAAGAAGCACCCAGAGAATCCCGATCTTCTGAATTATAAATCATTTTGGTTAAAGTATTTGGGGAAAAAAAAAGAAGCAATACAGATTATCCAACAACTAATAGAAGATAATCCTAAAAATGCTCTCTACTACGACACATTAGGAGAAATATTATTATATTTTGAGGATTTTAAGCAGGCTTCAACAAAATTCTTAAAAGTGATTCTCTTAGATAAAGACAGTTGGTTTATTTATCAAACATATATTAAATTAGCAAGCTGTTATCTTGCATTAGAAGAGCACGATTTAGCAGAGAAAAATCTCAAGATGGGAACAAAATTAATACACGAAAAAATAAAAGATGTTGAAACAAAACAAAATTGGTTAACAATTGCCAATCTATTACGTGCCGATATGATGGAACAAAGAAATGAGCTTTGAAATCTTCTTAAAACTTACTTAGTTTTAAGAGTGGTGATATAATTTTACAATAAGATCATTAAAAGCATCAGTAACTCCTTGTCCTGTCTTAGCAGAGGTAAGGTAATAGTTAGGTATGTTCAAATCATCAAGGATTCGTTGGATTTTTGGTGTATCCAACTTATCTTCATCGATTAAATCGATTTTGTTCGCAAAAAGGACAACCGGAATATTTCCACATCGATTTCTAAGTTCATTATACCAATCTGCTATATGGGAAAAACTTTCAGTTCCTAATTCATTTTCTTCAACACTATAGACAATTATACAGGCGTTACTCTCTTTATAAAATAAAGAGCTGAGAAAATCAAAACTGCTTTGGCCAGCAATATCCCAAAATATTAAGCTTATTTCATCTCCATCAACTTTTTTTTGTATTTTGGTAAACTGAGCTCCAATAGTTTTAATATAGTCTTCTTTAAAATTACCGTGGGTAAATTTCTTAATTAAAGAGGTTTTTCCTACTCCTCCATCCCCAATGACTACAATTTTGAATTTAAAAATTTGAGTACCATTCATTTAGATTTTTTAACACGTAAAATTATTATACCTCTTAATGTAAAATACATAAATGAACTAGGATATAAAAGTTAATAATTTTTAAGGAAAATGGAAAAAAATTCGTCTAACTTCTATTCTAGCCAATTTATTCATTGAGAAAAATCTGAGTTATAAGAGAGTTAAGATTAGGTAAATCTTCAAGTTTAATCATTTGGTTTGCTATTTGATATTCATTAAATTTATTCATCAAATCTTGATTCATTTCTAATCTTTCAATAAAGTGCTCGAGACGTTTTTGAGCAAAGAATGATTGTCCCTTAAAGATATAACATGCTAAAAATCTTGAAATTGGCTTCATTATTAAGGTAAACTCACCAAAGGAAGCCCGATCAAGCCCTTCAGAAAAGAGTTCACCGCTAAACGTGTTAAAAGCAGATAAAAAGCCACTAATTAGATCATCTTCAACCATAAATGTGTCAGCAAACAAGTTAGAGAACGTGGGAGTGCCTCCTTCAGATATTAATAAAATCATAATAGGATCTTCTTCTTTTATTTCTGAGGGCCCATTTCTACGTTTTTGAATCATAATATTTATCTGATCATCAATATTACTTAACTTCAATCGATCAGATAGTGATGATTCTGATTCTTTTAAATTCTCCCACAAATCTAATTTCTGAAGTAGATCGTCATGCTCACTTGAGATTTTTCTCACTAGAGGGTCAAAACCATAACTTTCAGCAATATTCTGGGCTTTAGTTAACAATTGGCGAGCGTTTTTAATATCTAATGTTAATAGTGCTAATTCTGCTTGCAAAACATACGTTTCAGCATAATACCAATAACTGTGCGACTTTTCTGTTAAATTCAATAATTGATTAATTAAGGGCTGTATCTCCTCGAGAATCTCTTTTTCACCCGTAATTTTAAGCTCATCAATTAGTAGATCGCATAACTGAATCAATCCCTCTATTTTAATATCAAAAACAACATCTTTATCTTCAATTAATGATCTAAACAAGTTCTCTGCTTTAGCACGATGTTGAATTCTAGGGCTCTTCTTGAGAATAAGAGCTTCGGTGTACTTATAATCCCGATTAATATAGGGGGTTTTTTCTATATCGCGCAATTGTTTTACTCTTTCTAAATGTTCCTTAGCTTTATTAATGTCACCTTTAATGAGTAAAACCTCCACCATGGTCACGTGATATCCTACTTTCATCCAATTATTTTTTAATGGTTCTGAAAAATCAATACATTTAGTTAATAATTCTACAGCTTCATCTAAATTTCCTTGTGCTCGATATACACCCGCCATATTATTCATAGTACCTAAATAGGAACTTAAATCATTAGTTTTCTCGAAATATGCTAACGCTGACTTGTTATGTGATAAAGATTTTTCTAATTCTCCCTTAACATGATAAATATGACCTAAATAAACATTAGCTTTAGCTAATAGCCGTTGATATTTTATTTGGTTGGCAATTTTAAGACATTGTTCTATATAATAAAAAGCTTTATCGAGATCCACCTCTACAAGGCGATAAAAATTGGACAATCCAAGAAGTGATTCAGCAATATCTCGTTTATTACCTATATTTTCACGTAATTCTAAACTCTTTTGAAAATATTTTAAAGAATCCTTCTCGTGACCTTGATAAAAAGAAAGGAATCCTTTAATATAAGCCGTGTAAGCATCAATTTCAAGCTTAGCTTCAGGTCCAATAGAAAGCAGTTTATATATTTCTTCACTTGTTTCTAGTAATTTAGAACTCTTCCCTAAATCACCTATTATGATTGAAGAATTAGCCATATTTAGGAGTGCATTCATTGAATTTAGGTAATCTTTAGATCCTTTAGCTTTGTGATAAGCTTCCTCAGCAATTTTAAAAGCTTTTTCTGAATCTCCCAATCTAATAAGTAGGTTGCTTGCTAAAATTTCTTCTGATATTGATAATTTAGGGTTTTCAACTAATCTGTTTAAAAGAGGAATTGCTTCAAAATCTTTGCCCTCATTTAAAAGAGTCTCTGCCATATTTAAATCTTTATCTACACTAAACATATTTTCTCAGATGAGTTTTTATTGATTGGATTATAGTTCTATATACTAATTTTTTGGACTGTTCTAAGGTAAATTTAATTAAATTAAGATATAAAATTTTACAAAATTAGTTCAAAATAAAATTAAAATATAAAATAAATTAGTGGGGATTTCATT
>CAZWEM010000042.1:36866-43990 GCA_964632315.1 uncultured archaeon
GGGATTTCATTTTCTTTAAGATTCTTATCCCCTTTTAAGTGATATAAAAAACGTAAGTTAGTAAATCAATCTTTCATTAAATTTGATCAGGTAGGAAGAATCAGGTATGAAATTTGGAATTCAAGATAGAGATAAGACAATTTATTACAAGATGTTATGAATGAAATCTTCTGGTGCAATCATTTTCAATCGGGGGTCAATATTTTGAAGATATTGAAAATGTAAATCGTCAGATACTAAAACCAAATTTTTATCTATAGTAATAGTGCCAATCAATAAATCGATTGTAGGAATTGGAGTTCCCTTTTCTCTCAAAAATATTGCATTTCTAAATGCTTGTTCATAATGAATACTAGAAGGGAAAATTGTGGTTAAGTTCTCAAATTTTGAGGCTAGAGGATATTCTATCAAAGAAAGGATAGTTGTATTTACGTGGTCTTGAGAAAATCTTTTTATATTATTCTTTTTTGAGATTATTAATGCATTCGTATCTAATAACCAAATTATAAATCTTCCTCTTTTTCTAGCTTTTGTAAGTTGACCAATCGTTCCATTTCTTTTTTCTTTATTTTATCATAATAATCTTTTTCCTTTTGTTCTTCTAAATTATCAATTTTTTTTACGAGATCAGGCTCTAATCGGGATCTAAAATCCTCAATTGATATTTCGTCAATTTCTTCAACTTTTTTAAGATAATTTATTATTGATTGTCTTAATATTTCGGTCCATTTAATCTCTGGATGCTCCTTCATTTTTTTATGCAAATCATCATCCACACTAAAAGTAATATTGGTCATAAGGTAAATAAGTAAAATGCCTTATTTAAGGCTATCTGAAAGTAGAGTAAAAAATGTCTATTTATGCGAAATTTATTTTGACATTCATTGAGAAGTTTAATTCACACGTTTAAATAAGTAATTGGTAGCTGTCTTTTTATAGCCTACTCCCCGTTGTCTTCTTTCAAGATATTCTTCTGTTATTAATATAGATTTTTTAGGGATGAAGTATTGTTCTAAATTTTTTTGAGAATAATAATATTTTCGATAACGTAAATTGACAACTGCAAAAAACTCGAAATTATTATCAATCGATGCCATACTCGCATCTGGTTTAATTTGATATATGGTTCTTGAACTGTCACTTACAATTCTAGAGTCGAATCTTTAAAAATTGGGGAATAAGAAATTTAACATACTAATTCAGATAAAAATTAAAATATAGAACAAATTAGTGTTAATTTAAGTACTCATTCATTTAGAGGAATTTGTTTAAAGAAATGTGTATTGGAAACAAGGCACCATACTTCTACTAAATAAAACGAAAGATTAACTTATACGAGCTAAATAAAAAAAGTAAAAAAAAAATTAAAATTAAATGTGTTTCAATTCTGATAGCTTGAAGTAGCCAATAATCATTAAAATATAACTTATTATCCCTAGAATTCCTATTGCAACACCCGGGATAATGAAGAGAGCTATAATGCCTACTACTAACTCTATTACGGGAGTAGTTTCTTCAATGAATGCAATAATCAAAGCTTCGATTTGAGGAAATATAAAAATGGCAACCAGAACTAAAATTGCTCCAATAATGAGCGAAATAAGTTGAAGTAGATACGCTTTTTTAATTTTTTTAGAGCCATCGATAGCTTTTAGAGCAACAGTATTCGGGAATAATCCAGAATTCATTTCTAAGAACATCTGGAAATTTTTCCAAGCAAGAATAAGAAGCTCTAAAGCGACAGCTCCAACGGGAAATCCTCCTAACAACACTAATAAGAGAATCCCAATTAATGGCGTTATTTGTTGAAATTCCGATACGGTAATGGGTGAACTAAAAGTAAATCCAGGGATCGCTGAAATAAAAATAATTGCTACGAACACTGTAATAACAATAATTATTAAGGCTCCAATAATCCCAACGATTACCGCATAAATAATATATTTTCGAAATTTCTCTAGATGTTCGTTATGTAATTCTAAATTTGCGTCCTTGATATCCTTAAGCGATAAAAGCAAAATAATAAACATTACTAATTGGATGACTCCCCCGATAAAAATGCTTATTATAGCAAGTATCCCCAATATGTACATTTTAATGCCAAAATCTTCAATTTGACGTGTAAAATTCGATTTTTCCATAGTATTTTCTCTTTTTTCAAATATTTTTGTTGTGTAGAAATCCATTCTGATTTAAATTTATAACTTTTATAGTCTATTAATTAAGTGTCTGTGGGCATCATATCCCAATTACAGTTTTTAATTTTTAATTTAATGCTCGTAGATGCAACCCCAAATAAAATTTTCAATAATTTTTTGTCCGATAGTCATTGTTTTATTAACTATTTGATCGTCAAATAAGCTAGCATGAAAGTAATAGGCATTATGAGTTTCAGGATGAAACTGTATTGAAAAAATTGGTTTTTCCTTATGTTTCATGTATTGGATGATCTTATATCCTTTAGTTCTCGAAGCTGAAATAATTTTAAAATTATTAATTATGTTTACATCATTGGGTGAAATAAAATCACGATGGTGAACATTCACTGGTATATTATTGTTATTAATGAATTCATCCGTTTCATTGAGAACTATAAATATTATTCCTTGATTATTAGCGGGCATTCTCATTCTACAAACTTGTGCTTCAAAAGCATAAGCAATTAGTTGATGACCAAAGCAAATTCCCAGAATCGGTACTTGCGAAGAATTTCTTATAAGTTCTATTTCTGGTTGATATCTATCTTTAATTTTATAATCATAATAAAAACTGGATACATTAAAGTTTGAACCAGACAATATTACACCTGAAAATTGCTCGAGTTCTTCTTCTTTTAGTTGGCTAAAATGAATAGTAACTACTTCTACATCAGCTATCATGTTATTCAGAATTGATTCTAATCTCGAGATACGATCTGTCGGAAATCCAAAAGGATAATTATCGATTATGCAGATCTTTTTCTTTTGACTACCATTAATTTCGGGATCATCATTCATATAAATCAGGTATAGTTGTGTATCAAATTCTCGTCTGGATAATAAGTAAAAGCTTGTACTTCTCTACCTTGAGCCGTTTTCACTTTGACTACAATTCGATGATAAAGATAACCTTCTCCTTCTATCCGATCTAATAATTCAAGCAAATCTTTATTTACATCAAAATAAACCTCACCATTAACTTCGAAATTTTCTTTTCTTATGATAAAGGGAAAGCCTAAATTTTCTGGTTCGATTTTACTATAATTCGGGAGTTTCGCTTTTTCAAACTTTATACCCTCCAGAATATAATTTCGACTCCCTCCTTGCTGTAAGGTACCATATACGAATATGTTATTTATTGATTCTATTTTCATAATCCTTAATTATTTTTGATTTATCCTATAATAAATTTAAAATCCAAAATTTCCAAAAAGTCTGTCAAATATGGACTCTGATGGTGTAGAAACATTGATAACTCTATCATTATTATTTAACGGAATTTTTAGACCTTCTACCTCAAGATTATTTACAATCTTAATATCCTTAAAATTGGTCACTAGACCATTTAATTTATCATAAGAGAGATTATAATCAGTGGAAATAATACCTCGTACCCTTGCTCCAGGTTTAATTTGATAAGTGGTTCCTGATCTGTCAGTTACAATTCTAGAATCGTTCAATTGAACTAAAACATGATTTCGCCCTTGTTGTCTTAATTTTTCAATTTTCCGAGTTTCATATTTTATATTCAATTCATTTTGAATCGATTCCTGTTGTAGTTTTGGATGAGGTAAATTTTTAATTTCAATTCCTAAATAATTTTGATACTTCCCAATTTCATTAATCCATCTACTTAAGCTCTGTTCTAATGACTCACTGTTTCCATTTTCTCGTCTGAAATTTGAATTTTTACCATTAGCAATGGCATTTTCAACGTTCGCATCGTGAAAGGGATCTTTGTTAATTCTTCCACTCAGATGTAAATTAATCGCATCTAAAGCTGAAAGACAACATAAATATGATAAATCGAGAACATCTTGAACATTTTGCTGCACATCAACAACACGTACTTCAACTCGATTTCTTGTAGGGAGTTCTTCAGCATCTTGAGAGATGTTAGTAAAAGGCCCCCTTGGTGTTATGTCAACTAAACGTTCCCCCCGAGTATTTGTAATTACTTTTCGTGAAAAATCATCTTCACCACTTCCAATCTTAAGGGTATACCTCATTCTACCGTAATAGCGCATCGGGACTAAAGCAGGACTCTTATCTGGGACTTCTACAGAGGCAAACCCATTTCTTTTTAGGACTGAACTATTTGCACATCTATTACTAGCAATATTTGTATTGTTACCCTTGTAAATGGGGGAATTCGCCGATATTCCGATTATTTCAGGTAAATAATTCCATAGATAATTATGTACTGCCTGTAATTCAATTGGTTTCATTAAAATTCCTTTTCTTCTTATTGATACATTGATATGCGTTCCTGAAATCGGATTAGGATCGCTTTGAATAGGATGCATGCTCTGCGCTAAGATTTTCACGTCTAAATCTTTAGCAGCAGCAGTTAACAATTTTCTTCCAGCATTTACCGCTTCTTCAATTAAATCTGGTTCTAATGGAAGAGTCACGTATTCAATTTGGGAAGGTGATGGTTCCGCGTCTAAACTCCGAATTTTTATTTTTAGAGACTGTAGTAATTGTGCATTATTTTCGAGAATACTTGCAGCCTTCATCATGATCTCATCTGCAGCTTCTTTTAACGTTCCTTTTTCATCAATAATCAAGAATTCTTCCTCAATACCGCATAAAACTTGAAAATTCTTGTAAAAATCTTTATCAATGGCTTTTAATTTTTGATGGAACAACATTAAATTTAACCAGAATTGAAGGCTATTTTTTACTATATTAGACGATTTACTTTTTAAAATTGATTTATATAAAAATTAGATCATTAAGTGTTATTTAAAAGTGGAAGGGAAGTTATTGAATTATTAAAAAGAAGAGATGAAGTTTGCTTTTTCTTAATCACAGATCGATTATAAAATTAGAATATAGCAAGATAAATATTAAAATATAAAATAAATTAATGTCGCTTTTGTATTTCATTCAATTCAAGGAACGAACTCGTTCGTATTAATACTGCTTTTAAGAATTAGAATCCAATATCTGGGGGAATCATCTCAAATATGAATACTACAAGGATCGAGTTCCATACTAAATAAAATAAAAAAGAAAAATAGAAATTTAGTTATTTCACTTCTCTAATAACATCAGGATAAACGATATTAATATAAAAGTTCCACCGGTACCAGGTGATACCCATCCAAATAATACAAATCCGAGGATTAGAACCATCCACCACTGATAGGGAATGACTTTGATCTTTTCATACATTGATAATAACAATAGAATAATAACAACTATTCCTACACACGCATCCCATACATTTGGAAGAGTTGGAATTGCAAACAAATATATTATTTCAACTATTGTTATAATGATTCCAATTAGAGCAACTAATTTGGATGGCTTCATAATTTTCTCCTTCTTAATGAAAATCTCCATTATAGAGGATGTTATCACTAAAAAACCTCCGAGCATCACTGCAAGTGCTCCTGGAGTTCCTAAAGCAAAAAAGATCGATAACATTTCAAAAAAGATGACTACTAAACCTAGAATAAGTAAAACTTCAAATCTATAGAATTTTTCAAATACTTCGATTCTTTTTAGCGTAGGGCTACCAAAATTAAGAATATCTATAGTAAGGATTAAGATTATTCCTAAAATAAATAATACAATACCACAGGTAAGGCTCACTGGAAGTGAAAAATTCAAACCAGTCCAAAATAAGTTGCTACCTTGAAGTATAACTGACAGCGCAGCCATCAATGCTACGATTTTTGGTGCACCTTCTGGTGCTGTCATTTGTACGAGTGGTCCCTCTCTCGGAGCTCGCTCCTTTTTCACTTTAGGTTTTTTCTCTTTCTCAGGAGCTTCTTCTTTAGGAGGCGCTTCATTTGTTTCTTCTCCCATAATGTTTCACTTAGTTTTACGATTGATTAATATTTGTTTTAATAGCTAATCTCAAATGAAATAGATTAGTGATAATCAAATAGGAAATTCAGACTTATAAATGTAGATATTATTTCAATATAAATTGAGTCAAGATTGTAAGAAAGTGCTAATGTAAAAGTTTTGTAACAATTTTAACCTAATAATGTTCCAATATTAAGAATAATAATTAAAATATAAAATAAATTAGTGTTGATTTAACATTTCATTCATCTCGAGGAATGAACTTGTTCGTATAAGTGCTGCTTTTAAGAATTGAAATCCAATGTCGTACGTTGATCCATCGCCACCAATGTGGATTACCCACGGAATTTCATTTTCATAAAGATTTTTAGTCTTTAAGATTTTCTTAGTGGTTACGATCGCATCGGCAATTGTTGCGCCTGATTCGAATAAATGATGCACCCAGGGAACATTCCATGACGTCACGTTATCTTTCGAAGTAGAAACTTCCGAGCAACTCGTATTATTCACGTAGATGATGTTATTTCCAGCAACCGCCATTGCTGCAGTTGCTAATTGATTTAATACCATTCCTGCCCCGCATCCAGGGCAGAGTCCGTGTCCTGGCTGCAAATGCTTTTGAGGTTCCAATGTTTTCCGATTTACCCGATAGAAATCTACTGGCTTTTCAGCACCAAAACTATCGATTAATTTCTTGAGTTTTTCATTCCGTTGTTCTGTGAGAAATATGATCTCATCAATTTCTTTTTCTCTGAATTGGGGTTTAAATAAGTGTCTAAATCGACCCATTGATTTAAGATATTCTATAAATTTATCCTTGTCGACGTCAAGTCCTCGATAATAGGAAAAAGTGGGTACGCCATCTTTAACCCTAATGGTATATAATGGCCAATAACCGCAATCGGTAGCTAATTTGGAAATCTTTAATGCATCGGAAGCCCCATGCCTCCAGCCTCTCATGCAATCTGAATATGATTGAATAAAGGCAGAACCATTCGACTTTAACGCATCTGCAACCTTACCCATAAAATCAAGTGGATATGCGGGGTTAACTGTCGCTAAAAATAACTTCATGGTCCCATAAAATGCAAAGGGAGTTACTAA
>CAZWEM010000043.1:0-42013 GCA_964632315.1 uncultured archaeon
TAACTCTGCAATAATGTTTTAGTAAAGTTGCTTTCAGGCATATTTTTATCTTAAATATTGTTCTTTATAAAAAAACAAAAACTACGGACTTTTAAAACTAAAGCCTTTATTAGTTAAAATATAAATCTATTTCTTTTTAAATTATTATTAGTTAGACGTTAATATTGCTTTGATTAAAATCTTAACACTCTAATGAATTTCTTAAAATGAAAAATAGGTATAGAATTCAGAAAAAAAAGAATTTATAGAGAAAGTTATAAATCTCTCTCTTTTACCGTTTTTCTACCGTTTGATTTAGCTCGATTTACGGCTTTATCAAGCATGTTAATAATTATATTGTTTAAAGCTTCACCATCAAGCACAGCACTAGCTGTGTTTAAATCCTTACCTTTTATATATTCTCGAACTTTTGATTTTACAAACAATGGTTCTACTTTAGCTCCTTTCGTTGCTTTTTTAGCCATTTAACATCTCCCTCTTTTCGATTTTAAATTCTTATTCCTTTTTAAAAAAATTAATTTTTAGATATTATATTGCCAAACGTCTTTTTAAATCTTTTTGAAATGGTTTATTAAAGGGCAAATTCTACCGATTTTAAATAAATTTTTCAAAATGAATTTTAAGCGAGATTTCTGTTGATTGAATTAATCAATGTGCTAAAAACCTTGATTTTGACACTAAATAAAATATAATGGTGATAGAACCCTATTTATTTGAAAGCTTGCTCACAGAAAGAATAAAATGGATATTGATTTTTTCGGCGTGTAACCCAGAAAAACTACCCCTAAAAACTAATGTCTATAGAATGAGGAAAATAAATTAAACGATGAAAATAAATAATGTTGCTACTAAATAAGATATAATACTGAGAGAACCCTAATTATTTGAATTTTTACTCACAGAAGGAACAAAATGGATTTTAATTTTTTGGCGTTTAACCCAGAAAAAGTACCACCAAAAATTAATCTCCACAGAATGAGTTGCATAAATCAAATTAAAGGTTTAGAATTAATAATAAAAAAAAAGTGTGGATGATTGTATTATCGATCTGAACTGACTTCCTTCAGAGTGATTACTTTGGAGGAGCTAAGACGATCTCGATGCTTGAAACGTTATTACTTTGACCATTTTCTCCTTCTAGTTGTTCTGTGGAGAGTTTTATGTCTCTATATTCAGTTCCTTTTAGAAATCTGTTTCGAAGGATTTCGCACACGTCAACAGCGTGAGAGATTGCTCTACCACGAGCTTTAACTGTGCATTCCTCTCCTTTGTTCAAAATCATCATCGTGGCCATTACGTAATTCATAGTTGGCCTTCTACCGACGAATACGGAATTTGCTTCTTTTCCAGCCATTTGTTTCACCATTTTTAGGTTTTCAGTTGTTTTTTTTTGATTTTATATGTTTTTTTGTTTTTAACAGTAATATTGTGTCGTAATTACATTAATCAATTACGAGCATTTACATTAACTTCAATTTTAGAAATCTTAAAAATTTTATTAAACAAAAAATAATTATTAAAAAATAGATCAAGAGCCTTCTTTTTTTAAACCTGGTTTATTTTCCCCATTAGTTACTACAGATTTACCTTTTTTCTCATTATCTTCTTTAATTATATCCCAAATTATTGTAATAATTAAAAGAGCGGATATAATGATTAAAAGTGGTATTATTAAACCCGAATCTGTAAGAACTATTTTAATCCATCCGATAAAGGGAATTCCTCCAACCACTACTCCAAAGACTCGATTTTCAGGAATTGGAACTGGATCTTGTATTGGATTAGCATCTCCTTTGGTTTGGAAATACCATGTATCTCCATCTAGCCATTTTCCAATAACCCTATGAACAATTGGATCTCGAGGGGCAGTGGGCCACCCAGGTAAACCCCAGGCATTAAAAACAATAACATCCCCATTTTGTTCAATAGCGGATCCATTTCTAATATCTTGAGGGTTCCTTCCTTGAACAAAAAGTAAATCGCCTTCATTTATATTTGGACTCATTGATCCAGAAACCACAACTACTACTGGAGTTTCGGTATTAAGAGAAATTTGTAGGATAAAATACACAAAAAAAGAACCAAAAAAAGCAATAGAAATCATTACAACGGAAAGAATAATTTTTTTTTTTGGTAATGATTTAATTTTTTCTCGTATTGTTTGTTTTGATTTGCTGGTTTCCATAATAAGTCAAATTAATCGTTCTTGACTAATAAAATAATGATCTATATATAAATTTTTTTTGTATATCAAATTATTTAGCTTGATTTGATGATGTGTAGAACAGTTGTAATATAATCCCCTTCCCTCGTGATATTGGTTAAAAATTAATAAGATTTTGACGGGGTGGCTAATATAATCGGACATCGATCCAAGAGAAATTAATATATATTATAACAGATTAATCATTTGATGAAAGTATCAATTTAATTAATTGCACTAAAAAGGGAGATAGGTTGGGAATTTTATTATGTATTTAGAGGAACCTCTTTCTAAAGATGAAGTTAGTGATTGTATATATAATAAGGTTGAAGAACTTGGATTTAGTATAGAAAAAGAACAGGTAATTTCTTTTTTGGATAATTTTATTACTAAATATAATAGGTTACCTAACGAAAATGAGATTAAACCAATAGTTCTAAGCTACATGAAGATATATCGAGAGGAAGAAAATTTTCCAGAATCAATTAATCAAGAGGATTTCAATTATGGAGTGTTGGATAAAGAAATTTATGAAAATACTGTGAAACCTATTGATTTCTCTTCCTCAATCTCCAATTTTGATGATAAAATTCTAATAATCCCTAAACCACAGGGACGTCGAGTTTGTCCTATTTGTGGACCTTTAAATCTCTACAAGATTCACGAAATAATTGATAAAGATGATATTTTATGTGCTTATCCTAAAATATACGGAAAAAAGTATATCTGTGATCAATGTGGAATTGAATGGAAAGAGAAATGATCTCTTACTTTAAATAAAAATAAGATATTTATACTAAATAGGATAATTCTATATTACATTTTAAAATTAACTTGAATAGACCATGACAGATTATGCGATAATTTACAATCCTACTGCTAATAAGGGTTCTGTAGGCAGACAAATTAATGAGGTTAGTAAGTATCTAGATGAACTTAATGTAAAATACGAGTTGTATGCCACCGAATTTGCAGGACATGCGATTGAATTAGCGAAGAGCCTTGCTAAAGATGGTTTACGGATCATTGGAGCAGGTGGAGATGGTACAGCCAATGAAGTTTTGCATGGAACGATAATTTCTAACACGGGAGCATTATGTGGATTCATTCCGATGGGTTCCGGAAATGATATACCAGCAGCAATAGGATATCGAGCAGATATGAAGAGAGCTGCTGAGGTTATTGCTGAAGGTTTTTCTAGCAAGTGTGATATTGGATTTGCTAAAAGAGATGACAGTACTGAACGATACTTTTTAGGGATTGGTTCTCAGGGATTTGATAGCGAAGTTGCGCGTAGATCAAATGAAGATAAAGAAAAAGATTATAACATGATAATTCTAAACTTATTGAGAGAATGGGAAAATCAAGAAATAATCGTTAAAATGGATAATGATACATTTGAAGGTGAGGCTAATCTTGCAGCGGTGGGATTGTCAGGAGCATACGGAGGAGGGATGTTCATTTGTCAGAGAGCGAGTATTGAAGATGGCCTTTTTGATATAAGCATCGTAAATATTGATAAGGTAAAATTAGCTAGACAGTTCAGGAGAATGTATAATGCTTCATTACTCCCTCATCCCAATGTTAGTGAATTTCAGAGCAAAAAAGTCAGAATTGAAATGAAAAATCCTCAAGAAGAACCTTATGTATGCCAAGTTGATGGTGAAGTGCTAGGACCACTTCCAGTTAATTATGAATGCATTAAAGAGGGATATGAATTCATAAGACCAAGAATAAATGAGTTCGCAGAAGAGTTCAAAGAAAAATATGGACACTACTTCTGGGAATGTACGCATTGACGAGTTTGTTTATGTGATTATGATGGATTCTTGGAATTCTATTTTTAAAAAAAAAGGGAGAGTATTTACATCTCCACACCCAGATATGATTGATATTGTTGATTATTTAAAAGAAAGAGGAGCAAAACGTGTTTTAGACTTAGGATGTGGGACTGGACGGCATTTGGTTCTTTTTGCAAACGAAGGATTTGAAGTTTTTGGACTTGACTCAGCTCCTGAAGGAATTGAAATTGCTAAGAATTGGCTAACTGAAAAAAACCTAAGTTGCAATTTGATAGTCCATCGAATGGAAGAGAAATTCCCCTATCAAGATTTATTTTTCGATGCTGTAATTTCAATCCAGGCAATTCATCACAATAAAATTGAAAAAATAAAATTTACGATTAAAGAGATTGAACGAGTTTTAAAACCAAGAGGACTGCTTTTTATAACTGTTCCAACTTTTGATCGGTTTAATAGAAAAAATCGTTGGAACCTAAAAAAAGTGGAAAAAAGAACTTTTGTGCCCCTTTCAGGACCAGAAAAAGGTCTTCTTCATCATTTTTTCTCTGAACGTGAAATTTATAAAGTTTTCAACAGATTTCAAATTAAAGAAATTTATATTGATAAAACAAAACACCGAGCTATTTTAGGATTTAGAAAAGAAGATTAGTTATATTTTATTTCAATGTTGTACATTTCAAATTACGAATATCACTTCTATTCAAAATGAGTAATTTTAATTTTAGTCCGGCCAAAAAACCTACTTTCTATTATATTGGAGTTACTACTACGAGATCCTCAATAATGAGGGTTTTTCCTAAATGGGCAGTACATTTGGGGATTGGAGATACACCTATTGTAGGAATTGACTGTAAAATCCATGATTCTCCTGAGATTTATCGAAAAATAGTAGAATTCATCAAACACGATGATCTTTCATTAGGTGCATTAGTAACTTCCCACAAAATAGATCTTTTTGATGCTGCTAAAGATTTATTCGATGAGATGGGGTCATACACTAAGCTTCTAGGGGAACTAAGCTGTATTTCAAAAAAAGAACATAAATTGTGGGCACATGCTAAAGATCCGATTACAAGTGGTCTATCTTATGAATCATTTATTCCTAAAAATCATTGGCTGCAAACTAAAGGAGAGATTTGTATTTTAGGGGCAGGTGGGGCTTCATTAGCTCTCACTACGTATTTTATTGAATCATTAAAAAGAACACAATGGCCATCAGCAATTCATATAACGAATAGAACAATTCCAAGACTTGAAAAAATGGAAAAAATTCACGAGAAAATTAATCGGGGAATAAATTTCGAATACCATCATTGTTCAAAACCAGAAGAGAACGATAAAATCGTAAATTCTTTAAAATCATCTTCTTTGATTATTAACGGAACAGGAGCTGGAAAAGATTTTCCGGGATCACCATTAACAAGTAAAGCTCAATTTCCAGAAAATGGATTTGTGTGGGATTATAATTTTCGAGGAGATTTAGTTTTTCTAAAGCAAGCAAGATTGCAACAAGAAGGAAAGAATTTGCACGTAGAAGATGGTTGGATTTACTTCTTGCACGGATGGCTAAGAGTTATTGCGGAAGTGTTTCATTTAAATATCCCAACTAGTGGTCCTGAATTTGATACCCTTTCAAGAATTGCTTTAGAAGTAAAATGAAAAAGGAGTCGCAAAATGAAAGAAAAAAAATCTAGTTCTATAAAATTTAACCTTGAGGATGGTCAATCAACAGATCGTGTATCCACGAAAAGAATGCTGTCTGATATGAAGGGTATATATTTCGATAATGAATCACTTGAATCACTACTCAAGAAAGGGGATTTATGCGTTTATGAATTTTATGAATTAGGAATACCAGAAGATTCAAGTCACTTAGCTTATGGTACGACTATTATATATCCTGGAAAGGTTGGGGACGAATACTTTATGACTAAGGGCCATTTTCATGAAAAATTAGATACTGCTGAGGTATATTATTGTATCAAAGGACATGGTTTTTTACTCATGGAAGATGTTAATGGAAGAGTGGAGACTCAGGAAATGTTACCTGGGATTTCTGTATATGTACCACCCAAATACGCCCATCGAAGTATTAATATATCACAAAACGAACCATTTATAATGTTCTTCGTGTTTAGAGCGGATGCGGGGCATGATTATAAGACTATTGAAACGAAAGGATTCAGAAAGTTAATAATCGAGAGAGATAGAAAACCAGAAATCATTGATAATCCTAAATGGATTGAGTAATCGAATAAAGGTATAGTATCATGAATAAGGTCTATATTGGGTCAAGAACGCTAACTCTTAATGGTCATCCAGCATTAAAAAGATTAGAGAACGCAGGATTAGAACTTGTTTTTGGCCCCGCTGGAGAAAGACCAAGTGAGGAGGAACAACTTAGAGTGTTACCCGAATGCGTGGCATATCTAGCTGGAACTGAGAAAATTTCAAGCAAAGTTTTAAATTCTTCAAAAATGCTTAAAGTTATAAGCAGAAATGGAGTTGGGATTGAAAATATTGACCTTGAAGAAGCACAACGTCTTGGTATTACGATAATGATAACTCCTGGAGCTAATGCTCAAGGAGTAGCGGAGCTCACGATTGCATTAATGCTTAGTGCCATTCGTTTCATTCCGTTGCATCATACAGATTTAAAAAGAGGTAAATGGGACCGATTAATTGGAAATGAACTCCAAAATAAAATAATAGGGGTTATAGGTACCGGAAATATCGGTAAAAAGGTAATAAATATGACTTTAGGTTTAGGCATGACGGTTTTAGGATATGATCTTTTTCCCGATCCAAATTTTAATCCTTCTCCTAAGTTTAAGTATGTAGGTTTAAAGGAAATTTTTCAATCATCAGAAATTATAACCCTTCACATTCCCTCACAAAAAAGACCAATACTTGATAAAGATGCATTTTCGTCGATGAAAGACGGGATCTATATCATAAATACGGCTCGAGCAGAACTGATTGATGAATTAGAGTTACTAGAGGCCTTAAATACGAACAAAGTAAAGATTTACGCAACTGATGTATATAGACAAGAACCACCTGACATAGATGAGTTAATTAGTCATCCTCGAACAATTTGTACGCCCCATATTGGTGCTTATACAGAAGAAAGTATTAGTCAAGCAGTAGAAATAGCAGTAGAAAATATATTAAAAGTACTAGGATTAAGTTATGAAGGTTAGTTTAACACAAGAAGAATGTGAGAACTTAAAAGATTTTATTAAAAGTAAAAATTCTCCCTTAAATGAAGTACATATTGCTTGGATAGGACAAGCGGGGTTCATTTTCAAATTTAGAAATAAATTATTAATAATAGATCCATATCTCTCTGATTATCTATCAAAAAAATATAAGGGAAAAATATTTCCTCATATCAGATTAATAGAAATTCCAATAAATCCAGAGAGAATCACAAATGTAGACTACGTACTTTGTTCACATGCTCATTCTGATCACATGGACCCAGAGACTATTTCAATTTTAAGTGAGCAAAATCCTAAAGTAAAAATAATCGTTCCTGCTGCAGAGAAAAAAGAGGCTTTAAATAGAGGTGCAAAATTTTCTCAAATTCTTCCTATAAACGATGGAAATATTTTAAAATTAGAAGAAGGATTAAAAGTAATTGGTATTGCCGCAGCTCATGAAAATTTAAAAGTCAACCAAAAAGGAGAACATCATTTTCTGGGTTTTCTTATCGATTTTGAAGGAATTCGAATCTATCATTCTGGCGATTGCGTACCTTATGAAGGACTAATTCAAAAATTAAAAAAAATGGAAATTCATATCGCATTATTACCGATCAACGGTCGAGACGAATTTCGCTTAAAAAATAATATCGCGGGTAATTTTTTCATTGAAGAAGTTTTAGATATCTGTAAAATTGCTAAAATTGAAAAGGTAATTGTGCACCATTTTGGCATGTTCGCATATAACACTGTGGAAGAAGATCTATTAGAGAATTTAAGAAATTTCAATTCCCCCCATTTCCAAATCATTATCCCAGAAATCAATAAAATTTACAAAATTAAAAAGATATAATACATGATGATTAGTTATGGATGTTATTAAAAAAATGGAAAAACTTAAGATCATTCCCGTGGCAGTGATTGAGGATGCTGAAAATGCCATTCCTTTAGGAAACGCTCTTATGGAAGCGGGGCTACCAGTTATAGAAGTCACTTTTAGAACGGATGCCGCAGCACGATCTATTTCACTAGTTAAAAAAGAGTTTCCTGAGATGCTGGTGGGAGCGGGTACAGTCCTTAAAATTGAGCATGTAAAAGCTGCGATTGAATCAGGTTCTGATTTTATCGTTACTCCAGGTTTTAATCCTACGATTGTTGACTATTGTGTGGATAATGGGATTCCAATTGTGCCTGGATTGAATTCTCCTTCATTAATAGAATGGGGGATGGATCGCGAGCTTTATCATTTTAAATTCTTCCCTGCAGATCTTTCTGGTGGAACTAAAATGATTCAATTATTATCGGGTCCTTATCCTGACGTAAAATTCATGCCTACGGGTGGTATTAATGATCAAACTCTTGTAGAGTACTTAAGATTAGATAACGTGTTTTCTTGTGGAGGAAGCTGGATTGTTAAGAAAAATCTTATCTCTGAAAGAAAATTTGATGTAATAAAATCTAAAACGCAAAATGCACTTACACTTCTGCAAGATATCTAATCTTCTTTTAATTTTGCACTTTATTAACAAAATATTTCTTATAAATCACGATACTTATAGCCAAGAGACCTGCAATTGCAGATATGATTATAATTATTGTTAAAATGTCAGTGTCTAACACATTGATATCCTCTTTCCAAGGAAAATTTCCCTTATAGTTATTACTTGGAATATTTAGGTAATTATTATAAATAAATTGTTCGATAGTTTTGCCAGTTATTGCTAAACTTTGATTTGAGATATGAGTTAAATCATCGTGAGTTGTGTGATGATAAGACCAAGAAGGATTATTCCAGAAGTTAATAATAAGATCTGCTGATGCTATGCCTTTCCCAACAAATGAAACATGATCATCAGTTATACTTGCAGAGATTGGATTTTTTGGGTAAGTTTCTGAGAATCCTAACTGGCGCCCAATTTCAAAAATTTCTTGTAATAGTGAAGAAGTAGAATACTGCTCATTGATAAATTGGAGACTATAGCCACCTACCATATCTAATAATATCATGCAATCAAAATGTTCATTAGGATCATAAAAACTCTCTAAATTACTAGCAAAACGAGTAGAACCTTCGCACCAGCTCCAACCATATATTCCATAATCATTATCATGGCCTTGATCCTCTGCATCAAAAAATAAGAACCAAATTTGACAATCTAATTTTGATCTTTCTTGATAAAGAATACGTGCTAATTCCAGAAGAGTTGCACATCCACTAGCTCCATCATTGGCTCCAGGTACGGGATCAGACCTTAAAGCGATATTTGGATCTTTTGTTGCTTTAGCTCGGGAGTCATAATGAGAGGCTAGAATTACAATGTTGTTGAATTGTTCATTCATTTTAAACACTATATTTTGGCATGCGATTGATGATACAGTGAAGTTATGTAAAAGATAAGTAAAATTTTCATCAATTTTTTGAAACTTACTTACGAAATACTCAAGACAGTCTTTTCGACCTTGAGTACCAGGAATTCGATAATCAGTGAGATTTAGATTTATTTGATCTCCGACCGTAATGTATGCATTATCTCCATTAAAACTTAACGAATAATCTACATTTCGAATAGCAGGAGGATTTAAGAGTACAACAAGAATTACAGTCGGAATAGAAACAATAAGCAAAGATATTATTATAATTATAATTTTTGAAGCTCTTTTGATTAAAATCCACCTATAAACTAATAACTATAATAAAGAAAATAAAAAGAAATAAAATTTTTTTTATTTCGGCATAAACCCGAGATCTATTTTAGTTTCACCCTTGATTTCAGTTTCAAGAAATGTTACCTTTACCGGTATTCCGATTTTGATTGTATCCGGCTTTGATTCATCTACTCCTACCAATTGACCAGAAATCATTGGTCCCTCGTCTAATTTTATTACAGAAAAACAGTATGGTTTCTTTCTATCGTATCCCTTTTCGATGAAATAAGGGGTTCCAACAGTGATACTTGTAAAAGCAGCCAGTTCCCCATTCCCAGACATTTCAACCCATTCCATATCAGCTGAATTACATTTAGTACATAACTTTCTCACCGGAATATACAATTCATTGCATTTCTTACAACGAGTTCCCATTAATTTCTTATTCTGGATAAATTCTAAATAATTTTGTATTGTAAAATCTTTTGATTCTGACATTTTGATTCACCTCATTTTTCATAAATTGTGACAACACAAGTTCCTCCTGAACCTCCGAGATTGTGTGTCAAAGCTCGAGTAACATCGATTTTAACTTGTCTATTGCGTTCTGCTATTCCCCGCATCTGTTTAAATATCTCTACTGCTTGAGCCGCTCCGGTTGCACCTACAGGATGACCCTTACTCTTTAGTCCTCCTGATGTATTAATTGGTAAAACGCCATCTCTTTTAGATTCTCCATTTCGTACAGCTTCTGCAGCTTTCCCTTTTTCATAAAACCCAAGATCTTCCATAGCTAATATTTCTGCGATTGTAAAACAATCATGAACTTCCGCAATTTGAATATCCCTTGGTTTTAATCCAGACATTTCATATGCTTGTCTTGACGCCTCTCTTGTTGCAATAAAACTTGTTAGACTATCTCTATCATGGAGGGATAATGCAGCACTTCCTTGACCAGTACCAGTTATCCAGATCGGAGAATCAGTAAATTTTTTTGCTACATCTTCAGCTGCTAAAAATAAACAAGCTGCACCATCTGTTACCAAAGAACAATCGAATAATCGAAGCGGATAAGCAATCATAGGATTACTGCTGCTTTTGAGAAAATCAAACTCATCCTTCCAATCCGGAACATCCCTTCCTTCTTCTTGGTACCTTGCTTTTTTACTCGCCATCATATCTTTAATCGACTGTTGCATTTGAGCATACGGATTTTCAGCACCATTTATATGGTTCTTGATCCCTACATGCATCAGATCTTCAGCTGTAGTCCCGTACTTGTGAAAATGAGCGGTTGCAATAGTAGCATACAATCCTGGAAAAGTTGCGCCTGCTGGGTATTCAAATAAAGCATCACTTGCAGTAGCTAAAGTATCCGTTACCAATGCAGTGGGAAGTTCGTTCATGCATTCAACACCAGAAACTGCAATCACATCGTGAATCCCTGAAGCGATGGCTATGACTGCTTGTCTTAGCGCAATTCCCGAACTTGCACACGCTCCTTCGAATCTAGATGCTGGTTTTGGTGTTAAACCTACTAGATTTGCCATTTGTGGCCCCAGGTGTCCTTGATGGTTGAATAGATCGCTCGAATAATTCCCAACATAGCACGCATCGACATCTTTAGGTGCAATTCCATTATCTACAGTTCCTACCGCATTTAACCATGCTTCGACCCACATATCCGGATTTCTTTTCAAGGGAAAATTTCTTCCGAATTTAGACATGCCAGCTCCAATTAAAGCGACTTTCCTTGCCAATTTTGCCATTTATTTTTCACTTTTTAATTTTTGTTTTTTATTTGAATAAACTAAGATTATTGAATTTTCGAATGATTTTATTTCTTATTTTTTCCACTATGAAGTTTGATCTTTTTATTCTAATGAATGAGGATGATGATGAAAAAATCTTAATAAAAAAATAATTTCTATTAAAACTCCAATTAAACTAATGATGAAGAGCATCATATATCCAAGATTCTCCACAATTAAACCTGCTAAATAACCTGTTGGAATATATCCCAATCCTCTGGCAAAAGTTATAATACCATAAGACTCTCCTTTTCTTTGAGTGTCTAAATTCGTTAAAATCATTTGTTCTGATGGAATAAAAGTCACTACTGAAAATGCGAAAGAAATATGACCAATTAGTAAAATAAAAATTAAGTGAGCTACAATGTTAGCTGACCATAAACTAACTGCTAAGATATTCATGATAAAAAATCCTATTCCAAAGAATTGGCTTAGGATAAGCGCTTTTTTACTTCCAATCTTATCCGTGATCCTTCCTGCGGGGATTTGAAAAAGCATATTGGTAATATTCATCCCCATGGATAATATAGCGATATCTTCCACCGTTAGATTATAATAGCTCTTTAATCCCGCATTGTAAATCGAAAGAGTAAGTCCATAGACAAAAATATCTAATGTAAAAAAGATTAAAATCGATCTTAATGTTTTAGTTCGTAAGATTTTCTTCCATTGATTTTCTTTTTTCACTTTTGTATCGATTGAAAACTCATCCTCAAGATGTTGAGTCTTATTTGAGAGCAAAATTCCATATATCAAACATTCAAAAGCCAATATCCCAATAAATATTTCAAAGTATGCTCTAGCATCTAAGTTAGAATCAGAAACAACAAGTATACTGCCTCCTATTGTTCCTAAAAAATAGGAGAAGAACATAATTCCATATATCAAACCTTTTGATTTAGTCGTGCTTTCTGCCACGATAAATTGAGAATTCAAATTATTAATTGTAAATCCGAGAAAGTATATCATAATGCCCAACACAGCGAAGAAAATGGTGGTTGGATTAGCAATAATGAGAAGAAATAAACCCAATATATAAACGGGCATACTAATGGTGATTATTAGTTTACGATTGAATTTATCTGAGATTTTACCAATGAGGGGCATTGGTAAGAATTGAATTACGGAACCTAACGAAACGATAATACCCGTAATAATGAGAGAGTTTGTTAGCTCAAACAAATACACTTGATAAACTACGCTAAAAATATTAGTCCCAAATCCGTGTAATAGTTTAGTAATTGAGATTGCGATGAGATTTTTACGTCGAATTTTATCAATATGAGTTAACATTATTTAAACGAATTGATAATGTACTGTAAAATCATATTTCCTACAATAAGATTTCGTTTTTAAGATGCTTAACATAATAGTGAACATTTTTATCCCGTTTTACATTAATTATTTATTATGTCAGATTTAAAAGCAGTCAAATGGGAAGATTATAAAGTTGGTGACTCTGCAGAATTTTCTAAAACAATTACTGAAGAAGATGTCATGAAATTTGCTGAAGTGACTGGAGATTACAACCCAATCCATGTGAATCCCGAATATGCAAAAACCCAAATGTTTGGGAAACAAGTAGCTCATGGGGCATTAAGTTCTGGTTTAATTTCAGCTGTATTAGGAACAAAATTATTTGGACCAGGTATATTATATGGTGGACAGACTGTTAAATTCATCAAACCCGTGTATTTTGGTGATACGCTTACTGCTATTGCAACTGTAAAAGAAAAATTCACTAAAAAAGAAGGAAAATTAAAATTCATAATTGCTGAAACCGTTGTTAAAAATCAAGATGGAGAGATTGTCACCTCGGGAGAAGGGACAATAGTCTTCATGTAATTAATTTTCTTTTTTATTTTTATTGTTTTCTTAAGAACCAGCAATTCTCTTGGGAAATCGAGTTTGAGCCTTGAGATTTTCATGCAATAGTTTATCTACTAGCTCAAATCGTTTCTCCCTAAAACTTTTATCATGCCATAGGTTATTTAGTTCGTAAGGATCTTCATATCGGTCAAAAATATCTCCGAATCCGGGTTTACTTTGATAAACTGTTAACTTATATTTGTCGGTTATCAGATGTCTTATCCTAGACTTTAAGGGACCGATTTCCTCATCATTTTCGATGAAACAGCAATCTCTTATTTTCACGGTTGGATCCCTTAAAATTGGCGTAAAATCAAAACCTTGCATATCAGGAGGATGATATCTCTCTTTTATTTCAAGCAGGTGGAGAATAGTTTTAGGATAATCAATAGAACTAACTAATGAATCAGAAACCGTTCCAGGTTGAGTAATGCCTGGTACTTTTATGATCAAGGGCAATTGTAAGACACCATTATAAGGGCAAGGTCCTTTAAAGAGCAAGCCATGATCCCCCATTAAATCACCATGATCACTTGAAAACACGACAATGGTATTCTCAGCTAATCCCAGATTCTCTAAGGAAGCTAAAATCTGACCAATACAAGCATCTACATATCCAATAGCCGCATATGTCAGAGCAGTGATTTTTTTTACCTCTTCCTCAGTGCTTTCTCTTATAAATGCCTTTTTGAAAGGTGGGTTCTTTAAATGATAACCCAAATATTCATGTTGATATAAATTCTGAATATCATCGAAATTAGGAGGGAGATCCATATCTTCAGGTCTATAGAGATCTTGAAATCCTTTAGGAGGATAAATAGGATAATGAGGGTCGGGAAATGAACAATGTAAATAAAATGGTTTTTTTCCATATTTCCCTTGGGCATAATTTTCTAAAAAATTTAACGTTCTTTCTTTAACATAAGTAGTATTGTAGAGATCTTCTGGAATTTCATCACAATAAAGACTAAAGAGTAGATCGTAATTTTTCACCTTTTTCCGCATTTCATCAGCGATTTTTGGGGCTTTTTCCTCTAGCCATCCCAAATAATGCCCAGCACATATCGTACCATTTCCAGAGACAACTTCAACATCTTCATAACCATAATAAGGCTTAGGAAAATTCTTAGAAGTAATTTTTTTATCTGCCCAATCATCTAAACCTTCCATAGAATGATACTTATGTTTAAATGGAGCCATCCAATATTGATGGTGAATTTTACCTCTAGCTGCGGTGTACCAACCTCTTTTCCTTAATGTTTCAATTATGGTAGGGATATTTTCAGATAAATTCATTCCATTACTTCTTATTCCGTGAACATTAGGATAGACTCCTGTAATCAAAGTAGCCCGGTTGGGCATGCAAATTGGATTTGCACAAAAGTAATTAGAAAAGCGAATCCCATCACTTGCAAGACGATCTATGTTAGGTGTTTTTAATATAGCATTTCCATAGCATCCCAGATGATCAACTCGTTGAGCATCCGTAATAATAAATAAAACATTTTTCTTCTCAGTCATTTGATACACCAATTATTTCTTTTTCTCAAGAAGGCGGTGATATGCTTGATAATTACCTTCATCTTTCTTAGTCCATTCTAAGTATTTCTTACATGGAAATAGGCTGCATTCAGAACAGTATAAAATATCTTTTTCACGAATACATTTTCGAATCCAACAATCTGGACTCCACATTTGATTTTCGGGAGCAATACAACCATTACAATGAAAGTCTTGTGGTTTCACATCTTCCCATGATCCTTTAAAGTGTTTCGCTAATTTTTGGGCAATTTGAGGATCAGTCGGGGCAAGATGAATATTACATCTATAGCACTCTATTCCGCATACTCCAATTAAATCTTTCATAATTAACTTGAATCATCATTAATTTTAATATTCTATCCCAAATCGAGCTTTTATACCTTTAGAAGCATAATAATGCTTTATTAATGTCATTTCAGTGAGCAAATCCGCTTCTTGTTTAATTTTTGGATGCATTTTTGGCCCTCCAGTTAAGATTAATTCCACTTTTGGTGGCTTTTTTTTAATCAATCCTAAAACGTCATTGACATCTACCACTCCATATTCTACTGCTACTCCTATTTCATCCAAAATAACAATATCATATTCATCACTCAAGATAATCTCTTCAGCAAACTTTAATGCTTTTCTACCCTCTTCTAAATCGATTTCTTCTGGACTAGCTATCAATTTATCGGTTCCAAACTGTTTAAGTTCAAAATTTGGAGTGTTTTTTATTGCTTTTACCTCTCCATAAGCAGTATCTCCTTTCATGAATTGAATCATGTAAACTTTGAACCCGTGTCCTGTTGCCCGAAATCCTTGACCAAGTGCAGCAGTGGTTTTTCCCTTACCCCTACCAAAATATACTTGAACCATTCCTTGCGATAATCTCTTACGAGTCATTCCATTCACGTATTTTAATTATCTTTTTTTCATACTAATAATTATAAAATAGTTAAGGGAAATAATTTAATTATTGCTATTAAACAATGATTAATAGGGATTTGAAATATAAAATGGCTAAAATAGAAAGAGATGAAGTTTATAGAGAATTACAAGTTCATTTGGATAAGATGCCCGTAGGATTTCCAGCAACTAAATCCGGTTCAGATATTCGGGTTTTAAAACATTTATTCTCGCCAGAGGAAGCAAAAATTGCAACGTTCTTGAAATTTGGATGGGATAGAGATCTTGAAACTATTGATACTATCTATGATCGAGCTAAAGATAGTGGCTATACTAAAGATGAACTTGAATCTAAATTAGATGAAATGGGTAAGAAGGGGCTTATCATGACGAAGAGAGAATCCGGGCAGAAATTTTATGGTAATGCTTTACTAATGGTGGGAATATTTGAATTCCAAGTAAATCGCCTCAAAAAAGAGTTTATCAAAGATTTTCATGATTATTTTGACCAAGGGTGGCTTCCAGAAGCATTTAAAGTAAAGGGAGCACAACTCAGGACCATTCCCGTAGAAAAAAGCATAACTATGGAACACAATGTCGCTGATTTTGATAATCTTTCAAAGTTATTAGAAACCACTACTGGCCCTTATATGGTGACAAATTGTATCTGTAAGCAACTAAAGGACATGGAAGGTCAACCCTGTAAAGTTACAGCCCGTCGAGAAGTTTGCATGGGATTCGGAAACGCAGCTCAATTATATATTGATCAAGGTTGGGGCAGAGAAATTACTAAGGATGAAGCGATTGATATTCTTAATAAAAACCAAGACGAGGGCCTAGTATTGCAGCCAGATAATGCTCAAGAATTAAGTTTTATTTGTTCTTGTTGCTCTTGTTGTTGTGAATCATTGACAAGATACCTTAAAATCCCCTATCCTGGAAAAGTTTCAATAAGTAATTTCTATACTGAAATAGATGAAGATTTATGCACTGGCTGTGGGACATGCATCGAAATATGCCCCATGGAAGCAATAGAACCTTTAAATAACATTTCAATGATTAAACGTGAGAGATGTATAGGTTGTGGGAATTGTGTAGCAAAATGTCCTTCAGATGCGATCTCACTAAATAAGAAAGAAAAAGAATTTGTACCATATAAAACCATGGATGATCTATTTGATAGGATAATGCAACGAAAATTAGCTCAAAAATAATTAACTCTTATCTTAAATAATCACATTATTATTTCATAAAAACTTGAATTAAAATATTAGAGAATAACTCTCATTTGGAAGGTTTAAATACTCTATTTTTCTTAAAAATATGGGATAAGCTTATGGGGAATAAAAAAGATAAAGAATATGGAGTAGTTTTAAAAAGAAATAAAAAATTTCGATTTAAAATTTTCCCTCAAAAGGGTAAAATTCCAAAAGAAGAAGATGAAACATATAAAATTGTTTGATCATCGCAAAAAATTTGTTTTTTCAAATTAGATTTTTATGTATTATAGTTAACTTTATCCAAAAGTTTTAGGAGATTTAAAGTCAATTATATAAGTTCCATAAACAATTTCTATTATAGAAATTACAATGAAATTTTAAAGTTTTAATCATGTATTCAAAACCAAAAAAAATTGGTCCAATTGAAATTAAAAATCGATTTGTAAGGTCTGCAACTTTTGAAGGAATGGCTACTGAAGATGGTTATGTTACTGAAAAGCATTTAGAATTATACAAGAATTTGGCTCAAGGTGGAGTTGGATTAATAATTACAGGTTATGCATATGTTCAAGAAAACGGAAGAGCATTCGATAAACAAACTGGTGTTAGTAAAGATGAATTTATTCCTGGCTTACGTAAAATTGCTGAAATCGTTCATAAAAATGGAAAAGGCTGCAAAGTCACATTGCAAATAGCACATTGTGGACGCCAATCCAGAATTCTTGAAAACACTATTGCTCCTTCAGCACTGGAGGAAAAATTAACTAGGAAAATGCCTAGAGAAATGACTAAGGAGGAAATTGAAGAATTAATTGATGCTTTTGCTCATGCCATTAGAAGGGCAAAAGAAGCAGGATACGACGCTGTACAGCTACACGGTGCTCATGGATATATCATTACTCAATTTTTATCTCCTTATATCAACATCAGAAAGGATGAATATGGAGGAAACTTAGAGAATCGAGTCAGATTCCTTGAGGAAATATATAGCAAAGGTATTGAATTAGTAGGGAAAGATTTTCCTATCTTTATAAAAATGAACGCAGTTGATTTTGTAGAAGGAGGGTCAACCTTGGAAGAATCAATTGAAGTTGCTAAAAAGTTAGAAAAGATAGGTTATGCTGCTATAGAAGTTAGCGCTGGAATCTGGGAGGTGGCAAAAATGAAAAAGAAGGATCTTGGGTGGAAACCAACCTTTTTACCAGAAAGTAGGATATTTATTGGAACTATGAATGAACCAGCTTATAACTTAGTTTATGCAAGAGAATTTAAGAAAAATCTTAAAATCCCTGTAATTGTAATTGGCGGAATTAATTCCCTTGATCTGGTTGAAGAAATTTTGTCTACAAATAGTGCTGACTTTGTATCCTTTTCTAGACCATTAATTCGCGAACCAAATCTTCCAAATCGATGGATGAAAGGTATTGGAAATCGAGAAGTTGAATGCATATTTTGTAATGGTTGTTTGTCAACAACAGTCGATCCTGGTTTAAGTTGTACCAAGATATTAGAAAAAGATGAAAAGGAGTAATTTTGATTACCATTTAATTAAAAAATTTCTTATTCGTGATCTTATGGGTGAATATGAGACTTTAGATGCTTCAATAAATAAATTTCTTAGATTAGCTACATTCTCAGTAGCAATAAAGCTATTCGAGTTTCCCGACGAGTTAGAATCGATCCAATTTTTAAAAAAACCAGAAAAAGATATAGCTTTATGTCAAATTTTTAGTTACGCGAGATATTATGGTTGGACTATGGGTTGTACGAAAGAGGATAATATTTGTCCGCTTGCTGATATAGCATTAGGATTTGAAAAAAGAAGTAAATTATTTGAAGAGGGGGCATTTTTTATTGGAAGATATAACTCTAATAAAAAAGCCGCTAAAAAAACCTCTGCTTCAATGTCTAACATCCCTTATGGAAAATTTAGCGCGATTGTTGCTGGCGCTTTAAGTCGAATAGATTTTTTACCGGATTTAATTTTGATCTGGGGAAATTCAGCTCAAATAATGCGAATAATACAAGGTTATTTATGGAATAAGGGGGGAAAGATCTCAATGTCAACATTCTGTGATGGAGTGTGCGCTGATACCATTAGCAATGCTATTATTACTGGAGAGCTTCAAATTGCGTTTCCTTGTTTAGGAGATCGCAGATTTGGAATGGCTTTAGATAGCGATCTAATAGCCTCAATCCCTTTTGCTTTAATTGATGAGATCATCAAAGGAATGGCTGAAACCCATAAAGCAGGTACCAGATATCCCATTCCTTTTCAATTATCTACCCCAGAGTTTTTCCTTAAATTAAAAAAACGATTAAAACGAGTGAATAAATAATCTTTTTTATAAAACAAAAATTGTTCCTAAATATCAGAACATATTGAATTCAGAGGGGATTTTTACTATAAAATCAAAATTAATAACGTTAGAAGAAGCAATTCAAGAGCATGTGAAAGATGGAGATTTAATTGGTATTGGAGGTCTATCTTTTTGGAGGAAGCCAATGGGCTTATGTCGCGAACTCATTCGTCAATCTAAAAGGCAATTAACATTATGCACTTTTGTTGGTGGAATTGAAGTGGATATGCTGATTGGAGCAGGATTAATCTCTGAAATAAAGGCTTGTTTCGTTGGAATGGAGATTTTCGGAATGGCGCCAAATTATCGAAAGGCAGTCGAATCTGGATCTATTAAGGTATCTGAAGAATCAGAGGCAACAATTGCTTTAGGATTAAGAGCATCGTATCTTAAAGTCCCTTTTATGCCATTAAAAGGAATTATTGGTACTGATTTTCTCAAAGTGAGAGATGATATTAAAGAAATAGAAGATCCCCTTGGTTCAGGAACACGAGTTGTTGCTGTACCTAAAATTGATTTGGATGTTGCTTTATTACACGTACCATATGCAGACGAATATGGAAATTGCAATATTGCGGGTGCTGTTTGGATGGATGATGACATAGCAAAAACTGCAAAGAAAACTATAGTTACTGCAGAAAGGATCGTGGAAACTGAAGATATTAGATATTTACCAGGTAAAGCTCAATTGCCCCAGCAAACCACTAAAGCAGTGGTGAAACTACCGTTTGGAGCACATCCTACATCTTGTTATGATAAATATACGTTTGATGCTACTCACATTCAATCCTATCTAAATATGGATTTCGAAAAGTACAAGCAAAATTACATCGACTTAGCTTCTCATTCGGAATACTTAGATCGTGCGGGAGGAGCAAAAATGATCTTAGATATCCTATTATGACTTTCTTGATAGGATTTTGGTTCTTAATCATTTAATTTTAGATATTCTACTAATCTATTTAGCACAATAAGATTATATTCCCAATTTAAGAAATTTCTAGCTTCCGCTTCAGTGCACCACTTATATTCTTGATGTTCATTACTCAAAGTGATTTTTCTTTTTTTATTGATCTCAACGGCAAAACAAATTTCTTTCATCTTTGTAAGATTTCCGTGCCACATCGTTTCAAACGTAAAACTATAATTCAAGTTAATAATGTTTTTGAGTTCTTTTATCCCTGTTTCTTCAAATAATTCTCTCTTTACCGTGTCAATTGGTTTCTCTCCCCTCTCTATACCTCCACTTATAGGTTGCCAATAACTATTCCTTTCTGGGACTCTTTGTAAGATTAATATTCTAAATATTGGAGTTTTTGTGAACACTAAGACTTGGACATTAATTCGCCCAATCATAGTTATAAATAATCAAAAAAATTATTTTAATAATTTTGGTTAACTTATATTTAAGATTAATTCTTCAATTAAGCACTGGTATATTCCCTATTTTTGGAAAAAAAACCTAAACCAATTAGACCAGCACCTATAAAAGGCAAAATTATACCTAGAAAAGGTGTGTATCCACCACCAGTAAGAATCCAATGATTGTACCCACTTGAATTATAAAAACCTTCCATCATAAAAATCCAAAATAGAGTCGAAGCTACAATTAACAATGCCATAACGAGACTCGTCCATCTGAGTTTCTTAAAACTCAATGAGTTTCGAATATGAACAATAGTGAGTGTTATTGTTATAATTGAGCTTGTAATAATAATTAACATTAATATCCAAGAAACCAATACAAGTATCACATCAGTTCTTAAAAGGTATATTGCCAGAGGTTCAGCATCAACACCTATCTGTGTCATCCAAACATAATAAAGAGTCGGAGTTGTATCATTAAAGCTGGTTGGAATTAAAACTGAAATAAATGATAAAATTCCTCCTAAAATGCTAAAAACCCAAAAATAATATCTAATTCTCAATTTAAATCATATTGTTAAATTTAATATAATTATTTTTAGCGAAGCAGCATAAATTAAAAAGGCTTCTGGTCTTCTATAAGTATATTTTAAAACCGATTTAAATGCTTAACTGCGATGTCTGTTCAAATTTCGACTAAAGAAGAAATAATGGCGTGGATAACGAGTATCTATAAACAAGGTATCCGAAGACCTGGCTATGATGCTGATTACTGGGTTGAAACTTGGATTAAGGAAAAATTGGAAGCTTTTGATTTTAATCAGATTACTCTTCAAACGCTTAAAATTAAGAGATGGAGATTTGAGAATCCTAAACTGCAAGTATGGAAAGGTGATAATCCTGAAGATGTTTTAGAGATTCCTTGTTTTCCCATTCCATATACAGCATCAGCAAAAGATGTAAATGGACAAATAACTAAAAATCAAAAAGAGGATTTAAGTGGAAAAATAATCCTAAACCGCTTTAATCTTATTAAATTACCAACGTCTTCTTTAAAAAGTCTTTCAAATAGATATTACGATCCTAGAGATGAATTTGATTCGCTTGATCAACTCATGCCGACTGGCTTTTTTAATAATCTAATGCAAGATGCGATACACGGGGGCGCTTCTGCTTTCATTGGATATATCAGTAATTATCCTTGGGAAACTCAAGATTATTACGCTCCGTACGATGCTTTAGAAAAGAAAATACCTGGGGTTTGGATCAGCCCTAAAAATGGCAGGAAATTAAATAATATGTTATTGAATAATCCAATTCATGCCAAGATCAATTACGAAGCTCAAATTGAAAGAGTTCAAACAAATAATATCTTTGGAATTTTAGAAGGTACATCAGATGAGTGGGTGATCATTAGCACGCATCATGATGCACCTTGGGCGTCTGCTACAGAAGAGGCTTCAGGCATCGCGCTAGTTCTTGCTCAAGCTAAATATTGGTCAGAAGTTCCTAAAAAAGACCGCCCCTTTAATCTCCTTTTCTTATGGAATTGTGCTCACATGGCAGGAGGGAAAGGCGGAAGATTTTTTGTAAAAAAAAATAAAAAATTACTTGAAAAGGTTGTGGTTTCTATTGTACTTGAACATGTGGCTCGAGATTGTAAAAAAGAAGAGGGAAAATTAATTCCACTAAACGATCCCGTAGTAAGATGGTGGTTTACAACAAAAAACTCAGTATTGCAAAATATTACTCTTAAAGCTATCAAGAAAGAAGATTTATATCGTTCTATAATCATGCCAACTGAAGGATTTCCTCCAGGATCGAAATATCCCCCTACAGATGCAGCTCAATTTCATCTTGCGGGAGTTCCAATTATTTCACTTCTCTCAGCACCACCATATCTCTTCGATCCTGCAGATACATTAGATAAAGTACATACATCTAGCTTAGAACCGATAACGAGAGCTGTTATTTACATTATTCAACAACTCAAAGGTAAAAGGGCTTCAGAAACAAGAAGACAACTTTAAAGTTTCTAATTCATTTTCTATTTTTAAGTTTAAATCAACCTTTTTTTAGTGATAATTAGTGTATATTAATACGACTTTAGAAACACTCAATAATCTAAGCTCGTGTTATATTGTAAAGTTTATGAAAAAAATAAGTGAGTTAAAGTATGCAAAATAATGAAACTATTGAACTAATAAATAAGCGACGAACTATCCGTGCTTATAATTCTAAACCACTTACTAATCAAGAAGAGAATATTATTATACAGGCCGCAATGAGAGCTCCGACCGCTGGAAATCTGATGCTTTACTCTGTTTTAAAAATTAGTGACCAAAAGTTGAAAGATAAGTTAGCTATTACCTGTGATAATCAACCTCACATAGCAAAAGCCCCCTTAGTTTTAATATTCTTAGCTGATGTACAAAGGTGGTGGGATTATTTTAAAATCTGTGATGTACAACAGAAATGTGATAAAATGAAAGTCAATTTTGAACTCCCACAAGAATCTGATTTACTTTTAGCATGTTGTGATGCCTTAATTGCTGCACAAAATGCAGTTGTTGCAGCTGAAGCTTTAGGAATTGGCTCATGTTATATTGGAGATATAATGGAGAATTATGAAACTCATAAGGAAATCCTTAATTTACCCAATTGGGTTTTCCCGATAACCTTAATTTGTTTTGGGCATCCAAAAGGAGATAAAGAAAAAATACCACTTAAGTCTCGTTTTCCTCAAAACTATATTGTTCATGATAACGTATATCATAGGTTAAACGGAGAGGATTATAAAAAGATGTTTAAAGGAGTTGAAAGAATGAGGATTATTGAATATGCGGAAAACCTCGGACAGCAAATTTATTTTGAAAAACTTGGAGCTGATTTTTCTAAAGAAATGCGACGTTCAGTGAAAGCTGCATTACAAGAATGGATTAGTAAATAATATATATAAAATTAAAATTTTAGTAGAATAGAAATGACAGAATTTGCAAAAAGTTATACCACGGATGAACTGATGACAGTTTTAATGTCAAGAGAAGTCCGTAATGATGATGTAATGATTGTAGGGGTTGCAACACCCATGGTATGGGCCGCTTTCACCTTAGCAAAATTAACACACGCACCAGATGCTATATATCATTATATCATGGGAAACACGTTCGTAAGAGAAGCTCGTCAAGTTTCCCTCTTATACCTTGAAATGAATACTACCAGAGCTTATAGATTTCAGAACAGCTGCGAATGTACTTTGGAATCATTGCCATCTGAAAAATTGACAACAATTGAGTTTTTCCGACCTGCTCAAGTAGACCAATATGGAAACACGAACAATATATGTATAGGAGACTGGAATAAACCGAAAATTCGATTACCAGGATGTGCTGGAATAGCGGATTTTAGCATGTTTTATTCACGTGGCTCATTTCTATATACACCTCGACATGATACCAGAACATTCGTTCCATCTGAACAACTTTATTTTATATCAGGTGTAGGATTTCCAGAGGGAAAATATAGTATTTGTGGAGGTGCTGGTCCTCAATGCGTCATTACGAATTTAGCATACCTTGATTTTGATGAAGAAACAAAGAAAATGAGATTGAAATCAATCCATCCTGATTTTGAGCTTGAACATATCAAAAAGTCTACTGGTTTTGATATGATAATACCTGAAGATGTGGATTGTACTAAACCTCCAACTGTGGATGAATTAAGGTTATTAAGGGAGAAAGTAGATCCTTTGGGAATCAGAAAACTTGAAGTCCTCGCGGGTAAAGAGAGAGAAGAACTCTTAGATCATATAATTCAAAAAGAAAAGCAATTTGTCAATCGATTTCCTAAAATCATTCAATATTAATCTGGTTAGCATCAAAACTAAAAAAACAGTTCGAAAACCGAACCTTATTTCTTTTAAAGTATTGTTTTAATCATTAAAATAGCAGATAAATTTTAAAAGTGCAAAAAATGGTTAAAAACAAAATTAGACTAAAAATTATTTCGAACTGGTTTACCTTTAATATCCTTTCGATAATGATATTATTAACTCAATATGTTGGTTGTGCCTCGGTATGGATGGGAATTATGTCAATTCCATTAATTTCTTATATAATCCTATTTTTTCAAAATCCTTTAATTTTGCAACTCGATCTTAGGTTTTTTTTAGGATTTCACGGAGCTTATATTGCATATTTTGGATTAGGCTTTTATTTTTATTGTTTAATATATAAATTTAGTCATCGCAACAAATTAATTAAAACAGGCCCATATAGATTGATTCGCCATCCACAATATTTAGCTTTCATTATTTTCACATTTGGGTTAACTTCAATATCACTCCAAACATCTCCTATAACTGATTTATTCATCCCTTTAGAATTTGATAACTATTTTATGATTAATGGCTATCTTTTAATTTTTTACATTTGGATAGTAGAGGTTTTGGCATATGCATTTCTTGCTAAAGTGGAGGAGCATGCATTAAAGACTAAATATAGTGATGAATATTTAGAATATGCAAACGAAGTTGGATTCATGATCCCAAAATTCTTTTCAACAAATTAGTAATAATTTAGAATGATATTTTCGTCGGAGGCAATTATGACTAAAAGAGATAAATCGCTTTATATTAAATTTCTCCAGATTTTTTTAATAATAACTGTAATGGGTAGCCTTATTATTCTTGCTACTCTACTTAAAGAAAGTAGCGATTCATTCTCTCTGGATATTAAAACCCAAAATTTTATAGAATCTTTAATTATACTAGCAATCTCATCCTTATCAATAACATTAGCAATCACATTAGTACTAAGTCTAAATGAGTATAAGCAAAAATTTATTCATAAAAGAACCATTTCAGCTGGTCGCTCTTACCTTTCAATGGAGGATATCTTTCAAAATGAAAATAGAATTAAGATTGTTAAAGAGATTATAAATAAACCCGGAATCCATCATAACGAATTAATGAGAACATGTGATTTGCAAAGTGGGCAATTGCAATGGCATTTGGATATATTGCTGATAAATCAAATCATTAAGAAACAAACTAAAGGGCAATATTCTCTTTACTTTCCAAACTTGAAGTCATTTGAGGAGCCATTAGAAAGTAAAAAAGGAATTATTAGAAATTCTAGTAGTCATAATGTTCTAGAAATTATTAGAAATAACCCAGGAATTACTTCGAGCATAATTGCAAAAAAGACCCATCTAGCTAAAAACACGATAAAATATCATGTTGATAAATTACTTGAATTAAAGTTGATCTATACTAAAAGAGTTGGTCGCAAAAAAGAATTATATCTTCTAGATTAAAAAGATTAAAAAAAATTATTCACTTTTGATTTCTCTATATTCCTTTGCTTTAATGATTGGCAAAATCGCTAAAAGGATGATAAATGCTGCTACAAAGTAAATTTGAGGTGGTGGAACTAAACCTGTTACACCTTCAATATCTATTTTATAACCCCAGATTTCTGCAATCAAGTTGCCAATAAACGGTCCGATGAGCATCCCAATTAACACGTTAAATATTAAATAATAACCTTGAAAATGTCCAGCTTTATCCTTTGGAAATAAATCATTCACCCACGTTTGAGCCGCAATTTGCCAAGTCGTCATTCCCAGTACCCACAATATCCCAAAAATGATCAATAAAGTTAAATCAGTAGTAAAAGAAAAGAGAATTAAGGATACACTTATGAAAAATACCGAATAAATAGCGAATTTCTTTCTACCAACTCGATCAACGAGTTTCCCAATAGGTATTCCTAGTATAATCGATACTAATAATGCAATAAAAATGACTAAAGATGACATAGTTAAATCGAGACCTATGTAGTGCTGAAGATATATGATTATGAAAGGAAAGAATACATTGAATCCTATAGCCCAAATCCCTATTGAAAGTAAAACCATAAATATATTTTTATTTTCCCTGATATTATCAACTCTAAACGTGCTCTTAATGTGATCCCAATATTTCATATCCAAGGGTTTTAAATCTGGCGAGTCTTTAGCTACATATGATCCACTTAAGCCTAAAATTCCTGTTACAATTCCAATTAAAATAAAGAAAATGTAATATCCAAAAGCAGCAATGATGAAACCTGAGATCCCATAAGTTATAAGAGTAGCCACCAAAGTCATAATTTCATTTATTGCGACAGCCTTACCCCTATTATCTAAAGTTGATACATCTATAATGTATGCTCTGTAAGCTGCATCATAAGCAGTTGCTCCAAAAAACGACATTATGCTATCAAAAAGAATTGCTGTTGTTACAGCCATTAATACAGTAGTAATAAAAGCAGCAAAAGGAAACATTGCTGTAGTAATTGCCCAGAATATGAAGCTATAAAACATAAATTTCCTCCTCGTTCCTTTAATATCACTCAAGGCTCCCATAAACATTGCCGTGAAAGTTGAAACTACTGCGGTTATAGCTACCATTAAAGAAACGTAAAATGGAATTGGAGCAATTACATTATAGAGAAATACGTTATAGTATTGATTTTCCACGCCAAAAGCTATATTTCCTGCTAATGCAATTAAATACAAAGAAGTTGTCGTAGATCTTGAAAATTTAGTGCTCATTCTAAATATCCTCCTAATGCATTAAAATTTTAATAGTACAATTTTTAATATGATTCAAAATTAAGATTAGTTAATTTAATTTTTGGAAGTTTAATATGGCAGAAATTGTCTCAACAATCAACTTTGCATCATTATTGATTGCTTCTATTTTAAGTTTCTATTTTTATATAAGAAGCGTGACGCCACTTACCCTTCAGAAAAAAATAGGGGATAAAGCTTGGAAAATCTCTAATCGTTATCGAATTCTCGCCGATACTTTTTGGACTATTTTAATTGTAAATCTAATTTTATGGATTTGGTTTCCCTTAAATTATATCAATTATCCAATCACTGATAATTATCTTATATTGTTAATAGTATCTCTAATTTTAATGGTTCCCTTCATTATTATAACGATAAAAGCTTTTCAAGACGCTGGAACAGAAACTGTTAAGGCATCGGAGAAAACTGAAATGTATGGAGGAATATATAATTATATAAGACATCCTCAAATGTTAGGGGCGACGCCAATAATTTTATTAATCTGTTGTCTTTTGAATTCACTTACTCTTTTAATAATATTCATTATTTTAATGCTAATAATTGTGCCAATAGTAATTTATTACGAAGAAAAAGATTTAATCCTTCGATTTGGAGATTCTTATTTAGAATATCGCAAAAAAACAGGGGCAATAATCCCCAAATTCTGGAATAAAAAGAAATAAATTACTCGTTCTTCAACTCAAACTTGATATTCTCGAATTTATCATGAATTGATTTGTAAATCTTAAATTTTCCATCATTCAATGCTTTTTTAACAAAGTCTTCGATTTCCCCTTCTTTCACCAATTCTTCGAATACAATTTTTTCCATTTTATACAATAACAGCTGTAGTATCTTATATTCAAACCGATTTTGTCTTTTTTCAATAAGCAATTCTGAAAGCTCTAAATGCTCTTTATGATCATTAATCTGTTCGATAAGCTTATCAACACCTTCTCCTGAAAGAGCATCAGTCATTGATACAGGAGGCCTCCAGCCCGTTTCAAAAGTGGTATCATCCAACATCATCTCAACTTGAACCGCCACATCTTCCCCACCAAGATCTTTTTTGTTGACATCATAGATATCACCAATTTCAATAATACCGGCTTTTTGCATTTGAATCGCATCGCCATAACCTGGTACTAGCACCACTACAACTGTATAAGCTAGATTATAAATATCAAATTCGGCTTGTCCAACTCCAACAGTTTCAATAATAATAAAATCCATCCCAAATGCTTCGTATAACAAGCTAATGTCAAAAACTGCTCTTGATATACCACCCTTAAAACCACGAGAAGCAAGACTTCGCATAAATACATTCGGATGTAAGGAGATATTCGTCATTCGAACTCTATCTCCAAGGAAAGCACCTCCACTGAATGGACTGGTTGGATCAACACATATAATCCCAATGGACTTTCCAGTATCCAATAATTTTTGCACTATAGCACCAGTAAGCGTGCTTTTTCCCACGCCAGGTGAACCAGTTATTCCAACGATGTAGGCATCATTTTTAATATCTTCAAAATGAGAAAATATTTCAGACGCAGTTTCGGGTTCATTCTCTAAAATTGTTATCAATTTCGCTAACGCAATTTTGTCTTTTTTCTTGAATCGTTCAATTAAAGCTTCTAATTCATCTTTCAAGTTAACAATTCCCCAGTAGGTTGTTCAAAAAATATTGATATGATAAAAAATATTAGGGGTCTTTTTTATTTTTTGAGAAAGCCAATATAAAAATTTCACTTTCCTCACAATTTGTATTAATATTATTTCAAAAATACAAATTTTACGTTAATTTTTAATTGACTCCATTATTGTTGGAGAACTAATTACCTTACAACTTTAATTGGGGATAATGTATGTCTGAAGAATATTTACCAACAAAGTCAAAGATAGCTTATGGAGGAATTTCATTTATCAGTGGGATTTTTTCTAATTTAGTTCTAGCAACATCGTTTACTTTCTTTTACAATGTAAAACTTGGGCTAAATGAATATTGGACGGGACTTGCATGGCTAATATTTATCATTTGGAACACGTTGAATGACCCATTATTTGGATTTCTTGAGGATCGTACTAAATCTAAAAAATATGGAAGAAGAATTCCATATATTCGATTTGGGGGAATAGTTTATGGAATTGTATTTATATTAAGTTGGATTCCATTTGTCAGCAGTTATAATCAGTTTGCTTTATTCTTAAACATGCTAATTGTACTATTTGCGTTTGATACGTTATTTACCTTAATAGGTTTAATCTCATATTCATTACCTGCTGAAATGGCTATAACTGGTGCTACACGTTCGAGTCTGAATGTATTTGGGTCTATTGGAGGGGCATTCGCATTATTATTATCTTTTATGATTCCTGCTTTGTTATTAACAGGAGATGAACCCGCGGGAAGTGATCCCAACTTTCCAATATTTCTCTTTACTGTGTTCTTCTTAGGTATTGCCGGAATAATCATTTTATACGTGAGTAGTTATTTTATAAAGGAGAATAAATATACAATATTAGAAGAACCACTTACTATTAAGTCTAGCATCGTGGAAACATTTAAAAATCGAGGATTCTTGATATTCGAATTGTCTAACTTTTTCTTTTTAATCGCTCAATATATACTAACGAATGGAGTTCTTTATTGGGTAAGTTTTGTTCTTGGGTTATCTGGTTTCACGGCAATGCTCCCTTTACTCATTTTTTTCGTTGTTATATTCGTATTTTTCCCAGTATATAATAAATTGATTGTAAAATTCGGATTAAAAAAGATCTTTTTCTCGGTATTAATTTTCACAGGGATTTCTTTTATCATTTCTTTTTTTATAGCGTGGAATTTTTATCTGTCTTTTATAGCTATGGTATTAATCGGGATTGGAATATCAGGATACTTTATAACAAATCAATTAATTATGGCAGATGTGATTGATAATGATGAGATATTAACGGGAAAAAGAAGAGAAACAAGTTATGCTGGAATGAACGCATTGTTAACAAAACCCACAAATTCATTAGGTCCTTGGATATTACTGTCAGTTATAAGCTTATTTGGATTCGATAATACTCCTGGAGCAATTCAAACTGATTCGGCGAGATTAGGAATAATGATTGCTTTCACAATAATTCCTGCCATCCTAATCCTAATTAGTGCATTCTTCATAATTTACTTTCCTCTAAGCGGACCAGAATGGCACATGAAGAAAGAAGAATTACATAAAATTCATAAAGAAAAAGAAAAAGCATACTTGGATCATATTAGAAATCAAGAAACTTGAAAAAATAATTTAATTCTTACTTTTTATTTTTAATTTTACCCCAACCTTAAAGGTTTATTACATTTAAACTTTTAATGAATTATAATATATACGCTATTACTAATTTTAATTCAAGAAAATGACTATTAAAACTTCCTATATTGTAAACTTAATCTGTACAAATTGTGGTAAGCAATTTAATGTTGATGAAAAGAATGGGTTATGTACCTCGTGTGGAAAGGTATTATATCCTAAATATGATTTAGAAAGTGCTAAGGAAACTCTCTCAAAGCCAAAAATTGAGCAACGAAAAACTTATAACATTTGGCGGCTCCATGAATTAATGCCCGTGAAGAATGATAATTTCAGGATTACACTAGGCGAAGGATGGACGCCCATTGTAAAATTGAATAACTTTGGTAAAGAATTAAGTTTAGATGAAATTTATTTGAAAGATGAAGGACAAAATCCAACTGGGACGTTTAAAAGTCGGGGTTTGTGTGCTGCTGTTTCTAAAGGTTTAGAATTAGGAGTGAAAGATTTTGCAATGCCTAGCGCTGGTAACGCTGGAGCTGCTTTATCAGCATATGCTGCTCATGTAGGAGTAAGAGCACATATTTTTGTACCTAAAGATACCCCAGAACTAATCCAAAAAGAGATAAAACACATGGGAGCCGAATTAACTTTAGTTGAAGGCTTGATAAGTGACGCTGGTAGAGTTGCTAAAGAGGAGTGTGAAAAGAACAATTGGTTTTCAGTTTCAACCCTTAAAGAACCATATAGAGTAGAAGGAAAGAAAACAATGGGTTTGGAACTAGCAGAGCAATTTGATTGGACTCTACCAGATGTGATCGTGTATCCAACTGGAGGAGGTACTGGTATAGTGGGTATGTGGAAGGCATTTGAAGAAATGGAGTCTTTAGGGTTGATAGGCAGTGAGAGGCCAAAGATGGTTTCAGTGCAACCTTCTGGCTGTCAACCAATTGTAAGAGCATTTCAAAACAATGATAAATATGCAATTCCTTGGGAAAATGCCCATTCTTTCGCAAGCGGAATTCGAGTACCTGGAGCGATTGGAGATTATTTAATTTTAAATGCTTTAAGAGAATCTAGGGGAACTGCTATTGCTGTTGATGATTCAGAGATAAAGGATGCAATGTATTCATTTTCAAAGGTCGAAGGGATCATGGTATGTCCTGAAGCTGCTGCTACAATTGCTGCGGTTGACAAATTAAGGGCTGAAGGATTTTTAGACACAAAAGATAAAATTGTGTTATTTGTAACGGGTTCTGGACTCACCACTCCTAATGATTGGTAATAGAGAGTTAGTATTATTACTAAACTTCCAAATAAAATTGTATATAATCTTTTTATTGAGAGATTTAAAAAAGTTATTTTAAGGTTTTCTGAGTTCATTTTTTATTGAATATATTCAAAAATAGAACTATAAAGCAATAATTTTTAGTGATTATGTTTTTTAATCTTATTTCCCTTAGGTGTCTCAACCTCGAGTGATAATATCATATTAAATTATAAGATAAGGTAATCGAACCCATGAGTGAAGCTGAAGGTTTAACAACTGAAGAAGTGAAACAAAAATTAGAAACTTATGGTTACAACTCTATTCCTGAATTAAAACCTAATCAAGTGTTACAATTTTTTAAAAAATTTTGGGGTCTTACCCCTATAATGTTAGAGGGTACTATTATTCTTGAGTGGTTAATTGGAAAACAAATTGAATCTTTAATTATATTGGCTCTTTTATTTTTTAATGCACTTGTAGGATATTTACAAGAGAGAAAAACTAATTCTTCTTTAGAGCTTCTTAAACAACAATTACCCGTGAATGTGAGAGTTTTACGAGATCATGAATGGATTGTCATAGAAGCAAAAAATTTGGTTCCAAACGACGTCATTCGTTTGAGATTGGGAGATTTTGTTGTGGCAGATGCCCAGATTATGAAGGGCAACTTAAGTGTTGATCAATCTTCTTTGACTGGAGAATCTCAATTGATAGATAAATCTACGGAAGACATTATATATTCCGGATCTATGGTCAAAAGAGGCGAAGCAACTGCAATTGTTGTAAAGACGGGTATTAATACAAAATTTGGACAAACTGCTGAGTTAATTCAAACTGCTAAACCAAAACTACATATTGAAGCTTTTATTTCCAAAGTGGTCAAAATATTACTTTTAATAGTTATTTTTTCTTTATTAATTGTCATTGTAGTTTCTTTAATTGATAGTGCAGATATTTTCCAAATCTTACCTCTCTTAGTTTTGCTACTCGTCTCAGCTATTCCAGTAGCATTGCCCACTATGTTTACAATCAGCATGGCGTTAGGTTCTCTAAAACTGTCTAAAATAGGTTTACTCATAACTCGATTAGATGCAATCGATGATGCATCAACAATGAACATTCTTTGTGTTGATAAAACCGGAACCATTACGCTTAATAGACAACGGATCACTGATGCCATTCCCACAGAAGATTATAGTAAGAATGATGTGATTACATTTGGAGCGTTGGCGTCTGAAGCAGCAGATCAAGATCCAATTGATATGGCATTTATTTCAAAATTTAAAGAGTTTGAAGTATCACCCCAGAATTACAATCGAATTGAGTTTGTACCTTTTGACCCTAAATCTCGAAGGACAGAAGCTCTCGTGACAATTAAAAATGAGAATTTGTACATTATGAAAGGAGCTTTAAATGAAATATTCAAAATCGTAAATGAGTCAGAAGAAAAAATTATATCCTTGCAACAAAAAATTACGAGTGAAGTACCTAAAGATCGTAAACTTATCGCTGTAGCAGCTGGAGAAACAAAAGAAAATTTGAAATTAGTTGGAATTGCTATAATATTTGATGAAATTCGGTCTGATACTCCACATTTCATATCCGAACTTGGAGAATTGGGGATATCTTTAAAAATGTTAACAGGAGACGCTTTATCCATCGCAAAAGATGTTGCAGAGAGCATAAAATTGGGTACAAATATAAAAAAAGTGTCTGATCTTAAATCTACCATAATAAAAAAAGGATCACGGGATCTATTAGAGAGTGTTAATGGATTTGCAGAGATTTATCCCGAAGATAAATATTTAATTGTGAAACGTTTTCAAGAATTAGGTCATGTTGTCGGAATGACGGGAGATGGAGTGAATGACGCTCCTGCGTTAAAGCAAGCGGAGGTGGGGATTGCTGTGAGTAATGCGAATGATGTTGCTAAAAATGCAGCGAGCGCAGTTTTGACAGTTGATGGTCTCGAGGGTATTGTAGAATTGATTAAGCAAGGTAGAAAGATCTTTCAAAGAGTTTTAATCTGGATTACAAATAAAATTATAAAAACTTTTTACACTGTCTTATTCATCATCTTAGCCAATTTAATACTTCGAATTAATATTATTTCTTCCCTTCACATCATTCTTTTCTTATTCTTAACGGATTATGTGACAATCTCAATTTCCACAGACAATGTTCAAGTACCATATCAACCAGAAACAGTTAAGATGAAACGAGAAATAATATTAGGATGCATTTTAGGAAGTCTTATTATCTTAGAAGGTTTTGGTCTATTACTCTTCGGAGATTTGTTATTTAATATTTCAGAAAACATCCAAAATCTACAAACATTTGTTTTTACATTTCTAATATTTATAGGTTACTTCTCTCTATTAAGTATTAGAGAAAATAGACATTTTTGGTCATCCAAACCAAGCAATTTTTTGTTGATTGCGATGTTAATTAATATTCTTATAGTATTCATCATTTGCCTTTTAGGTTTTGCTGGATTTTCTGCGCTCTCGTTAAGTGAAATCGGTTTTGTATTTTTTTACAGCATTTTTATTGCTTTTCTTATCAATGATTTCATAAAATTTTACATTAAAAAATACTTTTGCTCATAATCTGTCAATGATCTAATCTGTAGCTTTTTAGTTTAATAGAATTGAGGTAGTATCGTTTACAATCATCAATATATTTCCTAAATTTAGTAAATCAATTTAGTTTTCTTTAATAAATTTGTAAATTATTGAATCTTCAATCCAAGCCCAATGAAACATGGGCTTTTTGAGTTTTAAGGATAAGCTAAGATGGTTTTTTTTCATTTCTTTACTAAGATTTTCAATGCTTATTGAATTGCTCATTCCTTGATGGGTTGCGTTATATAATACTAAACCATTCATTTTTAACACACGGTTAGTTTCTTTAATAAGTTCCTTTCTTAGGTTTTTGTCTAGTAAATGAAGGACATCAAACCATAATACTACGTCTATCGATTCATCTTTAAATGGAAACTCAACTTCTCCAGAGGTCTTATGAAATTCAATATTCTTTATATTATTACTCTTAATCTCGCTTAATAATTCTTTTACTAGATCTCTTTCATCAGAATCCAATGCAAATATACTTCCCTTTGATCCTACTATTTTTGAAGCGATAATTGAATATATACCAGTTCCGCATCCAAAATCTAGAATCTTCTGACCTTCTTTAATACCAAGTTCGCGAAGAACATTTCCTCCGATTTTCTTTTTCCATTCTCTTAAATCAGTCATTATGCGTAAAATGAAAAGTTTTCTAATGTAAAAAATATTAGAAAGGTTATAAAATCTATAATAATAGAGATTAAATTAATCAATTCTTCGAAAATATTTTTTGAAAATTTAATCTTTCCCATAGATTAATATAATTTATGGTTGAATTCTTATTATGGAATATATCGAAGAACCAAAAAGGAAAGTTCCGATTTTGGCAGAAACAGATGTTTTAGTAGTCGGTGGGGGGCCTGCTGGGATTTCTGCGGCGTTAGCAGCTGCAAGAGAAGGAGCAGATACAATAATAATAGAACGCTATGGTTGCTTTGGGGGTGTTATTACTCAAACAATGGTAGGGACAATTGCTTGGTATCGTTACGCAAAAACCGTAGATGCTGGAGGGATCGGATTGGAATTTGAGCGAAGAGCCAAAGAATATGGAGCTACTATAAACATTATAGGGAATGTTAAAAACAAGGAAATGTTGGCTACATTAGAACAAGAAGGATTAATTAAAGATGGAGAACCTACATATGAAGTTCTTGACACTGAAAAATTTAAATTTTTGATCGATGAGTTAATACAAGAAGCAGGAGTGAAACCATTACTACATTGCTATGTCACGGATGTGATTATGGATGATGAGAAGTTAATCGGTGTTATTACAGAAAGTAAATCTGGAAGACAAGCGATATTGGCAAAAAGAATAATTGATGCAACTGGGGATGCAGATGTTTCCTTTCATGCTGACGTTCCCTTTCGAAAAAATCCAAAAAATGAGCTAATGGAAGTAACAGTGAATTATGGATGCAGTGGTATTAATATTGGTAAATTCCTAATGTATATTTATCTAAATCCTGGGAAAATAGGAGATTGGGGTGAAACACAGGATGAAAATGCATTCAGTACTTACCTTGTTGAACCATTTAATAAAGCAAGGGAAGCGGGTGAAATTCCGGAGGATGTGAATATAGAAAGCTATTGGACTAATTATACAGATGCGGGAGAGATAACCTCGTTCAATGGTATCCATATGAATAACATAGATCCTACAGATGTATGGGATTTAACTAAAGCTGAAATAATGGGGAGGCAAAGAGTAATATGGGCAGTCAATGCATTGAAGAGGTATGCGCCTGGATTCAAAAAAGCTAGACTCAGAACTATTGGTTCCTCACTTGGAGTAAGAGAATCAAGGAAGATTATTGGTGAATATGAAATCACTGAAAATGATGTGAGGAATCAAGCTCGATTTGAGGATTCAATTGGAATCTGTCCTGAATTCATCGACGGATACGGTATAGCTATAATGCCAAAAACAGGAAAGTATTTCCACGTTCCATATAGAATTATGCTTCCGAAAAAAGTGGAAAACTTGCTTGTAGCAGGACGATGCGTTGCGGGAGATAAAATTTCTCACGCCGCAACTCGGCAGATGTGTTGTTGTTTCGTCACTGGGCAAGCAGCTGGAGTTGCTGCTGCGATATCTATAAAAGATCTAACTACATTTAGAAACGTGGATATCCATAAAGTTCAAACTGTATTAGAAAAACAAGGAGTGAGGATTAGCTAAGCAATATTAATTCAAGTTTTACATCAAAATCGGTCTACAATTTCCTTTAATAATAAAAAAATCTTATTGTAATATTAAATTTAAAGTTAAAAATTTTTAAAATGAAAGCACTAATCTTAGATGGATTTCAGAATGTAGACGATTCTATCGAATCCATAAGCAAGGGGATTATAGAAACTCTTAAAGAGCATAGTTGGGAGGTTGAATCTATCTTTCTAAAAGAACGTGACATTACTCCTTGTCAAGGGTGTTTCGATTGCTGGGTTAAAAATCCAGGATCTTGTAAAACCGATGATGATGCAAGGGAAATCCGTAAAAAATGGGTTCAAAGTGATCTAATAATCCACTACACTCCTATAACGTTTGGGGGTTATTCATCTCAGCTTAAAAAACTCATGGACAGATTCATTCCAGTTTTACTGCCTTTTTTTCAGAAGATTGATGGAGAGATCCATCATAAATTCCGCTATGAATCAAGACCTTCAATAATTGTAATTGGTTATTTAAATAAGCCCAATGATGCACAAGAAAAAACTTTTAGAAAGTTAGTAAAGCGAAATTCATTAAATATGGGTGCTCCCTTACATGATGTCATCATTCATTCAGAAAATGGCGATAAATCAGATTTATTTAATCAATTTAAAACATTAATTAGTAAATTGGAGGTAAAATGATGTCGGAAACAAAATCAGCTCTATTATTAGTTGGAAGTCCGAAAGGTGAAATCAGTACTTCAGCATCTTTAGGGAATTACTTATTACAATTATTAGCAGAGGCAGATTTTAAAACGGCTAAAGCAATTATCCATCGCTTTGTAAATAGGAGTGAAAAAGTTGAAGAATTATTGTCAATGGTCAACAATGCGGATATAATTATCCTTTCATTTCCACTATATGTTGATAGCTTACCAGCACCGGTTATAAAGGCAATGGAATTAATAAGAGATAATGGAAATGAGGGGCAAAGAAAAACTCAAGACTTTATTGCTATATCAAATTGTGGATTTCCAGAATCGAGCCAAATAGAGGTTGCATTAGAGATCTGTAAAAATTTTGCGGAAGAAGTTAATTTTAATTGGAGAGGTGGATTAGCATTAGGTGGAGGAGGAGCTGTGAATGGAAGACCTATAGATGAACGAGGAGGAATGCTTAGAAACGTAATTAAGGGACTTGAGATTACTGCTGAATACTTGAGTAAAGGAGAAGATATCCCAAATAAAGCCATTGAACTTGTTTCAAAAAGTATAATTCCTTCAGGCATGTATAAAATGATGGGAAATTTAGGATGGAGAATTCAAGCTCGGAGATATGGAGTTTTAAAAAGAATGAAGGACCAACCAGATCTTAATTAATCCAATTTTAATTAAAAATTTCTCAAAAAAATTTAAAAAAATAAAAATACGCTATTTTTTCACATTTTCACGGATGAAATTAACAATTTCTGAAGTCATCGAGCCAGGACCATAAACATTAGCGACACCAATTGATCTTAACTTTACGAAATCTTTAGCAGGAATTACTCCACCAACTAAGATAAGAATGTTTTCAAAGACACCTTTTTCTTTTAAAATGTCAATAAGTTGTTGAGTATATGCGAAATGAGCTCCCGAATGAATGCTTAACCCGATCACATCAACGTCCTCTTGAATGGCAGCTGCAGCTATTTGTTCAACATTTTGAAAGCCTCCAAATATTAACTCCATTCCAGCATCTCTTAAAGCACGTGACACCACGATTCCCCCTCTCCAGTGTCCATCTATTCCTGGTTTTGACATTAAAACTCTAATCTTTTTTTCTGACATTCAAATTACCTCCTATATTGCTAATGGGGGTTCCCATATTCCGTATATTTCTCGGTAGATATCACATACTTCTTGTACAGTTGCGCCTTCCTTCGTTGCCTCCATAACAGCGGGCATCACATTTTCTTCTTTTTCACAGACTTTTCTTAGCTTATCCAACGCTGCTTGCAATTTGTTTTCATCCCTTCTTGCTTTTAACTTGTTTATGCGATCTATTTCTATCTGTATGCTTTTAGGATTCGTTCTAAACACATCCGTTACAGTGTCATAATCAACTGGATATTTATTTACTCCAAGCATTATTTCTTCTTTAGTTTCAAGCTTCATCCGTCGCTTGTGGAAAGCATCTCGCATTTCTTTATAAAGCCATCCTGAGGATAATGCTTTATCAATGCTCCCTACTTTTTCTATTTTATCCATATAGTTCCAAACCTTCTCTTCTATTTCATCGGTTAAGTATTCAACATAGTAAGAACCAGCTAATGGATCTATAGTGTTCGCAATTCTAGTCTCATCTGAAATAACTTGCTGGGTCCTTAAAGCAACTAAAGCCGCTTCTTTGCTTGGCAGGCAAATTGCCTCATCAAAACTATTGGTATGAAGGGATTGACATCCGCCAAGATTGGCTTCTAATCCTTGAATTGCAGTACGAACAATATTAATCAAGGGTAGTTGGGCCGTCAAGGAGCTTCCTGCAGTTTGTACGTGAAACCTAAATTGAAGAGATCTCGGATCTTGAGCATCGTATCGCTCTTTCATTAACTTCGCCCAGATTCTCCTTGCTGCTCTGTATTTAGCTACTTCTTCGAAGAAATCTTTGTGTGCTGCAAGATGGAAAGCTAATCGATTTACGAAGTCGTCAATCTTCCACCCACGAGCAATCAAGTTATCAATATGAGAAATTGCACTCGCAAATACGAAACCTAATTCTTGAACCGCATCGATCCCTCCTTCGCGGTAATTATAGCCTGTAAAATTAATTGGATGCCAATTTGGTACATTCTTTTGAGGGACTGTCCATTCAATGAAATCACAAGCTAAACGAAGTAAATGATTTGGAGGACAGTTTTTATAAGGTATGTAGCCAACGGTCATTGTTAAAATGTCATTCTGAGTCGTACCCATTAGTGATGATATGTCATAGCCCCGCATTTTAGCCATATTAAAGTACATTGCACATACAGGTGCGCATGTAAATGGTTCAACAACTAAAGCAACACTAATTTTATCTATAGGTATATCTTCTGTAAGGGCAAAAAGAGAATCGATGCAATACAATGGAACCCCGCTTGTTCCGACTTCAGGTGCACCATCTCTATTAGTTGGATCTATTCCATTGAAAGTTAAGGCATCAACAGCAGCGCTGAAACCAGTCTCTCCATTTTCATACAGATATTTCCAGCGCAGGTTTGTCTCTTCAGGGGTTCCATGGCCAGAAAATAAGCGCATTGTCCATAAACGCCCGCGATACATATTGGGATAGACTCCTCTTGTATATGGTTCCTGTCCGGGAAATCCAATTTTTTCAAAATAATCTCCTTTTACATCCAATGGGGTATACAGTTTTTTAACCTGTATTCCAGAATCTGTTTGAAATTTGACGTCTCGTTCTTTTTTGCTTTTAACCTTTTCGTCCCAATTTTCTTTTTCTTTTTTTAATTTATCTAGAAAATTTTTGTCATACACTTGACCATCACTCTAAAAATATTATTTAATAGTAGTGCTTCCAATCTAATTATTGTTGTGAAAATAATTATTTATTTTTTTCAAGTGCTTTTTTCGATTTAAACTTAGAAGGTAAGTTCAATACCCAATCGAAAGATTTCTGTATTAGATAAGAAAATAAGAAGATAAAGGGAACAAATAATAAGACGACTTCAAAGTCAAGTCTTTCCCAGGTGCCCAAATTTAAAAGATCCATTAAAATTAAAGCATATAATCCTAAAAATATCCTATGAAACAAATAGACGCAATAAGTAGAATATGCGATCGGAGAAAAAACTTTACCAACGTTTCTTTGATGGAATAATATTCTTAATAAACCTAAAATAAAGTAAAAGGATGCCAACGAAAAAATAATAAATAATATTATTCTCAAGTCTACCAAGAGGATCACGGTGGTTGCTACTATAATACCTGGATCCTGATCTAGGATGAGTTCTAAATGACTTGTTCCGAATTCTAATAGAAAGTTATCATAAACTACATTAGATAACGATAAATATACGAAAAAACTCAAAATGGCGATACCTAAAGCTAATAGCAAGGGTAATAATTTAAAAAGTCTCTTTATTCTTTCTTTGATGAGATTGTATTCAGAAGATGTATAAATATGTGCCGCCACAATTCCTAGAATGAAGAGAAGATAATAAAAGAAAAAACGATACTCCATTAGTCCAAAAAAAAGCTTTAAAGACGCGAAAAAAAAGAGAATCGCAATTGAGATGGGGAGAATTCTATAAATAGAGCCTGAAAAACTTAAAACAATGAATATAAGATAATAAATTACAATAATCCCTATAAACCAAAGAGTTAACATGGGAGGACCATAAATGGGAGCGACAATCATCTGAATTCCGAAAACATGTGCTAAAATATAAAAAGGATCCAAATTCGAATAACCCATAAAGAAAATAAAAAGTATAAGGGTGATCCAGTACAAAGGAAATATCCTTAGAAACCTTTTCTTTACAAATTTCGATAACTTTTCAAAACTATTAATATTTCGATAATTCTTATTTAAATATAGCCCAAATCCTGAAATAAATGCAAATGAACCCATAGCAACATAGATTCCGGAAGTATGAAGCAAATATCCAATATAAGGATCTAAGTCCATATAGAAACTATAAGCATAATCATTCGGAATGTGGATTAATATCACTACAATTAAAATCGATACTATTCTAAAAATATCTAACTCAGCAAGTTTATCCTTCATCGAAAAAAGCCACTCTTAACTAAGGAAATATTGGAAAGGTTTTGAGATCTTATTAAAGTAAATTAATAAATTTAATTAAAAAAAGCACAATATATATAGCTATTTTAACCATTTATTTTCACCTTAGTTAATGAATCGATTAAATAAGCTATATTTTGTTTTAGATTATAATTTATCAATGAGTACTATTTCGCAATAAAGTATCGAAATTTCTCATCCTCAATTTGCCAACTATTAAAAAAATTATGAAGTATCTTGGAGTCCCATAAATTTTCGATATTTCTTATTCCTTTATAGAGTTCAGTTAGAAGTGTTCTATCACAGGGAGATTTCCTATGAGAGGGATATAGCTCAAGAATTCCCTCT
>CAZWEM010000044.1:0-41750 GCA_964632315.1 uncultured archaeon
TCGGCGAAGGATCCATTGACAATCCGTCCTTTACCTTTTCAGCTACAAAAGAAGTCGCTGCAGGCATGCTATTTGGCGAAGTAGAACTTGCTTAAAATCTAAGCAGTGCTAAAACGCCACGAGTGCCTATATGGCAGGTGACATCACGGTCGAAGGTAACCTTCAAGACGCCATGGCCTTTCAAGAGATATGATCTGAGAGTTTCTCTCGATTGACTCACATTGAACTGGCCTTGGAAGCTCTTGAAGACATGCTTGATTAATTCAGTCTTTGAAAAGAAAAGGATAAGATTTTAAACCTTCTTTACATTTTTTTTTATCTCTACTATTTTTTAATATTATAATGAAATTAAAAAAGATTATAACTAACACAATATTAACTCGGAGGATACTCTTTCTATTAAATCTAATTTAACAACTTACTTCCTTAAACTGCGAAATATGCTGATGGATTTATTTGTAAAGATCATTTATTATTTAATTTGTTTAAACAGGATTTATTTAAATTAAAAAGGTGGGGGTTTATATATCCTCAGCAATAAAAAGTGGTAGCATAACATTATATCCAGCTCGTATCATTGTCCTCGATGCCATTTGCTTTGGATCTATGAAAAACATTCCAGTATATATTGTAAGCTTAGTTTTGATTAAAAAATGATACATCTGCTGGAGAAAGAGGACATTATCGCAAATGAGGAATTAAATGGCAATATTCAAACTCTGGACGATTATGGTGATGATTTCGTGTCTATGATACCCTTAATTATCGAATAGTAAAAAATTATAGTAAAAAGACATATAGTAAAAAAACATTAATTGGTATTGAAGATGGGTAAAAAAATATACAAAACCATATGGAGAAATAAATGGATTACTGCAGGAGCGAAATCCATAGATGATTTCATAAACACTTTTGAGGGATTAGCAAATCATTTTCGAGAGTGGAAAGAATTAGGGATAACATTAGAAGAAGATGGCGGAGTTATAGATGATTATGCCACATTCTCTACTGATGATATGGATGTGGCTATTAAAGCAGGTTTTACCTTTTATTTTGGCGATAATAGAGAAAAGGAGTATCTCCTTACAATTGATGATGAAGAGATTGAAGTTCCCAAAGAAAAGCTAATGCAACACAAAAAATAACGCTCTGAATATTTTATTCTCTTCTTTTAGTGCTCCTTTTGAAAAAGTGGATAATTAAAATTTAACGCTTTATGCAAATCTCTGTAAATTGGTAATGATATTTGAAAATTTTAAAAAAAAATAAATTATTTCTTTTTTTCCAAGCGTATTAAGTATTATTAGAAAAAAAAGAATTCGAAAGACTGATTTAGTCAAGCATGTCTTCAAGAGCTTCCAAGGCCAGTTCAATGTGAGTCAATCGAGAGAAACTCTCAGATCATATCTCTTGAAAGGCCATGGCGTCTTGAAGGTTACCTTCGACCGTGATGTCACCTGCCATTTACGCGATTAGCACGATTTGTTCTAATTATACGCAGAGGTGGCATCAACTTCACCGAAAAGCATTCCAGATCCAACTTCTTTCGTGGCAGAGAACGTGAAGGACGGATTGTCCACGTCGCCTTCACCGAATTCCATGGTCCCATCATGTGCTTTAAGCCAGAACTTCTTATCGGCATCGGTGATAACCATTTGGATTACAATGTCCATGTCCTCTAACTCTTCTTTCAAGTCTTCATTCTCTTCTGCGATCTGCTTGAAAAGCTCGAATACCTTTAAGGTATCCATTACATCAGATGCGGCAGCGCCGGCATCCATTTTTTCTTTCACTTCATTCATTAATGCTTCGTCTACCATTTTGATTTATCGACCTTTTAATCTTATTTTGAAGTTTATAATGATTTGTAAGTATTCATCCCAAAGACAAATACTATTTAATATAAGATATATCAATATAAAAAGGTTATATTTCTCATGCTCTTTATTTCCCGTTATGATGAGAGATTTTGCGAGGAATTGGGGTTTTTTGCCAAAAAAGTACGAAATTTAAGATTGAGAAAAGATTTTGTCGAGCTTTTAAAGATATTTGGTATAGTCTGTAGACTTAATCGTGATCTTCTAATTCACATTTGCACTAAGAAATTTTTTACATTATTTTATCATATAATTGTTAGTTTAAAAACAAAATGTTATCTACTTTTTCAAATGAGAGCACCATGGAGGAGGGATAAAAAATAAGGATGATATAACTAGATTTTTTTCCCACGCTTGCGACAAGAATGAATAAGAAAATTTTCTTTCAAATTTATTTTTAAATAAGAGTCATCTTTGAAAGCATTTTCTTCGACTTTGAATAGTTATACTTGTACTTGGATGAATTTATAGACTTTATCATTTTTTTTCACGGGTTTGTCCACTAGAATACCCACAGCGAGGCGTTTATTCTTTCCAGTCATATTTGGAGTTTCGGTCAGGTTCTTTTTTTGTTTGATTTGAATGGAATTCACTTCTTGTCGTAAGTAGGTATCTGTTTTCGTGCCAATAATAAAAATTTCATCTTTTAACCGTAATCTATCCTTAGTAAGCAAGATTTTAGCGGCTTTTTTTTCTGGAAAGTAGTTTAATACCTTTCCTATTTCAACTTTTTTGAACTCCGAGACGTTTCCATCGATTTCTCGCTGAATTTCGCTTCCTTTAGGCATGCCAAAATAAAAACCCGTTGAAAATCCACGATTATAAACTTTTGCTAAACGTTGCATCCATTCACTTGTTTTAAATTCGTCATAAGACCCATCATAATAGGAATCGATGGCTTCTCTATAGCAGCTCGTCACCTCTTCAATGTAAATTGGATCCCTCATTCTGCCTTCTATTTTAAATGCGTCAATATTCGCTTCAATCAGTTGAGGAATATGTTCAATCATGCATAAATCTTTAGTGTTAATGAAGAAAACGCCATCATAGAGCAGTTCATTATTTTCAGCATCAAAAACTCTCCAAGTTCGTCTACATGGTTGCACGCATTTACCTCTATTAGCAGAGTATCCTTGGTCACCACATAGTTCCGCAGAAAAATAGCATCTTCCCGAAATAGATGTACATTGAGCACCATGCACGAAACATTCGATTTCAACAGTCGACTTATTTTTTATTTCTTTGATTTGATTAAGAGACAATTCTCGAGCTAAAATTAATCTTTGAGCACCTAAATCTTGATAAAATCGAGCAGATTTGGAATTTGAAATGCTTGCTTGGGTTGAAACGTGAAATTGTAATCCCTTTTCCTTTATTAATTCTATTGCTCCAATATCATGAACAATTATTCCGTCAATTTCTGCTTCAACGGCGCGATCAAGTATCTTGTTTAGCATATCGAATTCATTTTCATAAATGATGACATTTGTCGTAAGATAGGCTTTAATTCCATTATCGTGGCAAAATTTGCATATTCTTCCTAAATCTTCCTGCTTGAAATTATCGCTAAACATTCGCATGTTCAATCCTTCAAGACCGAAATAGACTGAATTTGCATTTCCTAAAATCGCATTTAATGATTTAAAATTTTTTAAAGGTGCAAGTAATTCTACTTTTTTCATCTTAAATTAGATATGAGTATTGATTTGTGTTTCGATCATGAAGAGATCGTGTTATTAAGGAAAAATAAATAAAAAGAATAAAAAAAGATATTGGTTATTAAAATGCTGTAAAGTATAGATAAAACAGTAATGCCCCAATAACGAAAAATACCACTGCTAAGATATACGTGATATGCTTCGCATAATTCTTGTAAGTTTTACCCTTCATTGTTTCCAGTCTATCGATCTGAATATAAGGACTTGGACCACGACGGTACCAACCTTGTATCCTCACTCTTTGATTTATCAAGCGATTGACTTTGGTGATTGCCCAGAAGAAATCAACGATCCCTAATCCAAACCGGTAATCGATGTACATTAGTCCGGTGTTATCTTGAAAGAATAAATCATCGCTGAAATAATAGCCGGGTGCTCCTTTTCCTATTATTGTTCCCTCAACTATTGTCGGAATTGGTCTCACTGGAGAAACATTGATTTGAGTAACTAAATCCACGACGTTTTTTGGATCGAATCCACTACGATACATGAATCTTGTACGTGCGATTGCTGCAAATCCCATTACATAAAACCCAATTGCCCACATTAATGCTAGGTTACTAAGAGTAATGATCGTTCCTATTGGTAGCAATCCGATGAATGCAAAGAACCATACTATTGTGAATGCAACAAAAACCCAGAATACGATAGATGGAAGGTTTTTAATAATGATATCTGTGAGAAATTCTCCAGCCATTGATTTCCCAACTTGCTCTTCCTTTATTTTACGAGCTCCTGAAAAATCGATCTCAACAGGAACCTTATATAGAGCACACTGTTCATTTAATGCTTTTATTCTCTTTGCGGGAAGAGGATGCGTACTGAAAAATTGGAAATATCTTGCCCAGGGATTATACAAGTCCCATCCTGCAGCTGCTTGAATAACTTCTTTGGAATAATTTCCCTCACCATCAATACCTTGAACTGCTAGTTGTTGGGCTTTTTTAGGATCGAAAATTCCCAACCCCCGAAGTGCTCTTACTTTTGATTTATTTCTCTCTTTTACATCAATACCAGGTTGTACTGCTACTAATCCATATGCTATTTTTACTAATGCTGTCGATAAATAATTTGGGTTTTCTAAGACTTCAGCAGAATGTTGGTCAGCATAATATTCCCTAATTCTACTTACAAACAAAGAGACTAAGTATCCTATGTAATATGAAATCCAAGAGATGAGTGAAATTACAATAAGTCCTAACCCGATGTAACCACTAGAATTATTTTTGCTGGATTTTGAGAAACTTGAAAATCGAGCTGCATAATAGGACCATCTTGCAATCGTAAGAAGGATGAGAGGAATTGCGAATACAACTGTCATTAAAATAAAATCATTATGAACAACATGGCCTAATTCGTGAGCAACTACTGCAGATTGTTCCTTCTTATTGAGATGATCTAAGATGCCTCTAGTGATTACAACTCGAGCGCTATTTTTTGTCCATCCAAAAGTAAACGCGTTAGGATTTCCATCGTCAATAATTCCAAAAGTTGGTGTTTTGATATCTTGCACTTCAACCACTTTGTCGATCATGTTTCCTAAATGTGGGTATATAGAAGCAAATTCTTCATATGAAATCCACTCAATCCGATAAATCCATCGTATAATGAATGGAGAAATTCCGTATTGAAAAAGTACGATAAGAATGGTGAAACCTATCATTAGAGTTAAACCAAGCCAACCACCCGGTAAGAACCATACTCCGATAGTAAAAACTACAGCATATATCAGAGCAAACAAGAATAATATAGCGAATGTAGATGCTAATCGCAAACCCATTATTTTTTATTGCCTCGTTTATGTTTTTTTTGAGATTGGATTATTTAAAATTATATTTATGAATTATGATATACATGTTAAACTCAGTAATTAATATTTTTATTATGTCTCTTTTGAAAATGTAAATATCATGTGATATGATTTATTAAAGACAAAGAGTTAAAAGTTGAAATTTTTTTGGTACTATTGTAGTTTTTGATTGCTAAAGAGTGACAAATGATTGAATCGGGTGATAAAGATATGCAACTAAAATTGAAGAAATTATACAATGCTACAGATAACCTAATTGAGCAACAATTCTATTTACGCGGCACAGATACAATTATTGGAAGAACACCCGAAATATCAATGAAGATAAAAAATTCTGGCTTGATCGTGAAAAAGTTTAAGGATCTTTTTAATAACAATCTTATATACTTCTTAGAGGGAAGTTACTTGAAGTTTTTTAAGCCTTTTACTCAAATCAAGGGAATGGATGAAAATTACATCAAGGAAATATATCAAGAGATTCAGATTAAACTTGCTGCATTACAGGATACAGAATACGATCTTGTTTTACTTTATACATTGGTATTAAGTTCTTTGATATCAAGAATAAGGGATATTCATTTTAACGACGCATTATATGAAATCATTGATAGAGTGAAAAATAAATTCAAGTATCTAAAAGAAAAAGAAATTCATTTAGAATTAGAAAAATTATTTATGAGAAATGATAAATACGTCTCGTTATTATACAACGTGGCATATCTTGATGCCCTAGCCGATTCTTTTCATTTCAAAAAAGTTGCTCGTACTTGTAAAATACAAAAAAGTAAGTTAATTAATCACATTGTAGATCTAATAACAGAATAAACTCAATAAGATTAATATCTACAATATTCTATTTTTAATTATAATAAAAAAAGTGATGGTGATCACTTGAACAATATTGATGATTTTCAAAAATTTGATGCAATCAAAAAGTATAGTAAGAAGAAGGTATCTACTGAGAAGGCGATAACTAAATACATCAATCCAGGAGATAGAATTTTTATTGATTCGGGATGTGCTGAACCAATTGATCTTACTAAAAAGTTAATAGAACTTGGTCCTACACTTCCAGATGTGGAAATTTTGCATTTTCTAAGTTTGAGTGACTTGGATTATTATGAAACTGCGGGGGGAATTGAGGATTTATTTAGGCATAATGCATTCTTTATTGGCAAATCTTTACGCAAGTATATTAAAAAGGGTCAGGCAGATTACACTCCAATGCTGTTGTCTGAAATTCCTTGGTTATTCAAGCTTGGAAAAATGCATTTAGATACTGCCCTTATTCAAGTGAGTCTCCCTGATAGATATGGATATTGCAGTTATGGGATAAATGTCGATATAGTTAAACCAATTGCCGAATCTGCTGAATTTGTAGTCGCAGAGATAAACCCTAAGATGCCCCGAACACTGGGAGATTCATTCATTCACATGGATGATATTGATGCTTTTATAGTATCAGATCATGATGTAATAGAATTTGATTATGGAGAGCCCAATGATGAAGCTAAAAAGATAGCACAATTCGTTGCATCACTAGTGGAAGATGAATCTACCATCCAGATGGGAATCGGTGAGATTCCTAATGCAGTAACTGTTGAATTAGAAAATAAAAAAGACTTAGGAGTCCATAGTGAAGTTTTTTCTGATGGGATCGTAGATCTCGTGGAAAAAGGAGTCGTTACATGTAAAAAGAAAACCATCCATAAGGATAAAATCATTTGCTCCTTTGTTATGGGATCCAAGCGATTATACCACTTTGTTGATGATAATCCATTCGTTGAATTCCATGCTTGTGATTATACGAATGATCCTTACATTATAAGTCAAAATAAAAAGCAAGTGGCGATAAACGCAGCACTTTCCGTAGATCTTACGGGTCAAGTTAATTCTGATTCTATCGGTCACAGTTTTTATAGTGGTATTGGAGGACAAGTTGATTTTGTCCGGGGAGCTGCGAGAGCTATCGATGGGAAACCAATAATGGTCTTACCTTCAACAGCAACTTTAGCAAACGGAGAGGTGATTTCCCGCATCGTACCTTACCTCCAACCCGGTACTGGAGTTGTTGTTACACGAGGAGATGTTCACTATGTAGCAACCGAATGGGGAATTGCGTATTTATATGGAAAAAGTATAAGAGATCGAGTACTTGAAATGGTAAATATCGCCCATCCTGACTTTCGTGAAGAACTTTTGGAGCATGCAAAGAAATGGAACTATGTATATTCAGATCAAAAGTTACCAGTGTCTATTGATGGAAGAATAAGTATCTACCCTGAAAAGTATGAAACCTATTATAAAACAGAAACAGGGGAAAAGATTAAGATACGCCCTGTTAAACCTACGGATGAAAGAATGATCCAAGAACTTCACTATTCTCTTGATGAGAGAGATAGGTATCTTCGATTCTTCTCTCCAGTTCAAGATTTTCGACATAAAAAAATTCAACCAATGGTAAATATTGACTATATTAACGATATGATTCTAGTCGGCGAAGTCGAAGAGGGTAGTGAGAAAAGGATCATTGCTATAGGTGGCTTCTTTGCAACAAATAGACCTTCAGTAAGAGAATTAGCGTTTGTTGTTCATGAAGATTGGCGTGGAAAAGGTATTACTAAATTTCTATTAAATAATTTAGTAAAAATTGGACGAGAACTGAATTATAAGAAATTTGGAGGCTCAATTCTTCTTGAAAATAAGGCCATGCTTCACATTATTGACAATGCCGGGTATAAATTAACACTCAAGAATATAGAAAGTGGTGTTTTTGAATTTATGTTTGATATAACAAAGTAAATCACTCTTTTTTAAACGTTAATTTGAATTAGGATAATTTATTGATTTAAACAGAATAAATTTGAATGCTAAAATCACTTTAATTTCAGATTTTCATAAATTATATAAATCAAATGGCTTAACTAGAGATGTAATTAAAGCATTTCAAGATTACATATACTCATATTATCGTCGTAATAAAAGAGTTTTCCCTTTTAGAAAAAACTTGACTCCTTATAAAGTAGTCGTCTCTGAAATAATGCTCCAACAAACTCAAACCAATAGAGTATCTGAAAAATTCGTGGAGTTTATCAAAAAGTTTCCCGATTTCAATTCTTTAGCTAAAGCTTCAGTCGAAGAATTATTATCAGTGTGGCAGGGTTTGGGTTATAATCGGAGAGCATTGGCCCTAAAGAAGATAGCTAAGAAGATAATTAATGATTATGATGGAAAGGTACCCAATGATGTAAAATCATTAGAAGCTCTTCCTCAAATTGGATATAATACCGCTTGTTCGATATTAGCTTTTGCCTATAATATTCCTACCTATTTCGTTGAAACAAATATTAGGCGTGTATATATTTATTTTTTCTTTTCAGGTAAATCTAAGGTAAATGATAAAGAGATTATGGATATCGTTGAAATTTCCGTAGATAAGGATAATCCAAGAGATTGGTATTATGCCTTAATGGATTTTGGAGTAATGCTAAAAAAATCCCATCCGGAATTAAATAAAAGAAGTGTCCATTATAGAAAGCAATCAAAATTTGATGGATCAACAAGACAAGTTAGAGGTAAAGTCTTAAAGCTTCTCTTGAAAACTTCTCTTTCCAGAAAAGAAATTCTTGAGAAATTTGATTATGATGAAAAAAAGATCGTAAAAATTCTTAATTCATTAGTAAAAGAGGGTTTTATTCAAGAGGAGGAAGATATGTTCACGATAAAGACATGAGATTATTCCAATTTATTTTGTTTTAGATAATTGGAGATTTTAATTGCCAATTTTTCCTGCTGTCTCCAACTTCCATAAAGAAATCCCTGTGAATTTAATAATTTTATTTGTTTTTTGAATCTATTGGTCAACTTTTTGATGGGCATATTTGAATATGGAGTGTTAGGAAGTGGCATAAAGGTGTGTGCATGTATTTTAGCTCCCATAGAAGATAATTCCTTCATAAATGCTAAAGACAAATCTATATCCGCATCAGTTTCATGCGGTAAACCAAAAATGAAATCTACATTAATTTTCAAACCTGAGTTTATCGTTAATTGCACGGCATTTAAAACGTCTTTAGTAGTATGCCCTCGGTGACAAGATTCCAAAACTTCATTACTTCCTGACTGAGCTCCAATCACTATATTATCATTAGACGCATAATTTAAAATTAATTCGAGTGATTCCTTAGTCACATGCTCTGGTCTTACTTCTGATGGAAATGAACCTAAGAAAACTCTACCACTTGGTCCAATAACCTTTTTAGTCTGTTTTAGTAAATCCTCCAATTTATAAAGATTTAGTTTCTTTCCGTCAGAAGAACCATAAGAAAATGCATTTGGAGTAATAAAACGAATATCAGTCTTCTTATGTGTTTTCATGAATTCTAATGCTTGGCAAATCGAATCAATGCTTCTATGCCTTGGTTGAGTTCCAAATAAAAAGGATGTTTGACAAAAATAGCACATGTATGGGCAACCTCGAGTTATTTCAATGGCTCCAAACTTAGGGCTGTTCATTGGCAAAGGAGGATAATCATTTAGATTAATAGGTTTACGTTTTCCAGTAAAAGAATAATTAATTTTGTTATTAATGTATCCAATTCCTTTGATCGAATAGACCTCCTCCTCCCCTTTAAATTTTAATAATAAATCAATAATAGTTTCCTCGCCTTCTCCAATAACCACTAGGTCAAATCCCATTTTAAGTGTACCCAAGGGATCCCCACTCGGATGAGGGCCTCCTCCTACGATTAAAAGATTGTCTTCATAAAGTTTTCTTAAGTTTTTAATGAGCTCTGAAATCTCCCAAATTTGGGTGGTGAAAAAAGAAATCCCTAAAATGACTTTTTTATGCATTAAAAGGATTTTGTTTAAACCAGGGATAAGATTCGACTTTCCTCTAAGAAAATAAATCTTGAGGGTAGATAATTTTTCTTCGGTTTCGATGGCTCCAATCAAAGCATTAAAACTGTAGATGTTATCCTTCTGATAATAAACCACAAATGCGATATCGTTTTCCAAGCAATCAACCACAATTATATATTTAAGAATAGCATTATATTAATAATAAGTTAAATGCTTTAGTAACTTCTTAAAATTCCTTAATTAGCTATATAAAATGTGAATTAAAGATGATTTTGAATTGGTTAATCGCTGAAAATAGTTCAGAGGTTGGATTGTCTTGGTTTGATTTCTTTTCAATTGGTCATATCTGCTTTGGCATTGGTGTCTTCTTGTTTTTCAGTCTCTTCTATACGATCCCTAAAAATAAAGGAAAAACACCATTATTATCTCTTTTAGCAGTTTTTATCATTTCAGTAATAATTTTTATCATATGGGAGGCATTGGAAAATTTATTATTCCCAATTTTAGGTTGGAAATTTGAAGGTCGCGTGGACAGTTGGCCTAACTTACTTTGGGATATCGGTTTTGGGATGATAGGTGCTTTAGGCTCTTGGTTATTTTGTTATTTAATTTTCCAAAAGCAAAAGAGCATTTGGGGATATTATATCTTTGGACTCATTGGATTTGGCTTATGGCTTGGTGTGTTCATCATTTTACGGTCAATTTTATATCCATAAACACAATATTTTTTTCTTATTTTTTATTTATGTTATCGATTCACGGTTATGATTTGTAAAAACTATATCGAATTCTCAAAAGGAAATATCCCTCTAATTCTATCTGTTCCGCATGGTGGTACTTTGGAAATAGAAAAAATTCCAAATAGACAACAAGGAATCAAGGGTATTGACAAAAACACTATTGAAATTACACGTGAGATTATAGAATACATTCAGCATAAATCAAGCACTGATTTTAAAGATCCGTCTTATGTTTTTTGTAATGTGGCAAGAATCAAAATCGATATTAATCGTCCAAAATCTAAAGCCTTTAATAAAGAATCTGATTTAGCAAGTTCTATTTATTTAGAATATCATCAAAGGTTAAAAGAACTTATTGATTTTAATCTGAAATCATATAATAAATCGATTTTAATAGATATTCATGGTTTTGAAACAGAAAAGCGTCCGCATGGTTTTAGAGACGTGGATATAATAATCGGAACAAATAATTTAGAATCTATTATTGGAAATAAAATTCCTAAAAGAGATTGGGGAAAAAATATTCGCGGAAGGATGGTGAAGAATTTTATTCAAAAAGGTATCAATATTGCACCTGGTCATCATTTGAGGAGAGAATACGTGCTAAAAGGTGGTTTTATCACTCAAACTTATGGATTCAATCAAATTGAAAAAAGTCAAGCTCTTCAAATCGAATTATCTGATAGAGTTAGAATTCTTGATAAAAACTTGAGAACTGAAGTCGTCAGAATTCTTGGAGAAGTACTTTATCGAGAAATTAATGAACCTATTTAAAGCCCAAAAGATTAATATAATTCAACTCTCAAAATATCAAAATAAAAATTTATCTAAAAAAAAATAATTTTTTTTAATGCCCCCCCAAAAAATAGATATCAGAGACCTAGAAGCATTTATTGATGGTTTGAAGGTTTCCCTCGACATGCTAGATGGAGTAGAACCATCAAAATCGAAGGGATTTCAAGCACAGTTAGCTAAAGCAATTTCAGATCTGAGAGTAAAACGAGTTCAGCAATTTGAGCCCTTACCTAAACTTCTTGGAAATGTAACTGACGAGGATATCAAGAATTATTTATTAAAAGAGTTGGATCAACTAAAACAATATCTTAATACTCAAGAGTATCCTCATGGGAAATTTGAACTCGTCATGAAAATTGCAAAATTAAGAGCAGAAATAAATCAACTATAAAGGTAAATTTAAATTGTTAATTGATGTTCATTGTCATGCTAATCTATATTTAGCTATTGACCAAATCATTAGAGAAGCACGTTCAGCAGGAATTGAAAAGGTAATTGCGGTGGCAATGAGCGTAATAAGTCAAGAAAGAATAATGCAAATTTGTCGATCTTATGATCTTTTCTTTCCAGCATTAGGGATTCATCCGGAAGAGATAAGTGTAAATAAAGAAATTGATAAAATGATTGACAAAGTAATTGATGGAATCTTAAAAAATAAAGATTTAATTTGTGGTATAGGAGAAATAGGATTAGATCACTATTTCGTTAAGGACAAAGAAAAATATCCACTTCAACTTAAAATTTTTAAGCAAATGTTATCTTTAGCAGAGCAACTTAATTTACCTGTTAATATTCATTCAAAAGGGGCAGAACAAGAGGTTTATCAGACTCTAACATCCTTTAACCTTCCAAATGTTAATATTCACTGGTATTCTGGTCCAGAAAAGTTCTTAAAAGAGGGAATAGAGAGAGGATATTATTTTTCAATTACTCCAGCAGTGAACTATTCTCCTCCAGTGAAAAAAACAGTTAATTTAGTTGAAATTGACCATCTATTATTGGAGAGCGATGGCCCCGTGAAATATTCTGGACAAACAGGAACGCCAAGTATGATAAGAGCAGTTTTGAATGAAATTTCTAAAATTAAAAATATACCAACAGAAGATTTAGAACTTCAAATATATAACAATACGGAAAATGTCTTTCCAAAAATATTTTCTAATTAAAGTTCTCCATACTTTTTCATTAACTCTATAGATTCTTCAGGAAAATTTTCATTTCTAGTAATCATGCGTTTTAACATGTCTTTTACCTCTAAAATCGTGCTTCCATAAATATGTAATGAATTGCTAAAATCTAGGTAATGTCCCATCTCGATATTCAATGCATCTGCGACATATTTCTGGATTCTAATCATCCCATTGACGTTAGCTTCCCAAGCCCTGAATAAATCTCTACTTCGCCAAGTTGTTTGCATTATGAGCTGCTCATCTTTCACTCGCATGTAGATTCTTTGAAGGCATGGAGGATCGACGTGGAAAGGATCAACCAATGGGCGCCACGTAATAGCTTGAGCTCTCCGGGAATAAGGTTTTTCCTTTAACTTACGGATTATATATTCAATCTGATTAATTCTTGGAAAATTTATAGCTCCCATAGGGATTTTTTCAACACCAAGTTGTTCCGATATTTTTTCGTCTAAATCAAAATGAATATTTTCCCTTAAATTCCATGTCATCGTATTATCTTTTTTTATAATCTTTTTATTCTCTATTAATTTTTGATGCTCCTTAACTAATTGATTGTTAACTGCTTCAACATCATAATTGACATGTATGGTATCTTCGAGCGAAAAGGGGGTGTAATTGTAAATTCTATCGTGATACGAATATGGAAAACTAGTACCGGATTCCCAAATAAAATGATCGTTTACTCCATCCATAATTTCTTCAATATAACCGCTTTGTATTGATCCTATTAAATAGGTATCAGCAATACACCCATAAATTTCGTAGGAATTACCATATTTTGATTTAATCTGCAAAATTTTGTCCTTTCGCTTAATTGGAAAACTTGTAGGCTCTTTGACTTCTATCAATACAGTAGCATCTTTTGATGGAGGGTCTTTTGGCTTATCATACTCTGTTTTTATATCATCACCATCATATAATACTTGTGTTAAAGCCGACAACCAAGCATCCCTCACGTTTTGCTTAGATACATAAATTACGCTTGCCATTTCTTTTTCCTCGAAGGATCTAATGATCAGATATATATAATATTTTTATAAGGTTGTTGTTAAAACTTTAATAGCTTTTTGTAGAAATTTAGAGTTGGTTTATATTGAATTTTGAATTATTACCGTCAAGAATTTATATTTTTAATACATATCTTTCTTAATTATTTGAAGTTTACGAGTGTTTTGGCGAAGTGATATCGTTAAAATTAAGATGGGAACCTCCTTTTAATGAAATAACAAAAACTACAAATGATGTTATTACACTAGAGAAGGAGCTAACCTTAAAACAATTACTTGAATATTTTTATAGTAGATATGGGGAGGAATTTAAATCTCTAATATGGGATAAAAAAAATCCCGACCAGTTTAGCTCTTTTTTGTCAATTATAATAAATGGGATTAGTTATCGAGATGATAATTTTTTAAATAGAATCATTAAAGATGATGATGATATTGCTTTTTTATACTTATACTTTGGAGGATAATTTTACACTATAATATAAACGATCCACATCGCTAAACCGGTAAGGATGGGGTTCATTATATTATCTGATATCCGTTTTATAAATAAATCAACAATCATGAACATGAGAGTTGCCACCATAGCCATTATGAAAATTCCAAAGAAATCCATTTCAATCCAAGAATCATAAAGAATCATTATAATGACCACTATAATAAAAGTTGAACTTGATCCTGCAATAAAACCCTCTATAGTCTTTTTAGAATTTTTTCGTAAAGGATGAGAACCATATTTTTTACCAATTATGCAAGCTAACCCGTCTGCTACCGTAGTTATTAAAGCTACTGCTGCAAAAATTGGAAAAGGAGGGAATATGAATGGAACAAACGCAAGAACTAGAGGTGTAGATGCGATAAATGTTTCTAATTCTTTAGGTCTCATAGATAGATACCATTTTCGAGCCCAGTTTGGCAACATGTAAGCCCGATTTAATCGAGCAAGGTCAGCGATTTGAAACATGATCACAAATGCAAAACCGATAGTAATGATCCACCAATATGAAAAGCTGTATACATCTAATTTGACAATTCTTAAAAATCCTACTTCATTGAGTAGGATACCTATCGTCCAACAAATAAATATTACAGAACCAGTAAAAATATGTAGAACTTTTCGTCCTAATTCACTTTTCAAATCATCTACCCATTTGTCTAGAACTTTCTTCTTATATTCATTATAATCTCTCTTTTTCATTAGTTCTGAATCTCTTTTAGAAATTCTTGTATTATATGTTAAAATACCAGCCCAAATTATCATTTCCAAAGAAAAAATTATTGAGCTCCAAAACCATAATAAATTTAGCGTCTCTTGTGTTAATTCTGGGGAGTGAAATTGATATAGAAAAGGAAAAGATAAACCAGCGAATAGGAATAATGTAGCAATTGCTACTTCATTTATAAAAACCTTATTTCTCTTTTTTTCCTTCATATTATTAACAGTATAGAATAGAGTTATAACGCAATATCCAACCATAATTATTGAAGTAGGTAGAAAGAATAACATTAAGACCACTGAATCATTAAAATCTATTTCAGTTTTTTTTTAAGTTTTATATTAACTTTAAATCTCTTGTCTAATAATAATTTCTAAATCCAAATTAATAATAATGTAGTGTAGTCAATAGCTAAAAAATAGCGAATTAAAACATATACTAAGGCACATCCCATTGGAATTAAAAGATTATCTGAGATGTTTACGGGCTTTTTTGTTATTATATCAATAGAGAAAAAAATGGTAGTAAAAATAGTTGCCCAAATAAACCCCAAAAAGAAAATACACATTATAAAACTAGTAATACATCCCGCAATCGTACCTTCCCATGATTTATTTGAATTAAATCTTATTTTATGTTTACCAATTCTTATTCCTACCTGACTCGTCATTAGATCTGCTATTGAACTCATGCCCAGTATTGCTAAAAAAACCATCGGAGGACACATAAAAGAAGCTATCATCTGTCCCAGTGTAAAATAAAGATAAGCACCATAACCTTCTTCTTCATCATCACATAAATAAATTGCGCAAATAAAATTAAACGGAGAACTAAAATATCTTGTTTTTCGCGTGAATTCGATTGAAAACATCAAAATGATAAAACTGTAGAAAAAAAAGAAAAGTAAATAATAGAACCAACCAAGTGAAAACAATACTTCATTAAAACTATCGGGTTGGGTAAAAATTCTGATGTATAGATATAACATATTGTTTTCATCAGGAATCATACCTTCAGTTGATCCGCTGTAATCCTGAACTATAATAGTGCCTATGGACCATAAAATAAATAATCCAATGAATATTGATACGTGTGCTATCTTTCTATAAATATCATTCCTAAGTTTGCTTCTTTTAGCAAACCTAGCCATCATCTTTTCTTTATACCTAGTAAAAGTCTGAATTTTAAAACCAAACTTGAGGATAATATAAACTAAGGATGAAATAGATATTATGATTAAGAATGAAAGAATAGGTAATCCTAGTGACAATGAGAATAGAGATAAGCTCAAGGAATGTGAGGATACATCCTGAAACATTAAATTGAGAAAAAGTAAAATGTGAAATAGTACAAATGAGAGCCCAAGGAAGCCAACCAAATTTTCATAGAAAGCAAATTTAGATGAGAAATGCATGTAAAGAAACAATATTAAAAGATAAGAAATTAGCAAAACCAAATACCAAACTAAAAATTCAATCATGAGTTCCTCAACAATTAAATCTTTCTATAAACTAAATTAATTGAAAATATGGTATTAAATCCTCGTATTTTATACAAATTAAATATCTTAGATTTTTAAAATGACTAAAATAATATTAGCTTCAAAATCAATCGATAGAAAAGAAATTTTAAGACGATGCAAGGTTTCTTTTGGAACTCTTACAACTGATATCGATGAAGAACCCTATAAGACAAAAATTAAAGATGGATTCAAACTTGTTAAGGAATTAGCTAAACAAAAAGTACTGAAAGCAAAAGAAGAATTAATAGCTAAGGAAAAAAAGGCTATTATAATTGCGGCAGACACCATTGTTATGTTGCAAGGTCAAATCATAGGCAAAGCAAAGAATAATAACCAAGCATTCCAGATTCTTAAGAGTTTACAAGCAGAAACTCATGATTTAATAACTGGAGTTGCTATAACTCATACATTTTTCCCTAAATTGATAATTGACTGTGATTCTACCTTAGTCGAATTCTCTCCTCTTTCTGATGATGAGATTCGAGAATATTTAAAAACTAATGAATGGAAGGGTAGGGCGGGAGCCTATTCCATAATGGATAAAGCAAGTTTTTTTATTAAATCAATAAAGGGGTCTCCTTCAAATGTTATGGGGCTGCCCGTGCATAAATTGTATCAAATCCTTAAAAAGGAATTCAATATGAATCTATTCAAGTACTAAATATATCAAAATAGCTTTAATCCATGGTTTTTATGGTTTTTAAGGTTTCATAAAAAGTTAACATTTTTTTCATTTTAAATATAAGCTCTTGGTAATAAAGCTTATCAGCATAATCATGATCAATTAATTTTTGCGCTATTTCAATATTGTTCTTATACCTATTAATTTTGTCCTCAATCACAGATTCTTAGAAAAGGGCACACTATTAAAAGGTGAAAAATATTGTGATATTACATTAGTTTTTAATCGTTCATTTTTTTTTCAATCAATCTAAACAAGGTTCCCCACATGTAATCGTCCTCTCTCTCCTTTACTTCAAAATTGTTCGTGCCCAGCCAATCTCTTAATGCTTTTCTCGTGTTATTATCATATTTATCGTCGATTTCTCCCTTGTAAAATCCATCTTTTTGAAGTAATTTTTTCACTAATTTTAGAGAACTTCCCTCAAGTTTAACTATATCTTCAGGATCATCTCTTTTGAGCAAGCACATATCATAAATCTCGAAAATTTTTTTTAACTCTTTGATGGGTTCTGTATGTTCATCCACTCTAATATCAATATATCTATCGGTACCACCATCATATGCACCTTCTTTCTTTACTATTAGAATCGCAGCAGATTCCTTTCCCCTCCTGTCACCTCCGTTCTTTTGTGCCATCTCTAAAGCAGCAAAAAACTTCTCAACTAAATCCCCAGAAGTATTCTCATAAGCATCGGCCATTCCTTGAATGACTTTTTCAGATGCTAAAATATTCCCTTGGCAAGCAAAATGTTTCCCAACGATATGACCTGCCCACTCTAAGCAATTTTTTCCAGTAAACGACGCAACATTTCCCTTCATATCGACGATGCCGACTTGTCTTTCTTGCATTAGATCATCATCCTTAAGTAGTCGCTCTAATACTTCGCTTGCTTTTAACCCCCTCTTTAATAAATCCAACCCTTTTGGCCCGTAACTGGTATTCGCTAATGCCTGAGTTGCAATAGCACCCACGTTTGCATTCGCAAAAGGAACTACCGATCCCACAGCAACAAACTTAGATTGGACTGCTACACCCCATTCTTGTTTTTTTGGATCGTATGCCACAATTGAAAATGTCATATGGTATCATTTGTGTAATATTAAATAACTTTTACTTGAAATTGTCGTTTATTATATGAAAAACATTTTTCTATGATGAGATATAATAATACAAATAATTTTCAAATTGGTGATAAAAAATGACGAGACATTATAAGAATGAAGGGATCATGAAAGTTCTGACAATTCTTGGGGGAATTGTAGGTCTTTTAACCGTTATTCTCAGCTTGACCGCTTATAGGTCATATACATATGGATTCGTTGGCCCCCTAACTGGACTTGATATCGTGATTAACGTAATTGTAGGAATAATAGTCAGCATCATAACTATTTGGGCAGGATTAAAACCAAACAATCCAATTCCTTTTCACTGGGTTATGTTGATAATTTTAGCAGTATTATTAGTCGTGTTTGGTGGGGGAATCTGGGCATGTGTATTGGTTATAATAGCTGCATTAATCGGGATTGTTGAAGATCTCTAATTAGTTTTTAAATCTTTATTTTTTATTTTTTTGTTTTTTCCAAGAAATAGGTTACTATTTCTTCAGCAAGGTTAACGTCTGTGACTTTTTGTAATGCGGTAAATCCAGGTATCGAATTCACTTCTAATACTTGAAGTCCGTGTTTGCTTTCTATAATATCTACTCCTGCTATTTCTGTTTTTGTGATCATTGCTGCTTTTTTTGCGAGATCTTCCAAATCTTTCGTAATTTCTAACGTTTCAACATTCGCACCAGCATATACATTTGTTTTCCAATTATTGCTTTTTCGATACATTCCTGCTACGGCTTTATTTCCTAAAACTAATATTCTAATGTCTCGATTATAATGTTCTATGAATTCTTGAAGATAAAAAACTGTATTTAGTTGTGCTAAGGAATACATTACGTTTTCAGCAAATGCTTTGTCATTAATTCTTGTAATTCCTATCCCTTTCGAACCATAAAGTGGTTTTAAAACAATATCTTCCCCTAATTCTTCAAAAGCTTCTAAAGCATCGGAAGCTTCTTCACAAATTATAGTTTTTGGAGTCGGTATATTATTGTGCTCTAAAAAAATGGAGGTAAGAAATTTATCACTTGCTATTTCAAGTGATTCACGAGAATTTATCAACTTAATACCATATTCTTCAATTGCACTTAATAAGTCAAGTCTAAAAAAAATCTTCTGAGTTGGTGCTGCTCCAAATCCCCTAACTAATGCTGCTCTTGGCTTCAAATGATCAAAAGTTTCTTTAAAGCTTTTAAGGTTTATCTTAACTCTCACTTTTGACGGAACAAAATAATCAAGCCTATACCCTCTTTTTTTAAATTCTTCTGATAAAATTTTTATCTCTGGATCACTCGGATTGGGTGTTATGATCATCGAATGCATGAATAATTCCTCTGATTATAATTAATTAATTCAATTACCACCGAATAAATAAATTTAAGTTTTTTAAATTCATATATGAAGTCAATGCACTCCGATGATAAAGAAATTACAGCAGAAAAACTTACTCAAATACTCATTAAATTACAAGATCTCTACCATCAAAAGAAAGAGCAACTGGAAGCCCTTCATTTAGAGATTAATGAATTACACTCAATTATAACTAAACTTACGGCATTAATTTCAAATCAATCTTTCACGAGTGCGGACTTATTATATTCTAAATCAAATATAACAAGCGAAAAAACCTCAGATGATTACTTTAAAGAAAACGTTTCTGAGGAGGAATTCAAGGGCACGCAAATAAAGAGGAAAATTTTTTCAAAGGAAGATGACGATCAAGAAGAATTACTTTGCATTTTAAATTTTAATGATTTTAAGAAACTTGATATTAAATTTATCGAACCTGACCAGAGAGAAATTAAAGAGACTTCAGAAGAATTTATTAATCTCTTTCTTAAAGAGGCTTTAGTAAAAATAAAAGAAACTAATCCTGATTTAAGTATAGAATATGATTTTATAAAAAATTCTAACATCATTGAAAGTATCCATATCACTAATTTGACTAAAATAGATGATTATGATTTAATTACTGAAAAAGTTCAAGAGCTTTTGTCCTTTAATAAAGCGAAATTAGCTTAACATCTCTTGAACTAATTATTATATTCAAACTGATTTGAGAATTATATTCCGATATTATAACTATTAATTAAAATCCAAAAAATTAATTATTCAGACTTTTTTATTATATCTATCAAAAAGCTAAAAGTGTGCGAAAGTTGGCGAAGAAAAAGAAATGGCTTATTATGCCAGTGATTCATTCGAAATATAATGATCAAAATTTAGAAGATGCACTTGTTAATAAAGCAAGAGATCTTTTGAGCAAGGAACAAGGAGATGTACCGTCCTTTATTTTTCTTTCGGGAAGTTTTTTTGATATAAAGGGTTTTGCTTATACAGGTTTACGGGCATGGAAAGGAGCAGCAAAGCCCTCAAGTTCTGACGCTGGAAGGCGTCCTTTATTAGAAGCGACTTTTGCCTCACTTTCAGTATATTTAAGTTCATTACTTGCATTACAAGCAGACTTTTTCTTTGCTTATGATGAAATAAAGGATATTTTACTTAATAAGAAAAGAGAAGATTTATGGTCTATCGTATCTGAGAAGCTTCCATTTATATCATTACCTCCGAAGGAAATGTATGGAAATCAAGTATCACCGATATCCCCTTATTACGTGATAGAACAAGATGATGAACTTATTTTAGGCGAAATTTATCCATCAGCCTATTTGACTAAGGTTATCGATTCAATTAAAACTAGATTTTTTGTATTTTTTCAATATCAAGGATATTCTGCATTTGGATTTTTTGACTCCCTTCCCGATAGGTCTAATTTTGGATTTGAAGAAAAAGCTAAAGATTTTAATGAGGAACCAACATCTAAAAACTTAATCAAATATGCAGAGAATGCTAAGAATCTAAAAGAAGTTCTAATTGCTTTAATTCACTCTCATAATAATGCATTTCTTGAACAATTCCTCATCACTGATTATGAATTATTATTAAATAAACTATTGGAGGGCGCAGTTTGACCAATATTGGGCTCTTAGGAGATATTTCTGTTGGAAAAACTTCAATATTGAGATTATTTGTTAGATACTTGAATAAGGGAGATATTGAAAAAGTCGAAGGGGGAAAGAAATGCACTCCTGTCAAAACTGATTTTAGTGGAGAAGCTACTGTACCAGGCGGAGAAAAAGAAGATGCATTAGATGAAAAAGAAACAAAGACCATACATCCTAATAGAGTAGTGTTTCGAGAAGACGAATCTGGCAGAGCACATACAATATTTGCCCCTGGTGGTGACAGACAGAGAGCAGTTGTAAAAATGGGGATCATTACAATCTCTCGTATAGCAACACAAATCATAGCTGTATTTTCATTAGATAGAGATATGGATAGACAATTTGAATTTTTCAACGATGTCAGATTTTTTCCAGATAAAATCTATGTATGTATTAATAAAATTGATTTACTTGAAGGAGATCGAGATAAACAGCTAGAAAATATTCAAAAACGAATCTCTGAATTCTTCCAGAAGAGAAAAATTAAAGTTGAGGATTATTTCATTACTTGTGGGGAAACAGTAGATAATTTTCAAGACGTTGAAGAATTTAATGATCATGTAGCTGAAATGATCTTAAAAATTACTACTCAATAAATCATTTTATTTCATCCTTCATCATTAATACTATATTATTATATAATCTTTCAATGTCTATTTGATACCCTATTAAAGGAGTTAGTTCTACACTTCTATTTTTTGAATTAATTGAGATATAACCTTTAGTTTCTAACGCTTTTAAATCGCTAATTAAATTTTTCTTCTTCCTTATCTTTTTGATTTCTTGGATAGACGTTTTTCCTCTATTTTTTAAACAACGTGTCAAAGTACAAAATAAAGTTGCTGCTAAACTAGGATGTTCGTTAAAAGGATTAGCTCCAAAGAACTCTGTTATTTCATTTTTAATAGATAGATACCAATGAGAATTGAGTGGATTATAATTTATCTGGAATCCTAGGGGATCTATATAATTTGAGAGTTTAGTCATTACGTTATTAAACACGAAATTCTCCGCCTTCTTTCCTGGATTTAATCGATCTATAATTTCTTCTCTTGTAGCCCCAAACTCGTGGTGACTCCCACGCTGGCTTAAGAGATACATCAATATTGATATTTCATTCATTTAATTTTCCTCATTGATAAACGAGATTTTTTTCTTTATTATATTTAATGATCCCTAATTGAATTAGATGCAATATATACACAAAATTCTCATAGATTTTAATTTGATCCCTTTCATGAGCAAATAAATCTTCAAATTTACAAGGTAATAAGTAAGAAATTTGGTCAAAGTATATTTGCATTTTTTCAGTAAATTCATGCTCTGGAACATTTAGTAAAAAACTCCCTTTATGATCTTGAATTTGGAGATGTTCTATTCTTTCAATTGATTTTCTTTCTTGACTATATCTATTATTACTATAATTCAAAAATTTTAGAGACATTGATTCAAGATAAAATATTTTCGTCCAACTCTTCATTAATAAGGAAGCAATTAATTCATCTGATGGGTTTTTTTCAATAAATTTAGTGAAAATTTCATCATCTTGAAGTGCATTTAATAATTTTTGAAGTTCTTCAAACTTTTGGGAGAGTAATCCACAAGCTCCCTCAAATGGCTTGGAATATTTAATAAGATTTACCATATTTAAAGTATTTTTTAGCTCTTGAAAAATTGGACTTAATTTTAAATCTATAAGAGATAATTTTCCAGAAAAAACATCATTTTTGATTTGTTCAATCTGATTAATTATATCCGTTGGATTATCATCATTTACCATGCGTTAATCTTCCTCCACGATGATTTTTGGATTGAAAATCGTGGAAATATCTTCTTTTCCTACCCTTGCAACACCTATGATCTTGTCTGCCAATGAAAATAGAGCTTTTGATGAGCTTGGCAAAAATAAAATTAGTTGGTTTTGCGATCCTTCAAGAGTAGACTGTATCATTTGATAACTAATTTCGGTATTTTTTTCGTCTAAAAACATGGCGGCTTCATCGAACATGCATAAAGGGGAAGGTCTGATCTCTTGTAGTGATAAAATAAGACAGATTGAAATCATTGAAATCTGCCCTCCACTTAAAGCAGTGCAAGATTTTAATTGATCCTTTGATACTGCGGCCTTAATATCTATTCCAAGGGTTTCAAAATCACCTTGCAAATTTAATGAACAATAGGTTTTAATCCCAGATGATTTGAATTTATTGTTTATACTAAGCTCTAAATTCTCCAATTCTGAGTTATATTTAGCAAAGTAAGTATCTTCCATTTTTTTTTCCAAGTTTAAAGCAGAATTTATATCTTCCTTGAGAATCTCTTGATTTTTATTTAATTCCTTTAAACTTGAAAGAATTTGCTCTTTTTCAATTAATAAAGTTTCATCAACATCTAGATATCCTAATAATTCTTTATCGATATTACGTAGCTCATTTTTAATCTCCTCGAGTGGTCTAATATTCTCTTCACCTTGAAGTTTTTTATTCCCGAGTTCTTCGTCAATTCTTTTCAAATCAAATTTAGTCGATTCAATTTTGTTTTCTAAATTTTCTAATGCAAAATTTTCATGCCCTAGTTTTAACCTCAATTGATTCTGAGATTGTTCTATTTCGTTCTTCTCTTTTACTTGTAAGCTCTTAATCTCCTTTTTATGAGCTAGTTTCTCTTTAATTGAGTGAATTTCTTCTTTAACTTTCTCTAAGTCATTAAATATCGAAAAACTTTTTTTATCAGCTTTCTCAAAATCATCTTTTTTTAGCTTGAATTCATTCTCAAGGTTATTTTGTTCATTTTTACGTAATAGTATTTTTGTATTTAACTCATTTCTTAACTCTTCAATATCTTTTCTGTCAATTTCTAATTTTTTTAACCCTGTGCTTAAATTTTCTAATAATCCCGGAATTTCAACAATTCTAGTTTTCCATTTTTTATAATTAGGTTCAATTTGAGCATTTAATTCTTTCAATTTAACTTGATTTGCATCTAAATCGGTTAAAAGCCTTGATTTTTCATTTTCTAAAGAGAATATTTTTTCGTAAATCTCATTTCTTCTCTCATTTAATCGCTTTTTTTGATTAAAATTATAAAGAAGATCGTTAAATATCTCTTTTTTATTAAAGATCTCTTTTAGCTCCTTATCTTGTTTAGCGATCATAGATCTTAATTGTGCTATATTTTCATCTAAGCTTTTAATTTCTTTTCCAATTAAGTCAATATGTTCTTTTAAAGTTGCGGAACTTAGAAAGCCCTTTAATCTTTTAAGAAATGGAGCTTCAAAAACATGCTTATAAGAACTTATTTGCTCGCCCTTAACTGTAACACAACGTCCTCTAAAATTTGTATTTTTATAAATTTTTTGGGCATCATCAAATTCTTGAATTACCAGACAATTTCCCACTTTGGAATACAATACTTTTCTAATATCTAAATCATTATTAATCACTTCAATTAATTCAGAAAGATATCCAATAATTCCTGGAAAATCAATTTCTCTTAAAGGAGAGATTAAATTCTTCTTTGGGAGATATAAATTACAGAATGCGTTTAATCTATCCTTTAAAACTTTTAACTGGCTAAACGTCTGCCAATCTGAAGCGATAAATCCAAATAAGACTTTTTCTCCCATAATTGATTCAATAGCATAGCTGAGTTCATCATTATACTTTAAATAGTCAATAATAGGCCCCTTGACCTTTAGATGTTGTTTTTGGATTTCTTCTTTTAAGATAATTATATTTGTTGGGATAATCACCTTACACTTGTCAAACGATTGTTGAGCTTTTCTTAAACTCTCTAACTTTTTAGATTTTCTATTTACAAGCTTATTCATTTTCGATTCTTTATCAAAAATTTCATCAGAGATTATGGATATCTGCTTATCAAAACTTCTTAATAATTCTTTAGAGGGACTCTTTAGAAACCATTCATTCTTTTTAAATTTCTCTTCAATATCTTGTAAACTTTGAAAGATATCATTAGCATCGCTAGTTAGATCTTTGATTAACCCGTCTTTTTCTTCAATTTTTGATTTATAATGGCTCTCTTGTAAAAGTAATCTCTCGTAATTTTGATATTTCTCTTCATTCCTAATTATCTTACTACTAAGTAAATTTTGTTCTTGAATTAATTCATTGATCTGCTTTTTAATGTCAGTTTGTCTGGCCTCGAATTCTTCAAGTATCTTCTCTGATTCAATTTCTTCTGTGTTTAACTTTACGATTTCATTATCTTTTGCTTTTATTTGTTTTTTGATTGTCTCTATCTCTTGTTTCTTGGAAAGCTTTTCCGTCTCCCAAGTTTGAACTTTTTTTAATAAATCGCTTTCAAAATAAGATAATCTCCCAATTTCCTCAGAGTCAGAATTAATTTCAGTTTCCAGACCATTTATATTGATTTGGATTTGATGAAGAAGGTTCTCACTGTCAATTATTTTTTTTTTAAAACCCTTAATTTTGGATTTAAGAGAACCCAATTGATTTTCAAACCTACTAATTATTAACAAAATTTCTTTTCTATTTGCCCATAAAAGTTCATCTTGTAATTGCTTTTTTGTTTTAATTAAAATTTGTTTTTTATCTAATCGTTTAAGTTTTGGTAATATGTTTTCTAATGTTCGATTAAGTGCATTCCGCTTACTTATCATTGACCTAAAATTAAGCTCTAATTGTTCTAATTTTGTTTTCTGTTTTAATATATCTTCTCTAAGGTTTTTAAGTCCAATTCCTTCCTCTAAAAATTTGCATAACTCATCAGGTTTAAGATTTTTTATCGCATCAATCTTTCCCTGACTAACAAAGGCAAAATGATTATCGGGATTAATGTTTAAATTAGAAAATATTTCTTGTACTTCTTCGGCTGAAACCTTCTTATAATCTGATTCAAAATCCTGTTTTAATTCATAATAGGGAGATCTCCCTTTAATCACAATCCTTCGAAATCTTATGATTTTATCATTGAGTTCTAAATGAAGTTCAACCATGGCATGTTCTTGACCATCTCTAATAAAATCAGACCACTTTTTATATCTATCATCTCTTTCATTACTTCCAAAAACAAATTTGATAGCTTGATAAATAGATGTTTTTCCTGACCAATTAGGACCAATAATAAGAATTAACCGTGGATCTTGAGCAGTTGATAGACTTGATAAATCTACCTCGTCTTTTCTGAATGATAAAAAATTCTCTAAAATCACTTTTTTAATTTTAACCTTAAAAGGAGGGTTTAAATCTATTAAAGTTGATTTTTGTTCAATCGTTGTTATTCATCTCTAAATTCCAAATGCTTGCTTTATTTGTTCAATCCTCTTTTTAGCTTTCTCTAAAGTGATTTGGGCTTTTTTAGGATCATCTTGTAGAATAAAATTATACTTTGCAAGTAATTGTAATTCATTAGGTTCAAGAGTTTCTCTTTTTTTCAACTTCTCCAAAATAATCATTAATTCCGCATAATTTTGTGAAGCAGCATCCTCATAGAGTTGATTAAGTAGAAACTGAGAACCACTTTCTTTTTTCACTTTTAACATTAAATCATCAATGAGTTCGTTTACAAAAACTTGTTCATTTTTGTCAGTTTTAGGTTTAGGAAGCTCATTTACTATTCTACTGTTCTCATTTGAATTTAATGATTTAGTAGTTGGGATAAATTCTTCTGAATCTATTAAATCTCGAAGTATTTGAGTTATTTCATTAGACACATCATTTAAATCAGAATTAAGATACTGCTTAAATATAGCCAGGTTAAGAAGTTGTTTCAGATCTTTTACTTCCCAATTATTGGTAATTTCGGCCAAATTCTTTATTTCAAATACAATTTTTGGATACTTCTCAGAAATAGTTGATAAGAATGATAGTCTTTCTTCTTTTTTTAACGTGGAAATTCGTATAAATAGATCAAATAATTCAAATATGTGAGTAGAATTATCATAAATTTCTGGTAGATTATGATTTATCCAAATAAAAAATGAACCATGATCCAAAAAGGAATAATTAATTGGCTTTTTTAGGAAATGTGATAAAAAACCCTTCATTAAATTATGATTCTTTAAAGTTAAGTCTTCTGATTGTTCAAATATTATTAAGTTTTTTATTTTATTTCGATCAGTCGAATCATTTTGTTTCCTATCATCAGAATTTCTTTCAATAAGAGTCCATTCGATGATCTCATTAAAATTGTCATAAAATTTATTCAAATCTCGGAGAATTATTTCATAATTAAAGTCCACAAAATTTATATTATAGTTTTTTGCTATAAGTCTGAAAAAATCATTAATATCAGTTCCATATCCAATATTGATAAGTAATGCTCCTTTTGGATAAATATATTGTTTTACAATCTCATCATCATCGTTAATCATCATTATTTTTAAATAATTAATTATCTCTTGGTATTTTTCCCTAAAAAAGATTTGATCTTGAGAGATATCGATATCGCTTGGATCAGAAACACAAATGTATTGAGATAAATTTAATTGACTTTTATATTCGTCCATAATAATTTTATCACTTCTATATTTACATGATAACTTGAAAATAAATATTTAGTGGTTAAGACGGTACAATAAAATTGATTTAGCAAAATTAGGAGCCTAATTTATTTCTTCCTTGCTATGCATGCAAAAACTTTCCCCTTTTAACTTATAGGCGATAAATATGCTACATTCTGGACATCTACACCCATTATTTTGGAATTCTTCCAATGGTTTTGTAGTTTTTCCTCGAGAACAAAATAGTAGATGGGGTTCAAATTCATTTAGTCGGTTTGGTTTAAACGAAGGGCAAACAAAACAAAATTTTCTGCACTCATTAAGAATTTCTTCTAAATCGGGAACTTGGTTAGGCATAAAAAAATGTATCTCTATTTGACATAGGATAAATTAGAACTTGATATAAATTTGATATTTATAGTTTATTAGATCAAAGTTGTAGTAGGTAGCCATATAAGGTGGCTTGAATAGAATTTTATCAAAACTCTTATTCAAAATTTAAAAATTTACAGGTTTGATTTAATAGTTTGTTTAACATATCTAAATTTAACGAATAATACGTATATTTCCCTTTTTTCCAACCTCGGATTAAGTCAAGTTTCTCCAATTCGCGCAAATGATGAGAAATTGATGGTTGAGATTTATCTAAAATAGCTTCTAATTCACAGACACATCTATCTTTTTCTTTCAATACATTAATAATTATCAATCTTTCAATATTGCCCATTATACTAAGAAAATCGAGAGTTCGATTTAATCTATCACTATATCTTAAATCCTTTCCCAATTCCTGTAACTCTTTGAATAAATTATCAGTATCGGTACAAGTATCACATGAACATAACATGTCTTTAATCTTGGATTGCCTTTTCGCTTTAATCTTAAAACACCATTATAAATATTGAAATATAGAGCGGTTAATATTAAGATAAAAGTTTTGAAATTATAAAAATTTTATTCAAATAAAATGAAGTTGATTCAAATCGAAATGCTTTTATTTTACACTAAATTCTAATATATCAAGCTCTAAGATAAGGATTTTTATTTTAACAAAGTATGAAACAATTTAATAGCCTAAATTGAGAATTATGGTTGAAGAAGAATTTGAAAAAGAAGTATTCGATGAAATAGAAATTGATGAGCAAAAATCGCGTAAAATCAATTATTTTGAAAAATTTTTACCTCTTTGGGTCGGGATTTGTATAATAATAGGATTAGCTCTTTCTCAATTTATTCCTCGGATTAGCCAAGTGATTGATTCATTACAGATTGGAGGCATCTCAATTCCTATCGGTATTTGTTTATTTTTAATGATGTATCCTGCCATGCTTAACATACAAGCATCTGAATTGAAAAAATTAGGAAAAAATCCAAAACCAATAATTTTGACTTTAGTTTCAAATTGGCTTGTAGCACCTTTCGTTGGTTTAGCCATGGCTTCTATATTTCTTCCGGGAAATTCTGGAGCGATGAGACAGTTAACAGTCGCTGTCATATTATTATCTAGTTCACCTTGTACTGCTATGGTTTTAGTCTGGGGTTGGATGGCAAAAGGTAATCAAGAACAAAATGTGGTAAATACAAGTTTAAACACGGTTACTATAATCTTTGGTTATGTTGGAATGGTTTCGCTTTTAACGGGGATTAAAAATATTCCAATAGACATTTGGCTTTTATTAATTTCCTTAATCATCTTTATAGGACTTCCATTATTTCTAGGAATCATCTCTAAGAAGCTTATTGTTACGAAAAGGGGTATAAATTGGTTTAATGATTCATATCGACCTGCTGTTGGTAAGATCTCAATATTTGCACTTCTCGTGACTTTGATTGTCTTATTTTCATTAAACGGAGATGCTTTACTTAATAATCCTGATTTACTAGTCTTAGTTTCCATCCCTCTCTTAGTTGGTTTTTTAATTGTTGTTGGATATAATGTTCTTGTGACCAAAATATTCAAATTGAAATACAAAGAAGCTGTAATCACAGTTATAATTGGTTCATCAAGTCATTTTGAAATTGCTATAGCAACAGCAATCACTATGTTTGGTATTGGTTCCGTGGCGGCATTAGGTACTACGATGGGGCTTTTTTGGGAAGTCCCTGTAATGCTTTCAATAGTATATTTAGGTAGATACCTGGGCAAAACTGGTTTTTGGAAATCAGATTAAAATACCATTAGTACAGAACATAATTAAACATTAGAAGTGGAATGTAATGGCAGTAACGTATATGAAAAGGTTAGAAGAAGAACCTGACACCTATGATGAAAAGTTTACGAATTTAACTAAAGGCATAAATCTTGAAGTATTTGAATGGATTTTAGGAAATTTAGATGACGATGATAGCTCTATACTAGAGGTAGGATGTGGAACTGGAAAATTATCAGCAAATATCGCACATAGTTCGAAAAGAAATGTGATTGCAATAGATCAGAATATTGAAATGATTAATCATGCTATGAAAGAATATCCAACTGAAATTGAGGGAACACTCCTTTACCAATTAGGAAGTTTCAAAGATCTCCCAGTGAATGAGAATTCTCAAGATATGATAATAAGCACATTCATGATATCCGAGTTAAGACCATTAGAACAACAAATTTTCCTTCGAAACGCATGGCAAGTACTGAAACCTGGGGGGAAGCTAATTATTGCAGCAGAATTTGTTCCCATGAGTATTTGGCGGTTAGGTTTTAAAATCAAGCGCTGGAGATTTAAAAAGAAATTGAGAAGGTTAAAAATAAAATCAACTAAACTAGTTAAATACTTTTTGGATTACATAGAACCAATCGGATTCAACATAATCAAGAAAAGAGAATGGAAACATGGTTCTATCCAAGTTCTCGAGTTGGTGAAGAATCATAAGATTTCTTCAAAACCTGGTTATTATAAACCTCTACAGAAAAAATATATGGGAATTTCATCACAATTGAGAATTTATAGGTGTACATTAACAGGACAAGTCGATAGAGTTCCCATTCAACCCGGTATATATCAATCTGGAAACCCTAACAGATCTTCACCTGTTTTGGTCACCGCTAATTATGATTTTACTTATATTAAATTAATGCGAGACCTTAGGCGTATTGATGCTTGGATTCTAGTTTTAGATACTGATGGAATTAATGTATGGTGTGCCGCAAGAGGTGATGATTTTGGTAATAATCAACTCATTGAGGCTGTTGAAGCTACTGGAATTCAAAATTATGTTGATCATAAGACATTAATTTTACCTCAACTTTCTGCAGGTGGTATTTCAATACCAAAATTACCAAAACAATTTCCGTTTAAAATAAAATATGGACCTGTTTGGTCAAAGTATTTACCTAATTATATTGACGAAAAACCATCCAAAAAGCCCGATTATATGAAATTAGCTAAGTTTAATTTGTATCATCGAATACGAGCTGGAACCACACACACGACCTTTTTGTTAAGAAAAATTTTCATTTATCCATTATTACTCGCATTTATAGGATTAATATCTTCTCTTTACTGGACTAATAAACTTACGTGGCTGGTTTACTTTTTATCTTGGATAATCATTTCAAATGGAATCATCGCAATACTATTTCCATTATCTAATTTCACGAGAAAATTCATATTAAAGGGAACATTTTTTGGCATATTGAATTTGATCTTACTTGGAGCTATAACAATGCTTTTTCATCAATCAATACTATTTACAATTCTTAATTTACCATTTATCTATTGGGTTTCATTCTTTTCAACAATGTCCTTTAGTGGGTATACTATGGCAACCGCTCCAAGAGAGATCCAGGGAGAATACCCCACATTCAAGAAGATAGATAAGATCTTAATGATTATTGCGATAATTTGTACAATAATTGGTATATTAATTTATTAAATCAAATATTATAAAATTAGAAAAAAAGGTGGTAAATAATGACAGAAATGAAAGAAAATACGTGCTGTACTCCCACTACAATCATTCAACTTCCAAAAATTTGGGTAAACGAATCGATATGTACTGGTTGCGGATTATGTGCAGAAGTTTGTCCATTTGGGCTCCCTCAAATGAGAAAGAATGGAAAATATGGCATTTCTGACGTAAATTCTTGCACCGAATGCAGTGCTTGTCAAAGAAATTGCCCAGTTGCTGCTATCACTTTATCTGAGCAAAAAGGATGTGGATGTCTTTGGGATGCCCGATATCGAATAAAGAATAATAATAAATCCTGTTGTGGATAAAAGAGGCGAGTGAATTTTGGACGAACTAAATGAAATTAAACGAAAAAATGTATCTGCAGATACTCATACTGAAAATCTAGAGCCCTCAAAACTTCAAGTTGATATTTATGTGCCCCTAAATGCTTGTGCTTGTGAATGGTCACAGTTTATGAACTTGATTTTTTCTGCAATAACACCCTACATTAAGTGTATTAAACATGAAACGAAATCATTGGATTCCGAGGAAGCTAGGGAAATGGGATTATTCAATAAATGTGTATTAATCGATAGAGAAAAAAGATATACCACATCATATGCTCTTAAACGAGATCTGCCAAATATATTGAAGGAAAAAGGATTACTATAATCATTCAGAAAAGGGGTGAAATTATTAAAAAAATTAATTTTGATATAAGCATTCCAATACAAGGTCTCCAAAAAGGCAAAAAATTCACGGTTCGAGTTAATGATGATGCAACAATTATAGAAGCACTCGCACTGGTTGATAAAATGGATCATGAGAATCCAAGCAATTCGATTTTTCCCTTATATGATGGATATATCCATAATTATTTGCAGTTATTTATAAATCTTGAAACCGAAGAATTTTATGATGATGTTGGAATATCTGCTTATGGACCCGATAAAAATGGATTCATGCGGAAGTTCAATCCTATCCGAGACAACATTCATTTCATCTTATATCCAGATAGCTCAATCCAACTCCAACCAGATGTGGGATGTTGATGAGAAAAAGTGAAAAGTCGACTGAATTTTAGCAAATTTAAAACATTAATACGAAAAAAATTCGGTAAAAACAATGAATACTTTGCTCATTATCTTAAAAAATCATGAAATTTAAGCTATCGAATGATCTCTTTCAGAAATTTTAGTGAATGAGTGACAAAAGGATTGCGTCCTTAATGCTTAAAAAAAATCCATTATGAAATTTAGTGTTCTTTGTATAAAAAATAATATTAATCTTAAAATAGGGTATTCATGCTTATATTTTTGTAAAGATGGATTCTTTTACTCATTTTTTAATAGGCCTCTTAATAAGTAGCTTTGCACTCAATCGTTTTGGAATCGGCATGGTGCTTTATTTGAGCATTATGGCCATAACTCCTGATTTTGATGTGATTTTTGAGTCGTTTAAGTTCATACGTCGACATGTAAATTTAGCACATAAGGGTATATCACATTCTTATGTATTCGCGGTCGCAATCACAGCGATGACGGGGGTTATATTCTCATTTTTTACACAAATACCTTTTTTATATGTTTGGCCACTTGGTTTTTTGTTTTACTCTCTGCATATTACCTTAGATTTCTTAGCAGCATCGAAAACACCGATATTTTATCCAATCTCCAAAAAAAGATATCGTTTTTTCATCGATCGGGCAATAAACTTTTACATGTTATTAATCTCCTTCAGTATTATGTTATCATACGTGATAATATTTTTTGTTTGGCCAACATTTAATCTTATTGTATTTTCCTATTATGTAAGTGGATTTTATATAGTTTACTTTGCATGGCGTATAGCAATGAAAGTATATTTTAAGATTAAGCTACCTGCTTCACATAGTTTCATACCTGGAATTACTCCCTTTACATATTATATCTATTCCACTAACACGAAAAACGAGGAGAAACATTTTATACTTGTTAAAAAAAGGATTTTTTCATCCAATTCCAGAACACTATTCGATTCAAAACTCAAATTGAATTCAGTTCAAGCAATTTTTTATGAAAGATCATTAGACTTAGCTGGAGATTATGCTTTTTTTTCCAAATGGGAAGATAAGATACCTATTATCACTGAATATGATAGTACCATAAACGTTACGATTTTACTAGCCGAAAGCTATTTTCGAAATTCAGGTTATGGGTTTCAAGCAAATTTTGACCTCAAGTCAAATGCATTAGTTAACAAATCTGAAGGATTTAATCTTCATTTGAAAATGAGTTAGATAATTAAAATAAAAAAAATAATTTGTTTAAAATTAAGGATTGAAATCCCAACCCGCCCAATCAGGATCTCCTTTTGGAGTTAAATAAAATCCTGTTGCGATCGAATCGGGATAAACAGCACCGAAAGAAGGAACTACCGCTTTAGTTCCTCCAGCTTGCCACTGAACAAACAAGGTATATCCAAAAGGATATCCTTCGTAGACATCATGTTCTCGGGTAAAAGCAGCATTTCCTCCCGCTCCGACTAACGGATTATCTGGGGTAATCGTTTCTAATTGCGTGATAATCTCATCTACGTCAAACGATTGAGTTTTATTAATAGCGTCTGCATAGAGGTATATCGCATCATAACTCCCTACTGCTGTATATAGTGGTTCATGATCATATCGATCAACATATGCATCCCAGAATGGTATTGATTTTGGTGTCTTTGCAGTTCTATAAAGAGCTTGTAATGTAGTTTCATACTCACACTTTTCACCAGAATCTTGCCAGAAGGTATCAAGTTGAGATTGGACATCAATACCGATTACCACGAAACCTGGTTGATCTTTAGCGTAGGAGTTCATCATTAATATCCCTCCTTGGGCAGAGATAACCGGAATTAAGATTTGGGCACCGTCTGATTGAACTTGGGCCATATATCCATTCATATCTGTTTGATCAGCGGTAATGGGATACGCTACATCTGATACTATCTGACCACCAAATAATGGAAGGTTTTCTTTAAGTGCATCCACCAAAGGTGTTGTCCAATCTAAATCTTCGTAAAGAATACCATATTTATTAATGGTTCTATTGGCATAAGATTCACTTGATAGTGCAATTGAAGCATATCCTAAATAATAAATGATTTCTCCTCCTAATGCGGTTGAATTAATTGGCATGTCTCTGAACCAATACTTATACCTGTCGTAATTTTCACCGACATTCTCACAGAATGAATCTGTTGCTGCTCCTGATCCTATAAAGGGAATTTTGGCATCCATGACGGTTTCTAAATAAACGTCAAGAGATTCCGTTCGAAAACCGCCTGTAAGGAATTGAACTCTTTTATAATTAATGATTCTCTCAGCGGCAGCTACACCTTTCGTGGTGTCTAAATTCGGATTAGATTCATCGGTGTCTTCTGCCGTGATTCCGATATAATATGTTTTCCCATTAACAACTAACCCACCAGCTTGATTTATTTCATATGCAGCTAATTGGGCTCCTTCTAATTGACCCGCTCCTTGAATATCATAAAGGCCTCCTAAAACACCCATCCTAATTATTTGATCTTCGGTAATATCTGATGGAGCACCTGGAGCATCTTTTGCCCCCCAAGAATATGGTGCTACGAAGATCCATACAGTAATTCCAACACCTACACCAATAACCGCAATTAAAACGATCGCTAGAATTCTTTTTGTTAATCGTTCCATTTTATTTCGTCACTTTTTTGTAGATTTAAGTTTAACAAGTACTATTTCGGATAAACATCTATTTAAAGCTTTAGATATTTTTTCCCATTTTTCGATGCTATTTTACGTACGTATATAAGCTTATTATATAGGAGAAGCTTTTTATAGAATGAACTCCAAAATTATGCATTAAATGAGAAATTTTGGTAGTACAATTCCACTTACAAATGGTGAATATATAAAATGATTGAGGATTTAGTAAGTTTTATTATTTTTGGCATTATACAAGGTTCCATTTATGCTTTATTAGCTATGGGATTTTCATTAGTATATGGAGTAGGTGGAATCTTAAATCAAGCTCATGGGGCGTTTTATGTAATTGCAATGTATATTTTTTATGCAAGCTTCATAAATATTGCTGAATATGGCTTACTCGTTGGGATGATTTTAGCAATAATTTTTACTCCTCTGGTAGGTGGATTGATTTATCTTTTGTTGATAAAACCACTTAAAGACAGCCATGTAGGTGTTGTGATTGTTACTTTTGCTTTTGCATTCTTTACTGAACAACTTGTAAGAATTATTGTAGATGCAAAATATCATGATATGCCTCATCTTGTACCTGGACTTTTTACTTTTTTTGGAGTTAATATACCTTATCATTATCTCTTAATTATTATTGTCTCAATATCTTTACTTTTTATCATTACCTTATTTATCAACAAATCCAAATTAGGAAAATCGATCAGGGCTGTCGCTCAAGATTCAGAGGCTGCTTCATTGATGGGAATTAATGTTAATAAAATTTTAGCCTATACTCTCATGATTTCTGCCTTTCTAGCAGCAGTTGCGGCCATTTTAAATGTTCCAGTTGCTACGGTAGCTCCACAAGTTGGATGGACCATTCTTCTTAATTCATTTGCAATCGTAGTGTTAGGTGGTCTTGGAAGCACCTCAGGAAGTGTAATAGGAGCGTACATAATTGCGTTTGCAAGAAGTTATACAAATTATTTTCTAAGTCCAGTCTTAAGTGCATTAATTCCAATTATAATCATCGTATTAGTCCTCGTTTTGAGACCGAGAGGATTGTTAGGTAAAAAAGAGATAGTTTAATCATCAAAAGAGGTAATTAAATTGTTAGAAAAATTTGTCGAGAAAATAAATGGCGTTCCAGCGTATTTACGAGACTGGATTAATACATTTAGAGGAAAATTAACAATTATCTGCTTAATAGGGCTAATCTTGCTACCACTTGCCAATCCAGGCCCTTACATTTTAGGGATATTTGCTACTTTCATGATCTATACTATTTTTGCCGCAAGTTGGGATTTTTTAGCTGGTTTTGTGGGACAAGTAAGTTTTGGTCAGGCCATATTCTTAGGCATTGCGGGATATGTCACCGCATATATAATGAAATATATTCCACTAGCATATTGGGATTTTACTTCATTTAATTGGGTTGTACTTGCGGATCCAATGCCTTGGTGGATAGCGCTGCTTATAGGAGCCATAATTGCCGTACTTTTTGGATTGATTATTGGTGTTCCAGCGTTGAGGCTAAAGGGGCCCTATCTCGCATTGGGAACGCTCGCCATGAGTTTAATTCTTTATAACCTTTTCTTAATGGGGCAATTAGGAATACTATGGGAAAATGCTTTTGGGACTGAACTCTTTGGTACTGATGGTTTAGGACAAGTTCCTCCAATTTCTTCGAATTCTACAATCCAATATTTAATGATTTTTCTCATTATGTGCGCATCTATACTAGTTATGACTCATATTGTGAAGTCAAACACGGGAACTTTGTTTAAAGCAATAAGAGATGATGAGACTGGAGCAACAGCATCAGGAATTAATACAACTAAATATAAAATTTTAGCATTTATGATAAGCGGATTTTTTGCTGGAATTGCAGGGGGATTATATGCTCTACGTTTTAGTGGAGTAAATCCCGGGTTATTTCAGCCCCTCTATTCATTTTATGCAATAATAATGGCTGCAATAGGGGGTCTTGCTACAATATCGGGGGCAGCTTTAGGGGCATTTCTTTTTGTATTTCTTGGTGAAATATTGAGATTACTAGGAGATATTCCTGCTCTCGATGTTTTTGGAGGTTTCACGGAACCAATTTTCATTTTTTCAATATTATTAATAGTAATTATAAGGTTTGCTGAGCATGGTTTATTACAACCTGTTTTAGAACGAATACAGGACGTTTGGGATTTATTATTGGGGAGATAATTTAATAGAATAAAAATAAAATGAGATGAAGTAATTTGGGTGTAATTTTAGAGGTTAAAAACATAACCAAGAAATTTTCTGGTCTAACAGCTGTAAATGATATGAGTTTTGAAATTCATCGAGGAGAATTCGTTGGTTTGATTGGACCTAATGGAGCAGGTAAAACTACTCTATTCAATCTTATTTCTGGGATGGACAAACCAACATCAGGAACAATTAGATTTGATGGAAGAGATATTACTGGATTTAGCATGAATAAAATAGTTAATTTAGGTATCGCAAGAACCTTTCAATTAGTTAGATCATTTAAATTCATGTCAATATTGGATAATGTTGAAGTGTCCTGTTTATCTCCAAGAGGAAAGAAGTTAGCAAAGCAATATGGAATTGATGAGTATGCCAGTACCATTTTGGCAGCAACGGGTTTGGTTGATAAAGCAAGAATTCCTCCTGTAATTCTTCCTCATGGCGATTTAAGAAAATTACAAATAGCAAAAGCTCTTGGTACCAATCCTCAGATGTTATTATTAGACGAGCCTTTCAGTGGATTGACTCATGAAGAACAAGAAGGTATAACAGATGTCATCAATAAACTACATGATGATGGAGTAACAATATTTATGACTGGTCATGTCTTACGAGAACTGATGCACTTAGTTCCGAGGGTTATAGCAATGGTTCAAGGTAAATTTGTGATGGAAGGCCCCCCAAGAGATGTAGCAAATAATAAAATAGTATTAGAAGCATATTTAGGAAAAGGTGAAGGACTTGCTTGAAATGAAAAAAGTGTATCATTATTATGAAAAAGCAAAAGCATTGGAAGAAATAAATTTAAAAATTGAAAAAGGTTCTCTTGATGCAGTAATTGGACCCAATGGTGCAGGAAAGACAACATTATTAAGGGTTATATCAGGATTAGAAGAACCCGATCGAGGAAAAATTGAGTTTTTAGGTGAACGGATTGATGAAATGAGCCCTCATAAAATAGCTAAACGAGGAATTGCTCATTGTCCAGAGCGGAGAAGACTATTTTATGATATGACCGTGATGGAAAATCTTGATTTAGGGGCTTATTCATTAAAAGATAAACATAAGATGGATGAACTCTTAGAATTTGTGTTTGATATTTTCCCAAGGTTGAAAGAACGTAAAAAGCAAAGAGCGGGAACGTTAAGTGGTGGGGAACAACAGATGTTAGCAATTGCTCGAGCAATCATGGCAAATCCCAAATTACTGCTCTTAGACGAGCCCTCATTAGGGTTAGCTCCTAAAATAAAAGATAAGATCTTTGAGGCTATTGAAAAGATAAAGCAAGAGGGTACTACAACATTATTAGTTGAACAAGATGCTCATCTTGCAATGGAAGTGGGAGAAACTATTTACTTACTTGAGGAAGGAAAAATAGAAATGAGGGGTACCAAAGAACAACTCATGAGGGAACCACGAATTAAAAAAGTATATTTAGGGATATAGGTGATATAAAATGTCAGCTCCATTAGAACAGTTACTTAGAGACGCAAGAATTGATCTTATATTAGCTCGAATAGAAAAGAATGATTCAGTAATTGATGAGGTTATTGAAAATGTTGACAGTGACATTAGATCTATTAGATTTAACTCTATATTAGTATTAGGTGAAATCGGAGAAAAAGCTGGACAAAAAGCAGCCAATAAAGTTTCATACTATTTAAATGATGAAGATTGGAGTATTAGGCGTGAAGCTGTTAGAACATTAGGAAAAATTGGCAAATTAGCAGAAAATGCTGTAGATAATTTAGTTCAGCTAATAGAAGATCCAGAAAGATCGATAAGAACAGCTGTTACATCTTGTTTAGGGAAAGTTGGACAATCTTCTTCCGAAGCTCTAAACTGTTTAAGAGTTGCACTTACTGATAAGGATGAAGAAGTAAGGGCTGAAGCTGCTACTTCATTAGGGTTATTAGGATCTGAGGCTTACGAAGCAATTCCAGATCTTATGGAGGGATTGAAAGATCCTAATTGGATAGTTAGAACTGCTTCAGCGAAATCTATTAGTGAAATTGGTAGAGGAAGCATTAAAACGATCCCAACCTTAATTTATGCTCTCGGTGACAGGGATTGGAGAGTAAGATATCGTGTTGTAAATACTTTAGCTCAGATAGGGGAGCCTACTATATCAAGTCTCCTAGAAGTATTAGAAAGTAAAGATAGTATCGTAAGAAAAGAGGCTATTGAAGCATTAGGTGAAATAAAATTAGCTAAGCCAGAAGTTATAAATGCAATCGCTCAAAGACTTTTTGATAAAAATGAAGCAGTTAGAGGAAAAGCAGCTGATTCCCTAAGAAGTATCGGAAAGCAATCTGTCCCCGCTTTATTATCTGCACTTGAAAATGCTAAAAATAGTATAGCGGCAGTCATTATCTCTGCATTAGGAGGTATTGGAGAGGAATCAAGAGAAGCAATTCCTTATCTAGTTTCTTTGATTGAGAATAAACCAAAGAAAGTGAGAGTAGAAATAGCAAGAACACTAGGTAAGATTGGGTTTGATTCAAATCAAGCTGTCGAGGGCCTTATAATGCTTCTAAATGATAAAAAACCCCGATTACGTAGGGAGGCAGCACTTTCACTTGGAAAATTAGGTTCAATAGCAGAAGCAGCTATTTCAGAATTATTGATTACATTAGAAGATAATAATCCCGATGTAAGATGGCGTGCAACAGAAGCTTTAGGGAATATAGGAATCAATAAGCCCGAAATCATTTCAAGCTTAAAAACAATGATCAAGGATGAATGTGATTATGTTTGCGAATCTGCTGATAATGCCATCGATAAAATTGTCGGGGAATATTAAATTCCATTTTAAAATTTATCCTAAACTAAAAATATTAAGAATAATTAATAAAAAATTAAAAGATTAGGTTAGCAAAATATGTCAGAAGATCCATACGCAACCAAACCATGGTTGAAAAATTATGATCCAAAGGTACCACCGAGCATTGATTATCCAAAGATTAACATTTATGAATTTCTTGATAATTCTGCCGACGATTTTGGGAGTAGAACTGCAATTTGGTTTATGAAAAACAAGATATCGTATAAAAAGTTGAAAGAATTATCAGAACGATTAGCGACTGCACTTGTCGACCTAGGGGTTAAAAAGGGAGATGTAGTTGCAATTATGATTCCCAATTTCCCACAATTTATCATCAGTTATTATGGAATATTGAAAGCTGGTGCTATCGTGACTGCTTGTAGTGTATTGCACACTGAACACGAATTAGCTTATCAAGTAAACGATGCTGGTGCGGAAATACTAATCGCTTGGGATAACCAAATTGAAAAAATCCAAAAAATTCAGGACAGAACTAGATTAAGACACGTTATTATCACTAATGTGTTCGATTATTCACCAATGGCACCACGCAATCCTCCAGAGATCTCTGGAACAAAACAATTTCTAAATTTAGTGAACAATACAAAGCCAAATCCACCTAAATTTGAAACAGATGTCAATAGTGTTGCTTGTCTTCAATATACTGGTGGAACTACGGGTCTTCCTAAAGGAGCGATGCTTACCCACCGCAATATAGTATCAAACTGCATAGCTGTAGGTACATGGGCTGGTGATGAATTTAGAAGAGGTAAGGAGACAATTCTAACAAACTTACCATTATTTCATATCTATGGCCAAACAGTTTGCATGAATCTCCACATCTATATGGGATCTACAATTGCTTTAAACCCAGATCCACGCGATCAGAAATCATTGTTTGAAATGATAAAACAAACCAGTCCTACCATGTTCCCAGGAGTTCCAACAATGTACATGAGACTTCTTGAAAGAGATGATCTCGAGGATTATGCTAAGGATATGAGATCAATACGAGTTTGCAATACAGGCGCAGCTGCTATGCCTCCTGAAGTTTTAAAAGAATTTG
>CAZWEM010000045.1:0-4792 GCA_964632315.1 uncultured archaeon
TCATAGAGAAAGTTATTCAATATCATGTACTTTTTGCTACCATATATACTGGAGAATCAACGTATTATGGGACATATTCCTTGATAAATGATGAGATCTTTGTAAGTTTAATTTTAAATTCAAATAACTTAGATATTTTTGTTGATTCACTTGAAGTTTTTACATATATTGATATTTTAGGATACTCCTACTCTCAAATTTTTGATCATTATCTACTTTATTATGAAAAAATAAACGATAATCTGAAATCTATTTTGTCCCGATTACCTAATACTGAAGAAGCCCTAAGTGTCGCCGAAGATCTTTCAAATTCTTTAATTGAATGGAGAATTGCGGGTGCTTTAAGGATTTTTCAATTCATAACGACCAAACCATATCTGACAGAGGAATTTTATTTTGGTAAATTAAAATCAAGTTTAGTTTCTCTTCCAACTGAATTGAGTGGGTTTAATTGGAATGATCTAATTGATGAAATCTTAAAAGATTCTTATAAAATTCAAATTAAGTATGGATTACCCTTTCTTATGATTTTAGCATTTGGATCTTTCCATCGAGCCACTTTAGAAAAAGATGCTGAGATATCTCCAAATCTTCTATCCTTTTGGATAAAATTAACTAAAGAAATAAGAAAAAGATCTGACGATCATCCTAAAAGCCAATGGAATGTATACATACTTGGCATAGTAAACTGGTTTTCAATCACAGCTAATAATTTTAAAACTATAGACTCATCCTTTATCCAAGATATAATAAAAAATTCTAAATCAACATTTGATAAATCAACAAGCGAATATACTCTTAACTTGGATTTAAGTAGACTGGAAAACGAAGAATAATTTAATATTTTCGTTGAAAATTCGATACATATCTTCAAAATCGTTTAAGTTTTTTTGAGTATTCTTGAAATGGTGTGCTTGGCTCGTGTGAGATCCAATCCGATTCACTTTTTATTTCCTTTAGAGATTGTAACAAATCGTACGTAAGCCAACGATTGGCTTGAGGATGGAGTTTACACTCCCATAGTCCATTCTCTCCTTTTAAAGCTTTAATGAAATCAACAAGCTTTTGTACTCTTTTATCCTCAAAGCTGGCACCAATTTTAACACATAATTTTAATATGTGAGCAGGATCTAGGCGAGGATAATAAGTGATCCACCCTCGTGAGGGCTCAAATCCTAAAATCCTTGATACTACAAATCCTAAATTACCTTCCCGTGTTGATTCACAACTTAAAATTAAATCTAATGCCCGTTTTGACTCCTCAGAATGACTTCGGGAGGGATGATATGATAGACAATTTAACGCTCCTATAGTGGTTGATCTACATCCCCATCGAGAATGTGCTATACTTCTATATCCTGCAATTTTACCATAGACTCCACTTGATATTCCTACAGGCCATGAACCATCAGTAAGCTTTTGATTTAATATCCAAGCATATGCCTTTTCAGCTCGCTTATCCGTTGCATATCCTGCTGCTGCTATTCCTTCTAAAGGAATAATTGTTTGAAGGGGTTGCATGTCATATCCTCCAAGTTCTCCTTTTTCTTTTATTTTTGGCAAAGGCCAAGATCCATCTTCATTTTGGAAAGAAAAAATGAACTCGACAGCCTTTTTTACGACTTCTTTCTCAGTAGGATATTCTAAATATGCTAATTTTATTAATTGTTGAGAGGTAACTTGAAGGTTCCCTCCAGGAGCGCTGACTCCTAAAATATTCTCATTCCACGATCCATCCTTAAGTTGTAGATTTAAAATTTTTTCAATAATTGGATCTTTGGATTGAATTTCTCTTAATTCTTGTACTTCTTCATCTGACTCTGGTTTATTTAAAAGATTTTTCAGCACTAAAATTCTTAGTGATGGAGACGGATCAGTAAGTAATAAAGGAATCCAAGTCATTAGTGAACCTCCAGAATTTTTTTTATATATGGGGCCGTGGGAGTATTTGAATTTGCGATTTTTGAAGGTGGGCCACTTGCTATCACGTAACCCCCTTTTGGACCTCCCACTGGTCCAAGTTCGATTAACCAATCACAAGATGCTAATAACTGAGAATGGTGCTCGACAACCACCACGGTATGGCCCTGTTGTACCAATTCACGCAAGACTGTTATTAAACGCGATATATCATCTAAATGCTGGCCAACAGTTGGTTCATCTAGAATATAGAGAGATTTTTTTTTAGTTTTTTTCATTAATTCTTTTACAATCTTTAAACGTTGAACTTCTCCACCTGAAAGAGTGTAAATTGGTTGATTTAAAACTAAATACCCCAAACCCACCTTTTTGAGTAAATTAATTTTGTGTTCGATAGGTTCGAAATTGCCAAATAACTCAAAAATCTGTTGAAAAGTTAAATGATTCAATTCTGGGAGTGAATATCCATTAACATTGATTTCCCATGATTCTTGTGAATATCCAGTTCCATCGCAAATCTCACATTCATCGATGATATCTGGTAAAAAGCCCATATCTGTTTTAATAATTCCTTTACCCCGACAAACTTTACATTTCTTGTTTAAGATCTTCTCCGTATATCCTTTAAGTTGAGCATCTTCTGAATCAGCATAGATTTTTAGCAAATCTTTATCTAACCTCAAAAATCTGAGTGGTCGCTTTACGTTTTCCTTAGATTGATCAATCAATATTGTATTTGATAATTTTCCCTTTATTTTATCATATTTACCTGGAGTAATAGGTTCATATGCCACAGATGTAGTATGTTGTTTTGGAGATAATGCTCTTCCTAACGTATCTATGATTAATGTACTCTTTCCTGAACCTGAGACACCACAGATCCCAACTAAGCAATTATGTGGTATCTGAATAGGATCACCCTTTAAATTGTTTTCTTTTGCTCCAATTATGTTTAACCATCTTTTAGGGCTTATCTGCTTAGGTTTTATAGTAAACTTAGATTTGCCATTCATCCATTTTGCTGTTAATGTATCTTTATTCATTAAATCTGAGGGTTTCCCCTTAGCTATTATTAATCCTCCTCTAATTCCTGCTCCAGGACCCATATCTATTATATAATCTGAATTTTTAATCAATTGCATATCGTGCTCTACAATAATTATAGTGTTACCTCTATCTCGCAAGTTTTCGAGTGCAACTTGCAAACCTGACAGTTCAATAGGATGTAAACCTCTAGATGGTTCATCTAGTAGGATTGTTAAGGACGATAATTCACTTCCTAAAAATCCCGCTAATCGTATTCTCTGAGCTTCGCCAGCTGAAAGTGAATCTACAATTCGATTAAGATTTACATATCCTAAACCTGTTTGAACCAAGAAATTAAGTCTATTAATAATTATTTCGATGCTAGTTTTTACAAAGTCATTTGTCTTAATTTTTTGGGCAAGAGACTTTACAACCTTGAGTAATTTAAGTAAGGGCATTTCGCTAAATTCTTGAATGTTTAACCCCCCAAAAGTTATGACCAAATAACTTTCTTTAAGCTTTGCACCATTACAGCTCGGACATAAAATTGATTCTGTATATGTACCCCCAATATCCCAATCCCTTACATATCCTTCATAAAATCCTGGAAATTTTTCTACTTTCTCGTAAACATTCCCTTTTCTGTTCTCATATATTACCTTCAATTTTGAAGCACTTCCGTGTAAAAATTCCTCTTGAGCCTTCTTAGACATATCTTTCCATGGTGTGGAAAATGGATCAAAATTATGATGCTTCGCAAGAGCTTGTAGCATATAATATCCTCCGTTATAAGGCTTACAAAGATATCCTTTAGGAAAGAATCCAGGTGAATACATGGCACCCTTACACAATGGTTTATCTGGATTAATAATGAGCTTTTCGGGTTTAGGCTTTAAAATAGTACCTACCCCGTGACACGTAGTACAAGCACCAATATAAGATGAAGAATGAAAGTGTGAGGGTTTAGGAATTTTCATTGTAAAATGACACTTCGGACATTCAAATGATTTTGATTTTCGTATCGTCAAGTTTCGGCATTTTGGACATTTCATTTCTCCATAAAAGGCTAACAAATTAGAAAGATGGTAGGAAATTTCAGTTACTCTTCCAACAGTATTTCTTAATTTAAAGCGAGAAAAATACAATTCTTGGGGAGGAGTAATAGAAGATGTTATTCCTAAACCCGATATATTATCGACTTGAGTTTCTACACCCTCTCTCGTTCCTTGTCGCTCATACATGCTTAATGTTTCTAAAAATTTCCTTCTCGCCTCAGTCTCAATAACATCAATTACTAAGCTTGACTTTCCAGAGCCTGAAACACCTGTTACTGCAGTAATCTTATTTTTAGGAATCTCAAGGTCGATATTCTTTAAATTATTAGCGTGAGCATTCTTTATTTTTATAAAATCGTTAGAGTATTCTTTTTTCTCTAATTCAGATGGTTTGATTTCATTTTCTTTTATTAATGCTTCAAGTGTAAGTGATTTACCTTTAAAATCCAGAAATTCTCGATATTTTCCCGAAAATATCAATTGTCCTCCTTTACTTCCCGAATATGGTCCTAAATCAATAATCCAATCTGCCGCTCTAATAATATCAAGATTATGCTCAACAATGACAATGGTTGCTCCTTCTAACGTTAATCTACTGAAAATAGCCAGTAACTTTTGGATATCGTTTGAATGAAGACCAGTTGAGGGTTCATCTAAGATAATTAAATGATTGCTTAAATTATTTTTCCCAAGGTATTTAGCAAGTTTCATTCTCTGAGCTTCTCCTCCTGAGAGAGATGGTGAAGGTTGTCCTAAAGAGAGATAACCTAATCCAATTTCAACTAATGTAT
>CAZWEM010000045.1:4892-40453 GCA_964632315.1 uncultured archaeon
CTAAAATATTTTCCAGTAATTGTGTCTGATACCCACAATTCTTTTGGAGATCCTATAAATGTTATATTTCCTCCATTAATGCCTGCACCTGGACCAATATCAATTACATTATCAGCTATAGATACCGAAAGTTTGTCATGTTCGACATAGATAACTGATCCTTTTAGTTCTCTAAAGTTTGGAAGAAATTTTTTCACATCATAAGAGTGTTGTCCGATAGTTGGTTCATCAAGGATATGAAGTATGTCTTCAAGTTCACTTATTAGAGTTAATGCAATTCTAACTCTTTGAGCTTCCCCCCTAGAAAGGGTTGGAGAAGATCGGTTTAATGTTAAATAATTTAATCCAACACTTTGTAAAGCACTGAGTCTTTTTTTAATCTCACTGATTAGTCTCTTTGTTGATGGCGGTAATTCCTCTGAATCAATAAGTGTAATTAGTTCCTCGATAGACAATTTTAAAATTTCTGAAAAAGTGTGATTATCAAATCTTACTTTAGAGATTAATGGTAGCATTCCAGTTTGAGAACATTTTTGACAACCTTTACCTTTACAATGAGGACAGTTTAAATTAAAATGCTTTGGCTCAATAAATGGCAAATAAATACCACAATTAGCACATGAATTAGTAAGTGAATAGGTCTTTGTCTTTCCATTCTTATTAACCTTTATGAAAGTAGTCCCAAGAGCCTTAATCAAGTTAAAGGCAGTTCGAATATCTCCTGCTAAATTTTCTTTGGAAAGATTGGCAATCTTTACGTCAATGTCATGAGCTAAATTATGTTTTAACTCTTGATTTAACCATCGTTTTCCGTTGACAATTAAATTGCTTCCAAATTCATTACTTAAAAAATTCAGTAATGATTTATGAGATCCATAAGAAGATTTTACGAGTTGAGCAGAAATTTCAATATCATGAGATTGAATTTCTTTCAAAATGAAATCAATCAATTCATCTTCTGAATAATTTAATACTGGTGCATCACAATTTTGACATTTTCTTTCTCCAAATCTAGCAAATAACAGTCTTAAAAGAGGGTGAAGACCAGAAGCAGTTGCTAAAGTTGAGTTCGGATTCCTATTTAATAAATTTTGACCGACAGCAATCGCAGGACTAAGACCTTTTATAGAATTTAACTTAGCGGGATTTAATCTAATTCCTCTCGAACTTGAGGCAAATTGTTCTAAGAATCGCCTTCTGGCTTCGTGATAAATCGTATCAAAAACTAATGATGACTTACCCGAACCAGAAATTCCTGTAACAGCAGTTAAACCATCATTAATTTCAACATCTATATTTTTTAGATTATTTTCTTTAGCTCCTTTTACCTGGATATTCATGTTTTTCTATTTCCGGTTCTTACTAATAAAAACGATAATAAAATTATTAAAAATTGATATGAGTTCGGATAATCCCTAAATTTACATTATATTTTCTATTTTATTAATCATATACTTTAATCATATAATATCCATATTTAAAACAAGTCAGATATAGAAATGACACAGAAATTATATTGGGAAGATGCTTATGCTACGGAATTCACAGCAAAGATTGAATCTATAGAAAAAGAAGGGTTAGTGTTAGATAAAACACTATTCTTTCCTTTAAGTGGAAACCAAGCAAGTGATAAAGGTATTTTAATCCATCAAAATGGTCGATCCCCAGTAGATTCAGTGTCAATCAGTAAAGGTAAAATTTTCCATCAAGTTTCATCGGAATTCGAAGAGAAAGTTAAAATTGGAGATGAAATAACTGGGAAAATAGACTGGGAATACCGCTATGGTATCATGAGGGCGCACACTTCTCAACATATACTTTCAGCTATTATTTTAGAAAATTACAACAATAAGACCTCAAGGGCAAATATTGAGTTTGAAGAAGTTACGATTCAACTCGAACAAACTCTAAGTGAGGTTCAATTTCGGGATGCCCTTGCAAAATTGAATGAGATCTGTACTATTAAAAACAAAGAAATTACAGCTGAGATTTATCAAGAAGAAGATTTATCTAATTTAACTGATAAAATCCGATCTGAAATTCCTGATAAAAATGACATCCGCTTGATTAGAATAAACAAGCTTGATTTGGTTTGTTGTGGAGGAACTCATTTAAAACAGTCAATTGAGGTCGGACCTGTCATAATTTATGAATTTAAAAAAGGTTTAGATATAAGATATTATGTTGGAAGTAAAGCAATAGGTGCTCTCTCAAAATTAAACACCGAGATGCTCGATCTTTCTAGTATTTTAAACACGTCTTTAATAAAGTTAACAAAAAAAATCCAAAATTCCTTAATTGAACTAAATAAGAGCAAAGAGTTTATAGAAACTTTACTTGAACAGAATTTGTTATTAATATCTAAATCCCCGATTATAACATTCAAGGATTATAATATATACAACCTTAATTATCAAATTGAAACGAAAATCATAAAGAGAATTATAGATAAATTTCCCACAAATTCATTAATATTAGCAATGTTAGGGGAAAATCGAGTTCAGGTTGTTTCAAATTCAGAAAAAATTAGTGCTAATAGTATCATCCAAAAATTAATAAAGAAATTCGGTGGGAAGGGAGGCGGAAGTAATTTTATCGCACAATCAAGTTTAGATAATATTCCTACTGAGCTTATATCTGAAGTTAGACAAATTATCAGTGAAATTTAATATATATTTATTGGATGATTTCCCATCCCTTAATTTTGGCGAAAATTTCAAATGGTTTCATAAAATCTCCGTAAACAACAGAAATGTGATGGGCTATTCCGTTATCAATGATTTTTTGTAACACATTCTTAACTCCATTTTCAAATTTTACTTTAACATAAGTACCTTTCAAAAGTTTTTCCATTGGAAGACCCGTGGCTTTTTGAAGAAAGATTCGATAACTCCCTAAAGCATAGTCGAATCTAAGGATTGAGATATCCCCATCCTTCATTACAAAATCTGCCGTTACTCCTTTCCCTCCAGCAAAGTAAGAATCTAAGGATTTAATGCATTTCCCATCAGATAGATTACATGATGCAACACCGCAGTGCCAAAGTAATGCAAAATCTTCTTTAAAATCTACTTGAGAAAAATCAGCCATGAATGGATAACTAGCTCCTATAGCTTTCTGAGCAAGCATAGAAATCGCTCCTAGCACATCTCCTTCACACGTTAAGATTTTATGTTCTGACTGAAGTACAGACATTGCAGCACAAGGGGAGATTCCAAACTTATCTGCGAATTCTGGCCAACATCTTATTGCTAAAGCATCAATATCATGAGTTGATATGAAGTTATCAAACTTTACGATCAATTCTGCCACAAGATGTGCTTGTTCAGTTGAAATTTCTCCAAGATCAAACGTTTGTTTTAATTGCACAAGTCTTTTGTTGATCTCACTATCGCTCGTTCCAAAATCAAAAACTTCTTGTAATTCATAGTGGTCAACCAATATTCCTAGTTCTTTATATAAATTTAATTCATCAACATCTAGGTTAAAGAACCCTTTTGCACGATAACCTATTATCGCAATATGAGAAGTAAAGAGTGTTTTTATGACTCTAACAGCATCTATCCAATCTTGATCAATTTTCCTCCCAATATTAATAGTATAATTTGTTACACCTGATTTATACAAATTGCTTGCATTTAAATTCACACCACAAACAGAATTTAGACGTATTTTTCCCCCATCATATGGTAATTCTTCTAAAGCCCAAAGTAGAATTGGCTTCTGTATCACTTTATTTAATTCTAAAATTAAATGCCCTAATGCAAATGTTCCACTTATACATACTAAAGCATCTATTTCTCTTGAAGCTAAATCTTGGGCTGCCTCTTGAGCCTCAGAAACCTCAATTATTAATTCCGGGATGATCTCCCATGTTACATTTTCAATTATGCTTAAATCTTCAATCATGTTAGAATAAATTTGTGCAGCCGTTTCAAAATCAAATGTTTTCCGAGCTAAACAGACAAGGCCAATTGAAACTTCATTTTTCATGTAATCTCACTTTTTCCTCAATATTAGTAATCAGAAACTGTATAATCATAAAATAATGTTTTTTTGGTATTAAATATGGATTATAATTGATTTAACAAAACTAAGTAAAAAGTCAAATTCTAAATTAAGGCTCTTTCAAACTATGCAAGATATATCGTTGAGCGATTAGATCCACACTGACCTTTCCTAAAACTTTTCCATTTTCTACAACTGGCATGGCAGAAATTCTAAATTGCTCAAAATCGCGAACAATATCAATTATTGTATAATTTGGGTCAGCAACAATCACGCTTTGAGTCATAGCCGCATCAAGGTTGACATCACATGCATTATCAGCCATCGCTTTCGTAATATCCCAATCTGTAACAACTCCAATCAATATACCTTCCTTTAACACAGCAGCGATATCACTATTATCTTTAATTAGTAAAGCTGCAGCATCTTGTGCTGTGCTATTAACATCAATCGTCGGAATTGATTCCATTATGTCTTTAGCAGTTAATTCTTTTTCTTTTCCAATTAAACGTTGTAAACTAATTTTTTCAGCAGCGTTAGAAGGAAGCATATCTGGATTGGAAGTTAACAGATCTACTAATTCAATCATGTTATTATGAATTACATTCTTTCTATATTCTTCTCCAGCAATTAACCTTTTCTTCGACAATGCAGTAAAATCTTCTTTGTGTTGATTTAACCAAGCCATTACTTCACTTTTTTTCCCAAGGAGTTTTGGAGGTATTTGTAAATTATCAGGAGTTTTAACGATATGTTCTTGGGCAGCAAATATGACTCCTCCTGAGTTAACGAGGTAGTCATTTGCAATCATTATCCCTTTTTCTTTATAAACTATTTGCTCCATGCGTATTCTCGCGGCTTTCCTGTTAGGATCTGGAGAATAAGTGTTAGCTCCCTCAATTATTACACTCCATCTTCCCATTCTATCAACTGTCATGGAAGGAGCTTCATTTTCCCATACACCTAAATAATTAAAAATGGGAGCTGCGGGTATAAAACAAAAAGCATCCTCAAGCAATAGATTATTGGGGTTTGTAGAAAAGTAAATTGAAGACTTAGTATTTTTATCTTGGATGTTATCAATATAGTAGTTTTTTGTTACAATTCCTTTCTCCTTCCAATAGTTGAAAAGATCCTCAGTAGGTAATCCCTGTTCATCATATAAGTATCCCTCGAGATCACTTATTCCTGTAATCTTTACCCAATGAATCCTCTCTTTAAAAATTCGAGCAGCATGAGCCCCTACCGCTCCAAAACCTTGTATTAATATTGTCAAATCTTCCATTTTAGGAATATCTAATTGTGCAAATTGGGGTAAAACTCGTAACCTAGGCATAATTTCAATTAAAGTTTGAAATGCTGTTACTACTCCTCCTGCAGCCCCTCCTAACTCATCAATTCTATTTCCTCCCATCAATAAAGGTTTGGAGACTGCGCTATCTATCCCGTTTTCAATGGCAATAGTTAACATATCATTGTCATTAGTTCCGACATCGGGTCCAGGAACATATATATCCTTATAACGCCCTATGAGTTTTGCAAATCCTTTCACAATTTCATCATGCTCCTCTTGAGGTAATCCTCTTTTAGCGATGATACCAGCTTTACCTCCTCCATATGGTAAATTAGCTGCTGCGTTTTTTAAAGTCATCCCACGAGCTAAATTTTGAATAATGGGAGGAGTCACGTCAGGGAGCATTCGAATTCCTCCCATTGAAGGTTTCCCCATCGACAGATTATCAATAATTAAATATCCTCCAATTTCTTTTGGAGAATCATCATCCCACATGCAAATTACTAAATGAGGTCCTACTTTATCACTGACTATGCCTAATTGTGAAAGTAAGAGTTCATCAGCATTTCCAAATTCTAAATAACACCGTCCCTCTTCTTTGATCAATCGATTTTTTCGGGTTATTTCTGGAAGTCTTTCTTTAAGATAAGAATCCATAAACTTTGGAATCATTATAATCCCTATTTTATAATATTATGATTTTTGATAAGAATGCATTTGATTATTATTTATTTCATTTTAAAAAATTTTGGTTTGGAAAACTGATGTCTTATCAAGTATTATGAAAAGGACAATTTAAAACTAAATAGACATAAATATTTGATTCACACGAAATGTACCAATAAAAGATATAACAAAACCAATCAAAATTGAAATAGCAAATAAGTAGCAAGCTACCTTAGAAACTTTTTGGTGCCATTCCTTAGCTTTAGTCTTCTTTAGGAATCCTAATGAAGCAGCAGTTATAAGTAAAATAATTGTGATTAAGCCTAATATCCCATGGATTGAATAAAATAAGGCTCCTCGAGTTAAGATTGTGAGATAGCTCCAATAAATAAAAGATGCAAAGGCAGAAATTATGAAAAATAATGATGAAACTAAATGAAAACGCTTCTTCATGAAGGTTGGCAGTTTAGGATATCTTTTAGTATTAGGGATAGATTTATTTCCAGATATAAAAGCTAATCCACCAAAAATAAATGCTATAGAAAATAAATAAGCATGTGTTATCCATGAGGTAAAGTTTGTTCTCATAGCATTATCACTCCATCCTCGAGATTCCCAGAATCCTATGTAGTCATAGTCTACTACTTCAATACTGACAATCCATTTTACCCACTTATACCCATAGTGATCAGGACATACTAAGCGTAGTGGAAATCCTTGTGCTAGTGGTAAATCTACACCATTCATTTTGAATGCTAAGAGTATATTTGTTGCGTATGCCTCTTTTAAATTTAAAGAATCAGAGTAGTTATCAGCGGCATAAAATATAAGATCTTTAGCAGATGTAAGCACTCCTGCTAATTCTAATATTCGAAAAAGAGGTACCCCCTCCCATCTTGCAGTACCAAAAGGACCATCGACGCATTCTAATGTTGCAATTTCGGTTACAGAATCCATTTGAGTGAGATTTTCATAATCAAATACAAGTTCATTCTCGATAGCTCCAGTTATTGCTAGGGACCAATTCTCTTTTTCGATATTAGGTACGTTTCCTATTTGTAATTCAAAGAATAGATTATTGGGAGTGATAATAGTGCGTAATAAGTGATTAAATCCTACTAATACTAATGGAATTGAGAGTGCTAGGATTAAACCGAGAAAATATAAAGTTGATTTCTTCATTTTAAGATAAAGCAAAAAAATCAATATTATAATATAAATCTCTTTGTTATCGAAGTAAGGAAATCGGTATTTTAATTCAAGAAAAATCAGATAATTCTAATTCCTCTATCTTTTCTTTAGTAGGAATCCCATCCAAATTCCATCCCATAATATTATAGTAGTCATCTAAAAGTGAATTCAAATCAACCGTATGTCCCCTACTCTCACCAACGGAAAGGGGAATTTTTAGAAATCTTTTAGGAATTGTATCATCTTTTCGATTAAATCCAATTTTGATATTATATAACCGTTCCAGATTGATAATTCGTTCTGCAGCTTTGAGCATTTTTTCAGGATTCATTTTCATCCCTGTTATTGCATTGTAAGCTTTAATCTGATCATTTAGAGGAATTCCAGCTCGCATTGTTGAACACATGGCAATTGAATCAACGATACACATGCTAAATTGCTGATCTCTTTCTAATAATGCTTTCCCCTCAACCTCAAATCGATTTCCTAAGGATAATTCTACCCCAAAAGTAGTTGCGTACATGTGATGGGCTCCTTTTGGAGAGGTTGCATATGTCAGAGCCATTGCTTTTGCTCCACGTGGATCGTATACTGGGAATGATTGTCCTTTGGAATGAATAGCGTAACTTTCACTTCCTAACTTTTTACTCGCAAAACCAATTCCTTCAGCAAGAAGATCTCCAATTCCATTACGTTCCCCAATCTTCTTTAACAAAATTAATAACGCTTCTTTATTCCCAAAATTAGCTTCAATCCCATCAATATTATCATTATTAAGTCTGTTTGATTCAAAAGCTTCCATTAACATTGAAATGCATGCACCAGCATTTATTGTATCAAAACCATAATTATCACAAATCTTCGATGCTTTCACTATCGTTTCCCAATCACTTATACCACAATTCGGACCAAGCATACCTACTGTCTCAAATTCAGGACCTTCTAATACTATCAAGCGTCCATCTCGAGAAGATATATTAACTCTCTTTCCACAAGCAATTGGACATGAAAAGCAAGAACTATCTCCAAAAACAATTCTCTCTCTCATTCTGGAACCCTCAAGCTTATTACCTTCTGCAAAATATCCTTCAGTAAAATTACGATTCACCCAAAATCCTGCATTATTTATTCTTTCGACTAATTCCATTGTTCCGTATTGTCTTCTTTTTCTTCCTCCTCGCGATTCTCGAAGATTTTTTATTAACTCTTTACTTAGTGATATAATCGTTTTTGGATTAGGTATTTTTAGATCAGAACTTCCTTGCAATGCTATTCCTTTTAGGTTCTTTGAACCCATAACGGCTCCAGAACCTCCACGACCAAAATCTCTATAAAAAGCGTGTGAAATCGTAGCATATCGAACAAGTTTTTCCCCAGCGGGACCTATCACTACAATTTGAGCTGGTTTATCTAAATTCACGTCTTTTTGGATTAAATTCTCGCTCTCTGGAATATGCTTTCCCCATAACTTATCAGCTGATTTAAATTCAACCTTTTCATTAATTATAGATAAAAAAATAGGTTTTTTAGACTTCCCTTCGATAATCAATCCATCAAATCCTGCATACTTTAGTTCTGGGCCCCAATGGCCCCCACAAAGTGAATATGAATAGCTTTGAGTAAGAGGGGATTTAAAAGTAACACATATCTTGTTATTTCCTGGTATTAAGCTTCCCGCGAGTGGACCATTCATGAATATTAATTTATTTTTAGCAGAGAGTGGATCTATATCTGGAGGAACTTCTTTCATTAAATAAAATGCTCCTAATCCTCGACCACCAATATATTTTTCTAACAACTCACTCTGGAGAGTTTCTACGTTAGAATCTTCACGAGACAAATCAACTCTCAGAATTTTTCTAATCGAACTTTCATCCAACTTTAATTTTCACCAGAATTACTCTTATTTTCTAAGTATTGAATAGCGTGTTCTGGACAAATTGCCACGCATGCGGGCTCACCACCACATAAATCACAGAAAACAATATGTTCATTAGAAAGATTCAATTTTGGAGTAGAATACGGGCACGCATAATAGCAATCCATGCAAGCAATGCAATTTTTTTCATCAACTATTATTGCATTCGTCTCTAATTCTCTCGATAATGCCTCATATTCACATGATTCAATGCAAGGGGCATCTATACATTGGTGGCAGTAGATCGCGTTGTCTATTTGTTTTACATGATCTCTCCTTATCCTAATAAGGGCCATTTCAGGATTGATCACTTGATAATGGCTCAAACTGCATATAATTTCACATAAGCGACAACCAATACATTTGCTAGATTCAAAGTGTAAGCTTTTATGACTCATGACATTTTTAAAGTAAAAATTTATAACACTCTAACCTTAAAATTGGATTAAATGATTTTAATTTTATCATTATACGCTTTAGAAATAATGTTAGGGAAATTACTTGTATAACACTTTTTGAATAGATTAATTATTTAAAAAAAGGGGCGAAATGTCTATACATTTAAATATATTATTTACTCACTTAAGCATAAGATAGATAAATATCCAATTCTTATCAATAAATTGGTGAAATGAGAAAATGAAAGATAATAAAGGATTTTTTAGCATATTTCGTAATAATCTTCTGATAGCATACGCGTTAGGTGGATTTTTGGTTTCATTTAGTTCGAACATCGCTTATTCAAATTTAACTGATGAAATGTTTAGCTTGGGGTTTGAGATCTATAGTATTATGATTTTTACTCTTGTTTTCTTAATTCTCACATTTGGCTTGCTTATATGGGGGCCATTTCTCGGAAGATGGATTGACAAGAGATATTCCCCAAATGGGAGAAGACGGATTTTCTTGCTTGTCACTAGTATAGCCATTGGGTTCATTTTGCTTACAATTATCATCCTACCTTTTAAGTTTGGAATTTTAGACCCTTTTCTAAATGCCTTTTTTCTTTTATTAATTTTAGGCGCAAATAGTACTGGAATATTCATATTTTCTTTAAACTATTCCTCATTGTTTCCAGAGATGTTTCAGAGTTTGCAAGAAAGAGCAGATGCTCGGACATTAGTGATGATTTTGGCAATTATCGGAAATATTTTAGGAGATCTCGTTCCCTTAAATATAAACTTTCTCCCTTTCATTACTAGTATACTTATATTCATAGGATCGTATGTCTTACTTCGATATGGGGTTAAAGAACCCTATAATAGAATGCTCATGAATTATAAAATCGAACCGAACGTTGAAAAACAACACTCAATTTTAAAAAATCCTCTTTTTAAGAGTTTTTTAATTTTAAGCATCCTTTTGATTGTATCAAGTCAGCTTTTGGATGATGGGTTATCATATCATATATCAAATCTTTTAATATTCATGCAATTTAATGGTCTATCGTCTGAGATGATAGACTTTTTAGGAATGTTAAGTTTTTATGGGTCTCAGATCACCGGCTTAGTATTCCTAGTGTATTGGAGAAAAATAAGTTTCACCCGTGGAATTCAGAGAGGCTTGAAACTTGTTTTAATTATAACCCTGATCTTAATCGTAATTGGTGTAATATCTTTTGATATATATTCTGGAATAATTCTTTCTTTTATTTTAAATGGGTTATTAGTTGGAATATCTTTCTTCTTAATTTTATTTTTAGCAATAATCATTGATAATTATTTCATAAACATCATGAGACGTAGAGAAGCGAGCCATATTGGAGTTTACAATCTTATAAGAGGAGTCTTTGAATTTCTCACTTTGATGTTTATCACTTATATTTACGCATTTGGTGCCTTTTTTGGTTTAATTGGAACAGAAACGGAATTTTTAATCGGATATATCCCAAAGGATATTGCTTTTATTATTGGAGGAATTCTTATATTGATCGGTTTCCTTTATCTAAAGAGAATTCCACTTAGCAAGGAAGAGTATAACAAAATAGAGTCTCAAGTAATAGAAATTAATAAATCGCTCACTAATGAAGAGAAAATTTCAAAGTAATATATTTTTTCTTTTTTAAAAAACATATACCTTATGCTAAAAGAGAAGTTTTGAACTTAAACATGTATTCTACATGTTTAAATTGGAGATTATCAGTAAAGCATCGTTTAAAGTCCATATCAAACCTTCCATGAGTCTCACGTATCGTTCGTTTACATAAACCTTACCAATATACTCTTTTGTTTTTAAAATTTCTTCGATCTCATCCGCATTTTTAACTACAGTTTTTTGAATCTTGATTCCAAGTGAATCAAGAAAGAATTCATCAGATTCTGACTCATTTTGAGAGACGATTGAATTTAACCAATAAGAATTTTGACTCATATCAATATTACTAGATAAAAGCACATTTTTCCTTAATTCTAAAAAGTAATAATTCGCTGTATTGTAATCCATCTCCGCTGAATAAAACAACGTAATGAGTAATGTAATGTCACCAATTATTAAAGTCGTGGATATTATCTTCTGATTATTACTAAAGATTAGAAAAACTTGATTAATTGTTTTTGAAAAATATTTTTGAAGCTCAATTTTTTTAATCATGGTAAAAGAAATTTCCCCGGGAAGGGATGAAAAAATTAAATTACCCGAATTGGTCAAAACAAGACCCCCGAATATTCCTTTAATGTTAATGTTTTCTCTTATTAATTCGATGATTTTTTTAATTATGACCGAAAAGGTGTAGGTAATCAAGAGGTCTTCCTCAGTTCCAGATCCATCAGAATATATTTCCAAATTGGAAATATCAAAATCTACTCTCTGATAACCTCTAACTACAAAATGTTTATCAATAAAAACTTGAAAGCTATGTTCACAGACATAATTCATTGGAATTGATATTGTAGTTACACTACGACTTTCATTAATTATACTCTCGGGGATTTGAATATACTTACTCTTGCTGCAATGTGGACAGACAACATGTATCTTAGCCAAATTATCATGATCATTGTTAATGTTATCGATAGTCATATTTAGATGCCCTTATATGAGAAAACTTTCAATATTTCTTATGAAAGTTCTATTTTTTATACTTTTTTATTTTTAAAGAATTAATTCTTAAAAATATATATATGATAATAAGATTGGGTAATAAAATTAGATTTATCCTAATCTAAAACAACTCGGCTCAATTAAATATAGAAGCTTAAAAAAGATAAATTTATTTTATGTATACTAATAATCGGAGAGTTTTAGAGATCAATGAATAGACTTAACCAAACCATTACACTTAGAGATAGAAGAATTCTTGGTTTTGCAGAAAAAGGTCCATTATCGGGGAAACCTGTTTTTCATTTTAATGGATTCCCTGGATCAAGACTGGAAATAACCCTGATAGAGGAGAATATTCTAAATAAATTAAATGTTCGATTAATTGGTGTAGATCGACCTGGTATGGGTTTATCTGATTTTAAAAAAGATCGAACATTATTAGATTGGCCTGATGATATCTTAGAACTTGCTAATTATTTGAATCTAAAAAGATTCGCAGTTGAGGGTGTATCAGGAGGAGCCCCCTATTCACTAGCATGTGCATTTAAGATTCCAGACCATCTCACTTCATGCGCGGTAATTGGCGGAATAGGACCAATTGATTTTAAAAAAGTAGTTGGAAGCTCATTGTTATATTTCATTATTAAGCGAATTTATTTTTTATTTAGAATTTCAATGCATTTTCAAGGAAAAACTGCAAGAAATGTCAAAAAGATGGAGTTAAAATGGAAAAAAAGCTTTAATGATTTGCCTCCAGCAGATCAGAAAATATTGAATGATCCAACAAATTTATCCAAATTTTTAAAGGAAGGTGCAGAAGCGTTTAAACAAGGGAGTAAGGGGGTATCTTATGAAGGGAGATTGTACACATATCCATGGCAGTTTAAACTTGAAGATATTAAATCGTTCTTGAAGGTTTTCATATTTCACGGAGAATTAGATCAAATTGTTCCATTATCAATCGCGAAAACTGTATCACAATTAATACCAAATAGCATTAGTAAAATTTACCCTGAAGAAGGTCATTATTCTGTTCCTATCAATCATATCGAAGATATTTTAAATTTACTATTAAATACATGATTGAGGTTTGTTTTATGAGGATAATTGATGCTCATGTTCACTTATTTGATATCAAAGGATATCTTGAAAAATTAATAGCAGTTATGGACAATATAGGAATTGAAAAGTGTTGTTTAAGTGGATTAGGTGAATTATTCAATTGTGTTGCTAATACTGGTATTAAAATGGCTATTGAAAAATATCCAGATAGACTTATTGGTGCTTATTATATTCGTCCTGGCGTTGACTCGAAGTTAGATGTAATAAAAGCTTATGACCAAGGGTTCAAAATGATCAAAGTTACTTTACCAAAAAAACCATATGACCATCTTGATTTTTTCCCTCTTTGGCAACAAGCAGAAGAATTAGAATTACCTATTTTATTTCATACTGGAGTTGTGACTCTAATGAAGAAGGCACCAAATGAACGAATCTCTTCTTGGTTTATGCATCCAATGCGAATAGAGCCGATTGCTAATGCATTTCCTGATCTAAAAATGATTCTTGCCCATTTAGGAGTTCATTGGAATGCTGATGCAGCTGAACTAATACGGATGAAGAAAAACGTATATGCAGATTTATCGGGTTCTCCAACGGGATGGAGAATTAGAGCAGACCGAATCGGAATGAATCATTGGTTATGGTGGCAGGGAGCATTTAAAAAAATTATTTTTGGATCTGATGCCTTTATTACAGACATTCAAAAAATCGTTGAAGAAGATAAAAAAAGATTAAATGATTTAAATATCGATTTAAACACTCAAAAGTGGATTTTTTATAAGAATATCCTAAAGATAATTGGTGAAAAATGATAGATAGGAAAGTAGAATTACGAGAACTTTTAAAACTATCTCCAAAAGAAGTTACAAAACGAGCGGGAGATCATTTAATTGTTTGTGAAAATATTGAGGAATTACATCAACAATTTGCGAATGATATATTTAATGAGATTAGAAAAAATAATAAAAATAATAAACCTACAAAGCTAATCCTTCCAATTGGGCCAACGGGACAGTATCCGATTTTAGTGGATCAAATCATCACGCATGATCTAGATCTTTCTAATTGCTGGTTTTTTTTTATGGATGAATATTCAGATGAAGATGGATATGCATTATCTTTAAATCACCCTTTAAGTTTTAAACGAATTGCTAAAAAATTGTTTCTCATTCCTTTACGCGAAAAATTTGGATTGGAAAGTTCACGGGTGATATTCCCAGATGAATCTAATATTGATACTCTAGGAGATCTTATTCAAGGAATAAATGCATGTTATGGGGGAATCGGGATTCATGGTCATGTTGCTTTTAACGAACCTTCGATGGATGTTGCTATATCTAATCCTCGCAAAGTACAATTAAATAAATATACAATAACGATCAATGCAATTAGATCCCAAGTTGGAGGTAATTTAGAAGCATTTCCGAATTATGCCTTTACAATAGGAATGAAACAAATTCTTTCAGCAAATCGAATTAGATTATATTGTCGAAATGGAAGTTCTTATGACTGGGCTAATTCAGTACTTCGAATTGCCTTATTTGGTGAAGCGGGTGATGATTATCCAGTCACATATATTCGAAATCATCAAAATTATATAATTATAACTGATAAAGACACATTACAAACCCCTAAAAATCTAATTTAAGGATAAAAAAAGAAATAGTAAATTAACTGAGAGAGATTCTATTTGAGATTAATTACATCCTTATTTAATTCCAGCATTTCATCGAACATATCTTCTGCCTTAGTAGCATTTTCTATAGTAGGATCAAGTAATAACGCTTGGAACGCAATTTCCTTGGATTCTTTTATTACGGCTTCTACAACAAGATCTTGGACAGAAGCTTGATTACGTAATAAAGCAGCAAGACCCTTTGGATATTCTCCAATTTTTATGGCTTGTAAACCATCTTTATTAACTATCGCTGGAACCTCCACCACAAGGTCTTGGGGAATATTCGTAATAACTCCTTCATTAGGTAGGTTGACTGATTCTTCTTTATGATTGGAATTTTTTAAGATTCCTTCTATTATTGGAACAGCTCGTTCAGGATCGGGTTTAATTAGACGATAACCTTTACCTTTTTCTACTAACTTTTGAATTTTACCACCAGTATATAATGTAGCAGTTTTATACCCATTATAAAAATCTCTAGCTCCTTGGACGTCTCCTTTATCCCAGGCCCAGGCTATATACTCTCCATAATGTGAGTCCGTTGTATAGGGGATATAACCAAATTTTTCTAAGATATAGCGATTTAAGTCTACATCAGTCATAAATCCTGTAAGATTTTTCAAGTATTCTGGTGCTCTTTTCCGTAACTCGGGATAAGCATCTTTTCCAGTATCTTTATATTTACACGATAGAAGAACTCCAAAATGATTCAAACCTGCAGCTATCATATCAAGGTTATCCAAAAGGGTGTTGAGAATTCGAGTATAATGAATTTTAAAATGATGGAATTCATGACATAACCCAACAAATTTAAGAGATGGAAATTTACGTTTGATTGCTAAGCAAACTCTACTCATGGGATTTGAATAATTAATAAAAAGAGCATTAGGGCAGATTTTTTTAACATCTTCACATATATCTAAGATTGGAGGAATAACCCGTAGAGAATGAAATAAACCTCCTGGACCGCCATTCTCTCCCATTATCTGCTTATTTCCATATTTATGGGGTACACTATAGTCCAATTCAAACCATTCAAATCTTGGGGGAACTTCAATCGAATTTACGATAAATGTTGCCCCCTTTAAAGCATCCTTTCGATCGGTGGTAGCTTCTACGGAATAATCTAGCTTATCTTTTTCTATGACCTCACTACAAGCTTCTTGTGCTAACTTTAAGTTGGTTGGATTAATATCATGTAAGCTTATTTCAGATCCTTTTAAAATATTGCTATTAAAAATACTTCCAACAGTTCCAAGTCCAAATTGTAAAGATCCAGCTCCAATAATTACTATTTTTTGCTTTTTCGTCATAATTATGTAAAGTGAATTATTTTTTCATTTAAAAAAGGTATAATTAGTGGAGAAAAAGAAAGTGTAAAAGGTTTATGTATTTTTAATCAAATCATATAAGGAAGAAATTTTAATATAATTCTTTAAGTCAAGGTTAGATTGAGAACTATTAATGGATTTGATGTTAGCAAGAAAAATGCAACGTTCTTCCATTGGTTCCATCGAAAAATAATTGTCGGAAGCAACGAAATCGAAAACCTCTGAATCAACATGTACATATAACGCTAAATTCTCACATGTAATTTTTATTCCATATTTTAAATTTGTTTCATTTTCTATTTTCTCTAAATGCCATGAAATTTTTGGATCAGGCAATTCAAATCTTTTTGGGGCATCAAAAAGTCTGAATCCCTTTAATAAATCATCTCCCTGAATTCCGTAAAAAATTATGCTTTGTTTAATTTTTTCAAAATCTATATTGTATTCCGAGAATCTAACCGTTTCTAAGAGTTTGGATGAGCAAGGAGGTATTTCTACATCGTATAACTTATTAATCAAAATCTCTCCATCATTTTTTATTAATTTCCAATATAATTTAGAAGGCTTTGAAATAGGATAATCATTGGATATCCAAAATTCTACAGTATCACCATATTCTTTAACACTTGGTAATAGAGGAGAATAGAATCTTTTGGCTAGATAATGAAGCGCTTTCCATCTACCATAATAGTCAAAGGAAGACCAACTCGCAACAGGCCAACAATCATTCAATTGCCAATATATGGAACCCATGCAATGAAAATCATTACGATTTTGTCTCCAAAATTCTACACCATACTGAATTGCTTCAGCTTGAGTGATTTGGGACAAAATGACTTGCTTTTCAAACTCTTGGGGAATTATAAATCGCTTCCTCATGTATCTTAAAATCTTCTTGTTTCCTCCTTCGTTTTTTTGATGATTCGTCATAATAGGGGAATCAAGATATAACTCATCTTTAGGACAAAATCTTGTTATCGTTTTTATCGAGGGAAAACTTTCAAATCCAAATTCCGACATAAATCGAGAAGGAAACTTTCTGTAAGATTTGAAAGAAGCTCCTCCATGCCATACCTTCCAAAAATGAGAATCCCCTCTTTCTGAATTATTAGGGTTAGCTGAGAGTACCTTTGATCCGTCATATTTATCCAAGGCAGAACTGGGCCAATAAGGATGTCTTGGATCATAGTTTTTGATTATATTTGGTATCATTTCTTTAAAGAGATCTAAGTATCCTTTTTCATATTTCTGAATTAAAATGGGATCCTTCAACTCCGCAGAATCAAGAAGCCATTTCCATAATTGCTCGATTTCATTATTACCACACCATAGTGCTAAACTTGGGTGGTTTCTTAATCTTTTGATGTTTTCAATTGCTTCATTTCTAACATTTTCGACAAATTTTTCGTGAATGGGATAAATCGCACATGCGAAAGGAAAATCTTGCCACACTAAAATTCCACGCTCATCGCAGAGTTTATAAAAAAGATCATCTTCATATATTCCCCCGCCCCAAACCCGAATCATGTTCATGTTCGCAGCAATACAATTATTGATATTATTTTCATAAAGTCCTAATTTCTTACCACGTGGTATGAAACTATCAATTGGAACCCAGTTTGCTCCTTTAGTAAACAGGGGGATTCCATTTATTCTGAAATAAAAAGTTTCTCCCCATTTATCAGGTTCACGGATTAATTGTATATCCCTTATACCGAACTTCTCTTTTATGAAATCAATCCTTTCATTATTATAATAGAGTGATATATCTATTTCATAGAGATTTGGTCTTCCTAAATCGTGTGTCCACCAAATGTAAGGATATTCAATCTCGTATCTAATTATTAACTCAGAGTTCGTCAGATCACAAACTCCAATATGTGAAATATCATCTGGTCCTGTGATGGTGCATTTTAACGTAAACTCATCCATCTCTTCTGTTTCGAGTATTTCAGATAATTTGATAATTATCTTGAGGTTTACTTTTTCGATATTTAACCCATCATATTCGTTAGATGCAGAGAGAGTTGTTATATCTTTGTTATAAACAAAATCCATATCTATATAGTACGACTCAATTTCCATGCCATCAAATGCTTTGAGTTCCACTTCTTTCCATATTCCAATATCTGGTAATTCAGGACCCCAATCCCAACCAAAAGAATATTGAGCTTTCCGAAGATAGGGCAATCCTGGCATGCTATGCGTGGTTTTAAGTTTAATCTTATATTCATCAACAAGCTTTGCTGCTTCTTGAATAGGACTTTTGAATTCTACTTTTAAAAGATTATTTTGCGTATTTAAAATGTCATTGATTTTAAATCTATAGGAACGAAACATGTTATTTACCCTACCTAGATGAATTCCATTGAGTTTTATCTCTGCTATCGTATCTAGACCTTTGAAACTCAATAATATGTGCTTATAGGATAAAATTTCATTACTGACGTCAAAATACGTTTCATATGTCCAGTCTTCGTATGCTATCTTGTTAATTTCGTGCTCGTTATTGCCATAAAAGGGATCTTTAATGATTTTTTCATCTATTAAAGTTTCAAAAAGCGTTCCCGGAACTTCTGCTGGTATTTTTAGATGCCTCTCTTGATTAATCAGCATCCATTTTCCATTAAGAGATTGAATTTTTTTAGATTTCAACTTCCTTCTTTTCTAACTTCAATTCGAATATGTATTATAATTAAAGAATTAAATATTAAGCTATCAATTTAACCAAAAAGGTTAAATTGAAATGAGATTTAAATACCATTCTATTCGACTACATATTTAAAATTTCCATCATCAAGAATCCAAGAATCTAAAAATTGATCTCTTTTTTTTGAACCCCAAGTATCGTCGATATTAATGATTCCTTCAATTAATGTTTTTAATAATTCTTTCCCGACTGCATAATCTTCATGCGCGGGATATAATTCGACTTTCTTTTTAGTTTTACAAATTTCGAGCATTTTTTGCAAACTTTCAAGAATAATTGGAAATTCACTTGGTTTAGGAAGATACATTGCACCATAATGTGCAGTATCTCCAGTAAAAAGTTCATTATTATTAGTGAGAATTGAAATTGAACCCATAGAATGGCCAGGAGTATGAACAACTTCAATAGTGATATCCCCCAAGTCGAATTCATCACCCTCCTTTAAGGAATGTATCACTTTTGCAGGCTGGTATTTAAAATCCTTTTTTTCTAAACGGGTTACTACTTGTTTAGGAGAAGATTTCAAAAATAAAACGTCACAAACTGTTGAAACATCTTTATATTCCTTCTCATGTACCCATATTTCCCCAAACTCCTCATTTCCTCCACGATGGTCGAAGTGGGAATGAGTATTAATCACCATCAGCTCTTTATTTTTTATTAACCTGTTTATAATTGACTTAAGGGGATATAAACCGCATCCTGTATCAATTAAAAGTGCTTTAGTGGTACCAATTAAGAGATATATGTTGATATACGTAGTATAATATCGTGGATCAATATTATCAAGATTTTCTCGAATTATAAACAAATAATCCTTATGTTGAATGATTTCAAACCATTCATCCAGTTTGCTCATAAACAAAATAATTAGATGTGTAATTTAAAATTTAGTATCTAGCAATTTCAAATTTTAATTAAATATTAAATTTTCAGCTTAATTATAAAAAATATTTCTAAATTATTTGTGTCTGATGAGATTTTATGAATGTGGAAGATACGGACAATGAAGAATTTGAGGTTTTACCCTATGAACCTCGGATGATCCCTACACCACCTGATAAAATTAATGTCTCAAGAACCGTATTAATCTCTCTTGCTTTCTTTATAGTTTTATTTGCATGGTCTTTCTTTAATTTTAAAGTTCCATTACTTTTGGATGAAGTCATTGGGCCCATACCGATAAGAGACTTGATAAAAGGGGCGGTAATGGCGCTTGATAATATCTTAGCAATTTTTCTACAACCATTTTTTGGTGATCTGAGTGATCGAACGAAGAGTAAGCTGGGAAGAAGAATACCATTTATATTTATTGGAACTTGTATTTCTGCCATCTTCTATATCATCATTCCTTGGATGCGAGTTTTAACAGGTTTAGTGCTCATAATATTCTTTTTTGATTTAGCAATGTCAATCTATCGATCTGCATCAATTGCAATCTTACCCGATTACACCCCAGAAAAAATGTACTCCAAAGCAAGCGCGATTCAACAATTAGTTGCAAATATGGGAGGTCTTTTTGCTTTTGCGATACCTATTATTATTGGATCTCTCGAAGGTACATTAAATCCAATTCTATTTGATGCAATTGGATTTATCATCGTTGGAGTAGGTATGATCATATTGGCAATCATAGAGGTGCTAAAAGTTAAAGAAACTCCAACTGGAAAAAAATTTTTCCGAGTTTCTGATACGAAAATCCATATCGATCCGTTATCATTTAAAGCTATACAGTCAAGATCAAAAAATGTTGATTCTTCTTCAAAATTAAGCTCTTATCGAGATACTATCAATATTTTAGGTCACCATAAAGATTTCGCATTTTTCTTGGGTACCGTGTTTTTTATGTATTTAGCATTTGCATCAATTGAATCCTTCTTTTCAAGTTTTGCTGTGTCATACTTTCAAATTACCGAGGGAGCTGCAGGAACATTATTTTTAGCATATTCTGGACCAATGATTGCAAGCGCATACTTTGTAGGACTATTAGGACAATCTGAAAAGATTGGGAGAAAAAAAGCTGTGAAGATATTTCTTGGTTGGTTGACCATATCTGTATTTTTCATGGCTGGAATAATCGTACCGATTACATATCATAACTATAATCCGTTGATTATAATAATTACCTTAGTTCTGATTGCGATTCCTTGGATGGGCTTTATCGTTAATAGTTTTCCAATTCTATGGACTCTTGCTCCCAAAGAAAAAACAGGAATTTATACGGGCATTTACTACACTTTTAACCAAGCTGCGTATAGTATCGCTCCGATAATATTTGGTGGGATTCTTTCTATTTTTAGTGCATTTGGAGATTATCGTTATATTATACTATTCCCCTCTATATTAATTCTAATAATTATCGCTTTTATCTTATTTTTCAAGTTAAAAGCTGGAGAATCTAGAGAATAAAAAATCATTAAATTCTCATTTTTTCTTCTATTATATGAACCTTGTATTATTTTGTCATTAAAGGTATTATTTGGAAACGTTACTTTTTTTGTCGTCACTTAATTACGAAATAATGTCATATTACAAGGATATAAATAGGTAGAATTTTGTGTCCTTTTTTGTATCTAATTTCGGCATTAGTTTATCATGATAATAAGAGAAGTAGGAATAATTTCCTGTGGAGTTCCCATCATATTTGAATCGTATCATAACATACGAAAGGAGGATTCCAATCTGATTTTGAATTCTGGTTTATTATCTAGCATTTTATCTTTTGCAGAAAGCACTATTGCACCAGTGGAATATCTACAAAGTAATAGATATACCGTTGTATTTAAAAAGGATGAGCTTCATGACAAAAACACGCTTAAACCATTCATCGCTTATTTGATAGTTGACAATTTTGAAAAAAATGTAGATAAATATGTTAAGAGAAAAGTAATGCCCCTCTTAAAAAAGGTTTTGAGAAAGTTTAAAAAAGAATATGAGGGTGCAAATTTCACATCACTCTCACAATTTGAGAATTTTCGTCTCTGTTTGAGTAAAATTTTAGGTATTAATATAACCAAAATAGAAGATAATTTTGTTTCTATAGGTTTTTAAAATTTAATTTTATCGAAAAATAACCATATTTTAAATATATTGAACTTACATAAATTAATTACATAAATTAATTTATTCAATGAAAAAATTAAAGATTTTATTATGTTACTTCAATTTGATCTTTCTAGAATTTTTTTAGTTTTAGTAATTAATTTACTTCTCGGAATCATATTTCTAATATTTGCTTTCAAAATCCTTCATATTAAACGAGGAAGGTTAAATCTTACCTTCAGCGGATTTTATTTATCGACCGCAGTCGGATTAATGATAAATGCCGCATATGCTTTTATCAATGAAGCAATCAAAAATACAAGTATCGCTCAACTATTAAATTATTTTGCAAACTTTTTTGCCTTCTACGGGGTGATATTTATGTTAGCTACAAATTACATTTTATTAAAATCAGAAGCAGTCTATTCATTCAAATCTGAGTTGAAATTAATCTTGGGTTATGCAGTAGCACTTGGATTAATGGGTGTTCTTTATTTATTAGGAGGGGATTTTGGAGTGCAAATAGATGCTTCTACTTTATGGAGACCTGTCTGGTCACTTCCATTCTTTTTATACGTTACAACTGTTGTTACTATTTTTGCAGTCATCCCTGTTATAATAACGTCCATCAAAATTGCCAAGAAGATGCAAGAAAAAGAAATAAGACGAAGATGGATCAATTTAATGATTGGCTTATTTGGCTTATTTGTTTACCTATACGGTGCATTTTTTAACAACTATATAAACAACAGCACATTTCGTACAGTCTTTAGCTTTTACGCAATAACTGTGATATTATGGGTATGGCTAATATATAGAGGTATAAAACGAGAATAAACTTTTTTTTTAATTATTTAATGAATCAAGTACACGGTTTACTAGTGGTTTACACTTTTTAATAACATCTAATGTATCAAAAGTTGAAACTTTTATTTTTTTAGGAATATAGGCATATAATACCGAGTCTGTTAAATTACCATTTGGATCGACAATAGAACCAAAATCATATCCTATAACTTTAAATCCATTGTCCTTAGCCAATTTCATTGAATGTATTCCTTGCTCTGTAGTAGGAATTCTCCAATCAATATATCTCCATTTTGAGTATTTCTTAAGATACATTTTAAGCATAATGTCATGAATACAACCCTCCAAATGAACTGATCCAAAACTTTTATTTTCATAGATTCGCATATTATGCCATTTAATCTTTGAATCTCCCATCATTATTGTTAGATCATACTTTTTCATTTTTCGATTATTTTTTATGATATAGTCATAAAAATAGAAGACATCTTCATCATTTAATAGATAAACTACACTATGACGTTTTTTCCAAAATTTATTTATTGGTCTGACATAAAAAATAACAGGAATAGGATCTCCTTTCACATATGGTTTTTTGGATTTCCCATTCAAAATTCTTCTGTCTCCCCAAGTGGCATAAATTGGATTAAAACCAAATGCGGTCCCTCCGGTATTTTCCATGATTGCTTGAGCACCCTTACTTTCCGCTCTAGACTCAGCATTTAATCGCAAAATATTTTTAAAAGCAGGTAATTTTAAGATATTCAAAATTCCTAGTGCCCCCATCTCAGAAGCTAAACCCAATCCCCTATAATCTGGTCGAATTACTAGTTTTTCTGCTATAGAGGTATAATAGTTGCTAATTTCCATGAGTCCCGCTCCAACCATTATTGTTTTGGTTGATTCGAATTTTTCCCCAATAAACCAATAGGTTTTATCACTTGCTATATGTTTTTTTAATTTTGATATATCATAGACTTCAGGGTCAACATAATTATATTCGTATATCTCATAAAAGATCTGATTTAATTGATGAGCATCATCTGGTTCTCCTAATCTTAATCCATATTTCTCTCCATTTTTCGTAGAGAATGTTGCAAAATAGGATTTGTCTAATGTTATCTGCATATTACTTAAATCATCCACATTATCCTTAGTAATCTAATGGGTAAAGAATTTAATAAATATTCGTTTTTTTCACAAGAAAAAAAGGATTTTTTAACTAAAAAGTAAATTAATAGAGTAAAATAGAATTCGTATAACACGAACAAATTAGTAATTTTGGTCGATTTATAAAGACATTTTATAAGTCGAATTAGAAACTTTGAAATAGATTCTTTTTAAGACAATTTCAAAAGATTTATTTTCAACGTCATAAGGATTTCCTATATTTTCAATTATCTCAAGAATCCGACCTGGTTTTTTAATATTAAAATTCAAAGCATTGCTTTCTTTTTTCATATTTTCATAATTTAAATCTGAGATTTTCGGTACACTAATTTTTGAGGATAAGTTCTTTGAATCAGTTGTCAGATTATACCTTTTATTATCTTCTTTAAAGGTTTTTAGGCTTAAATCTTCTAAAAGTTCATTCTTGGGTTTACCTCTTAATTCTAATAATAAAAAGGGATTAAAATCGATGACTCGAGATAAATACAAGATCACAGAAGCAATGTGCTTACAAGGAATTGCTTTATCCGGACAAGAACAGCTTGCATCTAACCCATTTAAAGCGTTAGGAAATATCTCTTGCCCTATTTCTTCAAAAGACTTGATAAATTCAAGGGGTAAAATTCCTTCTAGTAATTTAATAAGATTCAGAGGTTGCTTGGAAAGTTTTTGAATAATTTTCTTCCAGCTTTCATCCTCGATCGTATCAAAATTTATTTTAACTCGATAAGGAGTTGGAGCGGTTCCTTGAACAGTAGCAAAGATTTGCCCTTTAGTTATTGAGATATTATCAATTCTCTTTTCATCATTAGCATAGTCAATACCTCTCTGCATTCTAAATGGACGACCGATTTGTAAATTATGATAGATCCATTCTTTTCCCCAGGAAGTTTTAGCATAATTAATTAAATCTTTTTTAATTTGTTCAACCTCTTCATGAGTACGCCTTCGTTCATATTCTGTTTTTTTTTCTGGTTTCTTTTTGCTTGAACGTCTATTTTCCAAGAATTCTTTCTTTCTATTATCCATTTATCTCACAACCGATTATTTACTTAAAACTAATAATTCCTTTAACTTATCTCCTTCAAGGCCAGTGATCCACGACTCTCCAGTAGTCGTAACAATCTTGTCGGCCAAATCTTTCTTCTCTTCCAACAAAGCATCTATTTTTTCTTCAATAGTTCCCTTAGAAATGAATTTATATACATTTACCACAGATCTTTGTCCGATACGGTAAGCCCGATCTGTAGCTTGATTTTCAACCGCAGGATTCCACCACCTGTCAAAATGGATAACAGTTGTTCCTTGTGTCAAGTTCAGTCCCGTTCCCCCAGCTCTTAATGAAAGAATCAAGATAGGAGGGCTATCAGTTTCACTAGATTGAAACTTATCAACAATTGACTTTCTTTTTTGTTCTGGAATTCCTCCATGAAAATATAATATCTCTAGCTTTAATCTATTTTCTAGAACTTTCTTAATAATATCTCCCATCTGAGTGAATTGGGTGAAAATCAAAACTTTCTCCCCATTTGAAATTACTTCCTCAGACATCTCGACTAATCTTTTTAACTTTTTAGATTTTGAAATGACTTGTTTCAAATTTTCTTCAAAATTAATTGAATTGATATCTTTCTTTATAAATTGATAAGGATGGTTACAAATTTGTTTTAGTTTCACTATTAAACTTAAAATTAGTCCTTTATTTTTTCCTTTATCAGAATAGGTTTTTTGAAGTTCTTTTAAGGTACTATTTACAAGATCTTGGTATAATTCTACTTGGTCTTCAGTTAATTCAATAAGAATTTTCATTTCATTCTTCTCGGGTAAATCACTGATTATATTCTTATCTGATTTTACCCTACGCATTAAAAATGGATTAATAATTAATTTTAACCTATCAATTGCTTGTTGATCTTGAAACCTATCTATGGGAATGATGAAATCCTTCTGAAAATCTGACCTACTACCCAATAAACCAGGATTCAAAAAGTTAAAGAGAGACCATAATTCCATTAACCTATTTTCGATCGGTGTACCGCTTAGACATATTCTGAATTGCGATTTCAGTTTATTTATCGCCTGAGTCTGTTGAGAATAATAATTTTTCATATTCTGACTCTCATCTACGATGATCCCGCTAAATTGGATCGTTTCCAAAATTTCGACATCATTCCTTATAGTTCCATATGAAGTCAGAAATACTCGATGCGATTGTGTAAATTCTTGGATCTTAGTTAAATCTCGAATCCGATTAGGACCATGATGGATTGTGACTTTAAGCTCTGGAGCGAATTTATTTAACTCGTGTTGCCAATTAAACAAGATTGAAGTTGGACAAATGATCAAATAACTTCCTGGATTATTAGGAAAATTTTCTTTCAAATAACTCAAAAAAGCAATTATTTGAATAGTCTTCCCTAAACCCATATCATCTGCTAGGCAAAGTCCAAAGTTAAATCTTGCTAAATTACCCATCCAATTTAGACCTTCTTGTTGATAATGCCTTAATTTACCTTTAAATAATGAGGGAACGGAAATAGAATCAAATTTATTGATTTTTACAAGACTATTTATAATTTGTTTAAAATCACCCTCTAAAACTACCTCATACTCATTTCCCTGTGCTGATTGAAATTTTCCAGTCATACCGAGCCTCAATGCGTCCATATAGTTTTCAATATGTGGCTTTTGAAGTGTTTGTAATTCTTCTAAATCTGCTTGTTCAATTAAAACCCAGTCTCCATCCAAATTAATAAGTGGTTTATTAGATTTTATGATCTGGTCAACCTTTTCTTTCGATACCTCCTTTTCTCCTATTTTTACCTCCCATTTAACATCTAATAATGAATTAACGTCGAATAACGAGGGTAATACCGAATAGGTCCTCATATTTTGATCTTTTATGTCTCTGGAACGGATTAATAACTTGTTAGTTAATCTTTGCATACCTCCTCTTTTAAATACCTCTGGAAGCTCGACAATGACTCCACTTTGTATCAGTAAATCCTTTGGAAATTTTAAAAAATTAATTACCTCGTCATTCGTCAAGTATATGGTACTTTGGAGTTCATCCTCAAATGCTCTTTGAACAGGAGGATATATTTTAACTATTTTTCCAAGAGCTCTTAATATAAATTCTAAATCAGATCCTTCCTTGTTTACATCATTTTTTAATTCTTCATTAAGTATATTTGCAACCACCCAGAGTTCCCGTAATGGATAAGATTTATCTTCTAATATTAGGAATATGTTTAAGGACCACTTGCTCTGATTTTCTTTAGGATATTCAAGTTTTAATCTAATTGAGAAATTAACTTTAAATGGGAAGCTTCTAACAGATTGAGTCCAATTTTGAATTAAATCCGGTAAAATTGATTCGTGGAAACCACCAATTTTGTATAAAGGATCTTTGGAAATAAGAGACGTGAGAAATTTATAATCCCATGAGGGTTTAAAATTTTCATTAGCTTCTCTTTCAATTTCTGAGCTATAATATTCTTGAAATGCTATAAAATCTTTTTGATTTAATATTGTCCTTATGAGGCTATCTCCTACTTCATCTAAAAATAAGGAAAATAAATATGAAGGATGCCATAATCCCTCCGATTTAAATCCACCATTGGATGCAATAAAGTCTATTGGGAGGCAAAAAGAGGCCCATGAACTCCAATTAACTATTGCATCAAATCGTGATCTATCATTTTCCGTTTTCACTAATACCTTCCAAGAACTTTTATGGTACTTGGAATTAAATCTTTCCATTTTTGGAATAAATTGACCCCTGTTAAGTAACTCAAACAAGAGCTTTGTTAGAAAAGTCCATACCTTAATCGAATCACTATAATCAACTTTTTCTTCATTGTTAATATCTAATAACTCCATCTTATATAGTAACCTTGACATTGGAACGATAGGTATTATTTTTCCCCTTTTAATGGAAATATCAAAAAAATTCGAATTCTTAACTGGAAATGCTAAATTAATCTGGCAAGAAATTAATTTTTCTGATGGTATGGAGGGAAAAGCAAGCTCAATACAGTCATTTAATTCTTTTTCAGAGTATTCTTTTTCAATCCAAGCAAAAAAAAAATCAACATTGTTTGGAAGAACCTCAGAACCAGAAATGATTTTAAAGCCACTCATTTGCTCATTCCAATAGGAAGATGGGATATAACTTAATTCCAGCTTTAGTTTTGATTTCAAATTAATAATGCGCTCCAATAATGAAATTCTCAACTTCAGAGAGAAAGAATAATCGGTTGGGATTTTGTAATTACTTCAACCTTGCCATTATGAACAACCACATCATTTTCTATTCTAGTTCCTCCAATACCCTTTTTAATGATACCAGGCTCTATCGTGAAAACCATTCCATCCTTAATGGTTTCTTCTTTCCAATATTTCAAAGAATAATCATCAGTTGGCTTTCGAGTGATAATCGGTGAATCATGCACGGAAAGGCCTAAACCGTGACCTAACGAATAAGGCATTGAGAATCCACCATCTTTTATCATTTGCTCAGCAGTATCATGAAGCTTCCAAGTAGGTAATCCTGTATCGATCATATCTATTATTGTTTCATAAATTCTGACTGTTAAATCTCTCATTTTAACCTGCTCTTGCGTTAGTTCCCCAAAGCTAATTGGGACGGTGATGTCAGAATGATATCCCTGATATTTAGCACCAAAATCAATTAAAGCTAATCCTGGAATAGCAAATTTTTGAGTACTTGCACTAGGATATTGATGGATTTCATGTGCTCGGTTCGAGTTTGCAACCAGAGTTTCAAATGCAATATCATCTGCACCATATTTTTCTACTTTTTTACGAACTAGGAAAGATAAATCTTTTTCTGTTTCATCAGATGCATTTTTACAGAAATTTTCTATGTCAACGATGGTATTATTTCCAATTTTTGCGGCTTTTTTGAGTTGTTGGATTTCAAAATCACTTTTAGTTGCTCTTAGTTTGGATAGGAATTTTGTTAGTTTTATAGGTTCCTTGAAAAATTTAATCTCAGGGATAAGAGATTTCATTTTGATAATCTGACCATATGGAAAAAAAGTCTCAACTCCAATCATTGCTCCCTTTTTATTCCACCTTTTCTCAATTAAATCTTTAATTGCCAATACCCAATTGTATTTGAAATTACTAAGATCAAGGATTTCATCCACTTCTGAATGTTTTTCTGCAATGTTTATGTCCCAAGGAGCTAAAACTGACTCCCCACTTGAATTTATAAGTAAATAAGCATCAGAAGGATGACCAGAAAGATACTGTAGATTCACATTTGGACCTTCTTCGTAATCTAGGATCATTAAAACGTCTAATTGGTTTTCTTGCAAAAATCGAACCAGTTTTTCATATTTTTCTTCTGAAATTGGTCGCATTTTATTCAATATCTATTTCTTTAATATTATATAATGAGAAAATCAGCATGAAATAAATAATATAGTCTTTGATCTATGTGTGGATTATGATATTGACCTTTTTTACTAATTTAGGCAGCAAAAAAAAAACATCTTTAGAATTAGAAAGAAAAATGCATCATTAGAGAGTTTATTTTAATCCTATTTTACATTTTGAATATTATTTTGTTGATTTTAGGGGTTGAACATTCTTTATATAGAAAAATGCCACTACTAAACAAGCACCTAGTATATAACTTGCAAAACCAAAAATGCCGCTATAACCATAGAATTGTATTATAAAGCCCATAATTGAGGCCCCTATTGCACTTCCAAGTATGGATAACGCATTAAATGTTCCTGTTGCATTTCCACGTTTCTCTTGGGGAACTATATCAAGTACTAATGCTGATAATGGAGGATTTATAAATGAAATTCCAAGCATCAGACATAATACCAACGGAACAAGTAACATTTCTAAAGTAAAAGTTAAAAGAATTGCAGATGGAATTCCAATAACTAGACCAATCAAAACAGCTCCTTTTCTCCCGATTTTATCAGAAATCATCCCAGAAAAGAGTGATCCTCCAAAAAATATTATGATCCCCGGAATAAAAACAATAATCATTTGAATAATTGTATATCCAAAATGTTCAAGTAATAAAGGTGCAAATGCAAAGAATCCCCCCATAATACTATTTACAAGAAAATTGATAAATGAACTGGGTAATATCTTTACAAATTGATAAGATTTATCTTGGTTTTTATCCAGATTTTTTTTATCTGTTACCTTTTGATCATTAGTAACTAAATCTTCTTGAACATTGGTGAAATTTATATTTTCATTAGTGTCTTTAACAAACTTTACTTTTGTTGGAAGTGTTTCTTTTAAGAATAAAAAGAGTATAATAGCAGAGATAATTGCTAGCCCTGCGCCTATATAAAATGGCATCCGTAAACTAAATAATCCAGCAAGTATAATTCCTAATGGGAGGCCTACTATTGTTCCTATGCCGTATATGAGGCTAAACCACCCCATTATAGTCCCTCTTTTTTTTCTCTGGAAAATATCGCCCAAACAAGCTTGTATTACTGATATCAATGCTGATACACCTTGAATTGAACGATAAATAATAAATTCAAGAATTGTATGTGAAAAAGAAATCATTATAGAGCCAAATGCATAAATTACAGCAGATATAAGCATGAGGCTTCGTCTCCCATAACGATCAGACAGCCTTCCAAACGGTACTTGAGATATGGTTTGAGTTAAACCAAAAACACCCACGGCAAACCCCGTCAAAATGACAGACTCTGAAAGGCTCTCCGCAATTAAAGGGAGGCTAATATTATAAAGGTTATATCCTAAACTTCTAACTAGTTCGCTGAAGAACAGTGTATATGTTATTCTTTTCGCGAATTTCGATTCGAAAAGTTTTGATTTGCTATTTATGGTTGTATTATCCTTGATTAAATTACTTTTTCGCGATTACGATCACTATTTTTACTTAAATAATATAATTGAAAGAAAAACCTACATAATTAAAAGATTTAGACTAAAATTTATACTAAAAGAATTTGTGATTGATTTATAAGTGAAGCAAGTAGAAGAATCAAATCCAATTATGGAGTATTTAAAATTTTGACTCTTTCATATAAGATTTTCTTCCAACATGGTTTTATTTACATCAACTCCTAATCCCGGTTTATCTAACGCGCTCACATAGCCATTTATGCACTTAATTGGTTCTTCGAGAATTTGATATTCATCTGGAATGAAGGGAAATTCACACCATTCGCATCTTGTAGACATGATAAAATGAAGATTCGCCGCAGTAATATGACCAAATGCAAAAATGTGTGGAATGCATTGCACTGCGTTAACTTCTGCCATAGCATCAATTTTTTTCAATTGTAAAAATCCTCCGCTTCGAGTTACATCAGGTTGAACAATATCAAACGCTCCTCGAGACAATATATCTTCGAACCGAAAAATACCCATATCATTTTCTCCTCCAGCAATCTGTACGGGTGATAGTTCTCGTAATTTTGCAAGACCATTAAGATTATCTGTGGGTATGGGCTCTTCCAACCAAGTCACATTGTATTTATCGCAAATTTTTGCAACCTTTAGTGCTTCGTGCACAGATTGATATGCTGAATTAGCATCTACCATGATATCAATGTCAGGGAAAGCATCTCTAACTTCTCTTATAATATTCTCATCTTTATTAGGACCATTACCAATTCTTAATTTTACCGCTTGAAATCCCCCAAGCTCAGGTTCAAGAGCGGGCCCCACAGCACCTACAACCGCTTTAGCTTTATATCCTCTAGGCATTGAAGCATATGCTTTTACTTTCTTCTTGCGCCCTCCAAGTAGTTTGTATATTGGTTGTTTTGTAGCTTTACCAATAATATCCCAGCAAGCAATCTCTACCGCAGAAGTAGCTTGAGGAATTCCAAACATTATGCGATTTGTATTTTGATACATTTCATGGTAAATTTCTTCAACCATAAAGGGATCTTTTTTTAACACTATTTTTTTTAATGCTTCTTCAATAAAAACCTGCTGTGCTCTATTACTCAAATTCCAATGGGAGAGTGCCCAACCATCAATTCCCTCATCTGTAATTAGCTGCGTGTACAATCCACCAGCTTGAAGGCGCGGCATGCTTCCAATCTTGATCTTAAAGTCAAGTTGTAGCAAATGAGTTTTAATGTCAGTAATAATCATTTTAATATCCTTCCTTTTACAATTTAAATTTATTTTTTCATAAAAGCTTTTAGACGAATAATTATTTAATTCTTTAGATATTATAAAAATATAATCAGACTCTTCTCAACAAAATGGGAGAACTAAAAAAATCAAATAGAGACATCTGTGAGGGGCTCACGGATATTTACTTGATGTATTTTGACGAAGCTCGAGGACACGTCCCACTCTTTATCTATCCAGAAGAAAAGTTCAGTGATTTAGTCCATAATAAAACGTTCATGCGTCCAATTAAATATCACCCAATATGGTTCTTAACTGTAGATGAACAAGAAGCTTTGGACCATATAGATTTAGAATTTAAAGGTTATACCTTTTTTGGGAAAAAGTTTTTCGCAAAATCAAAGAGAAAGAAGAAACGTGCTGGATTAGATGATGAGACACCTGAAACTATCATAATTATCATATCCCTACCTAATGAAGTAGAAATATTTGGAGATGACTTAATTAGACTGTTAACTAAAAGAATTATCGACCATTTTGGAGACAAATTATATGAACTAATTGAATATGAAAACGTAAAAGATGAGGTAATTAAAACTCCTAGGATCAAAGAAATCATCGTTGAGGGAGAAAAAATTAAAAAAAGATTGGAGAACCTCATTTCAACGACTTGCGGACAATATTTTAGTTCTGTCATAAAAGAAACAGATACAAATTCGATTAAGCAGCAAAAGGCTCTTTCCTACCTAGCTTTGAAAGGAGTTGATGTTTCTCACTTGGCTTCTGGTGAGAAAGACAGCACTTTTTCGAATATAAAACTATTTGATCCATCTACAAGAAATAAAGAAGCCTTAAAACTAAACTATCCATTTAATATCTCCGAAATTGGGATTATTGGAGATAGCCACGAGTTAGAAATAATTGTGCAAAATACTACTGATGAAGAAATCAGAGATGTTATTGTAAAAATTACTCATGTGAAGGAATTTTTCGAGAAAGAAATTATGAGTCAATTAGTTGATGAATGGTTTCCTCAAGAAGAACTTGTTTTTTTATCACCTATTACTCCTCAAGTGAATGAGTATCTTTTCTTTATAATAGATAACGAGACTGAAAAAAGACTTTTGTCTCAAAAAATTGATATTAACATTTTAACTAAATAAAATTGAAAGTGAAAATTCATGTCTAAAGAAGAAATTGATAAAGAAGAAATAATAATTAGGAATTATCGGACTTCGGATTATGAAGCGACTTTAGAAATATTAAGAGAATTAGATCAAACTTTTCATATTGGATTAAAAGAAGATCAATGGAAACAATCGTCTGGTTTAAGACAATTTAAACCAAACTTGAAACGCATCACGTTGATCGCAGAATTAAAATCCACTGGAGAGGTTGTTGGAATGGGGATGATTGAAGCATTAAAAAACCCATTAGGACAATATATAGGTTATTTGAATAATTGGGCTACAAAGCAAGAATATATTGGCATGCAAGTTGGAAAAATCCTTGCAAAGCGAGCTATTAAATTATTAAGATCATGGGGGTGTGAAACTGTTCGTATAATCGTTGCATGGGGCTTTCCAGAAAAATTACTAAAAGTTTTCGAACAAACAGGATTCAAGCCCATTCAAATCGTGCTTGAAAACAAGTTTGAGAATGAACAGTAATTATTTTTCTGATTTCCTTACAATTTTTTAATTTTATACCCAAATATTGATCATTTCTTTCAGATTCTTGTTCTGTTATATGAGTATCCCCAACATTAAGTCTTCTATAAACTCATTTCAATTCCAAGAATTCCACTCCCAATATTTAGGAAAATTATTTTATTCTAAAAGATAGAAGATATACAATATACAATTTTAGTTAAAAAATTAAAATAAGAATTGATAAAATAAGAGGTTAAAATGAAAAATGCCAATTGGTATTAAAAGTTATGGGGCATATCTTCCAAAATACATGCTTCCTCGTGAATCAATAGGGAAAGCGTGGGACTTTCCAGTTGTACCGGGAACTAAAGCCGTGGCAATGGAAGATGAGGATAGCTTGACGATGTCAGTAGAAGCTGGACTCGATTGTTTGGAAGGAATCAATCCTAAGACGGTTGATGGATTATTTTTCGCATCAACGACTCAGGTTTATACTGAAAAAGATTCTGCCTCGCTTATTGCCACCGTACTAGATATGCGAGAAGATATTCTTACTGCTGATTTTTCTGATTCTACTAAAGCTGGAACAACAGCATTAACTCGAGCAGTTGATACAATAAAGGCAAATGAGGATATTAAAAGCATCCTAGTCGTAGCTGCAGATACAAGAATACCTGAACCCTCCACGATGTGGGAATTTGGATTTGCTGATGGTGCTGCTGCATTATTAGTTGCAGATGAAGAAAATATCCCAATCTCAATTGATGATTATTATTCTGTTTCCGCAAATACAACGGGTCCTTGGAAGAGAGCAGATAAGGATGAGTTTATTCGCACGTTTGAAGTTAAAATGGATGCAATGTTTTATACCCAAAGCATGACAAAAGCAATGTCAGAACTCTTGAAACGCAATGGATTAAAGCCAGAAGATATTAATATTGCTGCATATTATTATAATAATCCCCGAATGCATAGTACAATCTCGAAGATCATGAAATTTGGTCAAGGAGTCGCTCAAAATAGTATATTCTTTCAAGTAGGAGATACCGGTACTCCTATGCCTTTCATGCTACTCATTGCCAGCCTACGACGTCCTAAACAAGACGATAAGATCATTATGGCAGGATTTGGAGACGGTGCCGATGCTATACTCATGCAAGTTAAAGATAAAGATGGTGTACGACAAATTGGTAAAGGCAGAATGGGTTTCGTAGGGCACCAAAAGTCAATGGCTATCCTTAAAAATTATAACAAGTTCATAGAATTTAAAGAATTACTCAACAAGGATAGATATAAGCGAAAAAGTTCTGCGGTGACTCTCTGGAGAGACACGGCTTCTGTGTATAAGTGGTACGGGCTAAAATGTAAGAATTGCGGTACTGTTCAGTATCCCGATCTCATGCGTACCTGCTCCTTCTGTCGAGCTGATGATCAACTTGAACATGTGAAACTTTCTAAGAAGGGCACAATCTTCACTTTCACGCTCGATCATTTAGTTGGGGGAGCCTATCTCAACACTCCCGTGCCTCGATGCGTTATTGACCTCGAAGGTGGTGGACGGGTGCTCGTGAACATGACTGAAATCGAAAAACCAGAAGAAAACGTTAAAATTGGAATGGAAGTCGAAATGACCTTCAGGAAAGAGCATGAAGGGGCTGAATTCAAGAATTATTATTGGAAATGTCGACCCGTGAGGGGGAGACCGTAAAGGAGGTAATGAAAAATGGTTAGACATGGTATTAGAGATAAAGTCGCAATTATAGGTTGTGATATGACTAAATATGGCGAGCTTTGGGATAAATCGCAATATGACCTGCTTTTTGAAGCAGTTCAGAGCGCTACCAAAGACGCTAGAATTAATAAGGA
>CAZWEM010000046.1:0-39166 GCA_964632315.1 uncultured archaeon
GTGTTGAAACAGTTGAAAGAATGTCATGTAATTTTAAAAGGACCGACACTTACACCGCGCAAAGGAGATGGATGGCCCAATATTGAGAGTGCAAACGTTACAATGAGAAGGGAGCTAGATTTGTTTGCTAATGTCCGACCAGTAAAAGTACCGGAGCTAGGAATCGATTGGATGTTCTACAGGGAAAATACTGAAGGTGCTTACGTTCTTGGATCGCAGGGAATTGATGTATCGGATGATTTAGCTATAGACTTCAAGGTAATCACCACCCAAGGGGCGGATAGAATCATTCGTTTAGCTTTTGATTACGCAAAAAAGAACGATATTAATCGTGTATCTGTTGTAACCAAAGCGAACGTGGTCAAACGAACAGATGGCAAGTTCCTTTCAATGGCAGAGACGATAGCAAAAGAATACCCTGAAGTAGAATGGGATGATTGGTACATAGATATCATGACAGCCAAATTAGTAGATCCAGCCCGTCAAAAAGATTTTAAAGTGATTGTTGCTCCAAACCTTTATGGAGATATTGTAACCGATGAAGCTGCTCAGATTCAAGGGGGAGTTGGAACTGCGGGTAGTGCCAACATTGGAAAGCGATATTCCATGTTTGAAGCAATCCATGGCACGGCACCTCGAATGGTAGAGACTGGGAGAGTTAAATATGCCGATCCGTCAAGCATCATAAAAGCTGCAGCCCTACTAATTAATCACATAGGTTTTGTTAAAAAAGCGAAAAAGTTAGAAATGGCCCTCGATATTTGTTCGCAATTTGAGAGCAAATTAAAAATGACAGGACGAGATACTGGAGCCACTGGGGATGATTATGCGAAATATATTATGGATACCATTCAAGATCCGAACCTTGAAGAAAAATGGAAAAGTTATCAGAAATAACCTTGAAATTCTTTAATTTAATTTTTTTATAGTTTTTTTCTTTTCTTTGTATTTCGAAAGCTTAATTATATGTTTAGATTTGGATAAAATAATCCTTAAATTCTGTTTATTCAAATCAATCCATACGTGATAAGATTCCATGGATAAAGAACATCAAATTATTACCCACAAACCTGCCATGATTAAAATCATCCGCGTCAAAACATTCTATATTCCAACCCATTTTGTTAAAGAAAGAGGATATTTCTTCTTTATTCAACCCCCACTTAAAATGACGAAAAAAAGGACCAAAATCTACCTCAGCACAAACTGGGTCACACACATCTACAAATATTTACCCTCTTTTTGTGCTCAAACTTGAAATTTGTTTAATCAGCAGCTTGAAGCTCTTATTCTCCATATAATAAGCTAATCCTTCCAAGATCCAAAAAGAGGGAACATCCGATGAGAATCCAGACTCTATAAGTTGAGAAGACCAAATTGAATTAGAAAGATCTGTTGAAACTCGTACTAATTGGCATAAAGGACGTTCATTCTCTAATATTTCTTCTTTATAATGAATAATTACAGGATAATCAATCTCATATACTATATGATTACCAAGTTCAAGTTGGTTAATCCTATATGCACGAGCATCTAAGCATGCCCCTACTATTACCACTTGGGAATTATTTTGTTTTTCACACCAAGGAATTAGAAGGTGGTTATCAATATAATAAGTTCGAATTAAGGGATAATTATTAATCATAAAACTTTCATCAGTTTTAAAATATGAAGTTAAATCCCCCGCTAAACGCTCAGCAAAAGGATCAGAAAATAAAGGAGTATCATTTTTGTTCTCTTGCGCTCGATAATACGCCATAAGACGAGCAGTAAACGTAATTTCCTCTTCTTTTAGATTACTATAATCCATAATTATCAAGGGATTAATTTTTAATTTCAATTTTATTTATGTTCATTGAATGCATGAATATTTTGTTTTAGATTCGCTTTTTTTCTTGAAAATATACAAAAGTAGTAAGGATCCTATGAACACATTACAACAAATGAATATTGGATTAATAGGGATTGCATTAGAATTTGTTTCCGCAGTAATAATCCGTACTCCTCCCTCTTGAGTACCTAAATAGGCTTTATCATCTTCTACAGCGACTCTAATAGTTTTCCATTGATGCTCGTATGAACCAATCTTGAACGGATTTTCTGGATTAGTACAATTTATAATTTTAAGACCATAATCGTCATCCGCTAAAAACGCTATTTCATTATCAACAAGTGTTACATCATTTATAGATCCCCCATCGAAATAAGCGCCTAAAACGGAAACATTAGAGGGATCGGAAAAGTCCAATATTTTCAATCCATTTTCATAATCATTCAGATAAACGAAATCATGATAATGAGCCTTAGGAGCTCCACCAGCGTATCCTAAACCTGTATTTACAGTGCTTACGAAAGCAATATGTTTTGGATCACTAACATCTAATAACTTTAAATCAATAACATTAGGAGGGGCATTATTATTAGGAGTGTATATCCCGACAAACGCATAATTGTTTAAGATGTAAACAGGACCTACTTGACCGATGCTATCAGTCCAGCTACCTAGCATGGTTGGATTAGTTGCATTAGATACATCAACGATTTGCAAACCCTTTTCCTCAGCGCCAACAAATAATAAATCGCCTTTCAGTTGAATATACCTAGAAGAAGTATAATTTTTATAGACCGAAAGCAAGTCTAAATGAGTGGGATCGGTAAAATTAAATATGTTTACTCCGTTCGAAGCAGTTACATAAATTAATTTTCTTTCAAGATCAAGTTCAATATCGTGCACAAAAGAGAGCGGAAAAAAATCTTGTTCAATACAATTCCAGGGCTTCGATACGTCATAGACTGCCAGACCTCGATCCATTTCCACGAGAAAAGCTAAATCATTATCGGTAAAGCGCATGCTAATTATATTAGTTCCAGATGCTATTGAACCAATCTCAGTATATGAAGAAGAATAAATGAACCCCAAAATAGATATGCTGTTAAAGATTAATGAATTAAATACCAGTAAGGTAATAATAATAGCAATTTTCTTTTTCATGACTAACCCCTCGTTATAAAAATAAACTATTCAAAGAGTAATATAAAACTAACTATTCAACCTAAAAAATAGTTTCAGAGTTAGAATTCTCAATTTTCTATTCTGTTTTATCATTTCTTCTTTTCGTTAGTCTGTCATGTATCCTTTCTATTGAAATCTCGGGAGGGCTCATTGTTAGTAGCTTTTGAGCGATTTTTGGATATTCTGCAATAAATATGAATTCTTCTTTGACTAATGGACGCTGTTTATGAACATTAGCATATCTTACGAGCTCGAGGATTTGTCTTGCTTCTTCCTCGTCTTTAAAATTAATATCAAAATGGTTATAGTTATGAATGAAGGCTGATATTCCGGAATATTCTCCCGTTGTTATTTTTCTTCCCGTTTCTATCATTATCGTTTTACCTCTTCCTAATTCGTTATAATCATACAACTCATAATTTTTACGATCCTTAAGGGCTCCATCAGCGTGTATTCCAGATTCATGAGCAAACGCATTATCGCCAACACCAGGTTGATTAATTGGAATGGGAACTCCAAAAGCGTGTGAGGCATATGTTGCAACTTTCCAGGCTTTCGATAGATCAATTTGAGGATCAAGGCATCCTAATTCCTCGATTTCTGCCCCATGCTTTAATGCTAGGACAGTCGAAACTAAATCTGCGTTACCAGCTCGTTCACCCATTCCGTTAACAGTTGTATTGATAAATGCATCTTGACCTTCTTCAAGCACTCCTTTGGCACCCATAATTGAGTTAGCAACTGCCATTCCTAGGTCGTTATGGCAGTGCAATTCGATAGGTAAATCAACTGCTCTCGTAAGATTTTTCAATCGGAAATGGATTCGAAAAGGTGTTTCATAGCCTAAAGTATCACAATATCGAATTCGATGAGCACCTGCTTTTTTAGCCGCTAATGAAAATTTGATTAAATCTTCCATTGGAGTTCGACTGGAATCTTCTGCATTTACACCAATCGTTTTCATGCCCAAATCTCTTGCTCTTTGAACAGCATTTACCACATTCTGAATAATATCTTGACCATCATATTTCCCTTGAAATTTCCCTTGTATCATTTGGGGTGAAGTTGAGATTGATAAGTTCACGTGTTCTAATTGGGTTAATTCTAACGCTTTTTCCACATCCGATTCAATTGCACGCATCCACCCTGAAAGAATAATTGGTTTAAGGACCCCCATTCTAGCTAACTCTAAATTTGCATTGATATAATTAGTTTCGTGGAGTGATGTAGGAAATCCTATTTCAGATTGATATATACCCATTCTATTTAATAAGATATTTAAAACGGTCTTTTCTAATTTTGCTAAACCTAAACGACTTGTTTGAACTCCATCTCTATTTGTTACGTCCAGTAGAAATATTTTATTATCCATTCTCCAAAAATCAACGAATTTAAAATTTATATACTATGATTTACAGATACTTAAAATATTTAATGAAATAGAAAAAAGATTGAATATTTTTTATGATTTCTTTGTAAAACTTGAAATTGTATAGAAAAAAGGAAAAAAAGAGATTAAATTTAAAGATTTGTTTATATTAAAGTTCTGCTAAATTGTGCTGTAATGGGTGGATGTATACTAATGCTAGATCATTTTAGATAGATCCCATTAAGATTGAAGAAAGAATTCATACAGACACTTGGGAGAACGCCAATCCCTAATAATAATTTGAACATTTAGGAATGAAAGATTTCTCCAGTTTTCATTCAAGCTCTAAACTTTTTTTTCTTTCTCTTCAGGAGGTTTTATTTTTCGAAATGCGAAGTAGACCGCGACATCATAAAAAATCTTAATGCTTCCCCCAAACACAAAGGGTAAGACAAAATTACCAATCTCGATTAAAGACGTAGCTAACGGGGGGCTGATCGAAGACGAAATCGTTCGAACTGTGTTCGTGATAGCAGCGGTTGATGCTCTGTCTTCTGTCTTAATGATTGCATTCACATATGATTGCCTAGTTGGAACATCCATCTGGGAGATGGATTGTCTTAAAAATAGAAATATTACTGCAAATAACAATGTAGGAGCAAAAGGTACCAAAATTAAAAATACATTGGAAGGAATGTGCGTGATGACCATTGTTTTTAATAACCCGATTCGTTTCGCTAAAATGGGAGCAATAAAAATAGATACGGCAGTGATGATATCAGCAATGAAGAAAATGAGGGACAAGGAGATTAACTGCACGTTAAATCTCAAAAAGAACCATGTTGTGAGTAATGTCTTGACAATAAAACCGCCTCCGTAGGCATCAATTGCAAATAAAGAAGATAACTTAAGAACGGTTTTTCGAGATTGAGGATGGAGGATAAATTTGTCAGATCTATTAAATATCTCATCGATGTTAGTGAAACTCAAGTAAATTACTAGTTGAATCAAACCGATGATAGCATAAACATAAAATGCAAAACTCAAGGTGAGGGTTAGATTGGGTAAGTAATCGGGAAGTCCGCTGAATAATGATCCGAGTGACATGGATGCATAACCAACAAAGTTGTAAATACTAAATGTGTGAGTTCTTTTCTCGTCATCTATTGTTGCTGAAATTATTGATTGCTCGATGCTTTGAAAAGGACCTGTTTCCGTCCCGTTGGCGCTTAATAATCCGATCAAAGCAGCAATTATGATCATGATAAAGTTCAAGTTCCATAAAAATAGCATTGCTGATATGATCATTAATGCTGAAAGAAAAACTAGAATAAAGCGCTGGCCTAACCGCTTGATGAATAAAGTTAAAAGAATATTAAAAGGAATATTTGATAAAATCATTAAGGATACAACGATCCCCACGATTGCTACATCATATCCTTGACCTAGTAAATAGAGGGGTAAGATGATACTCATTAAGGAACTTCCAAAAACACGAAGGAACTTAACTATCATTATTTTCTGCAGAAGTAGATGCATTCAACGGTCATCTCAATTGAGCAATTTTTGATACAATCAATTATTTGTTAATGTTAACATAGTAAATTACACTTCTCACATTAAATTATTGATTATAAAAAAATTATTAGTTCACATTATTTTATAATTTTCATGTTCTAAATATTGGATAATAAGATCATTAATAGGAAAGATTAAAATTAGGAATTCAAGTTTTAATAATTGTGAAGATATTTTTTAAGTAAAAACAACGAAATTAATATTTAACATAAAATGCGGATGGAAATATCATGACGTATGATCCCGAAACTAAGAAAAAAATTGAAGAAATAGAAAAAAAATATGATGAAAAGGAAGCTAAAATTCAAGAAGAAATCTCAAGAGAATTTGATGTAGTTCTCGATGAGATTCATGAAAAATACGAAAAAGATTATCGAGATATGGGAGAAGTTAAGAGCGAACAAAGGAATTTAAAGGAAAGGATCTCTCAATTGAAAGATATTTTAAAAATATTTAAAAAAGAAATTTCAATTTTGACCAAGAATAAAAAGAAACTGTTAAAACAGAAACTAAAAGAATTAGAGAAAGAAAAAGAAGCAGAACTCGATAAGTTTAATGGATAGGACTTAATAACTACACAAAAAATAAAATTATTCTAACTAGATTATCTTAAATATCCTCTTAATCTTCAATCTTATTTTATTAGAACGTAATAAAGTTAAATCCTCCTTCAATCTTACAAGCTTGAATTTAATAGTGGGTCATCATTCCCTAGAAAGAATTGATAAGCTTAATAATCTGTTCCAAATTATTAGTTAAAGATTTAAAGGTCATTTATAAGAAAAGAAAAAATTAGTATTGCGAATCTATACAATTAGATATCATTCCTAGTTCCTCAAATGCGTAAGGATCTTTTAATAGATGATAAGCAAGTGAAGTTGAAGATTTTGAAGCTTCTTTTTGAAAATTTTTTCTTTTTTTGTTCAAGTCTCTCTCATAATAATATAATTTGATCTACAGAATCCTGAAAATCCTTTCTTTTAGATATTATTCCAGATTATTAATCTAAGTAAAAAGTAGAGAAAGTATTAAAAGATGGGGATTTAAGGAGGCTAATCTTAAAAGAATTTCAACATTTAAATCTTAATTAAAAAAAAAATTTATCTCTGCTAATTTATTATGAATTAGAACAATTTAACGTTAAATATAAATATCATCATTACTTATCTTACTACAGATGCGAAAAAAAATTTCAGATATGTGAAATTTTTAAGTTTAAGATTTACTTCTTGATTTTTTTCTTTTATCATCCTTAATTGTTTCGACAATGAAAATAGACAAATACCATATACCTTATTGAGAGTAAATCTTTAAATTTAATGATAATATAAGATTTAATTTATTCGTGTTTCAATGAAAATTAATAAGACAGTGTATAGTAAATTTAAATAGAATAATAAAAAGAGAAGCATGATAATTATAGAGAAAGATTTAAAAAAATTTGTTGATTATAATAAAAAGAATGGACTTTTATATGACAACTTGTATATAAACGACATTAAATTTGTTATCAAAACAGCCTTCCAAGATTCAAGGAAAGAAGGGTCAATAAACAATATTAGAATTGCCAAATTTAATTTAACGGATACAATATATCTTGCTAATTATGATTAAAGAAGCTTGATTGAATAATTAAATCTAAAAATAATTTAGATAAGTATAATTCTTTGTTTAATAAAAGTAGGGATCTTGATAATATTTATGATGACACCAAACCACATATTTTTAATATTTAAAAAGAGGTATAAGATGAATGAAAATACAAACAGAAAATTATTGTAATGTTTTGAGAAAATATCCTTTCTCATTATTTGAAATGGATGGATCATTGGAAATATGGCAGAAAATATATTCTCCTTACATAGATTCAATCGAAAGTAAAATTAATATCTCAAAAAATAATTCAATTAAGATATTTAGAAATCATAATTTTGCATTTGATAATGAACTTCAGCAACGAATTGCTGATTTAATTATAAATGAAGTTGAGGATCAGAATTCTATTTCGAAAAGTTCAGGAAATTATTTTGAAAAACTAGATGAAAAAATTAGAATTGAGGATCAATATTCTGAAGAAGTAGAAAAAAAAAACAGTAATCTAAAAATCACATTCGTTTTTACAAATAAGAAAATGCAACCATTAAGATTAATTCAGATGCTTAAATTAACTGGTGAAGTAGAGAAGTTTACTCAATTACTGCATAAAAACGAGCTTAAACAACATTCTAAGATAGTCCCGCAAATTATCTTTATATCCCTATTTGGTTTCGAAGCCTCAGTAAGAGACTATCTAAGAGATAACCTTTATGGAAAATTAAATAGAAATATTTCAATTTTAGTTGTCCCACCTATCGATAATAAATTATGGAATAACTACTTTATAAAAGATCCAATGGAAGATAATGAAAAGCATAATTCGGGAATTAGTTTCGAAAGGTTTAATAATTTGAGAAAGAATGGAGCAGTAAATCAATTGCAAGTAAAAAGAATGGAGACTTACTATAAGGATTTAAAAGATACTAAACAGATCATAGAAGATAATTTTCAAGAGTTAAATACTTGGGCAGATGTCTTGAGCATTAATGATTCTCCCACACTATTGAATTTAGAAAAATCAAGGAATAAAATTAAGGATGAACTAAAAATAAAAAATTAAAACAAGGGGAATGAAACTATTTAATTAGATTTTGTAATTCTTTAATCTCAGAAATTTCATTTATACTTAACTCTAACTCTTCTATTGAATCTAAATTAGTATTGAGGTTGTCAATAACTGATATTTTATTATTTCTGAGGAATCTATTTATAATAGCCTCTTAGTCGAGTGAACATAAATTATTTTGTTGCCCATTTGGCAAGTTTCATGTAACATCGAATTGTCTTAGCCTGGTCTTGTAATGGCGTAAAAGTCATAATTGAATTCTTTAACTATTTCGTAATGCTGCGAGAATTCGTCGTGTCTTGAAAGCACTTTTTGAGCTTTTGGAGGGACAACAGATTGCTCGTACTCCTCTCCTGCAAATTCTTTTACAGCACTCAAGTTATCAAATATCATCATGGTGATAAATTCAACTTCATCTTTCAACGAGCGCTTTAAAAGACTCATTTTCCGATACCCCTTTATGTGTCTATTTTTAATGTATGGAAATATTTCATTTAGAAGTAAATTTTCGTAGGTATCAGCGTTCTCATGCGTGGTCCAGCCATGCCAGATTCTTGCTATCATGCTTAAAACCAATTCAATAATTAAATTTTTATGAGACTAAATTTAAAATTTATAATTAAAAATATTATATCTCATTTTTCTTTTAATTTACCAAGCTTAAGTTTAATAGTGGGTTATCATTCCCGTGAGAGAATTGATAATCTTAATAATTAGTCCCAAATTAATAGTGTTGATCAATTAAAGATTTAAGAGTCATTATTTATGAAGAAAAAAGTAATAATCATAGGGGCCCTTGGATACGATTTCCATTTATTTTTTCAAGTGTTCAAGGATAATGAGGAATATGAGGTTATCGCCTTTACTATAGCAGGAGAGCAAAATGTCGGTACTACTGATGAAGCTGAGAGAAAGTTTCCAGCAGAACTGGCTGGTAAGTTATATCCTGATGGCATTCCTATGGTATCTGAAGAAAGATTAGAGGAAATGATAAAGAAATATGACGTAGATGAGGTCGTGTTTGCCTATAGTGATGTATCTCATGAAGAGGTAATGCATAAAGGCTCTAGAGCCCTTGCAGCAGGAGCTAATTATCGCTTGATCTCTGGTAGGTTTACTCAGATAAAAGCAAACAAACCCGTTGTTGCCGTATGTGCCGTAAGAACTGGTTGTGGTAAGAGTCAGGTTTCAAGAGCAGTATATCGTTATTTGAAGGGAAAAGGATATAAGGTAGTGGCAATCCGCGAGCCAATGCCCTATGGAGACTTGGTCCAGCAAAACGTGATGAGATTTGAGACTTATGACGATTTAGATAAGTATGATTGTACTATAGAAGAACGGGAAGAGTATGAGCCCTACATTCAGCAGGGATTGGTCATCTATTCTGGTGTCGACTATGAAAAGATTGTAAGAGAAGCAGAAAAGGAAGCGGATGTCATTATTTTTGACGGTGGAAACAACGAAATTTCGTTCTATGTTCCTGATCTACTCTTTATTGTAGTGGATCCCTTACGACCTGGCCATGAAATGAAGTATCATCCCGGAGAAGTGAATGCTAGGTACGCAGATGTGTTTGTGATCAACAAGATGAATAGCGCGAAAGAAGAAGATGTAAAAATTGTGGAGAAAAACCTTGATGAATTAAATCCAAACGCGATTAGATTATATACTAACTCTATTGTAATTGCGGAAGATCCTACAAAGCTAAAAGGAAAGAGGGTTGTTGTGGTCGAGGACGGCCCAACTTTAACTCATGGAGGAATGGCAATTGGAGCCGCTTATGTTGCAGCTAAAAATGCGGGTGCTAAAATAGTGGATCCCAGAAAATTTCTTGTTGGTTCGATGAAAGAAGTATTTGAGGAATTTCCACAAATTACAGAAATTGTTCCGGCAATGGGATACACTGATAAACAAATCGAAGATCTAGAAAATACATTAAAAAATGTAAAATGTGACATTATTCTTAACGGAAGCCCTATAGATCTTTCAAAGTTAGTAAACGTAAATAAACCTATTATTAAGGTAACTTATGATATTGAAGCATTAGGTACCCCTTCAATCGAGAGCGTACTCGATGAGTTCGTTTCAAAATTCATGAAATAATAATAAAAGTAAATCTATATTTTTTTAGTTTAAAATTCTTTAATGTGTATTGGTTATTAGTTAGTGATCCTAAATGATAGTAGAAAAAAAGGAATATGAAATCCGAGAAGTGCAGAAGGGATATAGTAATAGGACACTATACATCGATATTACTTCTAATAAAATTGAAATAAAACCTGTTTCTAACGAAATGAAACAAAAATTTATTGGTGGAAAGGGTTTTGATTTATGGCTCATGTGGCATGCACTCCCTAAGGATCGCGTCGTTAAATGGGATGATCCCATAAATGAGATCTGCATTTCTTCTGGTCCGTTAGGTGGGAGTATCTTTTATCCTGGCTCTGGAAAGTCTATAGTCACCACTATTTCCCCCTTAACTGGTATTGTTATTGATAGTAATGTGGGAGGATATTTTGGACCATATCTTAAATTTTCAGGATTTGATGCGCTTGAAATTCAAGGTAAATCAGATAAAGAAAAAATAATTTACATAGATGGGATAGAGGGTTTTGTTGAAATAGAAGAAATAGGAGATTGGGATAATCTATCAATATATTCACATGAACTTACCCAATATCTTACCGAAAAATACGCTAAAGATGACTCGGAAAAAAGTCAGATATCAGTAGTAAGCACGGGTCCAGCAGCAAGACATACAAATTGGGGGATGTTAAATTTCTCTTGGTATGTGAGAGGTCGACAATGGGCTTCGGTCAAACAAGCTGGGAGAGGAGGAATTGGCACTGTTTTTGCAGATAAAAAAATTAGAGCAATTGTCTGCCGAACTCCAAAAGTGAAGTTAAATTCGAATAACGCCGCGGATTTGGAGACTGCTAAAAAACTTGGACAAACACACAGTCAAGAAATTATAAAGAACGATCCCATCCAAAATGAAATGAGAAGAGTAGGAACTGGCCACTTACCAGATATCATGAATGTCACTGATTTGCTTCCAACAGAAAATTTTCGATTTGGGGCGCATAAAAAAATACGAGGAAAAGATATTCCATATAGCAGGGAGATAATGAGAGATATATATTCTGGGAGAGAAGGAGCAGATGGGTGCTGGATAGGATGTACTGTGAGTTGTTCTCATTATTCTGAAAATCATGAAGTACTTACTGGTCCATTCAAGGGACAAAAAGTAATTGTGGATGGCCCAGAGTATGAAACTATAGCAGGTTGTGGTTCTAATTGGGGCGTGTGGCATCCTAAATGGGTCTTAGAAGCAAACTTCTACTGTGATACGTATGGGCTTGACACAATATCGGTAGGAACCGGGATTGCATTCGTCATGGAATGTTTCGAAACGGGAATCTTAAATAAAGAAATTACGGGAGGTTTGGAATTAAATTTTGGTAACGCTTCCGCAGCTCTTGAACTAATACACCAAATGGCTCGGGGAGAAGGTTTTGGGATGACAGTTGGAAAGGGAATTAAAAAAATGAAAACATTATTCATTGAGAAATATGGAGCAGATCCTCAATTTCTTCAAGATATTGGGATGGAACATAAGGGATTAGAATTCTCTGAATATATGACAAAGGAATCGCTTGCCCAGCAAGGAGGATATGGATTTACAAATAAGGGCCCTCAGCATGACGAAGCTTGGCTGATATTTGAGGATATGGTCCGAAACACGATTCCAAGCTTCGAAGATAAGGCAAATGCCCTTACATTCTTCCCTTATTGGCGCACATGGTTTGGATTATGCGGGTTGTGTAAGCTCCCGTGGAATGATATTGTCCCCCCAGATAACAGCGAATACCCAATAAAAGACCCGGATACTGGAGCTTTGGTGAGAGCTACGATTCCCAAACACGTCGAATGGTATGCAAAGTATTATTCCGCAGTTACAGGTATTGAATCAGCACCTAATGATTTGATAACTATGTCAGAACGAGTTTATACCTTTCAAAGAATCTTTAACATACGGCAAGGTAAAGGACTTCGTGAAAATGATTCACATTTACCATATCGAGCAATGGGACCAGTCACACCGCTTGAATATGAGAGTAGAGCTGAACGATATGACGAGCAATTAATGGAACTTGGAATTAGCATTGAGGGAAAAAATACCACTGAAAAAATAAAAGTTTTAAGATCATATAGAGAAAATCAATATGTTAAGCTTCAAGATGCCGTATATAAAAAAAGAGGTTGGACAAAAAGTGGTTGCCCAACCATTAAATTAGTAAGGGAATTAGGAATTGATTATCCCGATGTAATTGCATATATCAAACCTCATCAAGACATTTAAGTCTTATTCTTATCTTTTTTCCTTGCTTTTACTAATGATCTTGTGTTAAAGATTCTCTCCAATTCCCTATTTCAATGCATTTAATTAAAACATGGGAATCTATTCCCCTACTAACATCAAAATTAAAGCTTTTTTAAAATAAATTATAATTAAGTTATATACTAATAATTGCAATTATTTTAATCGAGATCATTTATGGATTTCATAACAACTCATCCCATTTTAGATATTCCTGATCGGAAACGAGTTCAGTTCACCTTTAATGGAGATGCTTACGAAGCATTTGAGGGAATGGTCATATCTTCAGCTTTATTTTTGAACGGAATCAAAATTTTTGGACATCATCCCAAAGATCAAAGCCCTCAAGGGATATTTTGCGCGAATGGTCAATGTTCGCAATGTAATGTTATTGTGAATGGATTTCCTACGAAGGGGTGTATGACACCACTCAAGAACGGCATGGTCATTGAGAGTTGTAAAGGCATACCAGAATTACCACCTGTTGATGACCTTGTAGAAGTTGGCGATGTTAAGTCAATTGAGACAGAAGTTTTAATAGTTGGAGGTGGTCCTGCTGGGCTTTCAGCAGCGAGAGTATTTGGAATGGAGGGGATAGATGTCATCTTAATCGATGATAAGTTAAAATTGGGCGGAAAATTAATACTTCAGACCCATAAATTCTTTGGTTCACAAGAAGACGTTTATGCCGGAAAAAGGGGGATCGATATTGCAAAAATTTTAGCGCAGGAAGTACAATCCTATGAATCCGTTAAAGTATTTCTAAATAACTCGGCATTGGCAATATTTAGCGATAAGAAAGTAGGAATCCTAAAGAATGCAGAAGAATATCTTTTAATAAAGCCTAAGTATCTTTTGATTGCTACTGGAGCACGAGAGAAAATGTTAGTTTTCTCCGGAAATACTTTACCCGGAATTTATGGGGCAGGAGCATTTCAAACGTTAGTTAATCGAGATTTAGTGAAAGCAGCTGAAAAAGTTTTCATTGTAGGAGGAGGTAATGTAGGGTTGATCGCAGGGTATCATGCTATTCAAGCAGGAATCGGAGTTGTGGGGCTTATTGAAGCATTACCCGTGTGTGGAGGATATAAAGTGCACGAAGATAAACTCAGACGTCTAGGAGTCCCAATTTATACAAACCACACGATAATTTCCGCTAATGGAAAAGAAAGGGTTGAATCGATCACAATAGGGAAAATTGACGAATTTGGTGAAATTGTTGAAAATACTGAAAAAACATTTCCGTGTGATACGATTTTAATCGCTGTTGGATTAAATCCCGTGGATGAATTTTATGACAAAGCGATCCAATTTGGAATGAACGTACGAATAGCAGGAGATGCACAAGAGATTGCAGAAGCTTCCGCTGCAATTTTTACTGGAAGAATTGAAGCTTTAAAAATGTTGGAAGATATGGGAAAGGTCATCGAAGAGGATCTTTCAAGCTTAGAGGATTTTGCTGATTTAATGAAAAAGAAGCCCCCAATGCCATCTAAATCAAATTTTCCAGAAAAAGAAGAAGGAATTTTTCCCTTATTCCATTGCAACCAAGAAATTCCCTGTAATCCTTGTACTTCTGTTTGTCCCCAAGAACAAATCAAAACTGAAGAGGATCTCATTACTAATTTGCCTTATTTCAAGGATGAAAAAGAGTGTATCGGATGTGGAAAGTGCGTTGCAGTATGCCCTGGGCTTGCAGTCACGCTGGTTGATTATAGGAAAGATAAAGATTATCCTTCAGTCACCTTTCCTTTAGAGCTCTCAGAATCAAGATTACAAAAGGGAATCTCTATTTTTGTTGTTAGTAATGATTCCGTGCTTGGAGAATTTGAAATTTCTCGCGTTCGTGTCTTGAAAGAATTTCCAAAGACCCAATTAATAACAATTAAGCTACCTAAAACTATAGTCAAAAAAGCTGTTGGTTTAAAATTACATCAGAATGTTTATGATCAAGAAATTGATACTTATCAAAAAGATTTCACTCCAAACGATACTATTGTCTGTCGTTGTGAACGAGTCACAGTGGGAGAAATTCGCAAATGGATTCGTTATGGAGTAAGAGATTTCAATGAGTTAAAAGCATTAACCAAAGTTGGAATGGGATCTTGTGGAGGAAAAACTTGTACTCCATTAATAAATAGAATTTTTCGAGAAGAAGGAATTGATGATTTTAAGATTGTTCAAGGAACTAAAAGACCATTATTCATGGAAGTTCCCATGGGATACTTTGCAAGCGTAAGTAGAAAAGGAAGTGAATGATCGATTGACAGAATACGATGCTATCATAATTGGAGCCGGAAGCATTGGCATCCCTTCAGCATTAGCCATCGCAAGAGAGGGGTTAAAAGTGTTAGTCCTCGATAAATTACCATCTCCTGCTCAAGCAGATAATAAACATGCCATTGGAGGTGTCAGAGCAACTCATACTGAAAGAAGTAAAATCTGGCTATGCCAGAGATCAATCGAAATATTTTCAACATGGGAGGAAGAATATGGTGATGATATATGGTGGGAACAAGGTGGATATTGCTTTGTCTCCTATACTGGTGAACATGAACGAATGCTGAAACAAAACGTAAAACTGCAGAAATCTTATGGATTAAATATCGATTACGTAGATAAAGAAAAGATAAAGGTACTCATTCCAGGAATAAATGAAAATGGCCTTCTAGGAGGGACTTATAGCCCCGAAGATGGAAATTGTTCTCCCCTACTCTCTCTTCATGCTTTTTATAGGCAAGCACGAGATTATGGTGCTGAATACCGTTTTAGTGAAGAAGTTAAAAAAATAATTGTTGATAATGGCAAAATAAGTGGAATTAAGACCACAGAAGGAGAATACCACAGCTCAATTGTTATTAATGCTGCGGGGGGGAATGCAAAAGAAATCGGAAAGATGGTTAATGTTGATTTACAAGTTAACCCCGAATCGCATGAAGCAGGAATAACTGAGCCTGTGAAAAAGTTTTTCAATCCAATGGTGGTGGATATACGTCCCGCTCAAGATCCTAAATTTGGAAATTCTAAAAATTATTATTTCTATCAAAATAAAGAAGGGAAGATCATTTTTTGTGTTTCTCCCGATCCTTGTATTAAAGGAATGGATCGGAGAGAAACCAGTTCTTTCTTGCCACAAATAGCAAAACGAATGATCAATCTGCTTCCAAGGTTAAAAAATATAAAGGTGAGGAGGACTTGGAGAGGATTATACCCGATGACTCCAGATGGTAACCCTATTCTATGTAAATCAAAAGAATTGGAGGGTTTATTTCTAGCAGTGGGAATGTGTGGTCAAGGATTCATGCTTGGTCCGGCAGTGGGAGAATTAATGGGTCGTCTTGTAACTGAAAAATTAACAATTCGAGATAAAGAAATTTTAGAAGACCTCTCTTATTATAGAGACTTTAATCGAGAAGAAGTATTGAAGTAAAATTTAAGGGATCGTTCATTATTTACTAACTAAATATTCAAAAAAATTGATTAATAATGGTTAGACATTTACTTAAGGTATCAGATCTTTCAAGATCAGAATGTGAACTCATAATAAACAAAGCAATTGATATTAAAAAAAATCCAAATAAATATTATAATTCCTTAGAGCACGAAACTCTTCTTATGCTTTTTGAAAAACCTTCTTTACGAACAAGAATTTCCTTTGAAACTGGAATGAATCAACTAGGAGGGCATGCAATATTTTATTCAATTAAGGATTCACCTTTAGGAAAAAAAGAAAATATATCTGATACTTCCATAGTTGCTTCGAGGTTTGTAAATATCATTGCAGCTCGTGTCTTCAAAAGGCAAGACATTTGGGATCTCGCTAAATATGCTAGTGTCCCTGTGATCAACATGTTAGATGATTTCGCACATCCCTGTCAAATATTAGGAGATTTTCTTACAATAAAAGAGAAGAAGGGTAAACTTGATGGATTTAAACTTGCTTACTACGGAGATGCTCATAATAATGTAACATACGACTTGATGAGAATGGCGGCTATATTTGAGTTAGAAATGGATGTTGCTTGTCCAATGGGTTCGGAATACATGCCTGAAGATATTGTACTTGAAGAAGTAAAAAATCTTTCTAACAATTCTGGAGCAAAAGTAAGAATCATTCATAATGCTGAAGAAGCTGCACACTCTGCTAATGTTATATATACAGATAGTTGGATGTCATACGGTATTCCAAAAGATAAAGAAGAAGAACGGGTAAAGGCTTTTAATCCTTATCAAGTTACTAATGAAATATTGGATTTAGCAAATTCAGATGTAATATTCATGAATTGTTTACCCGCTATGCGTGGATATGAACAAACAGCTGAAGTTATTGATGGACCACATTCAGTAGTTTTCGATCAAGCCGAAAATCGGTTACACATTCAAAAGGCAATTATGCTCTTTCTCAGAGGGAAATTCTAATAGCAATAACGCAAAATTTATAATTTTACCTATAATATTATTATTTTTCAAATTAACAATTTTAGAGTTGATATATAATAGAAACATTGATCATTGCGCTTGGCGGAAATGCCCTAATAAAGTTTGGAGAAGAAGGAACCACCGAAGAACAGTTTAAGAATTTAAGAGTTCCAATGTCACAAATAGCTGAGCTTTCAAGAGAATATAATATTGTAATCACTCATGGAAACGGCCCCCAGGTTGGAATGCTTCTCATGCAACAAGAAGCAACTCAAGAGGTCTCAAAGAGACCACTACAAGTGTTAGTAGCAGAGACACAAGGACAAATTGGGTACATGATCGAATCGACGTTAGATGAAGAATTGATGAAGATCGGTCAAGATGAGCAAAAACTTTTTCTTACTGTTCTCACGTATGTTAAGGTTGACCCAGAAGATCCGGCTTTTCATAATCCTACAAAACCAATTGGACCTGCTTATCCCCAACCAAAACCGGGCTATGTAAAGACTAACAAGGGATGGCGTCGAGTAGTCCCCTCTCCTAAACCTAAGAAAATCTACCAATGGAGAGAGATCAAGAGATTAATGGAATTAGGGAGTTGGATTGTCATTGCTTGCGGAGGAGGGGGAATTCCAGTAATCAAAGAGGGAAAAAGGTTATCTGGAGTTGAAGCAGTGATTGATAAAGATTTAGCAAGTTCCAAGTTAGGAGAGCAAATCGGAGCCGATATTTTATTAATTGCTACCGATGTAGAAAAAGTTGCCCTTAATTATGGCACATCTGAACAAAAATTTCTTGATAACATTTCAATTAAAGAGGCATTAAAATACTTGGAAGAGAACCAATTTCCAGCTGGAAGTATGGGTCCAAAGGTTCAAGCTGTTGTAAATTTTCTCCAAACTGGTGGTAAAAGAGCGATTATTACTTCTATTGATAAGATCAAAGAAGCCTTAAAAGGAGAAGCAGGAACCCACTTCTATATTGAAAAGTAGTCTATTTTAAAGAAATTAAGCCATAAAAAATGATTATTTTATGCCTAAAAGATAATCATATAATTATTTAATTAGGACGTTTTCTATTATACCTAATGCCCAGTCTATTTGTTCCTTCGTTATCACAAGAGGAGGGGCAAATCTAATAATCGTGGAATGAGTATCTTTAGCTAAAATACCATTATCCTTTAATTCTTCCACGATAGGTCTAGCATTTACTTTAAATTCTAGAGCAATCAATAAACCTTTCCCTCTAACTTCTTTTACAGGAATTTTTGGACCTTTAGCAACGATTTTTTTTAAGCCTTCCAAAAAATAGGTCCCATTTTCTTTTGCTCTCTGCGCTAGATGATCCTCAATGTGAACTTCAAGTGATTTAGTTCCCACTGCGGCTGCAATTGGATTGCCTCCAAATGTTGAACCGTGTGTCCCAGGTTTAATAACATCTGGTCCAATAATATCTTTATTAGCTACTACAGCTGAAACTGGATACACTCCTCCACCTAATGCTTTTCCTAATAACAACATATCCGGTTTAACATTTTCGTGATCGCAGGCAAATAATTCACCCGTCCTTCCAAACCCCGTTTGAATTTCATCAGCTATCATTAAGACATTATATTTTGAGCATATTTCTCTAACTTTTTTGATGTATCCTTCAGGAGGAATATTTATCCCAGCTTCTCCTTGTATCGGTTCGAAGATGAATCCAGCTACTCTTTCAGGTCCTATTTCAAGGATAATATTCTCTAAAATCTCTGCCATTCCATAGGGAATTATCGTGAAACCTGGAGTGTACGGTCCAAAGTTACCATAATACCGTACAGCAGATATATCAGTACTTATTCCTACAATAGTGATGGATCTTCCATGGAAATTATTTCGACATACTATAATTTGAGCGTCGTTCTTAGGAATTTTCTTCTTAATATATCCCCACGCTCGAGCAACTTTCAATCCAGTTTCAACAGCTTCAGTACCAGTGTTCATGGGGAGAGCCATTATCCCTGAATTATTTGGATCATTTAAGTGAGGTCCAACAACTTCACACAATTTCTTTATAAATGGCCCCATTACATCATTATGAAACGCTCTAGAGGTGAGAGTTACTTTATCTGCTTGTTCTTTTAAGGCTTTAATAATATCTGGATGTCTATGTCCCGTATTTTGACTTGAATAGGCTGATAAACAATCTAGATATTTATTTCCTTCCGGATCCCATACCCATACTCCTTCAGCTTTACTAATAACGACGGGAATGGGGTGGTAATTGTGAGCACAATATTCAAGGTCCATATCAATATAATCTTTTGTTCCTGGCAAATTATATCACATTTTTTGATTAAAACACTAATTTTCTAATAGTGTAAATGGTAGATTCCGTTAAAAGTTTAAGCGTTTATGAGGGAAATATTTGGGAACTCATCATGAATCGGTAAGAGCTCTTAAAAGATGGAATATGGATCTACTTGGTATATTTATAAATCATAGAACCCAAGTATCACATATTAAGAGTTATCAATTAAACACTATGCCTATTAAAATATCAAACAAGCTGATCTTCAACATTGTCATCGCAAACCTTTTTTGGAGTTTTATACCGATAGTTGTAAAAGGATTATTTGCTGATATTTCTATTCTTACTGTTATTTTTCTCAGATTTCTTACTGGAGGGATTGTATTATTTTTGATTGCCATTCTTTTAATCATCATCAACAATCGCCTTAATATTGACAAAAAAATATCACTTAAACAACTATTTGTAAATTTAAGGCATAAAAATCGAAGATTTTATGATGTGAGAACTTATCAATATTATTTTCTCATTGGATTTTTCGGTATTATCCTACACATTATTTTTTATTTTTTAAGTCTTAAAACGACATCTATTCCTTTCACAATGATAGGATCGCTTCTAACAATAATTTTTATAGCTTTTTACGAAAAGGGGGTCAATTTTGAAAGGTTTGATGTGTTTAGAATATTATTTATTACAATAATATCGTTTGCAATCATTATTATCATGTTTGTTTCATTTATGGGAGGTCAAATATCTGGAAACCCTATCCAAGTGCAAGGCTTTATCTATATCCTCTTATATTCAATAACAGGTTCATTTTTATATATCAGCATTGATAGAGATTCATTTTCAAAGAATGAATTGAGAGACATTAACATAAACAAATATTACAAAATTCCTCGTTCTTTACTTAAAATGGCAATCTCATTTGTCTCTGGAGTCTTGTTTCTCCTTCCAGTTTTATTGATCATTAATATCTTGCCTGTAGAGATGGATATTACTCAAGAAACACGTGCTTTCTTTTCTGATTTATCATCAATTTTTTCGATACTACAAAGATGGGAAATTATCTATCTTATAGTATTTGCTACGATTATACCGTATTTATTAATCTTCTTGGCAAACGTTAGTTGGAAATCTAAGAGTTTAACTTATAGCCAATGGAGTAGCATCATTGGGATCATTGATCCAATGAATACATTAATTTTTTCCGTGATTTTGGTTGGTACTTATTTCCCCTCTCAGGATTTGTTAGTTGTAATAATATTCCTAGGAATTGCTATCATTTTACGATATGCCCATGAAGTAAGGAACATTGTTCAAGCGGTTGTATTCTTGAAAATAAAGAAAGCAAGTTTGAAGACGCTCCCTATAAGAATTTTAAAGTTTTATGGCGTAAGAAAAATAGATACCTTAATTGGACGATATGATCTAATGCTAACGGTAAAAGTAAATTCCTTTAAAGATTTTCACTATTTGATTAATAAAAATTTAAAACCTATGAACGAAATTGAAATTATAGAACCACAATTTATCAATAATATTGAGATTTAATAATAGAGGGCGAAAATGAGAGCCATAATTTTATGTAAACTAGGTATTAATGTGATCAAGAAAGTAATTGAGGAACTCAAATCAATACCCCAAGTCAAGAAGGTAATGTCCTTGACGGGCGATTATGATGTACTCGTTGAGGTAGAAGTCGAAAACTCTGAAGAGTTATTTGAAATTTTCTCTGAAAAAATAGACATGATTGAAGGCATAATAGCATCTAACACCCATGTAATTATGAAAGCGTGGGAGAAGTAAGAAGAGGAATTACCTGTTTATTTTTGAGAGAACACCTGTTAAGAGGTTGGAAAAGGCTTTTTCTACGTTATCACCCGATTTGGCGCTTGTTTCGATGAAATCTCTAGCCTTAATTTTTTCAGCTACCGTTTTACCTTCTTTAGTTGTTATCCCTCTTGAGCCTTCTAAATCACTTTTATTTCCAATTAATAAGAATGATGCATTTTCTTTACCGTATGTAATAAGATCCGGATACCATTTAGACTCCACACTTTCCAAGGTGGAAGGTCTTGTTAAATCGTAAACAAAAAGCGCTCCAGAACATCCTTGAAAAAACATCCTGCGAGAAAGCTCATAACGTTCTTGACCTGCTATGTCCCAAATAATTAATTTCACTTTTAGGTTCTTTTCTTTTACTTCAATATCCTTAATCAGAATGTTAACCCCTAATGAAGCGTTGTATTGCTCATTAAACTTATGATGAATGTATTGATCAATGAGCGAAGTTTTTCCTGTAGCTGGGTCTCCTAAAAGGGCTATTTTATACATTAAATCGGTTTTCTCGGGTTCAGACATCACATTTTACCTAATTTCCAATATAAATTATTTTAGTATTCATTCAAATTATAATTTTATGATTGTGATTTCTTTTTCATATTCAATATCCAATAGCTTGTCCATCTTTTCGAGGATCTGAAGCAGCTAAGTAACCTTCATCTAATTTATAGATTATTTGACCTCCTCCAAAATTGAAATATAGATCTTCCTTAATAGAATGACCCTTTCTAGTTAATTTATTGATGCTATTCTTATTAAATTCACTTTCAACTTTAGCGTTCAACCCATTTATCACCCTCCAGCGAGGTGCATCTAACGCAGTTTGGGGATTTTGACCATATTCAAAAATACGAATCATCATTTGAGCATGTCCTTGAGGCTGCATCTCTCCTCCCATCACGCCAAAGCTCATAATAGGCTTTCCTTTTTGAGTCACAAATCCAGGAATTATGGTGTGAAATGGTCGCTTATTGGGTCCAACTTGATTAGGGTGACCTTCAATCAAGTTAAATCCATTTCCCCTATTTTGAAGGCTAATTCCAGTTCCGGGAATAACTATTCCAGATCCAAAGCCCATATAATTGGATTGAATGTATGAAACCATCATTCCGTCCTCATCAGCAGCAGTTAAATATACTGTATCACCTTCTTTTGGGATCCCGTGTTTAAAGATTTCAGCGCGAGTTAAGTCTATTTCTAAAGCCCTGTGTTTCAAATAATCATCATCTAGTAAGTGCACAGGATCAAATTCCAAGGTTGAGGGATCGGAGATATATCGATATGCATCAGAAAATGCGAGTTTCATTGCTTCTAGTTGAATGTGAATCGCTTCAGGAGAATCTGGGTCGAACTCACTAATATCAAAATTCTTCAAGATCCCCAACATGATTAATGCAGTTATACCTTGTCCATTTGGAGGAATCTCATGTAAAGTTACTCCTTTATAATCCATAGAAAGAGATTTTTCCCAACTGACTTTGTGATTTTCAAGATCTTGGAGTGTCATAACTCCCCCTGTATTTTCAGAATGAGATACAATCTTTTTTGCTAATTCTCCACTATAAAAGGCTTCACCTTTTGTTTGAGCAATCTTTCTTAGGGTTTCTGCTTGAGGAAGACACTTAAATAACTGACCAGGCGAGGGTGGTTTTCCATTGATCATGAATGTTTCATAAAATTCGGGATATAATCGTTTTTTATACATTTTAGCGAGATAACCCCATATCTCGGCTGTTACTGGAGAAACAATGAATCCTTTCTCAGCATACCTTATTGCTGGCTTAAATAATTCTTCAAATGATAATTGTCCATACTTATTTGATAATTCCACCCATGCGGATACTGCGCCTGGAATGGTAGTAGCATCCCAACCAAACATTGGCATTGATTTTCTGCGTGAAAAATACTCTGGAGTCCATGCAGCGGGAGATCTTCCAGAAGCATTCAAACCTTTAAGTGATTTTCCGTCCCAAATTAAAGCGAACGCATCACTACCAATTCCATTATTTACCGGTTCAACCACGGTTAGGGTGATAGCGGTCGCAATCGCAGCATCTACAGCATTACCTCCATTTAATAACATTTTTATACCAGCTTGACACGCAAGAGGTTGCGAAGTTGCGATAACATTTTCAGCTAGAATAGGCATTCTACGAGAAGGATATTTAAAGTTCCATCCAAACTTTCCGAACATCTTGATTATCTTATATGCATACTTATTGATATTATTTGAGTTTTCCTCATAAATTAAAAATATAGTTGAATATGACTTCCTTTATATTCAATTTAAAAATAAATTGAAAACAAGCACTAACAATTTTACTTTAACGGGGTCCTTAGTTGACGGAGATAATACATATGAATATATAGGGAAAATCGAATTTAATTCTGATAAGGTTTTACAACATGTTCACGATGAGAGGGGACAAAAAAATTTAGGTGCTATAGTACGTATCGAACGTTATATTTGGGATTTAACCTATACAGCAGGCACGGGTTCATTACCAAATGGAACCAGTGGAGCAATTCCAGGATATCCTGCCTTGCTAATAATTTCGATATTGATAATCGATATGATGATTATAATCTGGAAGAAAAAGTTAATCAAGTGAATTTCCTATTTTCTAATTCATTAATAAAAAAGCTTGCTACAATTTCAGCATAAGTTCCAGGTCCAAAACCAGCATCATATCCTAATTCCTTTGCCAATTCATTCGTAATTCTCGGTCCACCACAAATTAAGATTATTTTTTCTCTAATTCCTTCTGCTTCAAGTAAATCTACTAAATTAGTGAGATTTTTAACGTGGATATCTTTTTGAGTTACTGTTTGTGAAACTAAAAGAACATCTGCATCCAAACCGATTGCTTTTTTAACGAATTCCTCATTGCTGACTTGACTTCCCAAGTTATATATTTCAATCATTTCATATCTTTCAAGTCCATAATGACCGGCAAATCCCTTCATATTCATAATTGCATCAATGCCGACAGTATGAGCGTCAGTACCTGTGGTAGCTCCTAACACTACTAATTTTCTTCCAAAATGTTCTTTAATAAACTGATTAATCTCATCCATACTCATTGGTTTCACACCTAAAGATTCAACTTTAATTACTGTAAGATCAATAGTATGAATTAATTCTCCATAGATGATGAAAAAAGTAAATTCTTTGTCAAGAGATTGATGATGTACCACCGAGGGATCTTGAATCCCCATTTTTTTAGCTAGAGCTATTGCTGCATAAAGAGCTTTTTCTCCATCTTCGATTGGAAGGGTGAAACTGATTTGAACTTCCCCATCATTCAATGTATCTCCATATGGTTTAATTCTCGTTGGATCTATTTCCTTATCGTACTCTTTTTTATTAATAGAATAAAGGCCTCCACCCATTTATTTATCTCCTCCTAAACTTTCAATATTCAAATCCCGTGACATTGTTTCTAGAAATGGATTCAAGTAATCCTTATCTTTGATAATGACCCCCTCTAAACCTTTACCGCCATCAATTGGTCTCTTTATCCCTGCAAATATCCCTTTTTCAATTGTTTTGAAAAGTCCCTCTCTCTCTATGTTTTTTAAAAGATCAGTTGCTTGTTTTAACACTTCCTCTGCCCTTCGTTGAAGTATACCATTTTCTTTAAATTGAATCTCATTTCCCAAATCCTTCATATTGTTAAAGATATATCGAGCATTTTCAATGGATAGTGCCCTATCTGACATAAAAGGAGTATGAATTGCCTCTGTTAACATTCCAAGAAGGTGAATTCTTTGATTTGTAAGGATTGTGACCATATTAAAAAGGGCGTCTTGAACATGACCTTTAAAGATATTACCCGTCATAAATTTGGTAGGTGGCATGTACTTTAATGGTGCTTTTGGAAAGATCTCGCGAGCCATTTGAGCTTGAGCCAATTCATATAAAAAACCATTTTCTAATTCAGGGTTCATTTCAAAGGCATGTCCCAAACCCATTTGTTCTTCAGATAATCCAGCTAATTTAGCAAATTGCTCATTGATGAATTGAGATGCTAACACTGTATCAGCGGCTTCGTAGGCATCATCAGTAGTTAAATAGTTATCTTCTCCCGTGTTGATAATTACTCCCGCATAGGCGTTGATCATTCTGGAGAAATGTTGATCAATTATCGTTCTTTGCATGTTTATATCTCTGAACAAAATTCCGTATAAGGCATCATTAAGCATCATATCCAATCGTTCCAAAGCGCCCATAGCAGCAATTTCGGGCATACATAATCCTGAACAATAATTTGTCAAGCGGATGTACCTTCCTTGTTCTTCACTAACTTCATCTAAAGCAGTCCTCATGAGTCGAAAATTTTCTTGTGTCGCAAAAGTACCACCAAATCCTTCAGTGGTACTACCATATGGAACATAATCCAATAAGCTCTGTCCCGTAGATCTTATCACAGCAATTACATCAGCACCTTGTCTTGCAGCTGCCTTAGCTTGGACGATATCCTCAAAGATATTCCCCGTTGCTACTATTAAATATATCAACGGTTCATTTTTTTCTCCATACTTTTTGATTAAATCCTCCCTAGTTTGCTTGTTTCGTTTAATGATCTCCAGATTTTTACTAATAATTGAGAGCAATGCTTTTTTGATTTCAGGTAATTCCTCCCAAGAAAGTTCTGCTAGATTTAATTGACCTTGGTAAACTCTTTCAGCAATATCTTGAGGGGACAAATTTGTATGTAAAATTGCATTACCTAAATATAGTGCAACTCCCTTGTTTATTTGACCCTTTTTAATTACATGATCTACAACGACATTGGGCAATGGTACTCCAAATTCGTCCGTACCGTTAATGCCTAATAATCTACATATAGTTCTCTCTATAGAGGTTGTAGTATGTTGGTCTATGAATTTCTGAATATCAATAACTATTTTTTTGGCAATTTTCCTAGCATCATCTACCAATTTAAAGTTCAAATTCAACTTATTTTTTACTCCCATAGTCTTAAGACCTTAAACAGAAAATTAGTTTTCTTAGAATTATGTGCTTTAATAATTCAAGCAAATTATATTTTAGTATTTACTTGGTCCAAGATCGTAAATTGGAATAGAAATTCCTTTTTCTAATTCGCTTAAGAATTTAGACTTGTTAAATTGATATCCTAAGGGTGAAGTAGGATTAATTGTAAGAATAAGGACTCGAATCTGATTCAAAACCCGTATTGTCCCTCCTTTTTTCAAATATTGTTCAAAAACACGTTTATTCAGAAATAGTTTAGTAGCATCTGGAACAAGAATCTTAATGTTTTTATAATAATCAGTCTTTTTCATGAATTCTTCTAGGAATTTGTCTGTAATGGCTCCATTTATCACTAAATATCGTGATGAGGGGCTAATTTCTTGTAATATTTCTTCAACGGAACCTAATGCAGTAGGCAAGGGTAATGTTCTTGTTGAATTATTTTCATCAATGATTCCAATTTTTGTATTTAAAATAAGTGTATTGGCTAATTTCACGATTAGAGGGTTTTGCTCTTTTTCTACCCCCAATAAATTAATTGTATGATGGGTAAGATTTATGACTTCATTCATTTTTTTTGAGACTGAAGCGCCAGTAGATAATATTGTTGCATGAGATATTAAAGGAGATGCATAAGAACGTCGATCAAAAGCACCATCAATAAGCACTATATCACATCCTAAATGAAGTAAATAATTGCATACTTGTTTCAATTCGGAATTAATTGAAGGTCCAGCTAATTCGACTAACCCACTACCTAAAGTTCGAACAATCTGAATCTCACCCATAGGTGTGTTGATTCCTGTCTTTTTTACTACTTTCGATTTTACTTCGCTATTTTCTAAGCTTTGCTGAGCTGTTGCTAAGTAAGTTCCCTCTTCAATCTTTATGCGTGGTTTTGGCATGTTGGTAATAGCGTCATATTTTTCTCCATCTCTTCCAATTGAAGTAAGCCCTAGTTTATACTCTCCTTTTAGAACTTGGATGATGTGATTTAAAGTTGTTGTTTTGCTCACATTTTTTGCAAGACCGATAATTGAAATGATCTTATATTGTTTTACAACAGTTTTAATTAAATCGGTGAATTCCATAACGAAATTACTCATAAAACGATTTTAATTAAGATATATTAAAAATTCTTCCAATAATAATTTTGATTGCATAATATTATATATTCTAATGAGAAATCTATACTAATTAATATTTAATTAGGAAAAATAATGAAAAGAAACAATTTAAAAATCATTAAAGCGGTCTTAGCAATATTTATTTTACTGATAATTCCAACGATTATTGCTATCATTCCTAGGTCTTCTGAAATGCGGAGGAGATGGGTGAATGACTTACCGGATTCATACCATCTAAGCGACATCATTAATGCTACGATGGGCTATGAAGAACGGAAAAACGTTTACTTAGAAGATAGTAATAAAAGCAATGGATTTTATGCTCAATCTACTAGGATTTACTTAAATGGTTCGGTGAATGAAGTTCCTTTTTCAGAAGCTTTGAATAAAATTAATAATAGAGAAGATACAGCAGACTTTAGAATGGCAAGCTTATTGCGAATGATGTACCTTGATAATATAACTGGTGTTTTAGATCCCACCTTTAAATTGGAATTAAAAAATGCGATTCTCAATTTTAAATACTGGTTCACGGAACCAGGACCATCTGATATGATAATGTGGACAGAAAACCACATGATCTTGTTTCGATCTTGTGAATTACTTGCTGGACAGCTATATCCAGATGAAATATTTCCAAATTCTGGAATGAATGGCACACAACATGTTCAACATGCATTACCAAAAATTAATCAATGGATTGAATGGAGATCGCGTTTTGGATTTTCAGAATGGCACTCTGATGTCTATTATGAAGAAGATTTAGCAGCTTTACTAAATATAGTTGAATTCGCTCAAGATAATGCCACTGCTACTAAAGCTGCAATGTTAGTTGACCTATTCGCATTTGATTTTGCTAATCATTATTTTAATGGAACATATGCTACAACGAATGGTAGAACGTATGATGACAAGAAAGTTGGAACTAGTCTTATCAATCTTCCCTCTCGAGCCTCTTTTGCTGAAACTGCTTGGATACTTCTCGGTTTAGGATATCATGATCCAAATGCGGGTAATAGCATGGCAGCAGTAGCACTTTCAACGAGTAATAAATATACACCCCCACCAATTTTAGAAGCAATAGCAAATGCAACCTTAGATTATCATGAAAGTAAAGATAGAAATAGTATTAATATAGCAGATGGTCCTGATTATGGATTTGGATATGAATCTGAGAATGATATGATGTTTTGGTGGCCCATGTCAGCAGTTTTTAGCAGCGAAACGATTGAACCTTCTCTCAATCTTACAGAATATTATAATCTGGGATATAACACGGTATTCAATGATGAAATGCTAGTTGATTTGCTAAAAGTTGCTGCAGATCTTTATGGTATGAGCTTGCCAGAAGTATGTGCTTTTATTAAAGAAGCAACACAGGGTGCCGTTCTTGAGGAAACAAATACATATACATATCGCACCCCCTATTATCAGCTTTCAGGCGCCCAAGATCATCAGAAAGGTATGGCAGGATATCAAGAATATATATGGCAAGCTTCTTTAGATGAATATGCTTACATTTTTACGAATTCGTACGGTGGATTTCGTTTTGAGGATTATGTTGGAGGCTTTAAACCCCGTGCGACTCTATATAAGAATTTAGGAGTGATAGAATATGATCGCTTGTCTCAGCCCTTGTTAATGGAAATAGTATATCTAATATTAGGATTTGACCCCTACATACAAACTTATTTCCCCCGTTGGGCATTTGATGAAGTAATCCAGCAAGATAAATGGATTTTTGGCAGGAGATTGAATAGTTACGTCGGATTATATTCAGATGAACCAATAACTTGGGAGAGTAATTATGAACTTAGAACATTTGGAAGAAAGAACGCGTACATTGTAGAATTAGGCAGTATCGAAGATTATGGGACGTTTGATAACTTTACTACCTCATTGTCAGAAACAAGAGTTGATGTTCGCCATTTGGCTGTTGGGTATGACATCCAATATCTATCTCCTACAAGAGGTTTGGTAAAAGTTGCATGGAACGGTCCAATGACTGTGGCTGGGGAAGAAGTAGATTTAGGACCATATCCTAAATTTGAAAATGAATTCTGCATTCAAGCATTTAATACGCTTAGGACCACTATAGAGCATGGAAACATGAAGCTAGTATTAGATTTTGAAAATGCAACGAGAGCATATACAGAATTATAATTGTGGTGATGAAAATTAAAAGAAAAGATTATGTGTATGGAATGAAACCTTATGGCTGGATAAAAGGAAGTGTGTTAACCTTTTTAGGTTTATTATTAACTCGTTGGGGTATTGGAAACGGGAGAGTGACCTTTAACATATATTTCGGTTTACCGATTTACTTTCTTATTGCGAGTTCTACACTGCTAGTTTCACTGGTTCTTAAGATAGAAAACGGGGAAAGATTTCAGCAAGCAATAAAAAAATTAAATGTATCTATCATTATCTTGTTTTCTTTAGGATTTGGGACTTCAATTTACTATACAATATTGTATAATTTAGGATTGCTGAATTTATTTATTTTAGCAATAATCGGTGCGGTATTGATTCTATCGGCTTTTTTCGGCAGAGATTGGAGTTATAAATCATATTTAGCGAATATCCTGATTAGTTTAGCAATTTCATTAGGTTTGATATATGGAGCTGCTCTCAATACAATGATGATACCACTTTCAGTATTTCTCTTCTTCGGTATTATCTTTCTCTTACAATTTTCAAAAGATTTAATCAATGAAAGCAAGAATGAAGAAAAATATAAAAATGCTGGTGCAGATTCCTTAGCACTTACATTAGGGGCAAAAAAGACTCAAATAATATCTTTCACATCAGATTTAATCATTATATTATTTATGATTCTTCCAATCATATTAAACTCTGCTCTAATACATAGTCTACTACTTTATATCGTGTCGATGATCATAACGGTGATTATAATTGGATTAGCTACTGCTCTAACCTTTTTGATGAAAGCAGAGAAAACTTACTATCGATTAGTTAAGAACTTGTTAAAACTAGGTATGTTTTTTGTATTTACGTCGATATTCTTAGCTAGCTTTTAAAGATCCTTTTATTATTTACTTAATTTTCTTTTTCTTATATTTCGCTCTAGATCTTCGGGTTCTATTGTCATCTTTTCTCCACTTAATAATGCAGATACTCCAATTTGCTTTTCACAATCTTCGCAATGACAACTTGGTGAGTAATCAGTAGGTTCTTGATAAGTAGTAATTACACCTTCAAAATTTCTCAGTACTACTCGACTATTTCCTTGAGATATGGTATAATCAGGCATAACTGGTATTTTTCCCCCTCCACCAGGTGCATCTACTACGAAGGTTGGCACGCAAAGCCCAGAAGTATGTCCCCGTAGGCCCTCAATGATTTCAATTCCTTGAGCAACGCTCGTACGAAAATGTCCAAGGCCAATTGACAAATCACACTGATATATATAATAGGGGCGTACCCGGATTTTTACTAACTCATGAACCAGTTTTCTCATGACATGAATACAATCATTCACACCACGGAGTAATACCGATTGATTACCCAAAGGAATACCAACATCAGCTAACATTGCACAAGCGCGTGTTGATTCTTTAGTAATTTCGTTTGGATGATTAAAGTGCGTGTTAAACCATATAGGATGATATTTTTTGAGCATTTCACACAATTCTGGAGTAATTCTCTGGGGCATTACAACGGGTGATCTAGAACCAAGCCGTACGATTTCCACGTGAGGTATTTCTTTTAACTTAATTAAAATCTGTTCGAGTATATTGTCTGAAATTAGCATGGCATCTCCCCCAGATAAGAGAACATCCCTAATTTGAGAATTCTCTCGAATATAAGCTAGCGCATTATCTATTTGAGATTGTGGTGGTGCCTTATCATGATGTCCAGCAAATCGTCTTCTTGTACAATGTCTACAATACATCGAGCAATTTTCTGTGACTAAAAATAATACTCTATCAGGATAACGATGAGTTAATCCAGGAACAGGGGAATCTACATCTTCATGCAAGGGATCTTTTAGATCTCCAGGATATTTTTTTAATTCATGAACAGTTGGGACAGCTTGCTTCCTAATAGGGTCATATGGGTCATGAGGATCAATCAAGCTTAGATAATATGGCGTGATTGCCATTCTAAGTGTTTCTAGGATTTTAGGATCGTCTTCTTCTTTCGTTAATGGGAGGTATTGTTTAAGTTCTTCAAGAGTGGTGATTCTATTCTTAAATTGCCATTTCCAGTTAGTCCATGCATCATCAGGAACATCTCCAAATATTTCCATTCGTCTATTTACTCTCATGGTTCAAGTTTAATTTGTCATTTATTTTAAATAAGGATTCTCATTTGTTGAGAACACCGTGGGAGAATTTCCCCATTTATTTTAAAGTGCAATCATTTTACCTTTTTCCTAACTAAAGTTTTATAATTACTAAAAGCAAATTTTGAATAGTCAATTACAAATTACATGAAGTTTACGAAATATGAATGAAACAAGAGAAAAAACACATGGTTTTTTGGAAATAAATTCTTATAGTATTTCACAAGGTCTGATTAACTTCAATGTGGGAGCGTTTGGTGCGTACGTCTTCTTTTTTTATGAAACATAAATCCAACTGAATGTAATATTACTCGGGATCTTATTTGTAACATACAGTATATGGGATGCCATAAATGAACCACTTCTTGGTAATATAACTGACAGGCCCTTTAAATTCACTAAAAAATGGGGCCGCAGGCTCCCTTGGGTCATTGCAGGTGTCTTTCCTTGGGCAATATTGTACATATTCATCTTTACCCCTCCAAATGTTAATTCTTCATCTATGGGAATCATCATTTTCATTTATATATTAATAGTACTTGTCGCTTTTGATGGTTTCTATACATTATGGAGTGTAAATAGCGAAGCACTTTTTCCTTTTAAATTCAGGGATATGAGAGAACGTAGGAAAGTATCTGGAATGAAGGGTTTGTGGGGTGTCATTGGTTTAGTTCTTGGTTTAGTCGTTCCCCCACTAATAGTAGAATACGGACAAATAGAGACATACGTAATGCAAGCAATTCTTCTTGCGATAATAACAATTATAGCCGGAGTTCTAATGCTTCCTGGACATCGAGAGGATAAAATAATGGTGCAAGACTACTTAAATTCTGCACCACGAAAAACTGGTCTTACATTTTTCAAGGACTTTTTCCAAGCAATTAAAAAGAAAAATTTCATGCTATGGGGTTTCTTGCATTTTATGTATACATTATTGACGGGATTGTTAATTGTTTCATTAAACTATTTTATTAAGTATAATCTTAGAGGTGAAGCTGAGGATTTAATATTGGGCATGTCAGGCTATCTTATAGTCAGTATAATATCCATTCCTTTATGGATAAGGGTGGCGAATAAATTAAACAATAATAAGCTCATGGTATCTATAGGTGCATTTTCAATGGCTATTGCAACCGGTTTACTATTTTTCGCAACTTCAATAATCACATTGCTAGTTCTCGGTTGTTTCGTTGGTTTGACAGGAGCCATCTTTTTCGTAATGCAAGATACAATCAACGGTGATGTATTAGATGAGATGGCTATTTTAGATGGAGAACGACTAGAAGCTACTTATTTAGGAATCAAATTCTTTATAGGTCGTTTAGCAAACGTTATCCAGTTCTTAGTACTGATTATTGTTCACATACTTACTAATTTTATGCCCGATATAGATAATCAAGCATTTTCAGCACTGATTGGAATTCGTTTACATTTATCAGTCATACCAGCAATCGCTTTATTGATAGGCAGCTTGGTGTTTTACAAATGGTATGATATTACCCCTCAGAAATCAGAAGGAATACAACAAAAAATTAGAGAATTAGGTTTTTAATTAAATTTCACTTATTTTTTTTATTTTTTATAAATCTGAATTCTCATAAAATTAAATTTCAAGGAGAGTAACACCATATTTTTTAAAGATATTTCATTTCAAAGATATTTCTTAACTTTTTGGAGTCTCGCAACAAATCTAAAGTTATTTGAGTATGGTTTTTAGTATAACCATTTCCGATGATCATCGTGACATCTTTTCCCACCCCCTCAGCCCCCAGAGCTGCTTTTGTAAAGCTGGTAGCCATAGAAAAGAAATATACGATACCACCATTACGAGTGGGTAAAATTGAGGATAATTCTGTATTAGGAATGCTTAGACAATTAATTGTTATATCCACCTCGTTTCCATTTAGTGTCTCATGAATCTTATCCAAAACATCGATTGGATCCAACACATCCGCGATTATAGTCTTATCACAAAAATTAGTACTCTCAAGAAAATCTTTGCGTTTCTCATTTCTTGCTTGTCCAATTACGAGTCCTTCAGAACCAATCATTTCTTTTGCCTTACAACAACACATCAATCCAGACTTTCCCGTTGCTCCCAATATTAAAATATTATCTCCAGGTTTAACTAATTTTTGTACTTGAGCAGGTGCTCCCGCTACATCAAGAGCTGCTAAAGCAAGAGTTTCCTCCAGATCTGAAGGAATTTTAGCATAGATACCGCTCTCGAAAAGGATTGCTTTCCCGTCAATTTCAACTCGTTCAATATCAGGATTAATTTTCTTAATCATATTGATTTTAAGTGGTGTTAATGATAATGATACGAGTGTGGCTACTTTATCACCTACTTTTAAATCAGTTGAATCGATTAATTTATTCCCAATTTGTTGAACCGTCCCAATTAGCATACCACCTGATCCTGTTACTGGGTTTTGCATTTTTCCCCTTTCTTTAACGATTTTCATTATCATAAACTTTACAACTTCAATATTACCTTGAGCTTCTCCTAATAATTGAGTAAAACTTGCAGAATCGATGTTTAAGTAATCAACATCAATTAAAATCTCATTATCGTAGATTTCCATATCATTCGAAATCTTTAATGCTGGTTGAGGTAAAGAACCTTTAGGTTCAATAACTCTATGAGTTCCATACGGGTTACCTTTTTTCATTCCTAAATCTCCATCATGCTTAAGGATTGATAATTACAATATTATTTAGAATAAGAATCTTTTCTACTACATCGAAAATTCTCAAAAGTGGAAAATTAATCGTAAATATAATAAAAGTTCGAACAGAAACAAGGATTGTATTAAATAATGCATATGCAATCATTATTGATAATTAGCTAATAAGATTTATAAGCTCGACTAATCTTTTATAGTATTAACGATAAAAATCTAACAGAATTTTAATTTATGAAATCCAAACAAAAGTTAGTGTTAATATTAATTTCTATTATTATCTGCTTTTTACTTCCTACGAATTTTATTAAACCTCAGAATAAAAATGTTGAACCTGATATCCATCCCTCTGTCAACGGAATTTATGGTGCTACACTTCAATATAAAGGATATTTTTTCCATAGTTTTACCTTAGATCAAAGATTTGGAATTGATTGGTATTTTAAAAGCCATAATCCAGATATAGGTGTAAAGGTATTAGTAATGACCAAATCTAACTATCTCAAGTTTATTTTAAATAGCTCAAATTTTGATCATTATCTTGTTTCGGATGGGACATACACTTTAGATAAAGGTCATTTTGGCGTTCCCTATGAGGGAGATTGGTATTTAGTCTTTTTAAATGATGATCCAGATATGGAATCAACTGAATTCGATAGAACAATAGGTATTTCGGCCAACCCAAATTTATTTTTCATCTTCCCGATAATATTGATTCTAAGCATCTTTATTGGAATAGGAATTATCTCTTTGATATATAAAACTAGACGCCGAAAAGTTCCAGATGGGATTTTTTTCTTTTTATGTACTATGACTGTTTTAACCTTATTTTACTTTATGTATGGTCCAACATTAATAAATGCAATTTATTATGAGGGAATAAAGTATCCAAAAAATGAGACTTTGGGTATATGGATTAATTCAGAGGATGATTATGAAAAATATGGAATCCCCGGTTCTGGGACAGCAGAAGATCCATACATTATTGAAAATATGACTATTTTAACTTCTTCAAGTTCTGCAATAGATATAGAATACAGTTCCGATTATGTTGTTATTCGCAATAACATCTTAAGTAGCAGCTATAGAGCGATTAGCATATATAGTTTAAACAGTTCTTATATCAAAATAGTGAATAACACTTGTATTGGAAGTAGATCGATTCCAAATGGTTATTGCATAGATTTATTCACGCGTAAAAAGTGTTTAGGCACTCGAATTATAAGTGATAATACAATTATTAACTATAGAGAGGGTATATATATAACTAATAGTCCAAATTCGATAATTCAAAACAATATTTTAAATAACGTGCAAATTGGAATAGAAATTTCTCATTCTGAGAAAACCGCGATTTTAAATAATAAAATTAGTTTTAAAGACAGTGATTTTTATGATGTATATGATGCAATACGAGTTACTTCAGCCAATTGTCGTATTGAAAATAATTCTCTTATTGGTTCCGGATTATATCTCTCAAATTCTGTTTTGACGAATGTAATTGTTGAAGATAATAAGGTTAATGGAAAAAAATTAGCTTTTTTTAAAAATATGAATAATATTAATCTCACAGATTCAGATATTTACGGACAGATCTTTCTTGTAAATTGTAATAACATTACACTAAGAAACCAAAATTTAAGTAATGTTAACTATGCACTTAATTTATTTAATTGTAATAATAGTAGAATAAGTAACATGGGTCTAAATAACAATTTAAATCGCGCATTTCAAATGTTTTATTGCACAAATGTTAATGTAACTAATTGTGTGTTGAAAAATAATTTAGAGGGAGCCTATGTATATGAATCTGATCTGATTGATTTTTACCACAATTTATTTTATTACAACAATTATGGAATTTCTATTTATTTTTCAAATTGTAGCTATACTTCAAACTTTTTTATTAATAACACGGTTAAATGGAGGGTTTTTACGAGTTAAACATCATTATGAAATATAAAAAATCTTTTAATAACTTTAAGAAATCAGGATTGGTTCTTTTATTATTTTTTATTTTTTTATTGACTTTTTATAATTATAATTTTATTCTCAATAATCATCAGAATTGTTCGAATCCAGAATATCCCAAAACTTCTAATAATGTAGCTTATGAATGGGATCAGATCTGGAGTATTTCGGAAAACACATATCCAAATGACGTTGTTTTGGATAATCAGGGGAATATATATATCACTGGATATAGCACGAATTATTATCTTACAGGATATGACTACTTTCTAATGAGCATTGAAAGTAGAGGAAATCTCAATTGGAGCTGTATTTGGGGTACTAAAGATTCTGATTTTGGATATGATTTAGAACTATTTAATTCTTTTTTTTATGTTTTAGGTAGATCGAATTATAGTTATGAGATAACAAAATTAAATAGAGAAGCTATTGTTGGAGATACAATATCTTTAAATGAACGAGTAAGTTCCCTCAGTCAAAGTATGAAAATGGATCAATATGGAAACTTTTATATCGTCGGGAGCAATTTTAGCCAAGATTATGATTTATATATTGCAAAATTAAATCTAACAGGAGGAACCGATTGGGAACTAATTTGGGACTCAGGAAAAGAGGATTGGGGAGATTCATTAACTCTAGATATTGATAATAACGTATATGCTGTAGGAAGATCCTACAATTCGGATTATTCGATATCATCCTTGACATTATTAAAATGTGACAACGTAGGGAATCTAATGTGGAGTAGCAAGAAAAATTTTAATGATTATTTTGGAATTAATCAAATTATCGTTGATCAATTGGGAAATATATATATAGTTGGCTCTCAACGTTATACGTCTAATGAAGATTATAATATTTTTTTACTTAAATATAGTAATTTAGGTGTACTTCAATGGAATTTTATTTGGGGAGGAAATAAAAATGAGCATGGTGATGATCTTGTGATTGATAATGCTGGAAATATATACGTACTTGGAGATACATATAGTTATGGTCATGGCGAATGTGATATTTGCCTTTTAAAGTTAAATCCAGACGGTGATTTATTATGGACATATTTTTGGGGTGGCTCTGATTATGATTATGGAAAAGCAATTTCAATCGACTCTCATGAAAATATTTATGTTGTAGGTTATACTCGTAGTTTTGGAACTGCTTATTATAATTTATGTTTAATTAAATTCGGAGTCGATTCAGATGACGATGGATTGACTGATAATGATGAGGAAAAGATATACCTCACCGATAAATATAATCCAGATACAGATAAAGATGGAATAAACGATGGAGATGAAATTAATAGGTATGGCACGAATCCTCTTAATAAAGACACTGATAGTGATTTATTTTCTGATTATGCTGAAATCTTTATTTTTTCGACCGATCCGAGTAATTCTTTTAATAATCCCATCTTTTTTGCTTCAATCTATTCACTAGTTGGTATTACAGGGATTCTGATTGGTTTGTATATTTATATTAGCATAAAAGAAAGAAGAGAAAAAGAAAAAGGAAGTTAAGCTTTATATCTGGCATTACCATCCATTATTTCTCTATTTAGAATCATGTCATTTGCCTGCATTCCTGCTAACAATGTGGCAAATACACTATGTATGAACTTTGGTTGATAAAGTCCTTTTATGGGAGTTTTCATTTTTAATCTTGTCCTCCCAAAATTATCTGGATACGGAGCCATATCATAAATAGCTCCAGAGGGGGAACCAGAATACCGTGCATAGGTTGCTGGGGTTGAAATATCAACCACCTTAACATGCTTTCTGAGGTCGGGTATGAGATATTTTTCAGTTAGGTCTATGAAGAAGTCGGCCCATTTTTGTTTTTTCTCATTATAACGCTGAGGATCTTTTTCCCTTAGTTCTACCCAATCATCGATACCCATCGGCACAATTCTCAAAATAATATTTTGTTTCCCGCCTGTCGTTAATGAGGGACAGATAACTCCAAGTCGAAATTCTTTATCTGTATAGCCGATCTTTCCTTGTTCCATATCATCAAATAGCCGATCGAAGATATCTCCTCCTGACGTGATCACGCTATAGCCACAATCTAAACCTAATGCTTCCAGATCAATCTCATCATCAAGTCCAATACTGACATTCATTGATGATGTAGACATTCTCACGCTTTCAACTTTTTCTGCATACTTTTTATCCAGATCATGTATCAAATCTAAACCAACCATTTCTTTCATGGCAACTAGAGGGTCGATGGTGGTTATTACATAATCCGAATATAATTCTCTACCATCTTCTAACTTGACACCTTTAACCTCCTCGTCTTTAACTAATATCTTGTTTACTTTAGTATTAAGCATCAATTCTCCCCCTAAAGAAAGATATTTCTCTTCAAATTTCTTTGGGAACTCGATGAATCCACCTTTTGGACGAAATGCACCATCAAGCAACGAGTTCATTGCAGATATCGGTACAGGTGCCGAAACTCTATTAGCGGGTAATCCACTGAACTCCGCAAATACGGTGAAAATTTCAATAACAT
>CAZWEM010000047.1:0-38973 GCA_964632315.1 uncultured archaeon
TCGACACTCCGACCATTATAAAATAGAAGGAAAAAAATAAATACTTGAATACTAAAAAGAAAAAAAGAAATAATTAACTTATGATTGCCTTCTTTACCCTTTTATGGTCCTCCTTGGCCATCCGCTGGATACCAATTGGCCATTCCAACCCGAACAACATTTAAAAATGCGAATAATGTTATAATGAAGGTAAGAATTCTATAGCGCATCTTCATAGTATTTATCCTCCTATCTTTAAACTGATATTATTTTTAATCACTGAACTATTTAAAGTCCTAAAAATAAAACTATTTTAAATTCATTTGAATTAATTAATAACAAAAATGCCCAATTTTCCTAAACTTAATTTCATTCAAGAAATTTCGAAAGATCTAGAATATTTGAATGAAAAGTATCAAAAACTTTTGAAAAAATTGAGTTTCTACTTAGGAATTAAACCCATAAAAAGCGAAATGAAATTTACACTTTCAAATATAAATTCTCCAGAAAAATCAATTCTAATTAATTTTGGAATAAAAAGACAAGTAAAAGATCAGAAAGTCTTCATTAGAATTTATAATGATTATAAAAAATTTTTAGAATTTATTGTATTGCGAGAATTGTTGATTTTATTTGTCGATAAAAAATTTTGGAAAAATAACTCTATAATTTTAATAGTAAATCAAATTGTAATGCAATTTTTAGTAAATCATCCACTAATGAATCAATGGCGTTCAAAAATCTGGAAAATTATTAGCCAAAATAAAAAATCAACAATATTATCAGACGAGTATTATCAATTGGAATCAATATTTAATAATACTAATCTGAATAATTATCCAAATCCCTCTCAATTCTTTTTTCAATATTTAAACAAATATGGTCATTTGTTTCATAATACTAAAAGAACCTTTAGTTTTATATTGTTTAAAAATTACCAAGAAATGCTCCAATATTCACTATATAATGATAATTTGATTGAGACGTTAAGAATTTTAACTCTTATTTTTTATAAATCAAAGAATTTAATGAAACTACAAGATTACAAAAATTCTTTTACAATTCTAAAAAACCAAAATATTCTTGAAACACATTTAAGCTTTAGGAGATTTATTAGGAATCTTCGTATTATTCAGAATAAAAGTTTTATCATTCCATCATATCAAATTAATTGGGCTTCAATAAATATAGCAATCATTATTATATTTATTGAATTCAATTCTAATCTGAATAAGAATGATGTTCTTCAATTTATTAATGAAATCCCATTCTTTGTTTCTCCAAAAAGTTCGATGATTAATTTTTCAGTAATGTGGGCTGGTTATTTCGTTATTCCATTTGATTATGTCAATGATTGTATCAAATTTATTAAGATGTTAAAGGAAAAAGGTGTAATAGTTAGATTTAAATTAATGTTAAGAGAATCCCATAGTCACTTTATTAATTTAAACTATTTTAAGGAAACTTTTAACAAAAAAGTTCTTCTAAATCCAAATCATTCTGATTATCGTGAGAATTTAGAGATAAATTTTTTTATTGAAACTGCTAAAATTAATAAAGTCAATCGATTATCAATACTTGAATTCCTAGTTCTTGATCGAATCAGATCCTACCGTGGATTGGGATTTGAGAATAAAGCAGAATATATCAAAATTTTCCGATCTGATCTTTTTAAAGAAATTTTAAATCAGAGAAATCTAATAAATGATTTAAAAAAGAACCTTAAAAGAGTATTAACACAAAGTAATCTTAAAGAAAGATTGATTGAACTATTTATAGAGTATCAAAAGGAAGATTTTTTTTCAATTAAGAGAAAGATCTCTTCTTATCTTGAAATTTTAAAATATTTTGGGGAAGATATAGAAAATCGGAATTATACTAATATCGAATTTTTAAAAAATAAATTAAAAAATAAAAAACTTATACCTTCAATAGAATTCTACGTGTATTTAAAAGATGATTTGCTTAATGATTTTCTTACTACTTTTTTTGAAAATAAAGAGACCTTTAATGAAAAGAGTAATCTGTATAAAACATTTCTCGAATTGCTAAATTCATTCGCTAAATTAAAAATATTTAATCTTAATACAATCCGCATGATTATAAATGATGAAAAATTAATCAATCAACTATTTCTCTCTAAAGAACGGAAGCTTAGTCAGATTTATAATAAATACAAAATTCAGGACATAAATTTATCTAATATAGAAGTAACTATAAACAGTTTTATTGATTCAAAACCTCCAATTATAAAACCACTTTTGATTAGTACGATTAATACTAAAAAATATGAGAAAGATTACTTTCAATTACTTATAAAAGGAATCAAAAGTAATTTATTGAAATTAAATAATTTAAAGAAATTTTTTCCCCGTATTTTAATTGATTCCACTATAGATTTTATAACCGAAGAAAAAATCTTTTATGTGGAAATCTCATTACCTCCGCTAAATAAAACAGAAAAAAACACTTTTATTTCAATTTTATTAAGCTTATTTGGTTCAGATGATATTTACTTTGGGAGAAATCTTTTGTGGAGTGGTTTTTTTGGTGGGATTAAAATTTGGGATTTTTATGATGTTGAAAATAAAAATTTTTTTTATACTAAAGATCTTTTTAATCAGTTTACCATATTTGCTAATAGCATTTTTAAGGCTAACGAAAATAATATGATTAAAGAAAAATTCCAAAATTTCAGAATTTTATTTTCTAACAATTTAGATTTAATTGATTTTATAGATTCTGTAAACAAACGTAAATTATTAGAAAATGAAAGTTATAACCTTGAAGATCTTAATTTGCTTTATAATTTAAATCAAAACCTTGAAGAGGTTATAAATGAAAATGAAAAATTAGTAATGAATAAGAAAGTATTTTTTTTTAAGAATCATGTTAAAAATTTAAGCTTTTTTCCTGCTTATCATAGATTTGGTTTACAAAAATATATAACATACTTCTTTTCAAACAATTTAAATAAAATAGAGTTTAAAAATATATTAAATAACATTTTAAAAGTCCGATACCCGGCATGCATTGGTAAGTCTATTCCGTTTTTATTAGAATCTGTATTACCCATTGAAATATCTGATCCTCCATTTATGGATTATTTATTAGACCCAAATCTGAAGTTACTCGAATTTTGTAGCTTTTTTATTAAAAGAACCATACAAATTTTTCATTTTGAAGGTAATTATACACCTCAAGGCTTGGATTATCAGATTAACATATTTAAAAGACATATTGAAAGCATCCTTTTTGAAAAAAATTATGAAGATAATCTTTTAAAGCCAAAGGTTTTTGATTTCTCCATAGATAAAGCAATTTCTGAATATAGTTTTGAATCTCCGGAATTTAATGAACTATGTGAAATTTTTAGTTATCATTCCATCGATATAAAATCCTATATTGGAACTAAAAAAGTAAAAACAGTTGAAAGAATCCAAAACCTTTTGAAAAAGAAACTCATTTTCCCGTATATCAAGCTAAAAAATTTAGGCTTCCAAGAAAGCATTTACTTTATCATCCCTAATCTAAACCAAGATTCGATGGAAACTCTCATGAAGATTTTTGGCTGGTTTAATTATGGTTTCATCCATGAAATTGAAGGTATTTATTTCATTCAAGGGTTTGAAGCACCAATTGATTTTGAGTATGGCTTGATGATGGAAATATACTTTCCAAAGTGTGAACTTGCGGAATTCAAGCAACTCTTTGATATGGTCTTTGAATACTTAGATATCGAGCATTATCTAATTTTAAAGGATTTTGTAAACGGGGACACCCTTGTTAAAAATGTGTACGAGGATCCCAACTTTTTTGACCATTACCATCCATTGAGAAATGTTAAATATAATGGTAAAGATCACAATAAATAGGGATTTGACAAAATCATAAATTCAAAGATAAAATCCTTCTTAATATCGGCATTTTACAATAGATTGCCAAGATTAGGAAAGTAGATCTTGATGGAAAGAAAATTTTTCTATTTAATCTTAGCAAATAAGTCATGATCATCCAGTTTACTCAATTCTACAAGAAAAAATTTTTTGGGGGTGTATCACGGATTTCATTTTCATATTTAAAGGACCATTTTCACCAAAAATGTCAAACTTTAAAATGCACATCTGAAGCTTCTTCTCACCAATTAAAAACGGACCCAAAACTTTAAAAGGCATACTCTGTCACAAAGTAGAATTATGGCACTAGAGGCATTAATGATGGAGGATAAAAAGTTCCGTTGTCCAAGGTGTAGGAGGGAGAAAATTGTAGATCATGACACCGTGATAAGATGCGTGGTTTGTGATTTAGAATTTGATAAGAGTGATTTGGAAAGATTTGCAGAGGCGGATATTTTGGCGGTATCCGAAAAACGGGGAATCGCAAGGGTATTACTTGATGAGTTTTGGAAAGATAGGTAGAAGCTCAATAAGGGTAATATCCTTGTTTTTCCCTTAAATTTTTGATTTCTGAGTCTTAGGAAAAATCTCAAGAATGGCAATCATCGTTTTATTTATACTATTTCTATTATTTCCTCATGAAATTTTCTTGGTTACGCTAGTCAAAAAGTTTAAAATTTGATAATTTAATTGAATGATATAAGCACGAATAATAATAGAATGAGTTCTTTTTTGAAGGAGCCAAATAATGCCAGAAGAGGATGAACCAAGCGAGGTATACGATTTTAAGGATTGGAAAGTTGCTGAGTTAAGAGATTTTGCCAGTAAGAATAACATTAAAATCCCAACAAAATCAAAGAAAGCAGATATCATTAAAATATTGGAAGAAGTAACGTCGAGTCCCGAGTTTGTAGACAGAACACATGAGGCGATTTCTGATGAAGAATTAGAGACGGAATTAGTTGCAGGAGAGGAATTCGATCCCGCACTATTGACTAGAGACAAGATGGAGCTTAAATTTTGGCAGAAACCACCGTTCTCGAGCCTATTGGATCCCGAATTAGCGAAAGATTCAAACGTGGCCTTTTACGATTTATCATCGCTAGTCGACAAGTTTTTCAATAACATGCTTGAGGAAGAACTCATTAATTACAAGATTTCTGGAATAGCACTAAAAACTTCTGCAGTACTGCATCACTATAAAATATCAAGCATCATTAGAGAAGAAGAGGAGATACAGAAGAAAGAAGAACTAGAGAAGTTAAGAGCGCGTCATGGAAGAACGATACCTAAAACATTACCACAACCCATACAACCTAAAATGCTGATCTCTACTAAGGATGAGTTATTTGAGGCAATGAGGTCTGCAATCATCGAAACGATGCAGAATAAGGAGAAATTAAAAAGAAGGCGATTACGGAGGTTAGAGGAGAAGAACAAGCGCGTTTTGATGCGTTCCAAAGCACAGTTGCCTCGAGAACTTTTAAAACACATAAGCGGAAAGGAGCAAACTGTTGAGGAGTTACATGAAAGTTGGTTTAATAGAGTAAAAGCTAAGGTCGAATTCGACGATAAGGAAACCACTTTCTATGATTTAGCAGAAATTATTAAAAATGAAGAGCAAAGTCCAATTGGGAGAAAATTTGCGTTCGTGAGATTGTTTTTAGCATTGATGTTTTTATCAACGGGAAATAAAGTGACACTTTCTCAGGAATCGGATTTTAAAGATTTTTTGGTCGATTTGAAAGTAAAAAAGTGAGAGGAGATTAAACCATGAGCGAGAGAGAAAACGATGAAGAGATGATCGATGAGGAATCAATTGAGGAAGAGAACTCAATTGAAAGTGAAATAGATGAAGAAGAAATGGAAGAAACGGATTTAGATGAATTGCGAGAAGAAAGTTTATCCGAAGAAGATGAAGAGTTGGATATTGAAGATTTGGAAGAAAATGTTACTGAACCTGAGGAGGATCTAACAGAGGAGGTTGGGGAGGAAGCAGAGGAGCTTGAATTAGAGGAGGATGAAGAGGAAGAGGATTTAGAAAGTGAGGAAGGTGATATCGAATCAGAAGAAGGAGAAATGGGAGATGCAGAAGCAGAAAAACCTCCTACCGAGGAAGATATAAGACAAATTAGCAAGAATTTGATAGAAGGGGCGCTATATGCATCAGGATCACCATTAGATATCGAAGAACTGTCAACTAAGCTTGAGATGCCTAAAAAACTCACCGAGGAATTAGTGAATGAATTAGCATTTGAATATCTAGAACGTGATTCTGCTTTGATAATCGCTCAAGTTGGCGAAAAGTGGCAAATGCAGCTTAAACCGGAATACACCGAGCAAGTAAGCAAGTTTGCAAAGGGAGGTGGTATTGCCGAAAAATATCTTAGAACCTTAACAGTTATTGCATTAAAGCAACCAATCTTGAAATCTCTGCTAGTTAAGTTGCGAGGGTCTGGCGCCTATGAGCATGTAAAGTTTCTCATTGATAATGATCTGATTTCTGCAGTAAAAAAGGGGAGAACTCACGAATTAACCACTACAGACAAGTATTCGGAGATGTTTGGGTTACCGAAAGAGATGGCGGAACTAAAAAGAGTCATGATTACTCAATTAGGAGTAGAACCAGAGATTAAGAGAGAAGATTAAATATTTTTAACTTGAACGTAATTTAAATAGACAATAATGCTAATTTTTAGAATTTGGTAAAGATGGATTAAGGGATTTTTTATTAACCGTGATTTACCAATTTTTCGCCCCATACATTTAATAGAAACCTGTTTGATTCGGAAGCCGGATAAACATGACAAGATAAACATTTCTTGGGCATAATTGTGCGTTCCCTTGAGATTTTAAAGTAAAAAATTTCCTAAATCCCTGCTGAATGCTCTAAATGAGGATTGGACATCATGAACAGATTTTAATCGAAACAGTACTCGAGAGATAAAGAATGAAACTAAAAAGTTTGCGAGATACTTGATCCACTTCTCTTTATATTCACTTCCTTTCAAAAAGCGATTTCCCATAATTAAATCACTTTCTCCGTAAAGTAAAGGATTAATGAGGGAAGGAATTTGTTCAGGAGAGTATTATCCATCAGCATCTAATACCATAAGGATATCTGCGTTATTATCAATACAAAACTTAAGAACCTTACGAAACGTTAAAGCTAGCCCCATATTAAATGGGTTTGATAAAACTATCACTCCTTCATTTTGAGCAAGAAGACGTGTATTATCCGTACTGCCATCGTCAATGACGACTACCTGAATTTCGCAACCAGGAATGGATGGAATCAAGCGGATTACATTAACAATGCTTTTCTCTTCATTATAAGCGAGAATAATGATGAAAATTTTTTTCAGCATAGGCTCTAGTCATTTAGATATATAGATCATGCCTTCTAAATCTTCATTTGTTTCACTATGGTCGAATTTCTTGGGGATTTTAGACTTTGCAGTAGAATTTATTACTTCAAATTGGTTAATCCTCAGGGTTTCTTTAATATCAAGTGGTTGATCCAATTGAAGAAGGGTAGAATTCTTTGTAGATATCACCACTCGAGAGATCTCTTGATTGAGAGGCATTTTCAGTATTGATTTTATATTTCTTAAAGCTTTTATTGTTAGAATGATTAATCTTCCTTTTTCTGACTTCTCAGATGGTATTTCGTCATATGATTTAGGCCAAGACTCGAAAAGAAGTGATTTTACTGGATAATAGGCTTTAAACAGTATTTTATGAATCTCTTCACAAATAAATGGCATGATGAAAGATAGAGTGGTTAAAACCTTATAAAAAAGGTTTAAAGCATTCATAATGGCATTGTTCCTGGTTTTAGCATCGTCAGAATAAAATCTAAACTTAATTGCTTCGATATAATTATCACAGAGGTCATCCCGGAAAAAAGTTCGAAGAACCATCAATCCTTCGTGCCAATTATATCGATCAAAATACTCAGTACTTTGCTTAAGGATTTGATTAAACTGGTCAAAGAAGTAAGATTCAATTTCTGTAAGATCAGGAATCTCAATTGATAAATTAGATAATTCCACGTTTTGAGCATTTAGGTACAAAAATCGATAAGCGTTCCACATTTTCGTTAAGAAACGAGAAGCACCCACTAATTGTTCAAAATTACGTTCATATTTATTATTAAATTTTGATTCTGGAAGGCGTTTTTGTTCTGCTAATATTTTTTCTTTGGAAACTGGCTGTTTTGATTGTTTATTAATCCAAGTAAATTCAAATGGATAATCATCTCCAAGCGATCCCATGGCTGCCCATTGTCTTATGACATCGACTCCAAAATCAGGCATCACCTCATCGGGAGATACAATATTTCCATAACTTTTTGACATGTGTCTCCCGTCTGGCCCAGCTACCATCCCGTTTATCATTGTCTCTGTGAAAGGTATTTTCCCCGTAAGAACCCTACAGCGAAATAAAGTATAAAACATCCATGTCCTGATAATTTCATAACCCTGTGGTCGATGCATTTCTGCATCCATGTATATTCTTTTAAAGAAATCCTCCTCATCCAACCATTTTGATATTACAAGCGGTGTGATGCTTGAATCAATCCAGCAATCACAAACATCCTTTTCTGAAATAATTGACTCACTACCACACTCTGGACATTTTTTCGATGGGGGAGCACTTTTGACTGGATCTATCGGTAGATCTTCTCTGCGAGGTGCTAAAATATATCCACATTCCTTACAATACCAAAATGGTATGGGGGTACCAAACACTCTCTGACGAGATATGACCCAATTCCAATCAAGGCCTGTTGCCCAATCAATGAGTCTTTGCTTGTGTTTTTCCGGATACCATTTTATAGATTCCGCAGAATCAATTATTTCTTCTGAATAATCTTTTAGATTTATGAACCATTGATCAACGGGTAAATATTCAATAGGACGCCTACAGGATGACCTCTCAGAATGAATGATGACGCTATGCTCGTAATTTTCTACTTTTTCTATTAATCCCATGCCCTCAAGATCTTTTACGATTGCATCACGTGCTTCAATTATCGTTAAACCTTGGTATTTGGAGTTAGCATTCATTTTACCATCTTCAGTAAAGATCTGAATTTCATCCAAATCATATTTCAACTTCCACTTGATATCCATCTCGTCTCCATAAGTACACACGTAGACGATTCCAGTTCCAAAATTCATGTCTACTTCTGGGTCCATGTATATCGGAACTATTCGGTTTGCGATTGGAAGCTTAACTTTAGCAGCAGAGAGATCCAAATAGCGTTGATCATTAGGATTGATTAAAACTCCAACACAAGCTTCTATGTATTCCGGTCTCGTAGTTGCAATCGTGATAAATTCATTTTCTCTATCCGTCAAACCTAGTTTGAGGTACCATAATTTTCCGAGTTCATCTTGATATCCGACCTCTGCTTTAGCAACTGATGTTTCGCAATTGACACAAAAATGAGTTGGAAACTTAGCTCTATATAATAGCCCTTTTTCAAAGAATTCCAGAAGAGAGATCTGCACCTTTTTTTTGTACTGATCATCCATTGTACGGTAGGTATACGTCCAATCCGTAGAATACCCTAAATCATTCAATTGACTGGTCATATTTTTAATGTTCATTTCAACCCATTCAACGCATTTCTTCAGAAATTCATCACGATCATGTTTTGAAATGCCATAATTCTTCGTAACAGATAATTCAACTGGGAGACCATGACAATCAAAGCCTTGGGGAAAGTAAACGTTTGATCCTCTCATTCTCCGATATCTCGCTACGAAATCAATCCAAGAATGATTTAGGATATGACCCATGTGCAATGTTCCGCTAACAAAAGGCGGAGGAGTATCAATGGCTAACAATTTTCGACTATCAGTCATATCAAATTTGAATATGTTTTCTTTTCGCCAGAAATCAATCCATTTTTTCTGAACTTTGGTAAAGTTAAATCTTTTAGGAAATATATTTGCTTGAGTCATATTAATTAATCCATTTTAGGTTAATATGGTGGACCTGGCGGGAATTGAACCCGCGGCCTCAAGAATGCGAATCTTGCGTTGCATGCTGGACATTTCTTCAATCCAATAATCTGCGACTAATCTACAGGCCCTTAGTAATTGTAATTAACGTAGGTGACAAAGAGATTGGGAATTAATATTTTTTTTGAAAAAATGCATTAAATTGGCATTTAATATTGAGTACGAGCTATTATGTCATCTTGTGCTGATTTAGAGAGTTCATTAAACAGCACAGTGTATCCCGCGATTCTCACAACTAAACCTTGATATTGATTAGGATTGAGCTGAGCATCACATAGAGTCTCTTTACCAATTACATTCAATTGAAAGTGATATCCTCCTTTTACTTTGAAAAATGTTTTTATCATTGGCACAAATGTCTCGAGTTTTATCGTATTTGGGTGGAAATTTAGAGTTAATGAATTGCCATTTGTCATTAATTCATTTTCTAGTTTCATTATGGAATTTAATATCGCAGTTGGACCATTCTTATCCCGATTGTTTGTAGAACCTACTCCATTAGATAAAGGATCCCTTGATTTCCTCCCATCAGCAGAAGCAGCCGTGAAAACTCCAAACGCCAGATGAAATGATGTTGAATAAATACCAGGATTATAATACCCTCCCCTATAATTCTTATATTTCAAGAGTTCTTCACAAAAAAGTTTAGCTATGTCCTTGGCAATGTTATCAACGTAATCATTGTCATTTCCGAATTTTGGTACCTTATTTATGAATATCTGTCGCCATTCTTCGCCTTTTTTATCACGATAACGGCCCCTATAGTTTTTAGCTAGAATTTGTATCATTTCATCATAAGAAAGTAATTTTTCTTCAAAAACCACCTTTTTTAAAACAGCAAGACTGTCTGCAATCGTTGCAAGACCGATAAGTTGAGTGGTAGTAAAATCATAAATTGCTCCTCCTTTAGTTACATCTAGACCTCGCTCAATGCAATCACTAGTAGTAGCAGATAAGAAAGGTTGGGGACTCAATTCCGCAATCGCTTGCTCAAGATAATTCATAGTTTCAACCATTTTTCCCATAAAATAGCGAATTTGAAGCGTTAATTCATCCCAAAGATCTTTATAGGTTTCAATCTTTTTGGAATTTTTAATCCCGTATTCATTACGGGTGAACATATCTGTCCCATTATTTAGTGTGAGTTCAAGACATTTGACAATATTAAATTGTGTAGCATTAGTACAGCCAAAGGATTTATAAGGATGCCCTGGTTCTACGCAACCGATTGGGGCATACTCTCTAGCATCAGATAGAGAGTATCCAAGTTCATTTAACCCAGGGATCATCACGCTATCATTGAATAGACCAATACTAACTCCTTCTTTTATAGCTTCGCCAGTTGCTTTAAATAGCTCTTCAGGCGTGTCTGGATTTATCCTTACTGAAAAAGCAGGTTGTACAGTTTTCAATTCTGCATAACATTCCAAAAATAAATAAGAAAGTTCATTAGTAGCGTCATTTCCATTTAGATTAACACCTCCAATTGTAAGATTTTCCGCTATAGGGGGCCCCTCCGCTGCAATAATGCCTTTTTGGAGCACAATGTTCCATAAAGTTGACAACTTAAGGTAGAAGCACTTTATCAAAAATTTAGCTTCTTCTTTTTTAATAGTTCCATTCTTAGTGTCATTTTCATAATAGGGATATAAAATTTGATCTAAACGACCCAAACTAATAGCAAAACCGCCATCCTCTATTCCTGATATTACTTGAATAAAAAATATGAGCTGTAATGCTTCTTTAAATGTTTTTGGAGCATTTTTTGAAATATTAAAACATAATTCTGAAATTTCTAATAATTCTCTTTTTCTCTTAGGATATTCTTCTTGATTAGCCATATTTTTAGCTAATTTTGAATATCTTTCAATGTATATTTTAGCACCCTTTAGGAGGATCTTAACTGTTTCTAAAAATCTTAGCTTTTCATCATCGTGTGAAAAATCACTTTCTTTTTCTTCAACTTCAGAAAGCAACCCGTCAAATCCACCTTTAAAGACATTACTAAATCCCGGAAAAAAATGCCCTACTCCGTTTGTTATATCTGTATCAACAATATAGAGTAGCATTAACATTAATTCATTCAATTCAGGACTTAAATAGGAATTAAATCGAGATTTTACTGTATCTTCCTCATTCATCCAATATGGTATTATTTTTTCTCTTAAAATGTTCTTTTCATTTTCAGATATTAAAAAACTTTGAACATCTCTCGTATTATAATTTTCAAGATCTAATTCGATTGTATCCACTCTAACCTCGGGGAATAAAGCTGTTCCGACCAATTTCGTGGTACGATTTCCAACGATGAACTCATCTTCCCTTATCTTAATTTGTATGTTTTCCAAGATGTAAGCAATTGCTTTAGCAAATCTTATAGTAGAAGTTTCCCCTTTGGTTTTTTTATAAGATTCTGTAATCAATTCTGCTCTTTCAATACAAATCTCATGAGGTTGCGTTATTATCTGTTCCTTCATCCTATCAATACGTTCTGAATAATCCGGAGTACTCATGATTTCAGAATGCATAATTTTTCACAATTCCCTAATGATTCAATTCTAAATATATAACTGTAAAATATATAAATTTTGATCTTCAGTCGGGAAAGATTATTATTTTTCTTTTGGAAAATATAATAAAGTGCGATTATATTCATTGTCTTTAAATCGTTTAATCGCTAAGTCAAGATAATCTTTATTATTATCAATACCAATAAATTTACGCTTATGTAGGTTTTTGTTTTTATTAAGAACCATAATAATTCTCATTTTTAATATCCTAATGGAAAAAAAATAAAATTTATTTCATTGGGCATATAAAAGAAATATCCAACTATGAATCATTGTATATTTTTTTAAAAAAATCTTGTTTTTGAATTAAATTAGCAATTCTTCCTTTAATCTTTTTTTTCATATTGATATAAATTGTTTTGTCATACCCACTTTTTTTTGATCCTTGTCGTAGATTTTTTAATTCTATTTCAGTATCAATCTGCTGATTATACAATACTCCTGAATAAGATCGGGATAATAATTTTAATTTATCAATTTTTTCTTCATAACACCTCAACTTCCTTGAATAATACTCATAGGTAAGATTATAAGCTTCATCATTTATTAGATTCTTTGAATAGGCTTTCTTTAATTCAATTAGATGATATCCAAGTTTTTTTATTTGCTTTTTCAACTTAAAAAAATCATATGCTTCGGAAATTTCAGCTCTACAATCATTAATCGCAAGATTATTTTCTTAATACATCTTTCATAAATATACACACATAAATGATTTATTTGATTTTGATTAAAAAATAAGATTTTAGAAACTAAATAGAAGAGGTAATTTTTTTCATTTTCTTCAAATTGACTTAACCATTCATATAATCTCTCAAAAAACTTTTTTTGTGGTGGAGATATGATTGGTTGGTATGGTTCAAATTTGAAATCAACTAATGTATTTAAATTGAAAAAAAGATCATTATAGTCTTTCTCTATTTTATCATTATTTAGATATAACTGTCTATTCCATTCTTCGACTAAATTATCTATATTTTCCAAATTCCTTATTGAACTAGTTAAAAATAAATTTTTGATTAAGGCTAATAATTACTATTATAAATTTCAAATTTATAAATCATTTTATTAATTAATTCCGATTCAATCTATTAAGATTTATTAACTGAGAGTACTAATATTATATAATTGATAACGCAATTCAATTATGTTAGAGCAAGAATATCGATTCGAAGCACGTCCATTTTTAAAATGGGCGGGGGGAAAGCGGCAATTAGTAAACCAGATAGATCATTTTCTTCCAGATTCTTTCGATCTTTATATTGAACCATTTGTTGGAGCTGGAGCATTGTTTTTTTATATTAAACCAAAAAATGCAATTTTAATTGATAATAATCCTGTTCTAATAAATGTATATCAAGTTATAAAAAATAATTTAGATGAATTAATCGATTTGCTAAAACAACACAAAAATGAAGAAGAATATTATTATAGTATAAGAGATGTGGATCGAAGTGTAACCTTTAAAAATTGGACTAAGATACAAAGAGCATCACGAATGATTTATTTAAATCGATGTTGTTATAATGGATTATATAGAGTTAATAGTAAGGGCCAGTTTAACGTTCCCTTTGGGAGATATAAGAATCCTAACTTCTGTGATGAGGAAAATCTTATAGCAGTTAGAAAAAATTTACAAAATGCTAAAATATTGCTAGCTTCTTATGAGGTCTGTTTGAAATATGCTAATAAGAATACATTTGTTTATTTAGATCCACCGTATTTTCCAATCTCAAACACTTCAAATTTTACGAGTTATACTAAAGATGCCTTTAGTGCCGAGGATCAGTCCAATTTGAAGAAAATCATAGATAAACTGAATAAACTTGGAAGTAAAATTATGTTAAGTAATTCATATTGCGATTTTATTTTAGAACTATATTCAAATTATAACATAAACATTATTAAAGCTCGAAGAGCAATTAATAGTAATCCAAATAAGCGTGGAAAAATTAAAGAAGTTCTTATCACTAATTATTGATGGAAAATGTGATATATGCCATCATTAGAAAGGAAATAAGGGGGATCTGCGAAAATTAAATCGACACTCTTCTCATCGATTTGATTAAGTATTTCAATTGCATCTCCGAGATATAATGCAAAATCTTTTGATTCAAAATAGGAGTTAAGCATAGTTCTTATGAAGATATAATGTCTTTATTTTATTAACTTTAAAGTTTTATATTATCAAGCCTTTATTATTTCATCAACCTCATTAAAATATTAACTCTTAAAAAAAATGTCAAGTAAAGAAAGATTCGAAGAATTATTTACACAACACTTAATCAAAGATATCACTGAAGAAAAAATTGATATTGTTTTATCAGGACAATATGGAAAAGCTTTAGAGTTATTAAGAGATGCTGAGTCTACTGGACTATTTCCTGCTCTTGTAGGTCCTCCAGGAGTGGGTAAGACAATATTATGCCGATATTTTGCTAGCTTAAGAGCCCAAGAAAATAAGAATAAATCGTTCTACTGGCTTACAATGGATGAAAGCATAAAACCCTCACATTTTGTGGGGAGCTTTGACCCCGCCATAACTTTAAAAAAGGGATTTACTCTAGATGCTTTTAATCCTGGACCTTTATTAAGTGCAATGTTAGAAGGAGGTACTTTTTTAGCAAATGAAATAAACAGAGCTACTGAATATTCTCAAAATACCCTTCTTGAACCTCTGGAGGAAGCATCTATTGGTATTCCTCATTTAGGAAGGATCAAGGCAGATGAAAACTTCTTTTTTATTTCTGCTATGAATCCGGAAGAACTTTCAGGCACTCATCGACTTTCTGAAGCTTTAAAGGACAGAATCAAAGTCTGGATCAAGCTGACATATCCTGATAAAGCCACAGAATTGGACATAATTAGGATTAATCTTCCGGAACACTTTACCGTTGAAGAGTCCGAGTTAGAACTGATCTATTCAATTATAAACGAAACACGGAGGAATAAGATTGATATTGAAGTACCAGCATCTATTAGAGCGGGAATAGCAATCGCTAAACTTATAGCTCGAAGGAGATTATTAGAAAAACAAGGAGAATTAAAGGAATCAATATCTATATATGAACACCTTTCTGAGATTACAAAACATGTTTTATTAGGGAGTATTAAACCAAAACCAGGAGTTAAGGTGGAAAATATTATAGATAATATCATCCATAAAACAATAGGCGTTTAGGAGGTAAATCTAAATGGGAGTTTTTCCAGAAAATCCCTGTGAGTTTGCTATCGATTTTATTCGTAAGATAAGAAGGCATCCGGATATTGTTCAAGTTCCTTCTTCTAGACAAGTTCTTTCAATCCCAAAACTTATCCTATCGAGATATTATCGAAATGGTATGATAACTCCTAATGATTATATAGAAATTAGTATGGTAACTTCTTTTCCAGATAATCAAGAAATTGCAAAAGATATAGCTTTCGAAATTTTATTTCCAAACTATAAAAAAGACGTCATGCAATCGTTTTTTCAGGATGACTCGCAGGAGGAAGCAGATAAAGATCAATTGAATAAGGAAATTGAATCAGAATTAAATGAACTTCAGGAATTGTTTGAAGAAATAGAATTATCAAATTCGATCGATTCAGATGCAATTCAAGATCTTGAAGATTTTATCGATGATCTAAATGAAAAACGGGATGAAGAACCTTTTAAATCTGCTCTTCAGTTTTTCGATGATGACTCTGAATTATATAAAGAAGAAATTTCGTCATTAGAGAAATTGATTGAAGAAGCTAAAAAAAGGCTCAAACAGAAAATTAATTCATTAAATCCCGAGGATATAAGTGCTGCAGTTAAATTAGGATTAGAAGATTTGATTCAAAAAAATTCCATACGTGAATGGGAAAAATTAACTAGTCAAGCGCTAGCAGGTCAAGATGTTACAGCTGAACTAAACGAGTTACTTCAATCAGGTAAATTAGATGATTTACTCCAAACAATGAATTTTATGAATAAAACTTCTTCAAATGATTCAGTAAAAAATCAAATTGAAAAAATTAAAGATCAACTAAAAAGCCAAATTAAGAATTTAGACCAGTTATTTAATGCTGCCAAAACGTTAGGAGAAACACCTGAATTTGATCTTAATAACTTAATTGAAAATTCTATTGAAAAAAGCTCCTTCAATCATAATTTTAACCTAGCAAATTCCTTAGATCAGTATTTTGGAACAGATTTACGTTCGGAATTACTGAATAAAATGGCAGAAAAAAACATTTCTCAATCAAGCCTTTCCCTCGAAGATTTAACCAAAAATGCTTTCGCAAATAAAGCCTGGAACTCATTGTTAAACCAAGCACTCAAAAATGCCATAAAAGATGCTAATAGTAAAAATGTTAAATTTGAAGAATTTAAATCTCTCACTCACCAGCTTCAGCAATTAATGAATAGTTGTGCCAACCCACACTGTAGTCAAAAGTTAGCACAGAAGCTCCCCGATATTCTCTCAAAAACTTTGGAATCATGTGAGAATCCAGAGCAATTAAAAAATGCCACCGAATTCTTAAGAAAGCTGGGATTGGACCCAGACTCTGAAAAAATTAGAGAAATGGGAGAAAAATTGAAGATGCCTGAAGAAGAGATCTATGAATTAATTGAACCTAATTTTCAATTGTTAAATAAAATGATACAAAAGAAGTTGGGAGATTTTCAAAGAGTTACAAATTTAATGAATCAAATTCGAGATCAATTGAATCATGATAGATTAAAAGAATTAATGACCAGTGCTTTAGCCAATGATAATAGAGATGCCTTATCGGCATTGGGACATTTTGATTTAAATGAAGCCGTAAAGAATGCTAATCAAATAGGAGGGAAGGAAGGACAAGATAAGATGATTGCCTCCTTATCCGCTGGTACGGGAGAAAATCTTCTAAAGCAATGGTACATCCATAGATCGCAATTACCAAGCGATGCCAAGTTAAAGATTAAAGAATTAGCTAAAAAAATGCTTTTAGATCTAGGTATCTATTATTCCCGAGCTCGTTTAGGAAGTTCTACCACGGGACCTATGCCGATCAACATTGTTAGACCTTATACAATCGGAGATGATTTCGAAAATATAGATTTAGAGGAGACAATCTTCAATTTATTGGAAAAGGGAAAGGAAATAGATCACATCGATTATGACGATTTCTATGTTTTTGAGACTGCAAAAGGATTACGTTCCGCTTGTGTCGAATTAGACATAAGCGGTTCAATGTCTGGAGATAAATTAGCTTATATGGCCATCTGTGTCACAATGCTGATTTATGGATTGCGAAAAGACGAATTAGCAATTACTTTCTTTGAATCTGATACGCACGTTCTAAAAAAAATGACAGAAAAAATAGATCTTGATAAATTAGCAGATGATTTATTAACAATTTCAGCAATGGGAGGTACTAGAATACAAAGTGCCTTACAATGGGCTAGAACTCAATTTAAAGAAAATGCAAATTCACGAGAGAAATTGAACATACTTTTTACTGATGCAGAAATTTATGATATTAGGGAAGCAATGGATGAATTGCGGAAATTTAGGTCAATGGGGATTGATTTTGTTCTCGTATGTCCAGAAGCATCCTTCAATCTTGATGAAGCAGAAAAAATGGTGAAGATCGCCGGCGGGCAATTATTAACAATAAATGATTGGAATGAATTCCCTGAATTAATTTCTGACATAATAAAATCGAGATTTTGAGCAAATGTCAAAGAAAGAAATTTCAGAATTGATCATTGAAACTTTCAATAATGAAAAATACCAAAAAGCTCTCGAGTTTCCTAATAATAAAATCAACATAATATCGTTTAGAGAATCCCCGCTAAAATTAAGGGTATTGCTATTAGATAATGATAGAGAATTTCATCTCATAATCGATGAAAAGCGGATGGAAATTTTCCACGATTGCCCTACTTTTTTGATTAAAATCAATCAGAAAGAAAAAATCTGCCCCCATTTAATTAAAATCTTATTGGTCCTTGATCCTCAAATCTCAAAGAAAATAATATCGAATTTAAATGAATATAGCTTAAGCTCTGAAGACTTCAACTCAGAGAAAAAGAGCAAAAGCTATTTAAAATTAGCTCAATCATGTTTTCAATCGAAAAATTGTTTAGATGGATTAAATTACCTAAATAAGATTATAATGAACCAAAGAGATTGCGGTCAAGTAATAGAGAGATATCTGAGGACTTCACTCGAGAATGAGCTCTATATTGAATTTTTCGCATTCTTAAAGCAAGCATATGAAAATGAATTAGCAGATTATTTATTACTTTATAATAATTACATTCAAAAGGGTCTTAGTGAATTTTTAAATATCATTCCACAATATTCCTTTTTTAATCTATTAAGAATTATTGAATCTATTGATTCATTTTTAGACCATTATGCATTTCAAGACGCAGATTTTCTTACTAAATTGATCATCTCATTAAGAGATTTATTAAAATCTGAAGATTTTAATCAACGTTACTTTGCGATATTCTTCGTTAAGAAGAATCTCGTAAAAATTAATAAACTAAATCCAAATATTAAAATGAACATCTCAGATGAATCTTTAAATCATTTTAAAAATGAAGTGAAAGAATATTTTTTAGATCAAATTGAGAATTTTTGTTCTCTCGAAAAACTAAAATTAATCAAAAAACAAATGCAAGTTTTTGAAATCCCCGAAAATTTATACAAAGATCAGTATGCAAAATATAAAAATGAGATAAAAGAACTAGAAAGAAAAGTTTATTTAAAGAAGTTTGCATACCTAAAGCTTCTTATTGAAAAACATGGTGTAAAAAGATCCAAAGTAGATTTTCGAAAGCAAAGAAATACATATATCGTAACTCATGATAAAGAAAACCTGCAAAATCCTGCGTATAAATACATCATTAGTCACATAGGATTTTTTGGCTTAAATAATTCCAGAATTAAGTCATCAGATATAGGGATAAATTATCTCATAATAAAAGAACTGTTTAATGATGATTTAACCAATTTTCCAGATATTTTTTATTATAACACACAGTTTTGGGGAGATAATGGTAATTATGAAATAAATCAACTTGATGGATATTCCTTGATAAGTAAATCTATTGATTATAGCTATGATATGGACCAAATTTCATTTGATATTGATAGAGTTATATTGGTAGAATGGGATTTAGCAAATAAACCAAGACAAGGAAGTTTAGTAAACGCGTACGGTTCCCAAATCATCATTCCAGATCAAAATAATCCCTTATTTCATGATTTAAAACCATTTGATCTTTGTTATTGTCAAAAAAATCCTGTCAAAATTGAGGCAAATATAATTAAGAGCGTAAACATCCTGAAGAAATGCTCATTTAATGATGCAATCCATAGTGTTGCGAAAGGGATGGAGTTTTTAGAGGGATATTACCCCCTCTCATTTGTAAGATCGATTATTGATAAAACAATAAATCCTTTTGAAGCATATGATGCCGTAATCAATAATCCTAATAAATTATTCATCCCAAATTTCTCAGATTTCATTAGCGCCTTCCAAGAGTTCCTATTCTCATACATTTCTAAAGAAAAAGAGTATGTTTTTAACCAAATTTTATCGTCAGATAATAATCATGTAAATAAATTTTTAGTCCTTCTAAACCTTAAAACTGAGTTATCTGGAATGAATTTACCTTATAATGTTATAATTAAAGACCTTGTCGATCAAGATATTCCATTTAAATACTTCAGGCGTCAACTTCTCAAGAAGATCCATAATTTCGTCAGACAAATTCTTGAAGTTAAAGAACTTGGAAAAACAAGAGTATTTGATTTGAAAAAGATGCAACATACTCCTTTTGTTAAATATATTAGTGAAATTAATAGGATTAGAAAGAATGAATTCGAGAATTCGGCAATATATGAGACTTCAAGTGATAAAAACCCCTTCTATAATTTATCAACAATAGTTAAAACATATTATGGAGAAAAAATTGCTGATATGCTTAATTTAGGCACAGAATACCAAATAGAAAAGGATATGTTCAAAAGATTCCAGAATTATGCTTTAAAATTGAATCTTGATATTAAAATTCAAGAGTCAGATAATTAATTTTCCATAAACTCCATTATATCCTGGAAAGAAACTTTCCAACCTAAAGGGGTGAAGATAATCTTCCGTTCCAACAATGTCAATTGCTTTAATCTTACAAGTTTATGCAATATTTAAAATGCTTATATTTCTGCTAGGCCCTCCAGAAAATTTGCTATGAATATGAAGACCAGTTAAGCTAAGACAAACCTATATTTTAATATTGGGTCGAAATTTAATCTTTTAAAATCCTCTCTTTCTGCTTGTTAGATAATAGAATTATAAAAATTCTTCTATTTTTGTCTGTATCAAATACATTATTTTTAAATTAAACTTGAAATTAAATAGCATAAAGATAACCGATAATTTGATGTTATATGGACAAACGAAAATTTCATCATCCTTCAAAAGACATTGTTGAGAGTAAGGGGACTATCCTTAGAGGTAAAACAATATGTTTATGTCTTACAGGCTCAGTTGCTTTAATAAATAGTCCTATGATTGCAAGAGAGTTAATGAGACTTGGAGCAGAAGTAATTCCCGTGATGTCAAGAGCAGCTACTGAACTTATTAATCCATCCCTTATGCATTGGGCCACAGGAAATCCCGTAATTACAAAGTTAACTGGAGCAGTTGAACATGTATTTTTAGCAGGAGATCGTCCGAAAGTATTCGGTAAAGCAGATCTCATTTTAGTTTGCCCGGCTACAGCTAATTCTATTTCAAAGATTGCTAATGGAATTGACGATTCTCCCGTGACCACCTTAATATCAACAGCTTTTGGTTCAAACATACCGATTATAATTGTTCCAGCAATGCATGAAAGCATGTATCATCCTATAGTAGAGCACAATATTTCATTACTTAAAAAATATGGAGTAGATATTTTGGGACCTAGGATATCTGAAGGTAAAGCAAAAGTGGCAAAAATGGAAGATGTTATCGATCGAGTCATTGATTTAATAATTGCTAAGAAAGATTTAGAAGGACTCAAAATTATGATAACAGCTGGTCCAAGTCAGGAAGCAATAGATTCAGTGCGTTTTATTTCAAATAGATCTTCAGGTAGAATGGGAGTAGAATTAGCAAAAGAAGCAGCAGCTAGAGGTGGTGAAGTTTTACTCATTGCAGGTAATTGTATGGTAAAAATGCCAGATTATATTAACACTATTCACGTTGAATCTTCTGATGATTTTATTAGAGCAATTAAAAATGAAATTCCGTCTCAGTCTTATGATATTTTTATTTCTGCAGCTGCTATTAGTGATTATAAACCAGTGGAATGCATTGCAGGTAAAATCTCCTCTGATAATGTAGAAGAATTAAATGTGAATATGAAATTAACACCTAAGATACTTAATGTAGCAAGAAGAAAAGACTATAAATTGTTCATTGTTGCTTTCAAAGCAGAAGCTGAGGTATCAAGATCAGAGTTAATTGATCGAGCGTATAAAAGACTTAAAGAGTCAGAAGTTGACCTTATTGTTGCGAATGATGTCGGTCGAAAAGATATTGGGTTTGGGGCTAAAGATAATGAGGTTTATATTATTGATGCTCAGAAGCATATAACTCATGTTGAAAAAAACACTAAGATTTATGTTGCTTCAAAAATTTTGGATTTCTTTATTGAGTCTTATAAAACGAAAAATCCATAAAATATAAATCGTTAACTATAACATCGATTTGTGATCTTTAGGAAAATATTTAAATAATAAATCGATTTCTTTTCAAAATGAATTAACAAGTACATTTTGATTGATACTGTTATAACTGGCATAATATACCAAAGATCCTAAAGGTAATTACAAAATTATGTCTATATTTATATAAAAATAATCTAAATATACTTTAAGAATAGAAATAGAGCGTGTCAAAAATTTCATCAGAAGATGAAGGAAGAATAAAGCAAGGAACAATCGCAGGATTTATGCGGAAAAGAACCCAACTTGTAGGGTTTGAGTTCGGCTATTGGAAGCATTCAGAGATTCAGAGCACCTGAACTCGTGTAAACAATACGTCGCCGAATTCATCGACAATTCGCTAGATGCGATTGAGACTTACCAATGGAAAGAATTGGAAAAACCAGATTCTAAATATAAATTTTCTTTGGATCAAGAAACGGCTTTAGAAAACCTAACAATTGCACAAGAAGTTGAAGAACCTCATGTAGAGGTTCATGAACAAAAGCTGATTGATTTAGAAGTGGATGAATCCGGTGAGATCATTGACAAGGAGGCAATTGAGGCAGAGGAAGAAGTAAAGAGAATAATTCACGACATCGATGATTTATTAAAGCCGGTAGCTAATTTAGTTGATATTGAACCTATTGTCATCATAAAATTGCGAGAATACGAGCCCCCCTCTATATTAACCTCTGAATTAACACAAAAAAATGTAATGAGTTATACGTTTGAAATTTTTGACAACGGAATTGGAATGAATAAGGGAGATCTTCGTAAATTTGGAAAATATTTAGCATCATCCAAGAGTCTTGAATTAAAACAAACAAGGGGAAGTCAAGGATTCGGTGCCCCTAGTGCATTTAGTGACGCTCAGAATACAACAGGTAAACCTATAATAGTTGCTTCTAAGACTGCAGATATAGTTTTTGCCACTGCATCTGAATTTTTTACAACCTCAAAAAATGAAAAACGTTACTTAATTCATCCAACAGAAATTGATAGCCCATTCCTTCATGGAACATATATAAAGTTGAATTATTTAAACGTTAAATACGTTCGTGGGTATGTAGATACGTATATTAAAGAAACCGCATTGATGAATCCTCATGTTACCTTAATTTTTATTGATCCATATGGAGAGATAGTCACCTATCCAAGGTTAGTTTCTTCATTTCCAAGGGAACCTAAGTATGCTAAACCACATCCATCATCTACAAACATCGGAGATTTACAAGATCTGTTGACTAAATCTGAGAATTTAACGGTTTCTGCCTTTTTACAAGATAATTTTGTACGGGTAAGTTCAAGGACCGCTAAAGAAATAATAACTATTGCTGAAAGAGATCTTCAAGATAAGAATAACCTTCTAATTCTTAAAGAAGGATATATTACAAAATCAACCAAGAAGAGCGATGAAATTTATTACTGTACTTATGAAAAAAGAGTTTATGGGCGTTCAGAGAAACCTCGCGATAAATTGATTGTATACAAATTAGTATCTGAAGAAATAATCAATAAATACTGGGAATTAATAACAACCTACTCTGATTTGAATAAAGAGATTTCAAAAATTGAAGGAGAAATTAAAAAACACTATAGACGCATTGAAACTGTTGATACAAAGAAAGAAGAAAGAAAAATTGAGAGATCTGTGGATAAATTAATGGAAGAAATTGAAAAGATTAACGAAGAGAAAGAAAAAGTGAAAATTCAGCTTTCAAATTTGATAGATGAAAGTAAAGATCAATTAGAGGAGCAAAAAAAATTAAAAAATCGAACGGATTACGAGGATTTAATTAATCAAACTTTAATTTCAAAAGCTAAACCTTCTGAATTAACAAGTGATCAATTCAATTCCTTATTTCAAGCCTTCAAATCAGTAAAATATATGGCCCCACCTACTGATACAGCAATTCCCGTTGGAGATACTGTTTTAGAAAATACTTTAATTAAGGAAATAGGTTTAAAAATATCAGATAATTTAGAAGATTTAGATGAACCCGTTCCTGAAATTATTACTATGGAAAAAGTCATCGATAAAGAAGTAAGTATAACTGGTGAAGAAAAACCCGATCTGAAAATTTTGAATACGAAAATTTTAGCTAGTTATGACATCTTAGCTAAACCTGATCAAGAGGATTTTAAACAAATTTTTAGAGATATTATTCGTCTTGATGCTCAAAAGCATTCGCCCAATAATTACCGTGATGTTTTTGAATTTTTTTCGGAATATTACGCTAAAGATGATGATTTTGTCTCAGCCGAAACTAGACCTCCTACGAGTGGAAAAGGTTTAGCTTACATCGTCGAAGCAGCATTAGCATATTGTAATGATCCAAAGAAACTAGATACTCCTAAAAGGTCTAGAGATGTATTATCTCGATTTGTAAATAGAACTCCTAAATTGAGGGATAGTGCTGATTGTGCAATTACAAAAGCCGTACAATCTGTTAATTGGAAGAATTATAAACTCGATACATTTGATAATAATCTTCCCAAAGGACCGATTAAACTTTTAGTAAACGTTTCAGGACCTTATGTCCATTTAATGTTCAAATCTCAATCAAAGAATGCGTTAGCAGATGATGAGGAATTAATTAAGGAAATAAAATATTGTCTCGAAGCGATAGGAAGGAGATTGAGAGCCTATCTAAATAAAAAAGCAACAATTAGAAAAAGTGAAAAAAGAGCGAGCGTTATTGAGAAATATGTACCTGAATTTGTGCAATCTCTTTATAATATCATTTCTACAGGGGATTCTGATTTGAAAGAAAAAATTTCAGTAGAAGAAATGAAAGAATTAATGATTGATGCGGTAGGAAAGAGAGCTAAACTCCCTATGCCAAAGAAGCTTAAGGCGAAACCTATATCCAAAGATATTGAAGTAAAAGAGATCAAGAAAGGGGAAACTGAACCTGAAAAATTTACTGAGGTTATAGAAAAAGAGGAATTTTCAGAAAAAGCTCTTCTAAAATGGACTAAAAGTGAACTATTTGAATACTGCGAGGATCGAGGAATAGATGTGTCTAAAAATGCTAACAAAACAAAGATTATAAATAAAATATTAGGATCATATTCTAAAGAAGCAGTTATAGAGGAACCAACTGAAGATATCGAGCAAAAAATGGTTGAGGTGATTTCGAAACGATCAATCGAACAAAAAATCCCCAAAGTGTCGACAGCAAAACCAGCACCTAAACCAAAAGTTCCTAAAACAGTTCAAACAAGCTTGCCTGTAATTACCACTGATCGAATATTATCTGTTTTAACTAATGAATGGCAAAATATAACACACCTTATTTTTAAATTAAAGATTAAAGATATGATGGATGCGCGTTATCTTCAAAATAGGTTGAAGGATTTAGTTAGAAAGAATAAAATCGAAATGTCAGTAATTAAAAGTAAAAAACATTGGAGAAAATTGGATTGAAGTGATATAAAATGTCTGAATCGAGTGAAGATTGGGATTTAAAAGCAACAAAAAAAATATTTGAAGATTTTCTAAAAAAGAAGGATGAAGATAAAAAGAAGGTGGAATTTCCAGAAGAAACTGTAAAAATTGATGATTTAAATAAAAATCAAGCTTTAAAGAGGATCCAATCGCTTGCAGAACAGATTATCGAGAAAATATATGAAGATGGAAAACCAACAATCAAATTACCCTCAAGAACAGCTAGCAACATTATATGGGATGAAGAAAATGATCTTTTATTATTAGGGAAGCAGATAATGGAAAAACAATTTCATTCATTAGCGAGTGTTGCAGATATTACACGCTTAATACGCGTTTTAGAGGTCGTTGTAGAGCTTCTTAATGAAAATTTACATGCTACCAAAAGAGAAGTTTTTTATTCCGATGTCAACCTCTTTAAAGATCAAAAAAACAGTGATAAAAGTATAGAAGATGTTGCTACAATGTTATATACAACAAGAAATTCTACACATATAGTAGCTGCTCCTAGAGGTTCTTGTGTAGGTCGTTTGAGAATACGAGATCAGACCGATATAATTGATCTTGAGAGTTTAGGCAGCGGTGGATGGATGATCTCTCCCTTTTTAGATCAGATAGAAATTATTGAATCTGACGCCGAATTTATTTTAGTCATTGAAAAAAATGCAGCAATGATGAGGCTTTCTGAAGCAAAGTTTTGGAGAAAATATCCATGTATTTTACTAACTGCTCAAGGTGTAGGGAATGTAGCAACTCGTATGTTTCTGAAACGTTTAAATAAAGAGTTAACCTTACCAACTTTTACTCTTGTTGATAGCGACCCTTATGGGCATTATATTCATTCTGTTTACTTACGTGGCTCAAAAAGATTAAGTTATGAATCTCCTTTTTTAGCTACCCCTAATATAAAACTCTTAGGTGTGTTAACTAGAGATCTAGATAAGTATAAAATACCAAAAGGAGCTAGAATTCCTATGAATAAACAAGATGAAAAACGAACTAAAGATTTGTTAAATGAGGAGTTCGTTAAAACAAATAAAGCTTGGGAAACAGATCTTAAATTAGCTCTAAAGAAGAAGGAAAAAGCCGAAATACAAGCATTTGCTTCTCACGGTTTTAAGTTTCTGACAGATAAATATTTACCAGAGAAACTCTCAACAGGTGATTGGATATAAAAGTATTTGAAAATAGTTCAGGTGGAGCTGTTCAATTAATTAGCAAAGATAAAATGAAAGATTGGCCAATTGAACTTCCCTTAATTTTTATTGAATATATACGGAATGAGAAACTGAATAAATATAAAGATAAGAAGATTAAGAAGGAAATAGAGGAATATTTGGACGAAATTCTAAAAGATGTAGCTATTCCTCGCCTTATTGAAGTATTAAATGGAGATCAAGATGGTGAGATAATTTCTGCGTTAAAAAGAATCGAGGATATCGCACGGAAGAAGCTTGAAATGGTGAAACCAATGAAGCCATATATCGAGGATTTATTAAAGAAAAAGAATAAAGAAATATCTAAAATTAGTGAAACAATCCTAGGACTTTTTGAAAAAGCTGAACGACGTAAAAAGCTCGAAGAAAAAAGAAAAATTATGCAGCAAAAGGAGAAAGAGTTTTTAGCAGGAGAAATCGATGGTGAAGAATATGCAAAGCTCAGAAAAGAATACTTGCTTCTAAAGGAATAAGTGAATTAAATGATATGGGATAAAGAAAAATTTCTTAATTTTATTCTAAACAATAAAGTAATAGGAATTTTTGCCGAACCAATAATTTTGAAGTCAGGTAGGCAATCAAATTGGTATATCAATTGGAGAAATATTGCAGAAGATGTCTACCTATTTGATCAATTAACGGATTTCTTAATATCATATACGAGTAATCTTGGTTTAAACCCCGACTGTTTTTATGGAGTACCAGAGGGAGCAACTAAGTTAGGCATAATAACTCAGCTAAAATGGGCTAAATTACAAGATGATTTTTTGCCAAATAATTACATATTACCAATGGGAAGAGGTAAACCTAAAGAACATGGAGATCCTAAAGATAAGTATTTTCTGGGAATACCAAGGGGAAAAGTTGTGCTTTTGGAAGATACAACTACTACAGGAGAATCATTAATAAATTGCATAAAAACCCTAGAAGAAATTGATGTAAACGTTATTGCTGCCATCGTATTAACGGATCGCAACGAATATCGTGATGATAAAAGAACAGTTGAAGAGGTTATTACCGATCTTGGCATAAAATACTATGCAATGAGTTATGCAACTGAAATTTTATCTAAATTGAATCCTGATAACAACATTGCAAAAAAGATTGAGGAATATTTTAAAATCTATGGGACCAAACCAATAAATTTTAAATAATAAATTAATTAAGATCAATTTCTAATTAGAGGTAAAATATTTTCTCCAGTTTCTAATTATTTTTGATACAATTTTAAACAGTATATTCTCAGAATTAGTCAATTTTTTTTCTTCATCTAATGAAATATCTGTTTTAGAAAGTTTTAAAATCTTTATGAGACGATTATCAATATAATTCGATGTGTAGGAGTTATAACGATCTAAATCGATTTTTGGTATCTTCCTTTCATTTACATTTTTCTCCATTATTACTCGATATTCTTTTAGTTTGGTTAAAAAATAGGGATCTTCTTGTTTAGTGAGTACTTCACCAATATTTACTTCATTTACAGCAAATCTTTGAATGTCTCTATCATCACATTTCTCATCAACACTAATCGTTAAAACATTCCTTTCTATGAAAGGGAGTGCTGCAAAATATCTAATCTTGTATCTTTTTCCCTTTTCAAAAGGTCCGAAAGATTCTCCTAAAATAGAAAATCCTTCATGATTTTTTATACATTCAGTAAGAATCTCATTATTTTTAAAAATAAAATTTATACGTTTTAAAGCATCGTCTACTGGAATCTCAATTTTTAGCATCTTGTAAGTACCAAATTTAATAATCTAAAATTCTTTTATAATAATTAAATATTTTTGACAAGAAAAAAAGCATTACTATGAAATAATTATTATCCATATTAAAGTGATATTAACTCTTGCTGGAGATAATAATTCTTATTTTATTTTTTCTATTTTTTGGAGTTGGATTTTTCTTAATTTATAAACAAGTTGCTTTGGTAAAGAAAGGGGAATTGGATTTCAAAGATAGACTGCAGTGTTTAATTTATGGCTTTTTATTTAGTGCTGGAATCATGGTAGTCGTATCTATGGGTTTTATATTCACTGATAATACGTTAAATCCTTTAATTCTAATTGGACCGTTATTCATTTGTCTAATATATATTTCAGTATATCCTTTAATCGATTTTTTATTTATAGCTTTAAGTAAAGACACTGATGAAGGGTTGACTCCTTTTCATAGTTTCTTGAGTGACCATTTCATTAATATTACAAAAAATTCATATATTTCAGCACTGATGGCCTTAATTCTCTATTTAGTCATGATTCTTCCCCCAATTCTCCTTACAATGCTAAGATTACCATTTTCCATGTTATGGATCTCGTGGATGTTATTCTACCCATTAATGATTTTAACCTACTATGGAAGTAAGGGATATATTGCTGGAATTTCAAACCAATATTATCATATTCCTGAAATGAAAAGGTCGTTATTTCTTAATTTTGAAGATCAAAAAAGAGGGATGAAACAGTTTTTTTCAGAACCTGGGCCCTTTATTGTATTTGGGATGATGATATTTGTTTTTGTGTGGGCATGGATCTCACTCATTCAAACTGTAACCTTTTTCTTTACAAGATCCCTCGCTTTTTCCACCATGTCTTCATATTTTGTATATGTAACTCTTTTTTTTGGTATAATTGGATACTTTACCCGATTTTGGGGAAGAAAAATAAAGTATCGTGGTATTGACATATATTTTGCAGCATATTTAATGACAGCAATAGGAATCAATGTATTAGTTAATTTTTTGTTAGTAAATTATGTCGCTCTATCTCCTGTCTTCAATTCATGGGAATTTACTAAGACGATCATTCCCAATTATGCTAGTTTCGCGTGGGCAGCAATAATAGAAGAATGTACCTTGATCACATTTACTTCATACTTTTTAATTTCCAAGAAAAGTGAATTTAAGTATAAAATTAAATACTCAAAGATAACTGAATCCGGAAAAACATTCGATCCAATACCTTTATTTACATTAATTAAAAATAAGGATCCAACAATATCAAGGTACGCTGAAGAGACTTTACGGTTAATGTTTGAGAGAATACCCCTAAAGTCTAAAGAAAAATTGAATGATTGGCGATTTAAAAATTCACTACTGGACGGAATTAGTGATTATAACGCGAATTCAAGGAGAATCTGTTCTAATATTTTAATACAATTGGAAAAAGACGCGCCAGACATTTTATTAAATTGGGTAATCGAAGCTTTCGAATCGCCTAATTATGATAAAAAAGTTCCCTTTTTGAAATCTCTATTACTATCTGATTCTGATATAATTAAAAAAATCCCACTAAAGATATTTCAAAATTTTCTTCAAGATCCTGAATGGAGAATTAGATTAGATGGAATTAAATTGATTAAGAAAGTTATTCATCTAAAACCTGAAATTTTATCAGGTTTAACTGTAAGTTTGCAAGGACTATCTGATGACCCAAGTTCAAAAATCCAAGTAGAATTCTTAAGATTAATCTCTGAATCTAAGATAGATATTTCTCAGGAGTTAATTCTTCAAAAAGTGAGATCTCCTAAACATAGAGTAAGAGCAACTGCAATAGAATGCTTAGGAAAGTTAGATCTCGATCACATTGAAGAAGAACTGATTTCAGATCTTATTCCACTCTTAATTAATTCAACATCTTCTGTAAAATCATCAATTTTACACTTAATTTCTAAAATTGGAAAGTTTGATAAATTCAACATCTCTATTTCATTCCTTTTTGATGCTTTAAATGATAATGATGAAGCTCTAAGGAATTCTGCAGTTAAAGCAATTACAAAATACTACTCTGACAATCCTAAAAAACTCGATTTAGATATTATTATTAAAAAAATTGATTTTAGTAAAATTGATACCATTAAAAGTGTTGTCTCTCTACTTGATAATCTGTGGGATGCAGATCCTGAAAAAGTCTTAACTACTTTTCTTATATTGATAAAAGTTGATAACTTAGAACTTAAGTCTAAGATATCAAAATTGTTAGTCAATCATTCTTTTAAGTTTCCCCGTTTAATATTAAAAAGCTTGTTAGAAGTAAAAGATGATTCTGGATTTGTTTCAAAAGGTATAATATCTAAAACGATAATTGAAATAACAAAAAAAAATCCACAAAAGATTATCCCTCTTATTTATCAAAATTTAAAATCAGATGATTATGATATTCTCTTAAATGCTCTTGTCTCTTTAGACACCTTAATCGATCATTTTGATCTTGATCTTGATTTATATGCCATTATGGAAATCCTTAGAAAAGAAAATTCACCAAAATTAAAAGTAAAGGCTTCACAAATCATTTCAAAGATTGCAAGCCGAAGTCCAAGTAATGTAAGACCTTTTATCGATGAATTATTCGCATTTGCTCATGAATTTGAATCCTCACCGAAAATTACATTAATGAAAAGCTTTTTGGAAATTTCTCAACAGTCACCAGACATAATTCCAATTGATCCAGTTATCGAACACCTTATAGATGAAGAAGTTCTTGTGCGAGAGATATCTACAAAAATTTTAGGAAATATCGCTTATAAGGCTCCTTTTGTGATCAGAGATGCACTATTCCAAAGATCTCTAAATGATAAAGATTGGGCAGTACGAGATGCAGCAATAAAGAGTTTGGGAAAAATCGTTAATTTAATTGATGAAAAAGAAGAAATCGTTAATGATTTGATTCCTTATATTGATGATAAAAGTGGTTGGGTAAGTAGATCTGTAATGAGCTTACTATCAGAAATTCAAGATCTTGATGCTTCAAAAATTCCTTTTGAAAGAGTAATCAAAAATATTAGTAATACTGACCCAAAAGTAAGGCAAGGTCTTGCTGCTTTATTAAGTATTTATAATGAAAATATTGATAGCCTTTTTGATTATGCACTCCCCCTTCTTGGTGACAATGATAAAGATGTAAGAGCGAATATGATTAATTCACTTGTAAAAGTCATCCAAAAAGTTGGACTAAAGGCGCTCATTTCAAGATTATTACAAAACTTAAGCGATGAGACGTCCATTCGCATACAACAATCAATTTCATTGATTATAGAACGTACTGTAAGATATGGGGATGAAAAATTAAGGAAACGGGCTCTTTCTCTACTTAAAATAAGGTGTGAAGTGTCTCAAGATCCGATAATTTGTGAAGTTTTCAACAAATTAAATGAAATATAAACTTGAGTCTTAAAATTAAATCACTAAATCTAATCTCTCTTTTTTCATTTAATTAAAATCGGATTACAATTATTTGCAGTTTAATAAGCTTAAATCGTTAATATGTCGGATTAATATATGATAAAAAATATTTCTGGAATATTAATTATTCTTTATGGTGAATCGAATTGACAATCCCTTCAAATAGTCCAAGCACTCCTATAAATAATGTACAACGGTTTGAAGATTTTTTAAGGTTCTTTGAAGAGAAACCAAGTGTTTACAAATATCAAGAAGAAATAAATAATGTTTCTTCTAAGGGAGGAAATACTCTCATAATTCTTTTTGAAGATTTGCTTGCATTCGATTCACAAATAGCTGAAAAATTACGAAAGGATCCGGAAACTCTTCTTGAAGATGCCGTAGATGCATTTAAAAATGTACTTAAATTTCAAGGAGGGAAAGTTACAGATCAAGAATATTTTGTAAGAATCTCCACAAGAGATGAAAAAAGTTCCTTGTCTGTACCTTTAAGAGGATTAAGAGCAAAAAATATTGATAATCTGATTCTTACTAAAGGAATCTTGGTAAGAAGCTCAGCAGTAAGGCCAAAATTGATTGAAGCCATATTTAAGTGTTCTTTATGTGGAAATGAAATAACTGTAGAACAATTTACATCTAGATTGAGAATGCCAAAATTCTGTCCTAATAAAACTTGTAAAGCTAAGGCTCAATCTGATTTTCATCTTGTTTCTAAAATATCAAAATTTATCGACTGGCAAAGTATTATGATTCAAGAAATTCCGGAGGATTTGCCACCTGGTCGAATTCCAAGATCAGTTCAAGCGATTTTAACCCATGACTTAGTTGATATAGTGAAACCGGGTGATAGAATAAAGATAGTAGGCACATTTAAATCTGTAGTAGCTCAATCATCAAGAAATTTGAATAGTAATATATTTAAAACCTTTATTAGCGTTAACTTCATTGATCCCGAAGATAAAACGGATGAATTCATTGAACTTTCAAAAGAGGATAAAGATATTATTGAAAAATTATCGAAAGAACCAATGATTCAGAAAAAAATATCAAGATCAATATCACCTACGATATATGGGAGGGATTCTCTTAAAATGGCCTCTGCCCTAAGCTTATTTGCGGGATCAAGAAAACCAAGGCCTGGAGGAGGATTTAAAAGAGGGGATATTCACATATTGTTTGTAGGGGATCCAGGAACGGGAAAATCAGAGATTCTTAAAAGTGCAATAGAAATATCTCCAAGAGGATTATACGTATCTGGAAAAGGTTCAACAGGTGTGGGCTTGACAGCAGCAGTAATTAAAGACAGTGAAACAAATCAGATGAATCTTGAAGCAGGAGCGGTTGTTTTAGCTAATGGGGGTGTGGCAGCAATTGATGAATTTGATAAAATGGATTCTGGAGATAGATCTGCTCTACATGAGGCGATGGAACAACAAACAGTAAGCATCGCCAAAGCAGGGATAGTAGCGACACTAAAAGCGCAAACAGCTATAATAGCAGCTGCAAATCCACGATCAGGAAGATATGATAGATATAAAACTCCTTCTCAGAATATTAATTTACCACCATCGTTACTTTCTAGGTTTGATCTCATATTTGTAGTAGTGGATAGACCTAATCCCGCTGATGATGCTCAAATGGCTGAGTTTATCTTAAATAGTTCAATGATTGATCCAAAGAGTTCCACAGAGGATTTAAGTCAGATTACGGCTCCAATTCCCCCGGATCTTTTGAAAAAGTACATAAAGCATGCAAGAAGAACGTGTTTTCCTGTTTTAAGTAAAGAAGCTAAAGAACGAATTAAGGAGTTTTACCTTGAATTAAGAGGTCAATATGACAGTGAAGATGCTATAGTATCCATATTAGCCCGAAATCTTGATGCTTTAGTCAGATTAAGCGAATCATACGCTAAAATGGCTCTTAGAAGTAAAGTTTTGAAAGCTGATGTGGAAGAAATCGTTAAGCTTTTCAAAAGATATTTAAAAGATACTGGTTATGACGAAACTACTGGAAAAATTGATATGGACCGAATTTTGGTTGGGCAATCCAGAAGTACTTTGAATAAATTAGATAAATTGATGAATAAATTGAAGGAAATATATGAATCCAATAACTGGAGAGCCTTAGAAAAACAGAGCGTGGTTCAAATATTGAGTTTAGAAGATGGTTTAGACGAACAATTTATCAAAAGTGCACTTGATGAGCTTGTTAAAGAAGGGACATTGTATGAACCGAAAAATAATTTGATCAAATTTACCAATAAAGAAGGAGAATAACTACTTTTCTTTATTTTTAAAAAGGTTATGTTTTAATATTTTAATTTTACAATTTTATTTAATCATTAAATTATACTGTGATTATAATTCCTGACTCACTAGATAATTCAAAGCAAGCTTTGATTGGAGAAACCACTGCTAAAATTAAAATCTATAGATTTAACTTGAGATTATCTAAGTCTAAATAACATAATTTACTTTTTTCAGGAATTCCCGATTTAGGGTTCCAATCCCTTAATTTATAATAACTTGATTTAAGTTTCTCAAAATCTGGAGCTCTATTTTTAATAGGCCCTTCTTTTAAAGGTTCTAATAAAATTTTAGGTATGTAATCTTCTTTAGCTGTTAATCCCATCTTATTATTAAACAACCTTTTTAAAGTAAAGATCCTTTCCCCCATCAATTTTATATCTTCTATTGTGTAATTATAACCCATTGAGAAATTAATCAATTCCAACATCAAACTGGGAGGAGGATTTGAGAAGAAACATGAAATGAGGCTAGAATATATACTTCTATAATCCTGTAGCAATATAGTCCCTCTTACGATATCTTTTTGGTTAGAGTTCATCAGAACTTTTTTAATTCCTAATTCCGAGAAATCAATATTAAAGTCATGTCTTAAAACTTTAAAAGAGTCTGCAGTAGTATGACAAGCTCCTCTTGGACTAAAAGCGTAAGTCAAAGCCATACCATAGCAATATCTTAAATCATGATAAGGAACTTCCAATTTATTAACTGTAGCGATCTCATCTTCAGATAACCCGAATTTTTTTCCAGTTTCACAAGATCCCTCTGCTAATAAATCACCTATTCCCTTTCTAAAGGCAATATTTCTAATCAATGTTTTTAAAGGCTCTGAAGAACCCCATTTTAACTTTAAACCATCAAGATTCGCCTCTTTTTGGTTATGAATGTGATAAAGTAGAGATATAACTCCGCTCGTACTAATAGTATCTAATCCGTAATCATTGCACATATCATTCGAGATGGCTATTGACTCTAAATCATCATTGAGTATCATTGAGCCAAATCCAGCAATAGTTTCATATTCTGGGCCTTCACATAAAGGAATAGTGTATTTCTTATTATCTATTTTGATAATCCTTCCACAACCGATGCTACAACCATAACAAGATTTATTCTTAACCAAAAATTTAGAATTTAAATTTTCTCCAGAAATTTTAGAGATATTATCCCATTTTCCTTTTGACCAGTATTTAATAGGTAAATCTCCAACAGAATATGATCCTAACACACCAGCACTGGTTCCCATCCCTCTTAAAATTTGAGTTATACTTGAATTTAAAATATGACTTATTGCTTTTTTACTACTCTCCTTGAACTTCTCAGGATTTGAAAGTTTTGGTTTAAAATTATTTCCTTTTACAAGTATTGCTTTCAAATTTTTTGAGCCCATAATTGCTCCCATACCTGTTCTACCGGCAGAACGGCCTTCTGCGTTAACATTTGCATATTTAACTAGGTTTTCTCCTGCTTGTCCTATGCATAAAACTTTAAATGATTCTGAAATCTTTTTCAAGTTTTTTCGTGATTTCTTTATACCCATTCCCCATAGATAATTTGCCTCTTGGATTTGAACGTCATCATTTGTAATCTTAATGTAAATAGGGCTGTCTGATTTTCCCTCAACGATTATTCCATCATATCCCGCTTTTTTCAATTCTACACCAAATGTTCCTCCACAGTTTGATTCCCCCCATAATCCAGTATATGGGGATTTTGAACATATGACAAATCTACTGACTGATGGAGCTCTTGTTAAAGTTAGGGGACCGTTCATTATCATTATTACGTTTTCTTTTGATAAAGGAATTGTACTTTTATCGAGCTGATTAATCAAGTACCTACAAGCATATCCAGTACCTCCTAAAAAAGCACCAACATAATCCAAATCCAAAGAAATTGACTGAATTAGGTCTTTACTTAAATTAATCTTTAAAATTTTCCCTGTAAACCCAAAATATTCATTATTTGTGTTCAAAATTCGAAAAATACCATAAATAGTTCAATTTAATAGATATTTAATAAAGTGGATAATTCATAATAAACATTAAATTTTCTTTATACAAAGTATAAACTTAAAACTATAATTGATTTGAAGTTAAAATGAAGGCTGCAGTATTTGTTGATACGAGAAGAATTGAATATTATGGAGATTATCCAAAACCAATCTTAGGAAAAGATGATATTTTAGTTAAAGTCCACTATTGTGGGATTTGTGGTTCTGACATCACGAATTTCAAGTTAAAAATGTACCAAGTACCGTTGATTATGGGGCATGAATTTACTGGTGAAGTTTATGAGATTGGGGCTGATGTCGACGAGTTTAAAATTGGAGATCTTGTTTGTGGTATTAATGTTTCACTAGATATCAGCCAAGGAAACTTAGATGGGTTAGGAATATTTCAAAATGGAGGGTTTGCCGAATTTGTTAAAGTTCCACACAAGTATCTTTTTCATATTCCAGGTAATATCTCAACTAAGGAAGCAGTAATGATTGAATCTTTTGCGAATGCTTCAAGAGGAGTTAGGCTTTCTAAGATTCAAGAAAATCAAAAAATCTTCATAATAGGGGGAGGAAATATTGGACTTTGTTTTCTGAACTTTTTAATTAAAGAAAAAAATCCTAAGTATATCGTTATTATTGAACCTCATGAATATTTAAGACAGAAGGCTATTGAAATAGGGGCTACTGATGCATTTCCTCCAACTATAACGAAGATTAAGAAATTCATAAAGAATCATTCTAAGCCCTCTTTTATTTTTGATTGTGCTGGAAATGAAAAAACAATTCTAATGGCTATTGATTTGATTGATCGAGGAGGTACAATCATTTTAGAGGGTGTCTACAAGGGAAAAGCATCAATACCATTGTTTCTATTGAATTCTAAAGAAGCAACAATTAAAGGTGTTTTAGGTCATGATCGGCAAGATATTTTAAATTCAATTGCTCTGTTTGAACAATCAAAGATTGATACAAAACATTTCATTACTCAAGAAGTTCATCTAAATGAAATTCAAACAGCTTTTAATAGATATGTTAATAGTAAAAAACGAGACTTTGTTAAAATTGTGGTTAAAATCTAATTACCATTATATTCAAAAGAAATTCTTCTATTAATTTTCCGAATAACCCTTTTTCATATAGGTAAAATATGGATGAAATATTCAAATCATTTCAACCAATAAATTTGCATGATGTTTTTTACTTTAACCATAAATATAGGAGAACTTGGATCTAAGTTTTTCTTCACGATAACTCAAAAATAGTATAAATATTAAATATCTTGAATCCAAAATAAAAATATTAAATGAAATTTCAAAACGTTGAGGTTTATTAAATGGTTACTGGAATTGTTTATGATGATATATATTTGGAGCATAGAATTGGTACTCACGTGGAAAGTCATATCAGATTAGTAACTATTATGAAATTACTTAAGGAAAAAGGACTTTTAGACAATGAAGATTTCACATTGATTAAACCCAGGAAAGCTAGTTTGAGTCAAATTAAATATGTTCATACAGAGAATTTAATCAAAGAAGTTAAAGATTTATGTGAATTAAGCCAAAAAACTGGGAGAATCCAGCAATTGGATATGGATACAGCTGTATCAGCTAAAACTTTCGAGGCATCACTCTTTTCGGTTGGGGGGAATTTAGAATGCATTGATGCTATTCTCTCAAAAAAAATACAAAATGGATTCGCTTTAGTAAGACCTCCAGGGCATCATTCAAACTCTTATAGATGCGCCGGCTTTTGTATTTTTAATAACATTGCGATTGCAACTGAATATCTTATAAGGGAAAAAGGATTTAAAAGAGTTGCAATAATTGATTGGGATTGCCATCATGGAAATGGAACGCAAGATATTTTTTTTAATGGTACAGAAAGCGGCGAGGTAATTATAATTAATTCTCATCAAGATCCTACTTACTTTTATCCAGGATCGGGATTTTTTAATGAGATTGGAGCGGATAAGGGTGCTGGAAAAATAATAAATTTTCCAATGCCTCCGGGATCCGCTGATGATGCAATAATGACCTACTTTGATGAGATAGCATCTCCAATTTTGAATGAATTCAAACCAGAATTTATTCTAATATCTGCTGGGTTCGACACTCACTGGACAGACAGGTTAACAAGTATGGGTTGGACATATCAAGCTCCCGCACATTATTTAGAAAAAATAAAGAAAATTGCTGAAAAATACTCTAATGGAAGGATCCTGTTAACATTAGAGGGGGGATATGAGGTAGATAAACAAGCTATAGCCGTATATAATTGTTTACAAGTTTTAAATAATAGAACAAATAACTTAATAGAAGAAAAACCCAGAACATCAGAAGAGGATATCTTGAATTATATCAATACTAGTCTATTTCCAAAACTGAAAAATAAATTAAAAAAGTATTGGAATTGCTTTCAATAATAGCAATTGTATTCTTGCATTAATTTATAAACATGTTTCACTATTTTAGTTACAAATCAATAAATTTTTTTATAGACAATAGGTAAAAATTTATGTCGGACGAATATGAACGTGATGACGACGAGGAATCTATGGGGGCGGTGGGGGGGGGGGGGGGGGGGGGGGGGGGGGGGGGGGGGGGGGGGGGG
>CAZWEM010000048.1:0-38721 GCA_964632315.1 uncultured archaeon
ATAATCAATGTATGTTTCAACCATTTTTCAAGCCCTTAAATTAAGAATTATTTATCAGTTCTAATACGAATAATATTCTTAATTATGTGATGAATAATCTAATATTTAAATCTTCGTGAGACCAGTTAATAACGTTGAGATAAATCAACAATTCTTTGAATCCTTTAAATAGATACATTAAATAGGTATTTGAATAAATAGATAACATGTTTAGGAAATTTTAGCATTACAGCATTAGCAATATCATTTTTTGATAGATAATGAAAGTTTAAATTAAATAACTCTAGATTTTTTAATACTTTTATTTTTAAAAGAAGCGTGTTAACTTAATTATATAAATTTTAAGAGAGTTCATCATGAACATAGATAATAAGCACGAGAGAAATCAAGTTTTACTGATATTATTTTTTGGAGTCTTAATGGGGGCATTAGATATCGCGATAATTGGTCCTGCTTTACCTGCCATAAAGAATACTTTTAATCTTACTACTAGAATTGAAGCATGGATCTTTAGTATTTACGTCTTGTTCAACATAATGGGAATTCCCGTTAACTCTAAACTAAGTGATAGGATGGGTAGAAGAAAGATATACAACATTGACCTATCATTATTCGGAATAGGCTCATTAATGGTGGTATTTTCTCCTTTTTTCCGTGGAATTGTCCCCATTAATCTAGGATTTATTATTCTCTTGGCTGGGCGATCAATTCAGGGGTTTGGGGCAGGAGGAATATTTCCCGTTGCTAGTGCCGTTATTGGGGATACATTTCCACCAGATAAGCGTGGTGGTGCTCTTGGATTAATAGGGGCAGTGTTTGGCATCGCATTTATCATTGGCCCAATTATAGGAGGAATCTTGCTTTTAATCGCTTGGGAACTTCTCTTTCTCATAAACATACCAATTGTTTTATTACTGATCTTTTTTGCTTGGAAAAAACTCCCTTCTAAATCAGAGGGTGAACAAAAACCTTTTGATACCAGAGGAATCATATTTTTATTAATCGTTTTAGGAACTTTTGCGTTTGGCATTAATCAAATTGATGAAACCAATATTTTACAAAGTATCATCTCTTTTCTGGTATTGCCATTCCTAATAATCGCTATAATCTTTGTACCGTTCTTCTATTATTCTGAAAAAAAGGCCCGGGATCCCATTATTAATCTAAAACTAATTAGTAATAAAAACATAACTTTAGCCAATCTAATTTCCTTGGGTGCTGGCATTGTAGAAGCTACACTGATATTTATTCCTTCAATCAGCGCTGTGGCTTTTGGATTAACAGAAAGTAGTGCTAGTTTCATGCTATTACCATTGGTGATTACCATGTCATTAAGTAGTCCTTTAGTTGGGCGTTTATTGGATAAAATTGGCGCAAAAAAAGTTATATTAATTGGTTCGATTATTCTAATCTGTGGGTTAGTGTTGTTCGCTTTATTGATTGGTAATTATATTTGGTTTTACATCAATACTATCTTAGTTGGAATTGGGCTCATAAGCCTTTTAGGGGCACCAGTACGTTATATTGTATTAAATAACACACCAGAAACAGAAAGAGCTTCACAACAGGGTTTACTCTCTGTTTTCTCTGGAATTGGGCAACTCATAAGTGGTGTGATGATGGGAGGTATCATTGAAAGTCTGGGTGGTGGTTTATTGGGATTTTCCATTGCGTTTATCACAGTTGGAATAATATCACTAGCAATCTTTATCGAGTCTCTTTTTTTAAGGAGCAATGCTGCAATCAATTAAAATATTTCAAATAATTCTATACAGATCAATTTATATATTCGAATTATTAGTTCTTCTTTATCAAATATAAAATATAGATGATAAAAAATGGGAAAAGGAACTATAGCAGGAAGTATAATTGGTAGTATTATCGGATCTGTGGCAATAGTTGCTGTACTTGCTTTCTTCATGATACCTCTTGTCTTTCCAGCTGTTAATACAAATTCTATAGTAGTACAATCAAAATTTGGTGAATGGGATTCACCAGCTTATATTTTTGATGACCAAACATCAAATTACATAAAAATGACCGATACAGAGATTAACATAACCACAGAGGGGAATTCTCGAATTTCAATGACACTTTTTGCAATTGGGTTATTATCACTTCAACCTAATTTCAATGTAAGAAATTCTTATAATATTTCCTTAGTAGTTGTCGGGGTAAGCAATCGTACGTTTGAGGTTGCTTATTTTGATAATAGTGGTGCCACTGGAGCATATAGACAATTAACACTTAATTTGTATAGTAATTATGTTACTCAATCATTACCCGCTGGTACATATACAACTGCTGTATATTGGAAGTCAACTTTTAATGCTACCGATACAAACTCTCTTAGCGTCTCACATGCAACTACTTGGAATCGTACTCGTTCATTAATAGTTCAAGAAATCAAAGAAATTTAACAAAAATCATTTTGTTAAGAAAAGGGAAAATAAAACTTTTATTATTGTTTTATTCTTTTTTTGATTAAAATAATCGTTCTATTGTTAATTTAGGAAAAGATGCTTCTCTAAAATTTAGAAAAACTAAAAGTAAAATTTAATAACATTTCCTTTTTAATTAATTTTGTATCTTACACAGTAAAAAATGAATTAAATAATCAAGAGTGTAGGAAAAAAATGGGAAAAACACTAACGGAAAAAATCCTTGAAAATCACTTGGTTGAAGGAAGTTTAGAAAAGGGAACTGATATAGCTATTAAAATAGACCAAACTCTTACGCAAGATGCTACAGGTACGATGGCTTATCTACAATTTGAAGCGATTGGAATAGATAGAGTTCAAACAGAACTTTCTGTAAGCTATGTGGATCATAATACACTTCAAACTGATTTTAAGAATCCAGACGATCACAGATATCTTCAAAGTATTGCAGCAAGATATGGTCTATATTTTTCACGTCCAGGGAATGGGATTTGTCATCAATTACACTTAGAAAGATTTGCTCGCCCTGGAAGAACCTTGCTAGGAAGTGATAGTCACACTCCTACTGGAGGAGGAATTGGCAGTATCGCTATTGGAGCGGGTGGATTAGATGTTGCTGCTGCGATGGCGGGAGATTCATTCCGATTAAAAATGCCTAAAGTAGTAAGTGTCTATCTCACTGGAAAGCTTCCAGATTTTGTTTCGGCAAAAGATGTAATTCTTGAAGTTTTACGTCGAATTGGAGTAAAAGGAGCTGTGAATAAAGTCTTGGAATATACAGGGCCAGGGGTTAAAACACTTACTGTTCCAGAAAGAGGCACTATTACGAATATGGGTACAGAAACAGGGGCAACTACTTCAATATTTCCATCAGATGAGATTACCAAGGACTTTTTAGAATCGCAAGAAAGAGGAGATCAATGGACTGAATTAAAACCGGATGGTGATGCCGTTTATGATGAAAAAATCGAAATTAATTTGAGCGAATTGGAGCCACTTATCGCAGAACCCCATAGTCCTGGAAATGTAAAGACCGTGAAAGAACTTGAGGGAAAAGCTGTTGATCAAGTCTGTATTGGTAGTTGTACGAATTCTTCTCTTCGAGATCTAAAAATTGCTTCAAACATGTTAAAGGGAAAAACAGTTAATCAAGATACGGTTTTAACAATATCTCCTGGTTCAAGACAAGTAGTAGATCATTTGATCAAATCTGGCGAGTATGCCTACTTAGTAGAAGCGGGAGCTAGGATGCTTGAGAATGCATGTGGTCCTTGTATTGGGATGGGACTTGCGCCAAAAACAGATGCCGTATCGCTTAGGACATTTAATAGGAATTTCCTCGGAAGAAGTGGTACAAAAAGCGCTCAAGTATACCTGGTAAGTCCTGAAACTGCTGCTGCTTCTGCCATTAAGGGAAAAATCACAGACCCTAGAACATATGGAAGAATACCAAAAATCGAAATGCCTAAGAAATTCAACGTGAATGATAACATGATCATTCCACCTTTATCTCCGGAAAAATCAAAAGAAGTGAATATTGTTAGGGGTCCAAATATCAAACCATTACCCGAATTCAATCCGCTACCAGATAAATTAACCGGTGAAGTGCTCTTAAAAGTTGAAGATGATATAACTACTGATCATATAATGCCTGCTGGAGCGGAAATATTACCATTAAGGTCAAATATTCCAGAGATCAGCAAGTACGTATTTCGAGTTATCGATGAGAACTTCCATGACAGAGCTTTAGAAAAGGATGGTGGATTCATTATTGGAGGAGAGAATTATGGTCAAGGCAGTTCGCGCGAGCATGCGGCGATTGCTCCAAAGTACCTTGGAATTAAAGCAGTTATCGTGAAAAGTTTTGCAAGGATCCATCTTGCGAACCTAGTAAATTTTGGAATCGTACCACTGACCTTCATCGATAAAGGAGATTATGATAAGATTGAATCTGAAGATCAATTGGAAGTTGATCTAACTACTATTAAAACGGGCAAAGTAAAAATGAAAGATATCTCAAAGAATATCGAGATTGAACTCACTCATTCATTAGGTGAACAAGACTTAGAAGAATTAATGGCTGGTGGAAAATTAACACTAATTAAGCAAAAAAAATCAAAATAAACCAGTTTTCTATTTTCTTTTTATTTATTTACTATTTTTTAACAAGCTCAATTTCTATTGGACCAAAATTAGCTGAAACTGTAATGTCAATGAAATTTTCTTCTATATTTCCTTCTTCATAAGCTTGTTTATTAACAAGAATCATTGATTGTCGATCCCACCAATCTGGTTGTTTAATTGTAACATGATACGAATTTTGAACATTGTTATTATATCTGAAAAAAAATCTGTCTAAATTTGATTCTAATTCGATTAAAGGTGATTTAAAGGAAAATTCTTTATTTATTAGATGAGGTTCTATAATTAAACCAGATAGATTGGCATCAATTCCAACAATCTTTATCACACTTAATAAATAAGTAGCATGTGCATTTAGATTCATAATTGGAAAATCACACATTGGTGTTGCAAAGTGATAAAATGCTTCTCCAGCATTATCAGCATAATTAGCAATATAAGAATCAGGAGCACTCCATATTCCATACCATAGATTCGGATATTTATTAGCTCTATTGTAGAGAGAATTCTTTACCAAAGAATTTAACGCTTTCGCATTATCATACTGAGAATATCCCCATGTAAGTAACGCGTTCATTGCATGCCAGATCCCACCATTTACATCCCAACCTTTTGGAAGAATATTTAAATATGTTTTCTGAGGGGAGTAACTTAAATATTGCCCAATTGGAGAAGGCATATCTAAAATTTCATATATTTGCTCAATAATTTCACGAGCAACTTTGTCCTCAAGGACTTTCGCAATTAACAACCACGTGTGGTGTTCTAGATACAAGTTATTGTCCCCTATAGGATTGCCTTGCCCATCCCAGCCACGATAAAACCATTTACCATTAAACGAGTTTAAAACTGCTCGCTTTAATGACTCAAAGTTTTTTGCACATAAATTTATGAAGCGATCGTTGGAAGGTTGAATTAGTTTTAATATTCTTGGAATAATGTAAAGGGCAAAACTCGAATTAAAAGTGGATTCTCCATATTTTTTAAACTTCCTTCTATTTTTTACCATTAACGAGATTCCATCTGACCAATCACCATCATTAGATTTAATAAGCCCATGTTCGCCAAAACCTACTTTATCTGAAAAGATGTAACCGATTAAAAGCTCGATCTTTTCAGCTACAGTACTTTTATCACCTGAATCGTTATAAAATGGAATAAATTCTTCTAAAAACTTAAAATCTCTAGTTATGGTAACGTATTGTTCAATCCCCCACAATAAAAAGAGATATATATCAGAAGGTCTGGAGTGAACATATGCTGTTGAAGTTTTCCCATATCCATAAAGGGCATATGGTAATGCTCCATCCTTAGTAATGAGAGAAAGCATGAAAATTAGAAATTCTCGAGCGTTTTGCATGTCAATTAAGATCAATGAATTAAGATAAAACACATAATCCCTGATGGAACCATCAATACCATGCCCAAATAGATACACCGAGCCTTGATAGAGCCTATGGTTTTTATAATACTCATCAAAAAATAAAGCACTACGAGTATAATATGAATGCCACATAGTTTCACGGAATAATTCGAGATTATTTGGAATGTTTAGGGAAATCAACGATTTCTTCCAGTGATTTGCATTCCATTCCGATATTGATTGACCTGCTAATACGTTTCTATACTTTTTTATTAATTCTTCAATTTTTTCCGATTGTTCATACCCAACTAACGTGGTAAATTTATTTTCCTCAGCACTATCTAAATTGAGGGAGATTCCTCCACTTAGACACAGATCTTTGCTCCTCACTTTACTAAGATTTAATTTTGAGTTCCAATCTATTGATATTTTGCCTTCTCTCATTAAATTCTTCTTATCGATGAAAAATCTTCCTTTGTTTTCATTAATAATGGTGAAAAAGAGAGATTTTGGAAAATAATCATGCTTGCTTCGTTCTATCCTACTTTTTGGAGGTTTATGCTTATATCTTGGAGAAATAATGACCGTATTTAATTCCGAATTAAAATCTATTTGAAATCTAAACTTTTTGGCAAATTTCCTTCGATTATTTTCTGTGTCCCTTTTAAATAATTTCAGTGATATGGTAACTAATCGCCCTACCAAGTTTAATAACTTAGAGCTTCCAAACTTCTTACGATTTTTCCATGTTACTATTAATGATTTCAAAATAGGGTGCAGATTTATGTCCCAAAAATCTACGAGTTGTAATTTATTATTAGTCCTCTTGTTTCTCGTAGACGAGACCACAAATTCAGATACAAGCACGGGATCATCTGAAAAGGGAATACAGATGTCATGCTGAATCTTTATACCATTGAGAAGGCAAATCTTTTTAAAATAACCAATTCCAAACACTCTCTCTAATTTGGATAATTTAGAAAGGTTTTCAAGAGTGTAGAGATCTGAGAAATTCATTTGCTCGTTTTCAAGATAATATAAACCAATTCCACCTCCGAGTTTACCATAATGATCGTCTCGATATGTTAACCATTTGAATCCCCTGGTACCATCTAAAATCTGAACATAACCTCCATTATGGGCAGTAGTCATTATCCTATCATTCCCTAATTGATGAAAATGATCTATAGAAAAGCCATAAGTAGTGTTGGTTTTCGCATTTTTGTCTTTTAATTGATTACATGTATATTTATAAGCTGGTAACTCATATTCGTCAGTTATCCATTCTCCAAAGTAACCATTACCAGACATAATTTCCCAAATGATACTTTATATTATATAATAAAACGATATTCTTGTTATGATATAAACCTATAACCCAAAAGGTTTAAAAACTTGCGTTTGAGGATTTAGAAAAAGTTAAACAAAATCTTTCTCTTCCTTAATTATGGGAGAAAAAGGATATTTGCAGGATTCTAAAACACGATTTTCTTCGAGAGTTGAGAATTATGTTAAATATCGACCCTCTTATCCTAAAGAGATTATAAGTTTTTTAACAAAAGAAGGAATTTTATCCAGAAGCTCTGTTATTGCTGATATAGGGTTTGGGACTGGAATCTTAACTAAGCTATTTTTGGAAAATTCCAATAAAGTATATGGTGTCGAACCAAATGATGACATGAAAAAGGCAGGAGAATTTTATCTAAAGCGTTATCCCGAATTTAGTAGTAGAAAGGGTACTGCTGAAAGTACTGGATTAAGTGAAAATAGTATTGATTTAATCATCGTCGGTCAAGCCTTTCATTGGTTCGATATTAAACTTACAAAAGATGAGTTTAAGAGGATATTAAAGAAAAATGGTCATGTTGTCATCGTTTGGAATACTCGAAAGAAATCAGGATCCCCATTTTTAGAGGATTATGAGCGTTTAATTTCTAAATATAGTACAGATTACAAGCAGGTAAGGATGAATGAAAAAGTAGTAGATGAATTCTTTGAATATCAAATAAAGATATTTTATAATTATCAAGATTTAAGTTTTGAAGGTTTTAAAGGAAGGTTGCTATCATCATCCTATATTCCGCTTGAGAAAAATACTAAATTTGATGAGATGATCAACGATTTGAAAGATATATTTGCGAAATATCAACGAAATGGAATAATTAGAATTGAATATGATACTAAACTCTATTATGGTATACTAAAATAAGTACTATACATCAAATCAGACACTTTAGAAGAAGAAAACAGCATAGTAAAAATCTTTATATTAATAATCAATTAAAATGAATAATTAATAATAGATTATCTAAGTCAAGTGAAAATTAGGATGGAAAAGAAACCAAATAATATAGATCCATTTTATTTTAGTGGAATTGAACGTAAGGAGTATAAATTTGAAGGATATGAAAAAACATCTCGATTCCTTACAATGAGAGATGGCGTAAAAATTGCCATCGAAGTGATTTCTCCAAAAAATCTCTCTCCTAATGAGAAACTTAGTACAATCCTAATGCAAACCCGTTACTGGCGAGATTATAAATTTAGGATTCCATTTCGATGGTTTATCCAAGATTTGGCAGAAACTAGAGAATTATACGAAATTGGAATGAAAAGAGGATATAATTTTGTTCGCGTGGATGTGAGAGGGACGGGAGCTTCTTTTGGTTCACGTTCGTATCCGTGGCATGAAAAAGAAGTAACCGATGGTCGTGAAATAATTGATTGGATCATCAAACAGCCATGGTCAGACGGAAATGTAGTCACAACAGGAGGATCTTATTTGGGAGTGACTGCTGAATATGTTGCTACCCTAAATCATCCCGCTGTGAAAGGAATCTTACCCATGAGTAATCAATGGGATTGCTATACTGAAGTAGCGTATCCTGGGGGTCTATATAATCACTTTTTTATTAGAATCTGGGGATTACTTGGAAGAGCTTTAGATTTTAATAGTAGCGGGAAATTTCTGGGAATTTTACCCTTAGTTTATCTATTTGTGAATGGGGTAAAGCCAGTACAAATTGATCAAACTGGGGAATTGCTTAAAGAGGCAATTAAAGAACATTTAGATAATACATATGTTTTTGAAAATGAGGATGTTGTGGTGTATCGTGATGATCCTCTCATAAAACAAGTAAAAGACACTGCTGATGATGTAAGTGTGTGCATGAAGAAAGAACAGATTAATGCATCTAATGTGCCATTCTATTGTTTGGGAGGTTGGTACGACGGAGCTACGTGTGATAATATCATTAATCGTTTCATGACGTATACAAATCCAATGAGAGCCGTGATAGGGGATTGGGACCATGGATTAAACAGAAGGGCAAATCCATACTTCTATAAACAATATGATGTAATCCCTGAAAAGCAAACGCAAATAGAAGGATGGATGGATTTTTTTGACAAATGTAAGGCGTCAGGACAATCATTTTCTGAAAAGTTGCTTTTTTATTATACTACGGGAGAAGAAAAGTGGAAGAAAACGGAAGTTTGGCCTCCTAAAGGACAGACATTACAACGATGGTATTTAAATGAAGTACATTTATTAACAGTGGAACAACCAGAAAATGATTCGGGAGAAGATGAATATAAAGTTGATTTTGAAGTAACTTCGGGGAAGGGAAATCGTTGGCATACTCACTATGCCCAAAAAATGTATTATAAAAACCGTAAAACTGTTGATGAAAAACTTTTGACGTATGATAGTGATCCTTTAGATAAAGATATTGAAATAACGGGTCATCCAATCATCACGCTTTACTTGAGTACAACTCATGAAGATGGAGCTATAATCGCATATCTTGAAGATGTCGATGAAGAAGGGACAGTATATAACATCACAGAAGGAGAATTACGCTTCATTCACCGAAAGATCTCAACAGAGGAATCACCATACAAAATCATGGTACCATATCACTCTTTTAAGAAAAGAGATTCTCAACCAATGGTTCCTGGAGAAATAACAGAGATCAAATTCGGATTTTTACCTACATCGGTTCTGATCAAGAAAGGTCATAGGATTAGGATCTCACTTGCAGGAGCAGACAAGCACACGTTTTCAAGATATCCATCTGAAGGAAATCCAACTTTAAGAATTCAACATAATAAGCGAAACGCATCTTTCATTGAACTTCCTCTAATATTATAATCAATTGATTTTAAACTGAAATGACAAAAAATAAAAAAAGATAGTAGGATTTCAACCAACAACTCTTTTAAAGAATTTCATAAAGTTTAATCCAGCTATTTTAGCTATCTCTTGTTCACTATATCCTCTATCAATTAATCCCTTAATCAAATTTGGGAATTGAGTATAATTTTCAAATCCTTCCATCTTATCTAAGAAACTTGCTCTATGTTCTGGCCTAAATCCTAAAACTTCTAGGAATTCTCCGATCTTGATAGCTAAATTATCTGGGACAGAAAAACCGTAATAATCAGATCCTATACCAACATGATCAATTCCAATCAAGTTTACAATGTAATCTATGTGATCAAGCCAATCATCTATGGTAGTTTTTTTATTAGTGGTTAGAAAACCTGGTACTGCTAAAACCCCAACATATCCTCCTTTTTCAGCTATAGTTTGAAAAAAATCATCAGTTTTTCCTCTATCATGCTCGTATAGATTTTTTGAAAACGTGTGGGAAGCAATGATAGGATCTTTAGAATTCTTTACGGCATCCATGGAAGTTTGCGCGCCACAATGGGATACATCAACAACAATTCCCAATTCATTCATTTTATGTACGACATCAATACCAAATTCTGTCAATCCCCTATCTCTCCGTGCGGTACATCCTGTTCCGACTAGATTTTTTGAATTATAAGTTAACTGCATGACTCTTATCCCTTGCATGTAATAAAGCTCTACAAGATTGATATCTGTATCGATATGTTGCATGCTTTGGAAGTTTAATAGAATCCCCTTTTTACCATTTTTTTTGGCGGTTTCAATATCCTCAGCTTTTAGTATTTTCATAAAAAAATCCTTTCTATGATCTAAAATATAAGTCATAAAGGAAAAATTATGAAAAACTCCTTCAAAGGAATATGGCTTTGAATGCAGTGGTCCAACCGTCCAGCTAACGCAATCTACTCCACATTGATTCCATTCATTAACATAATTTTCATAATACTTTGCATCATTTACCACATTATTAGCGAACTTTACAACTAGTATTGGTATTATATCCCAAGGGTTCATATCTTTGGCTATCATCTCGTCACAGGCTGAAATCAAGTCCTTTGACCATGGTAATGGCCCATGACTCAGAGTGTCAATGATGACATTCGAATTTAAAATCTCATTAAGTCGATCTTCCATTATCATCATATTGATTAATTCAACTTTGAATTAAACTTTTTTAAAAAAATAATTAACTGATAAATTACACGCTATTTAATATAGGATCTCGGGCGAGATATCCTTCAGCGAGCGACAATTGGTCATCTTCATAGCTTTAACCAAGGTTTTCTGTAAATAATTCATGTGTATTTTTACTCCTTCAGGGCCCCCTCCTACAGCAGCTCTAATTAGATCTCTTCCAATTAACACTCCATTAGCTCCAAGAGCTAGCATTTTCAAAACATCATAACCCGTTCTGATACCACCATCAGCTAAAATAGGGATTTGTGTTCCTAGTTCTTTAACAATTGCAGGTAATACTTCTGCGGTTCCCGGTGTATGATCTAAGACTCGCCCACCATGATTAGAAATAACAATTGCTGATGCTCCTGCATCTTTGGCGGCTCTAGCATCTTCTAAGCACATTACTCCCTTGATGATAACTGGTAAAGATGTCGATTCAACAAGGTTCCTTATATCTTCAATTGTTTTTCGATAAACTGGTCTATTATGCTTAGCCATTGCGTATGATCCGCATCCGTCTATATCGACTCCGACGGCAATGCAATTGGCATCCTCAGCTTTCTTAAAGAATTCAATGATCTTCTCTTGATCCCTTGGCTTGACAATTTTAACACCAAGACCCCCAACCTCAGAAATAGCATTTATGCCATAAGAATTTTCTAAAGAATAATTAATTGAGTCTCCCCTCCATCCAATCGTACCAGCGGATTTACAGCCCATAACAATAGATCTGCAAAATTCAGCTTCGGAAATGACTTCCTCTCCTCCAAAGCTATGGACGCCTGCTGTACTAGCTCCCATTATCGGCATGGAAAGTTCTCTTCCAAAAAAATCATAGCTCGTATCGGGTTCAAAGTGATCACCAATGAGATGCATTTTTAATCGAATTTTATTTAGTGCTTCATAGTTATTATTAAAACTATATCCAGCCCCAGTTCCTCCAATTCCCAGTGGCCTTCCATAACTCTGCCCTTCACATAACTTGGTTGCTTCTCCATCACAATTCCGATAAACAGCACAAATTCCTTTTAACTTCTCTCTTGCTTTATTTCTAACATCTTCTAAGGTTAAGTCTTTTTCACTCATAAAAAATTTAACCTCCACTCGTTATCGTTCTTTTAGGATCTAATATTTCGTCTAAATTTTCTTCAAATTCTAAACCCATTTCTAATATTACTTGTTTAACGTTTTTTCCTTCCTTGTAAGCCTTTTGTGCAATTTCAGAAGCTTTATCATATCCGATATAAGGGTTTAGATTGGTAGCTATCATTAGTAAATTGTCTAAATCACTTTTAATTTTACTTTCATTTACTTCTAAACCAATCAAACATTTATCAATAAAGGAATCGATACCTCTGCAAATCAAGGTAAGTGATTCCAATAAATTATGAATCATTATGGGTTTGCAGATATTCAAATCCAAAATGCTTCCCATCATTTCTGAATTCGAGATTGATACACACATTCCCATAACATACAAGCATACTTGAATTAATGCTTCGGATTGTGTTGGGTTAATTTTACCGGGCATTATAGACGATCCGGGCTCATTTGCAGGCAATTTTAATTCAGAAAGTCCTGCTCTTGGACCACTCCCCATCCATCGTATATCATTTGCCATTTTGACAAGAGATAACGCTAAAAGGTTAATTGTACTACTAAGTTTAACGATGGTATTATGAGAGGCTATACCTTCCGCTAGCACTTCTTTAGACCTTAATGAAAATCCAGTTACATCAGATAATTTTTTTATGACTAAAGCTTGAAAGTCTTTAGTAGTATTGATTCCAGTTCCTAAAACAGTACCTCCAAGAGGTATGGCGCTTAATTCTCCCAAATCAGAATTTAAACGATTTTTAGTAATTATGATCTGTTGTTTATATACTTTAAATTCAAGTGAGAGAGGAATCGGAACTGCATCTTGTAAGTGTGTTCTTCCAACTTTTAAAACATTTTTAAACTCTACTATTTTTTGATCTAAAGCTTTTACCAACTTATCTAAGGTTGGATATAGGTCTTCTTTCATCGAATGCAATGCTGAAATGTGCATGGTAGTTGGGATTACATCATTTGATGATTGAGACATGTTTACATCGTCATTAGGATGAACAGGTGATTTTTTCCCTTTTTCAAAGCCAAGGATCTCGTTTGCCCTGTTCGCTAACACTTCATTCATATTCATGTTCATTTGAGTTCCTGAGCCAGTTTGGAATACATCAATTGGAAATTGATCAAAATGTCGTTGTTCATTTAGAATTTCATCAATAGCTTGTAGTATCGCTTTAAATTTCTCTTCATCCAAGGATCCTAAATCTTTATTAGCTAAGAGGGCAGCCTTTTTTACTTCAGCTAAAGATTTTAAAAAATTATTAGAAAATCTTTTAGTGCTAATTTGAAAGTTTTCTATGGCTCTCTGAGTATTTACTCCCCAATACGCATTATTAGGTACCTTAATTTCTCCTAAAACGTCTTTTTCTATTCGATATTCATCATCATTCATGTTTACTCCAATCTTTGCGTAATTCTTGATTAATTGCCGTTCCGGGCATGACATTTTTAGGGCAAACTTGATTACAAATAAAGTATCTCTCGCATGCAGGCACCCCATCTTCTTTCATCACTCGAGAAACAATTGAATTTTGTTTTTCATGCTGAATTCTTGAATCATAAACAAATCTACTTGCTTTAGCTAATTGAGCAGGTCCAAGATAATTTGGATTTTTATTACTTACGGGACAAGCCCAACAGAGACCGCATAAAATGCAATATACGTATCTTTCAATGCGTTCCATTTGTTCAGGAGATTGTTTAGATTCCGGTTGTTTATAATTCCATTCCCTCGTAAAAAAGGGCTCGATTTCTCGAAAATGATTCCAGAACTTTTCTAAATCAACGACTAAATCTTTTATGACTCTCATATTAGGTGCTGGTTCAATTAAAATTTCGTGTTCTCTATCCCATGCTGGAACGTCTCCATAAATAAAATCAATATTCTTGCTCCTTATGAATTTTTCGATGGGTTGAATAATTTCATTTACTGAGGAAATTTGAGTTTTACAAGCTAACATCGGCACCTTATTTATTGTCATCCCACAAGAGCCACAGACTGCTCCTCTACAAGCGTATCGAAATGCTAAAGTAGAATCTAAATGATCTTGGATGTAGAATAATGCATCTAATACATCCATTCCCTTTTCGATTGGAACTTCAAAGCGATCATAGCGTACACTTCCATCGCCTGGATTTCTATAAATTAAAAATTTTTGTTTTTCCATTAGTATTCACGCTCCTTTACTTCAAATATACCTAAAATTACTGGCTTTGTTTTTAATTCTAAATCACCATTTTTTCCTCTTGAGACAATAGAATGAACAAGAAAATTTTCATCATTACGTGTATCAAAGTCTCGTCTAAAATGAGCTCCTCTACTCTCCTTTCTCCATAATGCTGCATAAGTAGTCACTTCTGCAATATCAAGCATCGATCTTAACTCAAGCGTACGTGTTAAGCCATAATTGAACTTTCTATCCGATGTATCTACATGTACTTCTTTAAAATCTTTTTGTAATTGTCTTAATGTGTCTAGTGCTACTTGCATGTCTTTCTCATTTCTGAATACTCCAACGTTACTATTCATGATAGAACCCATCTCATCTCTAATCTCTGCGGGTTTCTTTCCTTCATTATTTTGCCATCTAGAAAATAATTCCTCAACATTGTTAAGGACTTGTTCTTCAGCTCCTTTGAGCATATTTGTGGAGAAACTTTTCGGTAATCCTCTTTCTTTCAACTTTTTACCTATTAATCTCCCAAACACAGCAGTCTCAAGCAAAGAATTACCTCCTAACCTATTTGCTCCATGAACAGAAAGACATGAACATTCACCCAAAACCCAGAGCCCATTTAAATCAGTCTCACCAACATCTCCCTTATATTTTGTTGCAATCCCTCCCATACTATAATGCTGACCAGGTTGGATGGGTATGGGTTCTTCGATGGGATCAATTCCAGCAAAATGCATGCTAATTTCTCGGATCCCGGGTAATTTTTTATTGATTGTATCTGCTCCTAGGTGTGTCAGGTCTAAATTAACATACTCATCTTCAAAAGCATTCCCTTCTAAAACCTCGGTATCTATTGCTCTAGCTACAATATCTCGAGGAGCTAATTCCATTGCTTCAGGAGCATACTTGTTCATGAATCTTTCATGTTTATTATTATATAACAATCCCCCTTCACCTCGCGCACCCTCAGTTATTAAAATATTTGAGCCATATAATGTAGTAGGATGAAATTGAACAAATTCACAATCCTCCATTGGCACTCCTGCGCGAAAAGCAGCCCCTACTCCGTCTCCAGTATTAATTACTGAGTTTGTAGAACGCTTGTAGATTCTACCAAATCCTCCTGTAGCAAGTATAACAGATGGAGCTCGAAAGATTACCAATTCCCCACTTGTGATATCTAATGAGATTAATCCTGTAACGTTATTTTCAATTTTAATTAGGTCAATCAAAAAATATTCATCGAAAAACTTTACATCAAATCGAACACACTGCTGATATAACGTGTGTAAGAGTGCGTGTCCCGTCCTATCTCCTGCAAAACAAGTCCTTGGAAATCCTGCACCTCCAAAAGGACGTTGATTTATTAATCCATTCTCCAATCTCGAAAAAGGTGTTCCCATACTTTCAAACTCTAATACTGTTTTGGGGGCTTCCTCACACATCAACATGGCAATGTTTTGATCTGCAACAAAGTCGGCTCCCTTCACGGTGTCATATGCATGAACTTTTGGTGAGTCATCCTTTCCCTCTTCTAAATTACCTAATGCTGCATTTATCCCTCCTTGCGCATTAATAGAATGACTCCTTACAGGATAGACCTTACTTATTATTGCCGTGTTATATTTATCTGATAACTCTAAACCTATTCTCAGACCGCTTAAACCAGCCCCAACTATTACTACATCAAATTCTTCTAACCTCATTTGAATAATTACTCCTTTTTTTTCTATTAAAAATATTTTTACTAATTTTTATTAATTATTTGAACGATTCGATTAGACTTCTAAATTTATCCATATCTAAGTCGCGTAAATATAAAGGTCGCTTATCCTTATCGTAGATTTGAATACTTTCTTCATAAATTCGGCGATTTGGATTTAAATATAATACACCTAAAGGTAATTTTTTAGATTGTACAGCTATTTTTAATGCATTAGCTTGATCGTAAGGGTCATAATCATCTTCTACATAATAACTATTTTCTTTATACCACTGAAAAGTATTTACCCGATTGAAAGTCACGCAAGGGCATAAAAGATCTATGAGAGCATAACCCTTATGTTTTATTGCTTTTTTTAAGATTTCTTTTGTTTCATCAATATCACCAGTGAAGGCCCGTGCTACGAAGGATGCTTTAAGAGAAATTGCTACTGCAACTGGATTAAATGGTTCAATAATTACTCCATTAATTTGAACAGGTGTCTTAAAACCAAGCTGACTTGTGGGAGATGCTTGACCTTTTGTCAATCCATAAACTTGATTATTATGAGCAATATTTACTATATTCGGATTATATCGAATAGTGTGAATGAAATGATTGCCCCCTTCACTATAAGTACATCCATCTCCACTCATCGCAATAACGGTCAACTCGGGGTTAGCTGCTTTCATACCTAAAGCATTTGACAAATATCTTCCATGTAGTCCATTGAAACTTTGAGAGTTAATAAAGTGAGGAAACTTACCTGCTTGTCCAATGCCAGAGACTAATACAACATCTTGTTGTTTCAATTTTAACTCGGATAATGCTTCTTTCATAATCCTTAAGGCATTATAATTACCGCAACCTGGACACCAGTGAATTTCGATGTCCAAATCCCATATTTCTTTTTTTTCTTCTTTATCTGACAAATTAGATCACCTCAATAGCCTTTTTGATTTGATCCATTATCTCTTCAACTGAGAATGTATAACCAGAATAGTTTAAAATCAGATGATCTACCTTACGATGCGTTTCAAGCTCAACTAAATTAGCAAATTGCCCCGTAGGATTACTCTCGATAACAATTAGTTTTTCTGCTTTTGAAATATAGTCATTCGTAATTTTGTTCAATGGATAAACTTGTTTATAATGTAGAAATCCGATATCAGATCGATTTAAATTATCAAGAGCTTCTTTAATCAAATAAAAGCTACTACCCCAGCTAATTACAAGATATTTAATCGCATCAGAACCGATATATTCGGGGGGAATTGCATTTTCTTTAATTAAAGAAAGCTTTTTTAATCTTTTTTCAACCGTTCGCATTCTAAGATCAGGATCTTCGGTGATATCTCCACTTTCAGTATGGGTATGAGAGTCAGCATCTACTAAACCGTCCCCATATCCTGGAATACCACGGGGTGATATAATATCCTCAGTGAATTTATATCTTTCATAATCTTGCTCAGTTTTTATGATAAAATTCTTTCTTTCTAAATGTTCATAATCAATTTTACTTACATTGTAATAAGAATCAACAAGATATTGGTCTGTTAGAATAAACACGGGTACTTGATATTCTTGGGTTAAGTTAAATGCATTTTGAGTCAACAAAAATGATTCCTCAATAGAGTTAGGGGCTAAAATTATTCTTGGAAAATACCCTGCTCCAGCGTGCAAGACCAAGTTCAAGTCCTCTTGAGCAGTTCGAGTTGGCATTCCAGTGGCTGGTCCTGGTCGCTGTCCTACAATAATTACAAGGGGTAATTCACTCATTCCAGTTAAACTCACTCCTTCCCCCATTAATGAAAAGCCGCCACCCGAAGTAGATACTAAAGCACGAGCACCAGCATAAGAAGCGCCTAGTGCTTTATTTATTACGCTAATCTCGTCTTCAGATTGATCAACTATTATTGAAAATTCAGGACCGTGTTGTGCGAGAAATGTACCTATTCCTGTGCTTGGGGCCATTGGATAAAAAGTAACGTAGTTGACTCCACCTGCTATGGCACCTAATGCGATCCCTTGAGTGCCGTCGATAATGTAATCATCAATTACATCATCATTTTTTTGTATTGATTTTACTTTTGAGAGCTTCCCTTCATCGATTAACTCCATAGCTTTATCAAATCCTTTATCTGCTGCTTTTATATTATTTTGAATAATTTCCGATCCTTTCGACTTAAAATTCTCCTCAAGTAAATCATGAAGAATACTTTTGTCTGCCCCCAAAATATTGCAAATCAATCCCAGAACTATTATATTCGCATAAACTTTACCACCGACATCTTTAGACATTTCTAAAAAAGGTACCTCTATTTTTATTCCGCTAGGTTCTGAATCAGTGTCAAGAAACTCCTTTTCTCCAAGTATTATGCTTTCTGTAGTTAATTTGCCTTTTAGATGAGGAATAGCTGCATCATTTAACGGAAATAAAAAGTCAATTCTTTCGCTATATGCTCTAACTTTAACTGATGAGACTCTAATTGAGGTTGAGTTTACGCCACCCCTAACCCTAGACATGTATTCTCTCGTAGCAAATACGTTGAAACCCGATTTTTTAAGTGTCTTAGTAAGCAATGCTTCTACAGTCTTAATACCTTGACCAGCAGCACCACATAACACCAAAGATATATCCTCTTTTTCGTTTAATTTTTCCATGATCTTAATCTCTTAGACCTATTTCTTTAAAATTATTAAATTATCTCTGTTTTAACATAGTACTAACAATTAGAATTAAAAAGCCTTTTATAATAAATCATAAATGAATGAATATGTAAATAACCGATGCTAATTTTATGGTTTACCTCCATTTTATTTTTCTGCACCTTGTTAACGATAAAATTTATGAGATTTGAAGTAGATCTACAAAAGATTAATTAAAGTAACTCGTGTTCGATTCGAAAGTAGTAATTATGGAATAATGAAGAAATAAGATATGATTTAATCAACCTAAAATCCTGTTTATACCTTAAAAGATCATAAATGTAATAAGTTCGCTTAAACAACCAAGCTACAAATCCACTGAAAACAAACTTATTGAACAATTGGGCTACTCCATAATTTTTACCTAAAGATATGAACATGAACCTAAGCGGCTTTAGACGCAACGGTTTTAATTTTTTCTCTTTTACCTTCCTAAAGAGCATTTTGGCTAAATAATCTGCTTGAATCTTAGCGATCTGAGCTAGCATTGGTGCATTTCCACCGATATATGGAAAATTGGAGGCATCACCAATGGAATATACATCTTCTAAACCTTCTACTTGACAGAAATGATTAACTTCATAGGCTCTGTCGAATTGAAGATCAGAATCAATCATTATTGGTCTTGATCCAATGCAGATTATGATAAACTCAAAAGGATACTCCTTATCTCCAACGAAAATAGATTTATTTTCAATCTTGGTCACTCTTTGATTGTAGAAAACATTGATATCCAGCTTTTTCATCTTTTTATTGATTATCGCATGAAACTCAGGAATACCTGGAAACAATTTTTTTTCTGCTACGAATATATCGATAATAATCTCGTTTTTCAACGTTTTTGCTAAAGAAGCAATCTCCGTAGCAAGCTCTATTCCTACTGCACCTCCTCCAATAATCGAAATAACAGGACGATGTCTACCAAAAGCGATCTTTAAGTGTTCATTAATCCTAATTGCATCAAATATATTTTTCATAGTGGGATAATTTTCTGAACCTTTAATAACCTTTAAAGCAGCGGCCCCAGGTGCGATAATTAAGTAGTCATATTTATAAAACTGAGAATTTTTTAGTTCAACTTCCTTTTTCTTGAAATAAATTTTTTTTACTGTTGATCGAATAAACAATGCTCGTTTTAACTCTTTTCTAATGTCAAAGAGAGGTAGCTCCTTCGGAATTTGTCCTACACATGCTTCATGTAATAGAGTATTATAAAGAAAATGATGGGATGGATTTATTAATAATACATCAAAATTTTCGAACGTTTCAATCTTTTTTGCTAACCTAAATCCAGCAAATCCCGCTCCAATGATGATTACATTTAATCTTTTCGTTGAAACTTTCATGTGAAGTTAAAACCTCATTATTTTACGCTCAAATTCATTCCTATTTAAACTAAATTTGAGCCATTCCTATATTTTACGATTACTTTCAACCTATGATGATAATTACTAATATAACGTTTTATCTTAAGATTTATTAATTATCTCCGAATTCTAAATTCAGATTAAAAGTTGATTTGATTATCCTAAAAATTTTCTTCTGCTTGCAGCTAAAAGGATCTTTTCTGTCAAGCCTTCTGGTTGTTCTTTTTTTATTGAATGAATTATATCATCAGTATATGTTTTATGGGTCTCGTCAAGTTCATAATCAATATTGAAATCTTTTAATTTTAATTGAAAATCGAATTTCAAGAAATCTTGATTAGGATTGTAGTATTTTAATGCTTCTTTCAGATCTTCTTCAAAATTAACATATTGAGTTAGTATAAAATCATAATCTTTTTGAGTCAAACAATTAAGTCCTAAAAGTGAGGGAGGAATTCCTATCGAATACATCGCAGCAGTGAATCCAATTGCTCTGGGAAGACAAAACTCACCTACATCACGACAATAGCCAAAAAGTCCTATATGTAAGTTCCTTCTTCTTCTTTTTGGAGAATAAGGCGCTATTCTATTAACCATTGGGGCTAAACTTAATACCTGTTTAGAATATGCATCTGAAAATCTTTCTATTATTTCTAAACATTTATCTTCCTCCATTAAATGCGGTCTCTTTACAGGAATCTCCTTTAACCTTTTCATCGCATTAATTACCTCATCGGGAGGATTATCATACTTAAATGCTGATTGAATCGTGTAAGTATAAACACTAGGATATTCCTTTGTAACGCTATCAACCGTTTCTGGTTTAAAATTTCCGCGAAATACGGGAGACCCTACCCCAATGATGGGATAAAATTCAACACTAATTTTCTCAGACAAATTCTGAATACGCTGATGTGCCACTTTGTTGATAAGTACTGCCGAAAGTAGCCCATAATTAAGGGCGGGATCGGAACGCGCATAAAACACTCTTTGATATTCTACCTTTTTATTACTTAAGTAAGCATCAAGAATTTTATGCGAATCTAACATGTGTTCTTTATCTTCAAATAAAGGAATAACATTAATGCTTTTGGGAGCGAATTTTCCCACCCATTCTGCGATTGTTATATCATTTTCTATTGGTCGGTAATCTTGTTTTCCTATGACAAATTTATGATAATAGGAATATATTCTATCAAGTGCTAATTGAGATTGAGCCATTGGTAAAATAACCTCAAAAATCGGGGGAATTTCATCTTTAAAGACAGTATGAGATGCATCAAAAGAACGAGGGATGCTTTCTAAAGTCTCTATCAATATTTTGGCTTCTGGTATCTCAAATTCAGGATTTGGAAGCCTTAAAGTAAGGAAAACATCTTCACCAAGTCTTTTCTTATTAAAAAAATTTTTATATCGAGTTAGTAATTTTTTAACCACAAAAGCGTCACCTTCCTTACCCTCATAATCCCACATCTGCTCATCACAACCCAGATGAGAAAATGCATAAAATGCCTCCTCTACTTCATCTTCATTATCCATATCTGGAGAATTAGCGAAGAAGGGGATGTTAACATTATCAGGATGTTGGGTACTCATGCATTTAGGAATGGTCATATCATTCACCAGTTTAATTTAGATTTTAACAGTTAATCCTTTATGAAAGTCATCTGAAATATTATAATTCACATATACGATCCTCCATTTTTGGAGTTAGATTTATAAGACTCCCAGCCAAAATTGCCTTTATTTGACGTTTACTTAAATCATGTTTAGTTTCATAAGATTGATTCTTGGTTTCGTTAAATACCTTGATAGTACTACTTTTTTGAATTACATTTTTAATATTTTCAATTTTAATTGTATCTCCTTGAACAATTTTATTCCAATCATCTTTATTTTTAAAAGTAAGAGGAAGTATACCAAAATTAATTAAATTCTGCCAATGAATTCGAGCGAAACTCCGAGCTACAACTAACCTTAAGCCTATATATCGAGGAGCTAGGCTTGCATGTTCTCTACTGGATCCTTGACCGTAGTTTTCTCCAGCTATTATTGCAAACCCTTTCTCTTGGAATTTTATGGCTCTATCATAAAAACCATCTTCAACAACCTTAAATACGAATTTGCTAATTTCAGGAACGTTACTTCTAAATGGTAATACTTTTGCTCCTGCCGGCATAATCTCATCAGTAGAGATATTATCGCCGACTTTTAAAACGACGTTAAGACTTAAGGACTCTGGTAATTTTGTAAATTTCGGCAAAGATTTGATGTTTGGACCTTTTCTCAAATCTATTGCCAAGCATTTTCTGGGAGGAGGTACTAACATAGAAGTGTTGATTATTAATTGTTCCGGCTCTTTAAATATTGGATAATCCATATCTAAAGTACGAGGATCGGTAATGACTCCTGTAATCGCTGAGGCTGTGGCTGTTTCAGGGCTGCATAAATACACCATATCGCCTTCAGTTCCAGACCTATCCGGAAAGTTTCTGGGAACCGTTCGTAAGCTTTTTCCATTAGTAGGAGGAGCCTGTCCCATTCCAATGCAGCCATTACATCCTGCTTCGTGAATTCGGGCGCCTCCTCGAACCAGATAAGTGAAAAGCCCCATCTCTACGAGATTTTCTAAAATTTGACGTGTAGTAGGATTTACATCATAGGATACCTTTTCTTGAACCTTCCTTTCCTTTAACATCAAAGCACATATTCCAAAGTCCCTCAAACCAGGATTTGCTGATGAACCTACATAAGATTGAAGTATTTCTTCACCAGCGACATCAGCTACAGGTTTCACTTTACCTGGACTGCTTGGTAATGCTATTAAAGGTTCAACTTCAGACAAGTCAATTTCCTCATGATAATCATAATCACAATTTTCATCAGCAGAGAGTTGAACATAATCATTAACACGGCCTTGTGTCGCAAGAAATCTTTCGACTTCTCCATCTGCCGGAAAGACACTACTGGTAGCGCCAAGTTCCGTGCCCATATTACATATTACGTGGCGATCCATCGCAGTAAGAGTCTTAACACCAGGGCCATAATATTCAATGATTCTACCAACTCCTCCTTTTACATCATGTCTCTTCAACATTTCTAAAATAACATCTTTAGCACTAACCCAATCATTCAACTTACCAGTTAATTTAACGCCCCAAACTGCTGGAGATTGAATAAATAAGGGTTTTCCCGCAATTGCTAAGGCAACTTCTAAGCCTCCCGCTCCAATTGCGAGCATTCCGAGTGAACCCGCTGCGGGAGTATGACTGTCGGAACCAAGTAGGCTTTTTCCGGGAATTCCAAATCTTTCCATGTGTATGGGGTGACTTACTCCATTCCCTGGTCGACTAAACCATAATCCGAAGCGCTGGGCTCCTGTATAGAGAAAGAGATGGTCATCAGAATTTTTGAAATCTGCTCTAATTAAATTGTGATCAACATATTGAACAGATACCTCAGTTTTGGCTCTATCTAGTTCCATGGCTTCTAATTCAAGCATAACCATCGTTCCCGTAGCATCTTGTGTTAATGTTTGGTCGATTCTGAGCCCAATTTCTTTTCCAATTTCCATATTTCCCTCAATTAAATGAGATTTAATCAGTTTTTCGGCAATATTCAAACCCACTTGAGATCACCTCTGAGAGATCGGCACGTATTCTTTGTTAATATCGCCCACATAGCGAAGTCGAGGACGGATTAATTTATTATCAGAGAGCTGTTCTATCGCATGAGCAACCCAACCAGCACTTCTTGATGCAGCGAATAAAGGCGTAAATAATTTTGTTGGAATTCCCAATGCGTGAAGTAATCCTGCAGAATAAAGATCAACATTAGGATAAATATTTTTTTCTTCAATCATAAAATCCTTCAGGGTTTCAGTCATTTCATATATATTATCGATTTGCTCATGATATTTCCTATGTTCCATATCAGGAATCTTTTCAAAAGTTTCTCCACTATCAATTTTACCCCAAAATTTCTTAGAAAGCTCTCTTAAAATTTTAGCACGTGGATCCCAAACTTTATAGACTCTATGTCCAAAGCCCATTATCAAGTCTTTTTTTTCAAGTTTATTTTTCGCCCAAGGAATCACATTATCCTTCCTTTTAATGTCATCTAACATTGCCCTAATTACACGTTCATTAGCTCCACCATGTAAAGGACCCCTAAGAGTGCCTATTGCACTTGTAATACCACTATAAATATCAGAAAGTGTCGAGACTGTGACTCGACAAGAGAATGTAGATGAGTTTATGGAGTGATCGGCATGACAAATGAGAACCTTATCAAAAGCAGAGGTGAATTCCTCATCTGGTTCATTTCCAGTCATCATGTAATAATAATTTCCAGCATGACATAGGTTTTTTGAGGGCTCAACAAGAGGTAGATTTGATTGAATGCGATGAGAAAAAGCCAAAATTGTTGGAATTTTTGCGATAATCCTTATTCCTTTTCTGATATTAGCTTCTTCTGAAAAGTCGTAATCATCAGAATCATATAATGATAGTGCTGAAATTGCAGTACGGAGTAATTCGATTCTAGTGGTTTCACGCGGAAAACTTTTTAAAATTGTTAATATATTGTCGGGGATTTGTCTTTCATTGATTAACTCATTCTCTAAATCTCCAAGCTGTTTTTTATTTGGCAACTCTCCATAAATAAGAAGATAGATTACTTCCTCGAATGAGGAATTTTCTACGAGAGTCTTGAGAGAATACCCCCTATAATATAATTTTCCATGAATTCCATCAATATATGTAATTTTACTCTCATCGACATAGATTCCTACTAAACCTTTATATGTCTTCGAGCGATCGATATCGCATAACTTTGGTTCTGTTTCTTCTTCATAATCTTCACACGCATATGAGGTAGTTGTCTCACATGGTTCCGATTTCTGATTCACTTTATCCTCAATCATTAGACTCAATTTTATTTCATTTGTTCTTAGAGTAGATTAGATTGGTATATAATTCTACTTATTTTAATTCATTAATGTTTGATCTTGAATTACTTAGTTAATATTTAAACCTAAGATCTATTTTTTCTAGAGAACAATTTCTTCTTTTTTAGTATAAAGGGCGAAATCTAGTTAGATCAAATAACAAAATTAATTTAGAAAAAAGGTTTTTCAAACGCAAATAGTTCAATATTAATTAGGTGATTGATATAGTAAATGCGATTTTAATTGTAATAGATACTTTAAGACAAGATCATGTTGGAGCTTATGGAAATGAGTGGATTAAGACTCCAAATTTGGATCAATTTGCGAAAGAATCTGTAAGATTTACTCGAATGTATCCTGAGTCTTTGCCTACACTCCCAGCAAGAAAATCTATCTATACAGGAAAACGGATTTTTCCTTTTAATGATGATAAGAAGGGAATCACTAAGACTGGCAAGGGGGATTTTATTGCTGACGCTCTTGGGGCCCCTGGATGGAGTTCTATATCCGATTCTCAAGATACGTTGGCTGAAAGATTTAACCGTAAAAAGTATATTTCAGCGTTATTTTCAGATGTATATCATCAATTTAAACCCGGTTATAATTTTACTCGTGGTTTTCATCAATGGAAATGGATTAGAGGTCAAGAAGAAGATGCATATCTTTCAGGACCGCGAATATCTGACGACGTTCTTAATGAATTTCTTACCTCTAAGGGCGACGGAATAACTGCCGGAACTATATTTGCTCAACACATGATGCGACGATTCCTTCAAAACGTGCGTTGGTGGCGTTCCGAAGCCGATACTTTCCCAGCTCAGGTATTTCGCTCAGCTGGAGAATGGTTAGATATGAACTATGATTCTTTAATCAAAGGAAAAGCGTTTATGACCGTGGAATCATTTGATCCGCACGAACCCTGGAACCCACCTCTCCATTATATCCGGTATTACGAAGAGGATCCTGATTGGGAAAAGGGATGTCGAAAAATTTCGCATTCTTTGTATGGACCAGCTAGAATCCTTTCGGAAAAAGAGCTTAAAAATTTACGAACAAAATATGCCGGTGAAGTATCACTTGTAGACACTTGGTTTGGCTATTTCATAGATTATATTAAACGAATTGGCATCTGGGATGATTCCATCATTGTAGTAGTCTCTGATCATGGCCACATGCTCGGTGAACACGGGCTCGTGGCCAAAGCAGCTAATCCACTTGGAAGGGAAGTAGCTGATCTTGTATGCATGATCAGATTTCCAGGAGGTGAGGGAAGTGGTAAGACTTGCGATAAATTTTGTTATCACTATGATATTGCTCCGACAATTAGTAAAGCTTGCCGAATTTCTGACACGGGCATGGATGGTAAAGATTTATTAGAGCTCGTACGAAATGACAAGTTGACATACTATGATCACGTTTCAATCGCGTGGGGTGGTTCCGTAGCAGTATATGATGGAGATTATTGGTATAACGGTTATATATGGGACATTGAAGGCGGGAGTCTCTATGATGTCAAAAAAGATCCTAAGTTGAAATGCAATATCATTTCAGAGGCTCCTGAAAAAGCCAAGGAATTATTAAAACTTGCGTGGAACGATGCTCGAGAACCTATTGATATGGAGTTCATGCGTAAATTCAAGGATGTATTGGGATGTACTCCAGTCACTACAACTCTTACCTGCGATGAATAGCATATTTATAAGAGATAAGGTGTTTTTATGAGCGAAATACTGAATGTTTTGTTCATTATTACCGATCAACAGCGATACGATCATTTAGGTTCCTCTGGAAACCCAGATATTAAGACACCAAATTTAGATCGCCTTGCTGCTGAGAGCATTCGATTTAATAATACCTATGTTGCTAATCCAATCTGCATGCCAAATAGGTCTTCCATTTTTACAGGAAAATATCCCAGTATTCATGGGGTTAGATGTAATGGCATTAATTTGGATCCCAAAATACCAACATTTACCCAATCCTTAATCCGTAGTGGATATCATACTGGCTCTATTGGAAAAATACATCTTAATTTTTATGGCACCCCCTTCAAAAGAAAATTTGATTCGGCAGAGCAAATGATACCTTTTATATATATGTCGAAAGAGAAACGAAAACCCATTCCAAAACCTTATTATGGTTTAGAGGAAGTTGAATTAACTATAGGGCACGGAGATGCTGTTTCAGGTCATTATTTAGATTGGATTGAAGAAAGAGCACCTAAATATCTGGATATTATCAAACACCGGGCACCTAGACTCTTTGATAAAGTTTTGGACGAATCAGAAATTTCAGAGGAGATTTATCCAACTCAATACATTACAGAAAGAACAATTGCTTTTCTTAAAAGATTTTCAGAGGGTCAATATGGGAATAATCCTTTTTTCTTGCACTGTTCATTCCCAGATCCGCATGCTCCAGTTTGTCCTCCTAAAAAATACAGAGAGATGTACGATCCAGAAGAAATCCAATTACCTCCCTCTTTCAATAACTTTGATCTTTTATATGATCATTCCGCATTAGGAAAATACGCAAATGTTCTAACAAGAACTCACATGCGCAAAACAAATGAGGAGGAGGCTCGAAAATTTATTGCTTATACTTATGGAGCAATATCTATGATAGATCATGGCGTTGGGAAGATTCTTGCAGCACTAAATTCCTTTGGATTAGACAAGAATACTATTGTGATTTTCACGAGTGACCATGGCGATTTTATGGCAGATCACGGGATGATATTGAAGGGGTTAGCCCATTTTCAAGGTGTTCTGAAGGTCCCATTCATTTGGAAAGTCCCAGGAGTGACTATCCCAGGATCAATCACAAATTCTCTAGCAAGTTCGATTGATATTCCCACTACAATTTTAAGCTTATTAGACATAAAGGATAAATATCGACCAAGAGTCATGCAAGGTCATGATTTAACTCCTATTTTGAAAAATCCCGAGACTAAGATTAGAGATCACTGCATAATTGAAGAAGATCAAGATTATGAAGATGCAAAAGACTTGTCGAATTTACCGTCAATAAAAGTACGTACCATGATAACAGAGAATTATAGAATTACGGTTTATAATAAAGAAAGAGCGGGAGATTTATACGATTTAAAAACGGATTCCAATGAACTTCATAATTTATGGGATGATGAAAATTTTAGGGATGTCAAGTTTAGTTTATTAAATAAAATGCTCTATGAACTAATCAAGCTACAAGATCGCACACCAAGAAGACAAGCTCGAGCATGAGTATTTTTTTTCAAATTATTTACAACAGATTTTTGTAATTCAAAAAGCAAACAATTTATATTAATTGAGTATCACATTTTGGACAAATATCAAGTTGTTCTTCTATTTTAGCGCCACAATATTGGCAAATCTTAGTAGCTACTTCTTTTTCAGTTGCTTGTATACCCACACTCTGAAGTAATGAAAATAGTTGAAAAAATAATCCATCATACCACGAACGTTTGAGTTTTTCTACTCTTATTATATTTCTTGAGAGTGGCCTTGCTTGCAACCTAAGGAGAGTCTGCTTACCTTCTATATCATAAAAGGACATCTGGATTCTTTTCTTCCAATTTGGATCATGTCCCGAATTGGTCATCATTGTGCCTTGTTTAGCCTCAATGAAATTTGGAGGATTAAGCTTCTTGATTTTTGCTTTATGTGTCCCTTTTAGCCATTGAAGTGATATTTCAAATGCTTTTTGAATATTTATCGGAACAGTTTCTTCATATACTACGTTAACATTCATGATAAAGACATTTTTTTAATATTGGTAACAAAATGAAACCAACGATTATTAATTCTTTTTATTATTAAGAACCAACCTTAAATTATAGGTTGGTATAATAAGTGATATCAATTTTAATAAAAAGTATTAAACAATTAGTTAAGCGTTAAGATTATAAAATATACTTAGGAGGGAATTAAGATAAGATTACTTGAATATGAAAGTAAAAAAATATTTGCTGATTATACAATTCCATTAGTACCTAATATTGTAATAGAGAAGGACGACGATCTAAAAAAAAAAGTTTCTGGATTTAAATTTCCTGCAATAATTAAATCTCAAATTGCTATTGGTAGTAGGAAGAAAGCAGGTTTAATAAAAACAGCCAATTCTCAAAATGAAGCGGTAAAATTATGTAAAGAATTCTTCAATCGTAAAGTAGCTGGTTATGGAGTTAAGGCGATTTTGATCGAAGAACTTGTCGACATTAAACATGAATATTACGTTTCAGTGGCATTAGATGTATCCGAAAGAAAGTTCTACCTAATTGCAAGCATAAAAGGTGGGATAGATATTGAAGAAGTTTCCAAAAAAAGCCCTGAAGATATTTTTAAAATTAGTTTTTCCTATTCACAAGGTTTAACAGATGAAATTGCGCAAGAAATGGCTCATAAATTAGGTTTTAATGATAAATTAGAAGTAAGCACAGTCGAAATACTTAAAAAATTATGGAAGGTTACGAAAGATCTCGAGGCTCAACTAGTCGAAATAAACCCGCTAATACTTACACCATCAGGATTAATTGCAGTCGACGCTAAAATGATATTAGATGATGATTCAGCTTTTAGACAGCCAATTGTTCGTGATTTAAAAATAAAAAAGGAAACCGAATTGGAAAAAATTGCGAACGAAGCAGGATTTTCCTTCGTCGAACTAGATGGAGACATTGGTATTCTTGCAAACGGAGCAGGTTTAACAATGGCATTATTAGACGTACTTTCTAGTATGGGATTAAAGCCTGCTAATTTTTTAGATGTTGGTGGGGGTGCAAGTAAAGAGCGCGTGTATAAAGCTTTAGAGTTACTATTTAAATTAAAACCAAATGGTATTTTAATAAATATATTTGGGGGGATAACGAGATGTGATGTCGTAGCTAAAGCAATTATCCAAGCATTAGAAGATTTCAAAAATGCCCCACCAATCATAATAAGATTAACAGGGACGAATGATAAAGAAGGTATTGAGCTTCTAAAAAATGATGGTATAAATGCATACCAAGAAGTCATGGAAGCTGTAAATAAGTTGAAAGAGGTGTTAAATGAATAAATGTATATTAATGAAAACTCCAAAGTGGTAGTCCAAGGAATTACTGGTAAGCAAGGAACGTTTCATACAAAATTAATGCTTGACTATGGCACTAAAATTGTTGCAGGTGTCACACCCGATAAGGGAGGGTTGGAAGTACATAAAGTGCCTGTGTTTAATACAATGAAAGAAGCTATTAAAGAAACAGACTGTGATACTAGTATTGTTTTTGTACCTGCAAAATTCACGTATGGAGCTGTCAAGGAAAGTATTTTAGCTGGAATAAATATGACTGTCATTATAACAGAGGATGTACCAGTTTTCGATATGTTGAGGTTATTTGAACTTTCTAGAAGGAAAAATACTCATCTAATTGGCCCTAATTGTCCTGGAATGATGATTCCAGATAAGATCAAACTTGGAATAATGCCAGCAGACTTGTGTCATTTTGGAAATGTGGCGATTATTTCAAAGAGTGGTACTTTATCTTACGAAATAACTAAAGCAATAGGAAATGCAGATATCGGAGTTTCAGCTTATATTGGGATTGGAGGTGATCCAGTCAGAGGAATTACTATGAAAGAAGCTACTCAATATTATGTTGAAGATGAACAAACAAAATTGATAGTTTTAATCGGAGAAATAGGAAGCGATGAAGAGGAGAAAACTGCGAAATACTTATCAGATCAATCTGATAAACCTGTCGTTGCTTATATTGCAGGAAAGAGTGCTCCTGAAGGCAAAAGAATGGGACATGCTGGAGCAATTATTTCAGGAGATGTTGGTACAGCTGAAGGAAAGATAAAGGCATTAAAGAATGTTGGAGCGCGAATAGCATTTACACCATGGGAAGTTCCAAAGTTGATTAAAGAAGTATTATAGAGCACATTTTCATTAATACTTTTTTGTCTAATAAATTTAAAAATTATGTGATATTATATCTTCTAATTTGATTTAATTAGGGATTATTTTGGCCGACGCACTCGTAGCAAGAACATTCGGTATGGATTTTATATACTTTGATTTAATCTTCATAGCAATTTGGCTTTACCTTTTAATTAAAAAGAAATATTGGGTTCCAATATTCTGGGGATTATTAGGTTGGGTTGCGTATATAATTGCTGACTATGTTATATGGTATCTATTAACTCATACAAGGCATTATAGTGGGCCTTTGAATCCCTTTGTGTTTTTTATGTGGTTCTGCTTCTCACCGGGATTTGTTCAGTTTTCTTACGTTATAGTTATGTTTGAGAAACGAAATCGGAATGAATTAATATTTTGGACGTCATTGCTTTACCTGGGATGGACCGCCGTAGCTCTTGGATCTCAACTAATCCCTTTAGATGATAGAATCATCATAGTTTATAGAGATATGAACGTTCTTAATCAAAGGATTATTGAAGTGTCATTAGTCCTCGTAAATGTAATTGTTGCGATATTCTTATATTTAAAAAAGAAGTTGCGATTGGAAGATATTGCCTTCTTATTTGTTGTAGGAACATTAGTGGAATTAGCTTTAGAATTTACATTATCCGTTTCAAATATTCGTCAGGCACAAGGATCCTGGAGTATAGTATTATTAATTATTAATTCATTGATCGAATTTAATTTAGGGATTGTATTAATGTATTTATTATGGGCTATTTTTAAGGTCAAACGATATAAACATTATTATTATCAATTGAGTTATATGGACTTAAATCATATTAAAACTGATTTTGATGGAGTTGCATCTATTTGCCGAAATCAAGAAATTAATGAACGATATATACAAAAATATATGAAATTGTATTCACGTAAAGATTTTTTATCCGATATTCAGTATTATTGTAAAAGTTATCTTCCAAATTCTAACATGGAGGAGTTAATTATAAAAATAAAAAAGATTTGGGTTTAATACTCACCAGAAAATGTTGAAGTACAAATGTATGAGTTAAGCTATAAAAACTATTATAATAAAGTATTAGGTTCGTGGTTGGGCAGAATTGCAGGTGATTTTGTTGGGGCACCAGTTGAATTCATGCCTTATAGTGATAGGAAAAAGAAATTTGGTGACATTACATATTATCCTAAACCCATTGACTTAAGTTATGTGAATGACGACGAGATGTATGAAATCTGTGCCTTGATCGCGTTAGAAAAATATGGCATTAATTTAACGGCTAATGACATCGCAAACGAGTGGAAAGACCGACTCTATGACCAAAACTTCACAGCTGAATATATTGCCTTGCAGAATTTAAGATCCGGAATCCTCCCTCCATTATCAGGACAACATAACAATATTTATTTTGATGCTATTGGGGCTCAAATGAGAGCAGATATATGGGGACAAGTTACTCCTGGAGCTCCAGAACTTGCAAAGACTTATGCTATGATGGATGGCTCTATATCTCACGCTGGTGTTGGTATTGAAGGTGAAATCTACGTTGCTGGTATGATTTCAAATGCGTTCTTTGAAAACGATGTAAGAGAAGTAATAGAAAAATCTTTAAAAATCCTTCCAAATCCTTCAAATAGTTTATACACCCAAATGGTAATGAAAGCTATAGAAATATACGAAGGTAATTCTGACAATTTTGAAGATGGTAGAGAAACCTTGATCCATTTTTGGGAAAGCATTTTGTTGAAGAAAATTGCCGTAGAAGGAGTAAAGGGATCAAAATCTGATACATTATTAAATAGAAAGAGGAAAAGGTATCTTACGTTTAACCCAGGATTACATGTACTGCCAAATATTGGAATCATAATTTTATCACTACTTTATGGAAAAAAGGATGAGAAAGACCCTCTTGGGAGAAGTATTTGTATTTCTGCTATGATGGGGCTCGACACAGACTGTAATTGTGGAAATATAGGAGCAATTCTCGGAGCGATGTTAGGTTCAAGCGCAATATTCTCAAAGTGGAGTGAGCCTTTACAAGATCATTTTTCTACCTATGTAAAAGGATATGAAGCATGGAAAATCACGGAATTAGCTCGCAGGGTCACGAAAGTTGGCAAAAAAATAATCGAGGAGAAATGTCAAGGAGAAATAAAATTAATTAAATAACATAAGGAAACTAAAAAAGAGGTGAATCATGTCTGAAAAAAAGCCCAAGCATCATCCAATTTTAAATGACGTATTGAACCTTGCATATCAAACTGATAATTCAATTGAATTCGATGAATATGCAGTTGAACAGATTGAAGCCTTGATAATAAAGTATTCTCAAGAACCAGATTTCTTTGATGCTATAGAGGAATTAATTAAATTCGCTTACTTTCTTGACATGGAAAAAAGTCAGGTTGCATCTGTAAAAATAATGAAGTCTATTGAGAATCAGATAGACTTACTTAAGTCCTTAGGAGGTTTAAAAGATTAATCTATTTGTTTAAAACTGAATTGAGTGAGGTTTAGAAATTGAATGTAAGGGTTAAGAAAAATCATACTTCAGATGTTTTAATTCCTTTCAAAGCTAAAAAAGGTGAAATAGTAGTAGGAGAAGAAAAACCAACTCAGTGGGAAGGATGGCTTTATTGTGAAAATGAGCAAGGGATAGAAGGATGGGTCCCTAAAGCTTTTATAAATAAAATTCCGAATAAAAAAAAGTTGTTTAAGTTTAATCGAGATTATAATGCATATGAACTTTCAGCATCTAAAGGAGATCTCGTCGAAATTAGAGAAACTGTAAGTGGTTGGGCACTCGTGGCCTCCGAAAATGGAGAATTAGGTTGGATTCCTTTAGAAAATTTGGATTTAGATTAAAAAGTATAGGTTAAAAAGTAATTAAAAAAAAATAAAAGAATTATAGCTTTTTATGGCATAACCACCAATCAAGACACTCGTAATCCTTTCCTGCGTTTTCTAATCTTTCTTTGGCGGTGTTTACATCTCTTGGTGGTGGAACTATGACATGATCTCCAAAAAGTTCATTTTTGGGCCAATTTGCTGGCATTGCTACTTTATTAGCATCCGCGGTTTGGAGAGCTTTTACCACTCTCAGTATTTCTTCCATGTTTCTCCCAATTTCTTGAGGATAATAGAGAATGATGCGGATAATGCCATTCGCATCGACGATAAACACAGCTCTTACTGTACTTGCTCCTTTTCCAGGATGCACCATACCTAACTTTTTTGCTACTGCTCCATGATCAGCAATAATCGGGAATGTTATTTCCATATCCAGATGTTCCTTAATCCATTCTTCCCATTTAATATGTGCGAATACTTGATCGATGGATAATCCAATAAGATTTGTATTTAATTCATCAAATTTTGGAGTTCTTTTAGCAAACGCATAAAACTCTGTAGTACAAACTGGTGTGAAATCAGCTGGGTGGCTAAAAAGAACAAACCATTTTCCTCCCTTATTTAGATCATCTGGGAGCTTTATCATCCCATGAGTGGTTCCAACTTCCATTTCAGGAAACTTGTCACCTATCAAGGGAATGCCGATGTTAACTTCTTCGCTCATTGATTTTTCACTTTTAGATTTTTAATATTTTTGATTGCATTTATTGGATGATAATTTGAATACTAATTCATTTTTATTATTACTATTTATATTTTATAAAATCAATCTACTCATTACGAATGCTACTTCCTTGCTAATATAAATTAAGTTTGATATAATTCCGGATGAGAAATTGATTATAATCTATAAATAGCAAATCTCAAATTTCATTTGAAAGGGGAAGCGCTTCCCATATTTACCAACTTGGTAAAATTTAAATCCAAATGGACTATACTCTTACATATTAAATTATGATAATAATGTAAAATAACAAGAGTTAGATAGAATTTTGGCAACGAAAAATATTTATGAATTTGACTCTAAAAAGCTCATCGCAAGGGAATTGCCGAAATATTATCCCGGATTTCAGTATCACAACAAATTAGCTTTAATCGAATGCGACACCGATATTGAGAAGGTAATTGAACAGAATCCGTGGATGAAAACTGAAAAAGTTGTAGTTAAACCTGATCAACTCTTTGGAAAACGAGGTAAAGCAAATTTAATTTTACTTGATGCTGATTGCGATCAAATGAAAGGTTTTTGTAATGATAATTTGGAGAAGGTCTGCGTAATATCCGGCATTGAAGGCGAAATCACTCGTTTACTCGTGGAACCATTCATTCCGCATGATAAAGAATATTATGTTTCGTTTACTACTGAAAGAGAAAATAATGTAATCCATTTTAGTTTCGAAGGAGGAATTTTTGTCGAAGAAAATTGGGACAAGGTTATACACATACCTATTCCTGTGGATCAAAAGATTCAGGATTTCGATCTCTCCAGTAAGATGCCCGATTTAGGGGATTTAAAGGATGAGTTAATTCCATTCATTAAAGGTTTATATCAAGTGTTTGTTGATCAAGATTTTGCGTTTCTTGAAATTAATCCTTTTGCCATCACCAACGAGAAGAAAATAGTACCATTAGACGTAAAAGCTCGACTCGATGATACTGCAGCATTCTTACATCTTGATACTTGGGGTAACCCTCAAAATCCAATCGAGTTTCCAAGTGGTTTTGGTCAAAAGATGAGTCCTGAAGAAGAGATGATTAAAAATCTGGATGAAAAAACAGGAGCTTCATTGAAATTAACTATTCTTAACAGGAAAGGGCGTATTTGGACCATGGTCGCTGGAGGAGGAGCTAGTGTTATATATACGGATACAATAGCAGATCTTGGTCTTGCGGCCGAACTATCGAATTATGGTGAATATTCTGGTAATCCCAGTCAAGAACACACCCAAATATATGCCCAAACACTAATAGATCTCATTACTGAAAATCCAGATCCTGAAGGCAAAGAGAAATACTTAATTATAGGTGGAGGAATTGCTAATTTTACTGATGTAAAAGCAACATTCAGAGGGATTGTCGCTGCAATCAAAAATTCGGTAGAAAAATTAAAGAAAGCAAACGTGAAGATATTCGTTCGTAGAGGAGGACCGAATGAAAAGCAAGGTCTGGAATTGATGAGACAAGTGGGAGATGAAACAGGCATTCCAATAGAAATTTACGATCGATATAATAGCATGACACGTCCAGTCGCCAGAATGAAACAAAAAATGGAGGGCGAAGAATAAATGGAAGATTATGAATTATTTGATGAGAATACTCAAGCCATTATTTACGGACTTCAAGCAAATCCTGTCCAGAGAATGCTTGATTTTGATTATGTTTGTCGCAGGAAGAAGCCTTCCGTAGCTGCAATTATCAGAGAAACTCAAGATGCGGCTATAGCATATCACAAAGTCTTCTGGGGAAGCCAAGAGATTGTCATACCAGTTTATAAAACGCTTAAACTAGCAATAAAAAAGCATCCTAGCGCAGATGTCATGATTAATTTTGCTTCGTTTAGATCTGCATACGATACCAGCATGGAAGCACTAGAATCTGATACGATCAGAGTAGTCGTTATTATAGCTGAGGGCGTCCCAGAAACGCAGAGCCGATTGCTAATTAAGGTTGCGAACAGACGAAATAAAATTATTATTGGTCCAGCAACGGTGGGAGGAATTCGTGCAGGAGCTTTCAAAATCGCTAACACGGCTGGAACCTTGGAAAATATCAAACTTTCAAAGCTTTATCGACCCGGTTCAGTAGGGTTTGTTAGTAAAAGTGGTGGACTTTCAAACGAGATGAATTTTATGATCGCTGAAAATACTGATGGAATATATGAATGTATAGCAATTGGTGGCGACCGGTATCCTGGATCTCGGTTAATTGATCATTTGTTAAGATATGAAGCTAATCCTAAAATTAAGATGTTAGTCTGCTTGGGAGAAATTGGAGGCACTGAAGAATATGAAATTGTTGAAGCTTTAAACACAAAAGAGATCACAAAACCTATTGTGATATGGGTTACGGGGACTGCTGCTCGCATACTTCCTAAAGGACTTCAATTTGGCCATGCTGGAGCAATGGCTGGGAGTGATAGAGAAACTGCAGAGGCGAAGAATAAAGCTTTAAAGGAAGCTGGGGCATTAGTACCAGATTCTTATGAGGATTTCGACAAATTGATTCATCGATGCTATGAAGATTTGAAGAGCAAGGGAATAATAAAGGAGAAAGAAGAAGTAGAACCACCTGAAATACCAATGGATTTCAAGGAAGCGGTTCGTTTAGGATTAGTTAGAAGACCAACTGATGTTGTCGTGACAATTTCTGATGATCGTGGTGACGTTCCAACATTTGCTGGCGTTGGACTTGATAAAATTATTGAAGAAGACAAATCTCTAGGATTTGTTATCGGATTATTGTGGTTTAAACGAGAGCTACCCGAATTCGCGCAAAAATTCATCGAAATGGTCATTAAATTAACGGCAGACCACGGTCCAGCTGTTTCAGGGGCTCATAATGCAATTATAACTGCAAGAGCGGGTAAGGATTTGATGTCTTCTCTTGCTTCCGGAATTCTTACAATAGGGCCTCGATTTGGAGGTGCAATCTCGGATGCGGCAAAATATATGAAAGAAGCTCTCCAGAAAGAAATGAAACCACAAGAATTCGTCAAATACATGAAAGATGTAGTTAAGATTAACATTCCTGGCATTGGACATCGCATTAAATCAGTCCAGAACCCAGACATAAGAGTTGTTCTGCTTAAAAAGTTTGTCATGGAGAATTTCAAGAAACATCCTCATCTCGATTTTGCTTTAGAAGTGGAAAAAATCACGACTGCTAAGAGAAACAACTTAATTCTGAACGTTGATGGTTGCATTGGTATAACTTTTCTTGATCTTTTAGAGAACTTAGATTTTTCACCCGAAGAAATTGAAGATGTAATAAGCAGTGAAGCCTTGAACGGGTTATTTGTGCTTGGACGTTCTATAGGAATGATGGGGCACGTGTTTGATCAAAAGCGTCAGAGAGCGGGTTTATATCGACAACCATGGGATGAAATTTTGTTTTCTGAATAAATTTAATCTTCAAAATTTAAATATGAACAAAAATATAAAATGAAAAGAGGTAACAAATATGGAAGATATGATCCAAAAAGCCAAAGAACACTTTGGAAATATTGTAAAGGAACAGCTTGAACGAGTGGAAGCGTTAAAAAACGCTGAAGATTGGATTGATTACACTCAAGTAAAACCAATCATTATTGGAGTTGCTGGTGGAGACGGAATTGGGCCTGAAATTACAAACCATGCCCGTAAAATCATGGAATTCCTTCTTAAAGAAGAAATCGAAGAAGGAAAGGTTGAAATTCGAGATATAGAAGGACTAACAATTGAAAATCGGGCAAAACACATGAAAGCCATCCCTGACGATGTGTTGAAACAGTTGAAAGAATGTAATGTAATTTTAAAAGGACCGACACTTACACCGCGCAAAGGAGATGGATGGCCCA
>CAZWEM010000049.1:0-35421 GCA_964632315.1 uncultured archaeon
TTTCTTCATCTAGATAAATTATATTTGCACCTGTTCTTTCGCAAACTTCTTTATAACCATTTATACTAAAAACTATTCTTGTCATATTAGCTTGCGTTGAATTTTCCATTACACTTACTTTTGCTCCTTTGTTTTTTAAATAATTGATTACTGCTTCTACTACTTCTGGAGAGGTATAGCAATGTTTTTTAAAGTCTATTCCATTTACTTTAATATAAACCTCCTTTGAACTTTTTAAAATGGGAGTTTCACTGTCTTCTAAATAAGAAAACATTTTGTTAACCGCTTTATCTATTGAACTTGAGGTATCAGTAATATATACTTTAGACATTTTTTATCACCAAATTTTGTTAAGAGATTTAAATAAAAAAAGATTGACCTTGAAATTGAAAATAATATCTTAATCCTATAAGGGAGGCTTATAAAATATTTCAAAAAAATTTTTATACTTTGACATATGTCAGAACTTGAGTTATTATTAAAAATAAGGGGTATAAAGTGGCTGAAAAATTTGCTGAGAAGTTTGAATCTTCTATGAAAAATGGCTTTATAGCGTCTCTTATTTTAATTGTTATTGAGAAAAATCCGTCTTATGGCTATAAAATCGCTAAGGAGATAGAAAAGAGAACTTTAGGGTTATGGGATATACCTTCTTCAACTATGTACACTGTTTTAAAAGATATGACTGAGAAACAATTAATAACATTCAGAGAAGAACAAGTTGAGGGGAGAAATAGGAAAGTCTATGAAACTACTTCAAAAGGCCAATCAACCTTGAGAATTATGTTGGAAAAGAAAAGTTTGATCGAGAGTTCATTCGAAGCCTTAAGAACTGCGATGTTAGGAGAAGACAAAGTCGCTTTACCCGAAAATATGAGGAAACTACATCCTTTAAATCTTATATTAAAAAGATTGGATGAAAGATCAGAACGAGAACAGTTAGATTTCCTTAAAGTTCAGAGGTCAATAATAACTAGGAATATTGAAAGACATAAAGAACAAGTTCAAAGAATAGATGAAAGAATTGAAGTTTTAAACAGAAAAATAGAAAGAATAGAATAAAATTGAATAGTTTAATGTTTTTAAAAATAAATTCAATCCATTATGATAATCAAATTTAATAATTGAAAGAAAATGAATTCGCTACAAATGATTATAAAATATTGGTTGAAAAGTAAGGGAATTTTTGCAAAAGCATTTATTTTACAAGTTGTATCTACTATTTTCCAGCTAATAGTCCCTATTTACATCGGACAGATTGTAGGGCGCTTTGATCCAAATGCAAACAATCCAATTAGCACGCCCGAATTGTTTTTAGACTATTTTATAATTATCATCCTTGGATTGGCAGTATTTCTTATCTTCCGCTATTCACGCATATTGGGCGCTAAAGTGTCGACTAATGCTTTATATTATATCAGAAAGGATATTCATAATGCAATTAATCGTCAGTCATTTGCGTACTTTGACCAAATGGAAGCGGGTAACTTAGTAGCGCGAGCTACTTCAGATGTTGAACAAACAAGCATGATTTTTGGCTTTGGATTAGGGGTAGGACTCCAGGGCGTTATCCAATTATTCGGAGTTTTAATTGCAGTTTCCATTCTTAGAACACAAATGATTTGGATATTCGTAATTCTTATTCCTTCCTCACTTTTGATTTCATTAATAATTACAAAGAAACTTCGACCAATATATTATGAAAGTCGGGAAGCCTTTGGAGAACTCACAAATACTATACGAGAAAATATTGTTGGATCACAAGTAGTTCGAATGTTCAGCATGCAAGAAAAAGAGTTTCAAAAATTCAGAGCTAATAATCAGAGATTTTATAATGCTAGTGTACGCTCCGTAAAAATCAACTCACTTTATATGCCCATCAATCTCATTTTGATTGGCTTGATGATCATCCTTACCCTTTTTATCGGGGGAAATTTAGTTATTCAAGGTATAATATCATTGGCAACTCTTGTCACTTTTCAATCCTACATTGGATTAACGACTTTCCCACTTATAGTTCTCGGTCAAATCATGATTATGTATGTTCAAGCAGATGCTGCTTTACGTCGAGTACGAGAAGTAATAGAATCTGCTCCTGAAATTGAAGAGAGATCTAATCCTATTAGTGCTAAAAATCTTAAAGGTGATATCGAATTTAATAATGTGTCTTTTGGGTATACGCCAAGTAATCGAGTACTCAAAAATTTAACATTTAAAGTACCTTCAGGAAAGAAAGTTGCTATCATTGGAACTACTGGCTCTGGGAAATCCACTATTATTAATTTGATTCCACGCTTTTATGATGTGAGTGATGGTTCCATTAAGATTGACGATGTTGACGTCAGAGACTATAATATCTCAGAACTACGCGCGAATATAGCAATTGTATCCCAGGATACTTTTTTATTTAATAAAACAATAAAAGAAAACATAACATATGGTAAAGAAAACGCAAAAATGGAAGAAATTGTAGAAGCTGCAGAAAGTGCAAACATTCATGATTTTATTACCAATTTACCGGATAGTTACCAATCAATGGTGGGAGAGCGGGGCACACGTCTTTCTGGTGGCCAAAAACAGCGCTTAAGTATAGCACGTGCAATTATTCTTAAACCTAAAATACTGATTTTTGATGATTCTACAAGTTCAGTTGATGTTGAGACTGAATTCAAGATTCAACAAGCTCTTGAGCGCATTATGAAAAATACAACAACTTTTATTATTACTCAAAGAATATCCACAATCCGTAATGCTGATGAGATTCTTATATTAGATAAAGGTAGGATTGTAGGATTAGGGACTCATAACAATTTAATTAAAGAAAATGTACTATATCGACAGATATTTGAAACACTTTATCGGAAACAAAAGGAACTCATTGCAAAACCAATAGAAACTCTCGAAGGAGGCTTATAAATGAAAAAAAAAGTTGTCCCAGAAGATTTAAGTGTATCCGAAAAAGAGATTAATCCCGAAGAAAAGAAACGCCTCGAAGAAATCGAAAAACAAAGAGAATTAAGGCCAGTTGGTCCCCAAGTAGGTCGACATCGTGGCCCAATGAGATTTATGGGAGAAAAAGTCAAACTTGAACATCCAAGACGAGTTTTATGGCGTTGGATTCTCGCATATCTTTTTAGGTATAAGAAGTTGTTTATTTTTTATGCTCTATTAATTGTAGCAGGATCAATTATCAATTCTATTACGCCATTATTAACTAGGAATCTAATTGATATTGGAATTATCCCAAGAGATTCTCAGGTAATATTTAGCATTTCCATCCTTTATTTATTCTTATTGATAATGATGGCCTTAGGAAATTATATTGGTTCCTATGGTTTGGGAAAGATAGGTCAAAATGTTGTTTTTTCAATGCGAAATGATGTTTTCGAGCGACTGCAAAAAATGTCTATGTCGTATTTCGATACCCATCCTTCAGGTGATGTGATCTCTCGAGCAACAAACGATATCGATCAAATGAATTTATTAGTTGGAGGACAATTAGTCCAGATCATTACTAGCATAATCAGTCTCGGATTAAACATTACGTTCATGTTTGTATTGAGTCCTTTCCTCGCTTTATTTGGGCTAGCAGTTTTCCCAGTTTTCTATTTTATGTCTAGATGGTTTAGAAATCGAGTAACTGGTGCTTTTAAAGAAACTCGAAGAAAGATTAGCAAGGTTACATCTTCGATACAAGAAAATATTGCGGGAGCAAAGACCGTCCAAGCATTTGGTCAAGAAAAAAAAGCAAGAAGTGAATTTGATCAAGCAAATCAGGAGAATGCTGATGCCTCATTTAAAGCACGGAGGATTTTTGCTACATTCTTTCCGCTCATAAGATTCTTATCATCAATCATAACCGCGACTGTACTTGTAATTGGAGGTTATGTGATTTTACTTAATTTTTCACCCTTTGGGATAGCAATCACTGCAGGAATACTTACTGCATTCATTCAATATTTATCAGGCTTTTTTCAACCATTTATGAATCTTACTCAAATTCAACAAGTTATTGAAAGTGCAATGGCTGCTGCAGATCGAATCTATGCAATCTTAGATGAAGAGGTGGATCTTCCTGACCCAGAACAACCTATAGAAATAGAGAATCCGAATGGATTTATTGAATTCGAGAATGTAAGTTTTGGTTATAAATTCAACGGAAATCAAGTAGTTGAGGCAATACCTGGGGGATCCCTTATAAAACCATCAATATTGTATGAATCGAATGATTCTAGGGAGATTACGCCACAAAAACATTTAGAAACACATGTTAACTTTAATCCAATGAAGATGATGGAAAAGGTTCGAAAATTATTTTCAAATCTCCCAGTACAATATAAATCATTCTTCCGACAGAATTTTATGCAAATACCGCAAGAAATTAGACGAGAAATGATTAGGGATTTAATGAAAGCGAGTCCTGAAGAATTCCCCACCAAGATCGATGAGATCTTTTCCAAACATGGATATGCTATTCCTCAGACTCGATTTGCTAAAGATCATCCTGAATTGATTACAAATTTTCCTCACACTCATAAAAGTTCAATGATGATTGAGAAGAAATCATTTGAATCTAATGAAAAAGTTGAAGATTCAATAAAAACTTCAGAGGAAACCCAAAAATCTGTAATAGAAGAAATTCCTCCTTTTTTTCAAGGTATTCTAAATAATCCTGAGGTAATTAATCGAATGATTCGGAATTTAGAAATGACCCTTAAAGGGCAATCAAATATGACGAGGAACAGGGGAGGAGGGATGGGCGGTGAATCTGGAGAAATGATGGGGGGTGCTGGAGGAGTGGGTGGAAAAATGAATACTACGCAGCTTCTTCGGATGTTAGCTGTAATCCCTTTACCCAAAGAAATTTCCAAAGATTTTCCTGAAATTGTAAAGGAAGCTATTGAAGAGGAACGAATTCTTATGGAACATGAAATGTCTATCGGATATGTTCTAAAGCATGTCGACTTAAAAATAGATGAGGGAAAAACAATTGCTATTGTTGGAAGGACTGGTGCGGGTAAAACTACTTTCATCAAATTAGTTTGCCGATTCTATGATGTAACAGATGGAAGGGTTTTAATTGATGGTGTGGACGTAAAGTCTTTAGATAAAAAAAGTCTTAGAAATTTGATAGGGCTTGTACCCCAAGACTCATTCTTATTCTCAGGTACTATAAGAGATAACCTACTATATGGTTATGAAGATGGAGTTTCAAATCCAAAAATGAAAGAAAAGATGGACGAGAAGATGATCGAAGTGTCAAAATTCTTAGGACTCCATAATTTCATAGAGACTCTCCCAAAAAAGTATGATACTAAGCTAAAGGAGAATGCATCGAATATTTCTATAGGACAACGTCAATTAATTGCATTTGCTCGGGCTTTGATCCAAAATCCAAGGATATTAATCCTTGATGAGGCAACTTCCTCTGTAGATCCTTACACGGAGTCATTGATTCAAGACGCTCTCGATCGAGCAAGAGAAGGTCGAACCACAATCATAATCGCGCATCGTTTATCTACAATTAAAAATGCTGATTGGATAGTGGTGCTCGATCAAGATAAAAAAGGTATTGTAGAACAAGGTACACATGAGCAGTTAATCGCAAGGGATAATGGTGCATATAAACATCTTCTCGACATGCAATATAAGGATGTTTCAGTTGAAAATATTGAATCATAATAGTTTTTAATAACAGCAGCGATAAATTTATTAAAAAAATTCTTTATTAAGTCTTTCTTTTCTTCTAGTAGAATGATTTTGAGGGAAAAATAATTTGGTTTTTTTCAATTATAAAGGTAACAAAATATTCTATGAAATTAAAAAAGCTGAGTCGAGAAATTTCTTGATTTTCATTCATGGTTCTGGAAGCAATTCTAACATATGGAGATACCAGTTTGACATTAATAAAAATTATAATTTAATTGCCTTAGATTTACCTTCCCATGACAGATCTGACAAATTCGAAAGTCTCTCTTTAGAATTATATGTTGATGTATTGCAGAAATTGGCTGAATCGTTAAGTTACGAAAAGATGATCTTATGTGGTCATTCATTGGGAGGTGCTGTTATTCAGTCGTATTACTTTACTTATCCTAATTTTGTCAATAAGCTGATATTAGTAGGGACTGGAGCTAAATTAAGAGTGAGTCCCATCATTTTAGATTCGTTAAAAACGAATTATGATAAATTTCTAAAAGATTTACCCATTGGAGCATTTTCAAGGAAAACTCCACCTAATATAATCAATGAATATGTTAAAGAAACTTCAAAGATCGGTCCTGAAGTTACTTATCAAGATTTTTCTATATGTGATAGGTTTGATACAATGAATTTAACCTCGACCATAAAAATTCCAATCATAATGATAACTGGTAAAGAAGATAAATTGACCCCCGTAAAATATGCTAATTATTTTAAGGAGAAAGTTATCAATAGTAAGCTTTACGTTATTGAAAAAGCGGGACATATGGTAATGATTGAGCAACCAGAGAAGTTTAATGATATAATTAAAGATAATATTAATTCTTAAGTTCGTGATTGTTTAGTGCCTAGAGAATATATATATGGACCCTATCCTTCAAGAAGATTGGGTCTTTCATTGGGAGTGAATGTATTGCCTAAAGAAAAAACGTGTACATTCGACTGTGTTTATTGTGAGATTGGTCAAACAGAGAAATTAGTGGATTCAGATTTTAGACTCAAGCTACCTCCATCACCTAAATTTGAAAAAGAACTGAGGGACATTTTGAAATTTTTCCCTCATTTAGATTCAATTACTTTTGGATATAATGGGGAGCCCACTTTAAATGAAAATCTTATTGATTTTTATGATATTGCTTTGAAGGTAAGAGAGGATTTTCTGTGGAAAAAAAATCCACCCCTTATTACTCTTTTTACAAATTCAACTACGCTAAATTCAAGAAAAGTAAGGAAAATTCTCACTAATTTTGATTTAGTTCTTGCAAAATTGGATGTAGCCACACAAGAAGATTATATAAGAACAAATCGACCACACCCTAACTTGCCCGAAATTAGTACAATTATAGAAAATCTTTCGGTTTTATCTAGAGAAATGGTTTCAAATTCTTTAACTCTTCAATGTCTAATTTATAACTCATATAGAGATGACTATATTTCAAACTGTAACGAAGAGAATATAAGAAATATGGGGATTGCGATAAATAAAATTAAACCTAACGGGGTTCAAATCTATTCTCTAGGAAGAATTCCCTCAGAATATTTTGTCTATTCGATTGATGAGGTTAAGAAAAAACAAATTTCAACCATTTTTAAGGAACTAATAAAAGACTCATCAATTGAGATAGCTTTTTATTGATTTATAAAGATGCAAAATCATTATTTATTTTTTTGAATAGTTAACTTGATTATTTTTAAATGATATATATTATTTGTATTATTTATCATAGGGTGGTATTTTTCGTGAATAATAACAAATTTATCATTGGAGTAGACATTGGCGGAACAAGGATTCGCGTGGCATTAAGCAGAAGTGATCTTCTTGAAGGGAGTATTAAAATGAAAACCATTTCAACTCCCAAAGAAAATGAATATTCAATAATTAATTCTGTGATTTCTCTTATTCAAGAAATTTTGGACGAAGCAAACCTAAAAAGCGACCAAATAGTAGGAATAGGATTAGCTAGTGCTGGACCTATTGATATAGAAAAAGGTGAGGTATTTAATAATGCTAATTTGGGGTTCAAAGTAGTCCCTTTAAAACAACCGCTGAAAGAAAGTTTTCCAGACGTCCCAATTTTCGTCGTTAACGATTGTAACGCTGCTGTATTAGGTGTTCATTATTTTGAAGCTCAAGAGGATGAAAAAGAAAACTTGGCATATATCACAATATCGACTGGTATTGGAGGAGGGGTTATTTGCAATGGTCATCTATTACTTGGAAAAGATGGAAATGCTGTTGAAATTGGGCATGGTGCTTTGGAAGCTCGAAGCCCATATCAGTGTAATTGTGGTGCTTATGGCTGCTGGGAAGTGTATAGCTCTGGTACGGGTGTTAAGAATAGAGCTTTAGAAAAAATTGACGAGATGAGTTCTTCTGCAAAAATCTTACTGTATATGGTTGATAATGATAAAACAAAGATAACGGCTAAAGAAATATTTCAAGCAGCTAAAGGAGCCGATAAATTCTCAAAAATCATTGTAGATCAAGCAAACTTCTATTCAAAAATCGGAATTGGCTTGGTTAATAATCATTATGATTGTTCTGCGATCTATTTCGGTGGAGCAATGATGAATGATAAATCGATGATATTACCACCAATTATTAAACAATTTGAGGAAGATCCTATCCCATTCACGATTAATCGTCCTCCAAAATTAAAAGTAACCAAATTTTTGGACGAAATTGGCGTAAGAGGAGCATTAGTATTCATTAAATACAAATTAGAAGGAAATTCTTTGTTAGAATAAAATCATGGGAAACTTGATTTTCACTTTTAGTGGAATAAGGGGAATAGCAGGTAAAGATTTAAGTGAAGGGATAGTCGAGAAAATAGCCTTCTTATTTGGAGAACGTTTTGAAAAGGAAAAAAGAAAAGCTATTATTGGTAGAGATACAAGATCTAGCGGTTTAAATTTAGAGAAAGCTGTAATCTCAGGACTCTCATTAGCGGATTTCGAGATATATCGCACGGGGATATGCCCAACTCCCGTTTTGATATTTATGAAAAATAAATTAAATATTAATTTGGGAATAATGATCACTGGTTCTCATAATCCTCCTGATTGGAACGGCTTAAAACTAATTAAGGATGAGAATTACTTAAATAACTTGGAACTAAAGGATCTTAAAAAAAAGTTAAATGAAACTCAAACACAATTTTTTCAAAGTCAAAAGGTTGAAAAGAATATTAAAGATGTTAACCCAATTCCTGATTACTTACAAAGTCTTTACAGTCACTTGAATTTAAAGAAAATTAAAAAAAAAAATAATTTAAAAGTGGTTATTGACACAGGTGCTGGAGCTGGGAAGGTTGTAACGCCAAAGATGCTTAGAGATTTAGGATGCCAAGTAAAAAGTATTAATGATGAACTATATGTAAATAATGTATTTCCACGAGGAATAGAACCTGTTGCTAAAAACTTACATGATTTAATAATGGAAGTATGGCAAGAAAAATATGATGTAGGATTTGCACATGACAGTGATGCTGATAGACTCGCAATTATTGGTGAAAATGGGACATGTTATCCAGAAGATATTGGACTTGCGCTTATAATGGAATATATGCTTCAAAATGCTGATCACAAGTTCAAGGATGTATTTTTTGTTACGAATTTAGCTTCTTCACTTATCTTTGACTTGATTGGAGAAAAATATGGGGCTAAAGTAATTAGAACACCAATAGGAGAATATTACTTAATTAACGAAATACGCCATTTAACTAAAGACAATTCAAATTCTACTCTTGTTTTTGGTGGTGAAGGATCATGTGGTGGTGTGATGTATCCCCCGTTTAACAATACTCGGGATGGGATCTTTGCTGTAGCAAAAATAGTAGAAATCTTAGCATTAACTGGAGAAAAAATGTCCGTATTAGTCTCAAAACTTCCCAGATATTACACTTACAGAGAAATCATAAAATTAGATAATTATCAAGTAAAATCTATTATCGATAAGACAAGAGTAGAATTAGAGAATGAAGGAGAAAAGGTAGTTCAAATCAACCAAGATTTAAAATTTGGATCGAATAAGGAGTATTTCGTATTAATTCATCCTTCAAATACAGAACCTGTGATTCGCATCATAAGTGAGGCTAAGACAGAATCATTAGCTCGCGTATATTGTCAAACTACTGCAGAATTAATTAAATTAGTAATGTCGTACTTGTAATTTCAATGGTTTTTTGACTTTAATTTAGTTATATATTAATTTTCTGTTTAATTTGTTCTGCCAATTTACTACCAACAATTTCTGATAGCTCCTCTTTTGAAGCATTTTTAATTCCTTCAATACTTTTAAAATGATTTAACAAATGATTTCTTTTAACTGGACCGATTCCTTTGATATCATCGAGTATTGATCCATAATATCTAGTTTTTCTTTGCTTCTTATGTAATCTTACAGCAAATCGATGCGCCTCATCCCGAATATTTTGAAAAAGTTTTAATGCTTCTGAATCAGCAGGAATTTGAAGAGGATCTTTCTTCTGTGGGACAAAGACTTCTTCTCTTTTTTTAGCTAAAGCGATAATTGGAATGTTAAGCTTTAATTTTTTTAATACAGAAACACCTATATTCAGTTGCCCTTTTCCGCCGTCTAAAATAATTAGATCGGGGAATTCTGAACCATTATCTGATAACTTTCTATATCTCCTCATCAATACTTCTCGCATCATTCCAACATCATCTGGACTCGACTTTGATCTAATTTTATAATGCCTGTAATTATTTTTAGAGGGTTTTCCTTCTAAAAAGTATACCATTGACCCTGTAGCATCTTTTCCTTCAATATTAGAAATATCAAACCCTTCAATCACATGTGGTTTTCTTGGTAATTTTAGCAATTGTTTTACTTCCTTTAAAGGTTCACTTACTAACTGCTCTTGATCATCTTTAATTTTTTCCATAAGAATTTCTTGCTCAACAATCACTTTAGCATTTTTATTAGCAATTCTTAATAATCCTAATTCTTGATTATTTGGTAATCTAATTTGAATATTGGGATTATAATCTGATAATATTTGTCTAAAAAGATCCAAACCTTCATAAACATAAGGAATTACAATCGTATTTGGTAACTTTTTATTTGTATCTTGATAAAACTGTTCCATTATAGCAGGAAACATCTCTTTTTTTTTAATCACTTTTTGTTTTAGTTCAATGTTGAAAGAGCTCTTGTTAATTATCCTCCCTTCTCGGATATGTATGATGACGATTGCAAAAAAGGTTTGATCATTATCAGAATAATAACCAATTATATCTTTATTTTCTTCAGTTTCAAGCAGTACGCTTTGGGAGGAAGTTGAACTTTCTATTGCCTGAAGTTTGTCTCTCCAAAAGGCAGCAGTTTCAAAATCTTGAGAATCCGCTGCTGATTTCATTTTAATGGAGATTTGATCTTTTAACTCCTTAGTTTCACCCTTGAGAAATAATTCTATCTTTGTTACATTTTCAAGATATTCTTTTGGTGTTATTTTACTTATACAAGGCCCTGGACATAGATTGAGTTGATAATATAAACAAGGTCTTTTTTTACAGGAGATTGGCTTTTTGCATGAACAATATGGGAATATTTTTCTTAAATCCCTCAAGATTCTAATAATTTCTTTCTTATCTGTATAAGGACCAATGAAAGAAGTTTCGGGAGGATAATTTTCGGGATTACGGATGACCCTAATTCTTGGATATTTTTCTCCATAAAAAATTGCGATCCAAGGATATGATTTCGAATCACGCATGAAAACATTAAATCGTGGATGAAGATTCTTGATTTGTATATTTTCTAATATATACGCTTCCTTTTCATTTTCTGTAACGAAAAATTCAATTGAATTTATCTCTTTTACCATTTCCTTTATTTTTTCTTCGTAAAAGGGATCATTGTAAGTTCTTTTTAGAAAATAAGATGAAACCCTCTTCTTAAGGTTGATAGCTTTACCTACGTATATAACTTTGCCTTCATTATTACGAAAAAGGTAAACTCCCGGTTCATTTGGTAAGCTTTTTCTTTGAAGTTCTAATTCATTCATAGATGAACACTATCAACAAAGATTTATTTTTAAAAGGATTAATATTTATTTCTTATACGCAATTAATTTACATAGTACTTCAATGACAAAAGTTAGAATATGCCCTAAATGTAGGGAACCACGATTAAAAAACATGATGAATGTTTCAGGTTGGTTAGCACCACCCTTATTTGAATGTCTTAATTGTGGTTATGTGGGCCCTATATATTTAGAAGTTGATTCGGAGAATTTTGATTCAGAGTCAGATAATGAAAATAAATAAAACAATTTAACAGGTAATCTTTATGGAAAATCTTTTAAAAAATGCTGAAAAAATTAGATCATTAGAAATTCAAGGAGCAACTAATATTGCGACTCATGCTATAGATTTCATCAGTCAATATGCTCAGGAATTAGAATGTAATGATATGGATTCTTTTATAAACAGAATGCTTGAAGCTAAAAAAATTTTAGAAAGCACCAGAGTTACCGAACCAGCAATGCGAAATGGATTAAATTACATTATAAATAAACTCGATAAAGAAAGAGGATGTCTAGATATAAATGACATTTCATCCACAATCGAATCATTAAAGAACGAATACAAAGAAATGCTAAAGAACGCAAAAAAGAAGATCGCTGAAATTGGAGCTAGGAGAATTCCAAATGTTGAAAAAGATAATGAATTCATAATTATGACACATTGCCATAGTTCTGTAGTATCTGCAATTTTATTAGAAGCAAAAAGGCAAGGTAAAAATAATTTTAAGGTTATTAATACCGAAACCCAACCTAAACTGCAAGGGAGAAAGACAGCAAAAAAATTGCTTTCAGCTGAGATTGAAGTTATCCATATAGTCGATAGTGCAATGCGTTGGGCCGTAAATCATTATGATGTTGATATTATCATAGTTGGAGCAGATTCTATAACATCAGAAGGAACAGTTTTGAATAAAATTGGTACTAGACTTTTAGCTCTTGTTGCTCATGAAGAACATGTTCCATTTTATGTAGCTAGTCCCATATTGAAATATAATCCAGAAACTTCTTTTGGAATGTTAGAAGAAATTGAGATGAGAGACCCCACTGAAATATGGGATTTTCAACATGAACATTTATCAATTTTGAATCCCGCTTTTGAAACTGTTAGCAGGAGATATATAGATGGGTTAATAACAGAAGCTGGTATCTTTGCAAGTAGTCATGTGCATAATTATTTTATTAAATTATACCCAGACTTAATAAGATAACAATTAACTCCACTTTTCAAGTGCTTTAGCTAATTCCATTTTATTTTTTGAATATTCTTTTAAACTAATTCCTTCTAAGCTTGCTTCAGTGGCTTCTCTAATTGCTTTAGCTCCTGCTAGGGTTCCGTTAGGATGCCCATGACAACCTCCTCCGAACTGAAATACCATGTCTTTTCCAAGTAATTCAATCAATTCAGGGATGTGAAGTGGACTTAAACCTCCTGATGCTACGGGCAATATAGGATTAATAGAGCCCCATTCTTGATCTAAAGTGGTGATATTGTTTCCCAAAATATTCTGCTCTGTAATATTTTTATTGATTTCTTGTACTTCTGCTCTATCTCCCTCCATTTTTCCAATAATCGTCCCTGTGTGAAGTTGATCCATACCAATCAACCTCATCAATTTTGCCAGAACTAACATTGTTAGACCATGTTTTGGATTTCGAGTAAAAGCAGCATGCATGGCGCGATGAGCGTGAAGTACTAAGTTTTTATCTTCTACATAATCCCTTATCTCTTGGAGTGCTGAAAATCCCACAGTTACAATGTCTATCATTATGTATTCACCTCCATTTTCCAATACAAAGTCTGCTCGAGATTTCATATCACTCAATTTAGCGGAAATATTTGGCATATATATCTTTTTTTCTCCCACTTCTTCTTCAATTTTATCTCTTAATTGAAGTGTTTTTGAGACTCTTTTTTTGAAATGATTAAATTGCATATTTGTTAGATTTTCATCATCTTTGACTATATCAAGTCCTCCTAACCATGCTTGTCCGCATACTTCTGCATGTTTTTCTTCACTAAGACCAACTTTAGGTTTTACAATTGTTCCCAAAAAGGGACGATTTCTGACTTTAAGGAGTTTTCTTATTCCTTCAATTCCAAATTTAGGACCTTGATGTGCATTTAATATATCTTCAGGTAGATGGATGTCTAACAATCTTAGGTTATCAATAACCTTCATTCCATAAATATTACCTGCAATTGCGCTTAAAATCTGAGGGATATTACCCGCTTCAAAAAGTTCTTCTGTATAAGCTATTTTTATGAGTTTTCTCTGTTTATCAATATGAAATACTGAAGGTTTAAGTCTTCTAGCTATGTCTTCCGACATCGTAGAAATTTCAGTCCATGTCCCAATTGAGCTTTCTTTAGCAATTTCTTCAGATGCCTTTTCTAAATTATTGTTAGGCTCTTCAACATAATAAAGAACTACCAAATCTCTTTTATTTGGCATGTATGATAAATCAACATAATCGACCATAATATTCACAAACTCTCTTTTCTCTCTTTAATTATTGCAATAAAAACGAGTTAGCTTATATTTTTTATTATCTACGATAAAAATAATAAAAAATTTATACAATCATCACTTTTCTAAAGTAAGTGATTATTATGAGTAAAGCAGACGGAAAAAACTTAATTATTTATCTTCGAGCTAGTGAAACAACGACCAAATGGAAAGAAGATTATACAAATGAGTTAACAAGATTAATCAGTGAGATGTTACCTTTAGTAAATGCCAATAGGAATGGAAACAGAATAGAAATTGAAACACCAAACAAATTTTCGAAAAGAATTCTTAAACTTAGAATAAAGAAATTCCTGCATCAGAAAAAGTTAAAAGAAGATTTTCGAGTTGTATCCTACAATACAGCTGAGAATGAAGGATATCAAGTTATTGAGAAAAAAATTATCGAGTTATCATACTACTAAACTTTTATAAATTTATATCAAACTGTTTCTTATTTTAATTGTGTTTTCTAAACGAATCTCAATTAATAATTTGAATGAAGTTTTAATTTTTCTTAATTTAGCTAGTTTATTGGAGATTTCAGGTTGGCCTAAGCCAGGAAATGTTCATCGTACTCACAACTTTCAAGACACCCGTTTTGAACATTTTTTAACTGGAATATCATCTATTCAACCAGCATTTATTGAATTTTGTTCTAAAATTTTTAATAAATATGATCCAGATGAGAATAATCTTGAAATTGTTAATATTGGAAATTTTTATTTGTCAGCAGCGAAGAAAATGATGATGTATCAAGCAGGGGGAAATGTTCTTTTAGGGCATATTCTAATTTTGGGGCCACTATCTGCAGCGATCTGTATTTGTTTAAAAAGAAAAGAATTCAGTTTTAACAATTTTAAATTGGTGTTAAGGGATTTAATCAATAAAGCAAGCGTTGAAGACACTATTTTACTTTATAAAGCAATAAAAAAGTGTAATCCAGGAGGACTTGGTAGAATTTCAAAATATGATCTAAACGATGAAGATTCTCTAAAGGAAATTCGTAAGGATAAGATTAAACTGAAAGAGATTTTTGAAATATCGAAAGATTATGATTTGATTAGTTCTGAATATTCCACTGGATTTAATATCACCCTGACAGAAGCTCTTCCTTACTTCTTTGTTATCTACGAAAGAGAAAGAGATATTAACACTGCTTCAGTAAACACTTTTCTTAAAATTCTTTCCGATCATCCCGATACTTTGATTATTAGAAAAGTAGGAACGAAAAAAGCAATCGAAGTATCAATAAAGGCAAAAGAAATAATTAAATATGGTGGAATTAGCTCTTCGAAGGGTCTAATGAAAACTAAAGAACTGGATAAGGAACTCCAAAATGAAGGTGGAAAGTTAAATCCGGGTACTACAGCTGATCTCTTGGTAGGGGTTTTATTTTTAGCTTTAGTGTTTGGTTTAAGATTTTAATATAATCGAAAAATTTTTCATTTTTCCTTCATTTAAATAAATTAAATAGAAATTTTTCAGGAAACATTATGGAATTCTGTGATGAATGTGGAAATATCATGTTACCATCAACTTTAGATGGTAAAAGGGTATTCAAATGTAAATGCGGGTATATCAAACCTTTTAACGAAGAAAGTTCAAATTCATACAAAATTAACACAAAAATCGAACATTCTGTAAGAGAAGAGGTTACAAATCTCACTGATATAATGGAATGGAAAGAAAAAAATTTGAGAAGTTCAATCAAGGATTTTAAATGTTCCAGATGTGGTTATAATAAAGCTCATCTTGAAACTCGTCAGACCAGAAGTGCTGATGAGGGAATGACACATTTTATTACATGTTTAAGATGTGGCAAAATGAGAAAAATAGGGAGTTAATCTGTCAGTAATTTAACAATATCATATTCTGTTATCGATTTGAATGTTGTCATCCTTACGCTTTTAACTTGATTTTTCAGTCCCGATATAATATGAATCTGATCTAAATTGGATCTTAACTTCTTTTTTAATAACTTTAACAATTCAACATTAGCTTTATTTTTGCGAGGAACTGAGCATAATGAGATAGTTATATAAGCATCTTCTAACATTGGTTTAAAAATATGCTGATTTTTTGAATTTGGCTTAATGTAAAGACTGATTATAAATTCATTTTCAGAGATTTTTTTAATATAATTCATATACTCACAAGCATTCTTAAAAAAGTATAAATATTTTGCTTTGATCGGAAAATTAAAAATACTATTATTAATTAGGTTTAAAGTTGAAAGAGGAAAAATTATTTCCAATTAGTGCTAGTAAGAGTTTATGTGTACGATGCGAAAAATGCATGTATAGCTGCCCTAGTAAGGCCATTTTTTTTAAAGACTCAATGCGTCATGTCAATTATGAAAAGTGCGAGGGATGTTTAAGGTGTGTAGAGGCTTGCGAACATGGAGCGATTGAGGTCATTTCTATAAAAGAGGGTAAATTAAAAGGTTTTTATATTGATCAAAATAGATGTGTGCTTTGCTTGAAGTGTTTAGAACCAAATTTTTGCTTTCAAGATTTATTTAAACTCAAGGATCTTGAAAGTGATCAAAAACAAATCGAATTCAAAAACGAATTAATAGAAAATTGCTATAAATGTTTAAAATGTTTTAAAAACTGTCCCTTTAATGCTATTTTACCCCTAATCGAATAACTTCTTACTAAAAGAAATTATCTACATTTTCTTTTAATTGATTGTAGGAGGGAATTGAAAGCCTAATTCCTCCCGCTAATTTATGGCCCCCTCCCATACCACCTAATGAATCCTTAATCTTTGAAATTACTTGATTAACTCCTACACCTTTATTGGATTTTAAGTATTGTCTTGAGCATCTTATACTTATTTTCATCATTTGGGTTTTTTTTTCAAGCCCTCCAAGAAATAACATCTTATTAGGATCTAATAAATTATTAACGCTACAAAAACTTGCAGTGTCGGACCAATTACTTGGGGGAATCTTTCCATTCCCAGCGTCAATGAAAATGGCTTTTTCTGTTTCAAGGTGAGGTATGTCTTTGGATATTTTCTTAAGATTTTTTGACAATGTTTTTATATAGTCATAATACATCTCTTTTGCATATCGGGTAATATTCCGTTGTTGAATGATTGATAGGGCAGAACTGATGTTTTTGAATGAAAGAATATTTAGTAATAGAGCATGTTCAAAGGCAAAACTCAAAATCCCTTGTTTTTGAGGTAAGAGTGCGTAATGTCCTTTACTCGCATTGGTGAGAGACACTATCTTTTCTATCTCTGAAGATTTCAATTCAATTACCTTTTTATTAGGAATGATGTTATTTTGTGTCAGAAATTCCTTAATTTTATCATCAGATTCTCCACTTAAATTTTTAACATGGGGCAAAATACTATATTTTAGCCCATTTTTAATAGTTTCATGCATTGACCCGAATAATATTAAACCTTCTCGATCGATTATTACCTCTTCATCCCTAATCTCTTCATAGATCTCTTTATTATAAGATTTAAGCATATCCATTGACCTCAGCGAATCTCCAGCTATACCAATAATAGTTAACCATCCATATTTAATAATTGATGGATCTATACTCTTAGCAAACATATAAGCTAAAGTTGAACCCGCGATATGGTCTAACCCATCAAAATTATAAATAGTTGGATTTACAAAGTAGAGATTTTCAGGAATTTTATCAAATTCACAATAATTTTCAACCTCATGATGGTCAAGAATGTAAAAATCCTCTTTTCTTTCTTTTATTATAGGTACTAGTTCTTCTAATGAAGAGCCCACATCAGTGAAAATTAATGCTCCCTTCTTTTCACTAGATTTTGGTAAAATTCCTTTTAAATAATTTGACCAAGAACTAGATCTATTATAAATAAAATAATCGTGTTCTAAATGGAGTTTATAGAGAACATTCTGAATTAATTTTAAACTACTAATTCCATCTGCATCGTTATGGGATATTATAATTGTTTTATTATAATTATGTGAATTATCAACAAATGAATCTATTGCATTATTGAGTTTTTCTAAAAATTTTTTATGATTCGGTTTTGTCATCTTTCACATCAATCAGAAACAAAATTCAAGAATAATTTTAGCTTATATTTATTTTCCTACTAAGATTTTTATAAGCCTTCCACTTATCTAATTTTTCCCATAAAGGGGATTTTAAACAAAATAAAAATAAATCTAATAAATATAAATATTCCTATAATATCGCGATTTTATAGAAAATTGATATGAAACTTAAAATCTAAGGAAAAATTAATTAATTTGATTAAATTTTTACTTTTAAGAATAATTCTTAAGGAATGATAATGAGTAAAAACCCGATGAAATACTTTATAATCGGAATTCTTTTAATCTCATTTGTTATTCCATATTTTGAGGTTAGTGTGAATGGTTCTAGAGGATCCAGCACAGAAATTCCACAATATCAATCATTTTCAAAAGAAGATTATACTTCTATATTAGAAGAAAAGTCTCAAGGATTAGGAAACATAACGCTTACAGACGTTGCGTTTAATGAAAAAGGTTTTTTTAACAATAGTCAATTACACCCAGATCTTGAAGATGATTTGACCACAGGCTCTTTAAATATGACTTATATGAAAACTGATTATTTAGAAACTGTTTCTGTGGCTCAGTATGATAATTTAGACTCTTCGATTCCAGAATCTAAAAAGATTAAAATACTATTGAACGAATCAGTGAGGATAGCATATAATCATTCTATAATAGGGTCGGAAGGTTATTTAATATATGGATTGAGGCTTTCTCCAGTCACAATTAAAGAAATTTATGTTCAAAATCAATCCATCGATCCAATTATTAAATTATCTGAAGGGCAATATTCAATTGATAGTGCAAATTTCTTAAATTTCGATTATTATGATTATTTTCAAATCGATCAAAATAACTTTTCTATGTATATTCTTTATGAGTATAATCTTAATATTGGACAATGGATTTTAGTACAAGATCCTGAAGAAGACTTTCTACTGAAACAACAGGAAGAGTCTTTTATTCCAACGTTTACATATAATTTCACTATATCGGGAAGTGAGTATAATAAAACTCTCGGTGAAATTATTCCAGCGTATAATCTTAAGATGAACCTTGAATTAAATTTACCAGATAAAGATCAATTGTTAGGTCAATCTTTATGGATTAATGACCTTGAAATTGAAGATTTCTTGAATACGGATAATGTTGTTAACTTTTCATGCTATGCCGATTATAGTGAAGTTAAAGTACAATTTAATGCCAATTTTACCATACAATTTCAAGATCCTGTAGATTATTCATGGGCTATAGACAGATTAGTCGATCTCAGCGATGTGAGAGAAAGGATCTATTTTCCTAAATTAATATCTGGTCCAGATCATATTTTCTTAGAAAACCTTTACATTTTCGAAAATACAATCACAATTGGCCAAGTAACGAGTAATAGTTCATTATTTGATCGACAGGTAAATGTATTTGATGCAAACGTCTCTATCATTCAAGAAGCACTCGAAAAAAGTTTAATTTTTACGAAAAATTCGATAAAGAAAAAAGGTTTAAGGGTGATCTTACCTTTTATCATAAAGGGAGAAACAGTTCCATTCACAATAAAGTACAAGGCTTCTAATGACCTAAGATTGATCATTACTGATGGAATACATATGCCGTTAACAGGGATGAAGATTGAATTATATTATTTTGAGAAACCATATGGTACATATATCTCTAATGAACTAGTTCAACCTATGGCTCCCGCATTTTCAGATCAAAACGGAGAAGTTTTAATAAAAAATGTCCCAAATGGAAATTATCATTTAAAGGTATTTCAAAACAACCAAGTATTGTTAGAAACAGAAGTATCTGCTTTAGAGGATGTAAATTATATAACCACTGATATATTTCATTTTCCAATTATCATTATGATATTTAGCATAATTTATGGTATGATCTTATTAATAGGATTGGTAATTTATTTAAAAAATCGAAGAAGTTAGCATAAAATTGATTGTAATATTTGTCGATGATATGGAAAACTTTCTAAATTTTTTAGATCGCCGAATTATGAATGAAATTTTTTATGAATTTAGAGAAGTATCAATAGATCATTCCGAAAATTTTTCTATTGAAATTATTCTTCATTTTCTTGCTAAATCTGAAGGATGTTTAATGTTGTATGAAACTAAACAGCTAATTACAAAATCATCCACAAGTCAACTAGATAAGCTGGTAATAGAAGCCCTGCAAGAAATCTTTAAAAATGTTGATAATGCAATAAACCTTGTAAAAGGAAAAATTAGAGAAATATTTTTATCTTATTCTTGAACGACTACTTCTCCATAACCAATTAAGCGATATCTTCTATTAATAATTCTTGAAATGGCAAAGATGAAATTTTCAGGTACACATATTGGAGGATTTAAAGAAAGAACATAAGTATTTTTGAGTATTTTCGTAACGATACCAGCAGCTTTTTCTGTACCTACAACTAATAACAATTTTTCATTATGTCTTAATTCATGAACCTTAATTTGGTCTTCTGATCCAATAACTCGATCTAGCAAATTGACTTTTAACTCTACTTCTGAAATTATAGGAGGTAATGATTCAGGACGTCCTACTAGTTGTCCAATCAAATGGTCTCCTTTAGTGATAGCGGGGTCTAGTTCTGTTCCTAATCCAATCAATCCACCCGGTCTTGCATTATCTAGTACATTGCTTCCTTGACTAATACTGACAATTTTTGATTTAATAGGTTGATAATCATTTTTCAGACGCAATCCTGGACGAATTTCTATCTTCTCTCCAATTTTTATCGTTCCTTTTAAGACAGACCCTCCAATAACGCCTCCCTTTAAGTTTTCTATTACTGTACCAGGTCGGTTAATATCAAAAGAACGGGCGATTAAAAATTGAAAATCATCGTTTTCATCTAATTCGGGTGTGGGAATAATTTCTTCGAATGCACGGACTACTAATTCGATGTTTGCCCCAAAGACAGCTGAAATTGGAATGATTGGAGCTTTTTCTGCAACAGTTCCTTTAACAAATTCTTTTATTTGCCGGTAATTTTCTTGAGCTTGTTCTTTTGACACTGCATCTATCTTATTTTGAATTATGATCAAATTTTCAATACCTGCGATGTTTAGAGCGGCCAAATGTTCCCTTGTTTGAGGCTGGGGACATTCCTCATCTGCAGCAACCAATAGACATGCTCCATTCATCAAGGATGCACCGCTTAACATTGTTGCCATTAAAATTTCATGTCCTGGTGCATCTACGAAAGAAATATTTCTTTTAAACTCTAAGTTATCTCCACATTTTCCACATATATCTCTTGGTTTTCCCTTCTGTCTAGCTTTTTCAGCCATATAATATGTTAAATATTCATCGCAAGAAGGACAGTATAAAATTGAAGCATTTGAATAACCGAGCTTTATTGAAATCCCTCTTTCCTTTTCTTCCGAGTGCCTATCCGTCCAATCACCAGTCAGAGCTTTTACCAAGGTGGTTTTTCCATGATCAACATGTCCAACTAATCCAATATTGCATTCTGCTTGTTTTTTAATCAATTCCTTAAGTTTTGATTTTTGACTAACTTTTGGTTTTTCTTCTTCACTACCACTAGAATCCGTCCTAATTTCGGTTTTTTGCTTACTGGAATCAACTTTTTTTGATCCTTTAAACTCATCTACAATCTTTTTAGCACTTTCTATGTACTTTTCTGCTGATGAGCTTCCAATTCCTTTTATATTAAGATCTAGTAATTCTTTTTTTGAAATTTCGGCTAATTTCTCTATTGTGTCAAATCCAGCATTTCTTAATCTTTCTGCAGTAGCTTTTCCTATGCCCGTAATATCTTCTAAATCTTTTGCCATGATCAATTAAAATTAATATATTTTTTACAAGAATCTTCTTATTTACTTAATCTTTAATGAAAAATATAGATTTACTTTTTTTAGTTTTATTAAGTTAGGAAATGAAGAATCCTTATTTATTAATTTCTAAAGTAGTTATACCACCGGGCTTTTTCTCAAGTTCCTTATATGACACTCTTAATAAACTATCAACATAAAAGGTAGAAATTTTTCCACAACTCTGAACATTATGAAAAATATATATTGGAGCAGGATATCTCGTTGGATTAATATCTTTAGCTTCAATCCTAAACACAATCCGCTGATTACAGTGTGGACAAGTATTAAATCGAAGAGGCATGTCTTTTGTTTTGAATAATATATATTATTAATTAATCACTTATTTTTAATTAGTTGTAATATTGATAAATATATTATTTCTTCTGCTAATAATTTTATATTAAAACACTTTATAATCTAATTGATTTGGATGGTTAAGAAAAGATATATTCAAGTGGGGATGCTTCTATTTCTGATATCACCAATAATATTAACTTATTCTATTAACCTTCAAAATCAAGTTTTTACCCCGAATGGGAAAGACCCTAATATAGCGCCCACTGAAGCGCAACTTAATATAGATTCATCAATGATTCCGATGTTTGATAATTCTTCACTTAATTCACTTTGGGAGAATTCCAATATTGAAATGTTAATTATATCACCCGATAACTCTAATTTCATAAACGAATTGATACCTTTAGCCGATTGGAAAAATAGTAAAGGTGTAAAAACCATAATACTTAGCAATTATTCTTCTTATCAAGGTAATGATGATGCAGAAAGAATTAGGCATATGATCAAGGATTATTACGAAAAGTATAAAATTCGGTGGGTCTTATTAGCTGGAGATACCGATATCATTCCTATCAGATACGTTTATAATCCAGATGTGGTAGTTGTAGGGGAAGGAGAATCAGAATATTCAAGTTGGGACGATGTATACAAACCCACTGATTTTTATTATGCATCTCTTGGAGGAACATGGGATCAAGATGGAGATGGAATCTACGGAGAAAGCCCTGTTTATAATGCGAATGGAAAAGATGAGATTGATTGGACTCCCGAAGTTTATGTGGGCAGATTTCCTGCAAGCAATGCTATTGAACTTCAGATAATGGTGAATAAAACTTTGAAATATGAATCCAATCCGTACATGGGAACTTGGATGAACCGAATGCTTTTAGCTGGAGGAATTTCTTCATATTTTCCAGCTGAAGATGAAGCGCGATTAACACAATTTATTTGGCAGAATTATACACTTGATAATATGCGTTTTACACACTTGGCGAGAAATACCTCCAGTTTTTATCTGGTAGATCCTCCATCGCCCAATAATCTAAGCGTTTTGGATCAATCATCATTTACGAATGAATTTAATAAAGGATATTCAACCGTTATTATAGCAGGACATGCAGATCCAACGATTATCAATGATGCGAGTGGCACGACTTTTTTTACGAACATGAATGCACTTAATACTGTCAATTATAACATGCCATCCTTATTTTATGCAGATGCGTGCACTACATCTTCCTATGATATGGGAGATAATAGTATAGGAGAACGAATGATTAAACGACAAGATGCTGGAGCGATAGGTTATATTGGAGGTTTACGCGTTACTTGGTATTTGGATAATGATACCAATCTGGAAAAACTCAATCGAGCTAATGCAAAGCTCTTTTGGCAACAATTTTTTGAAGAAAAAAAGTATCAACAAGGAAAAGCATTATATGACTCGAAAGTGGCGTACATGAATAGTGACTATTTCACTCAGGAAACTTCTATTGAATATGAATGGCAGAGAAAAAACATCTTATCCTACAATCTCCTAGGTGATCCAGAGGTAGATATCTATACAGATAGTCCAATAAGGGCTTCTGATAGTTTTCCAAAAGATATTTACGGGGGACAGATTGTAAATTTTACAATATATGATATTAAAGATAATGTTGTGCCTTATGCTCGTGTGAATTTAATTTCAGCTGATGGAAAATATTTTACAGCATACGCAAATGAACAAGGAAATGTTATATTTCGCATTCCTTCCATACCATATGAAAATTATAACATCACGATCACAGGACATAACCTTAAACCAACGTATTTTAATTGTACAACCCTTAAAGATACTACAGTTCCAGAAATGATGAATTTGGAGCCAATTCCAACAAAATTAACTGTATTTGATAATGTTCGATTTAAAGTTGAAACAAGGGATAACCAATCTGGAATCGAAAGCGCGTTTATATTACTTTCAAATGACAATTTCAAGACCTACAGAATATATAGAGAAACTAATTCGATTCTTGAAAATGCTTCTAATTTTACTATAAATATTGATAAATTGGATCCTGGAAATTATAGATATGCGGTGCTATTAAGAGATTATAGTAATAATACTAAATTATATTTTGAAACTTCATATCAATTTAACATAGAGATACCAATTTCAATGATTATTCTTATAATAATTTCTATCGTTGTAGTTGGATTAGTTGGGCTGATCATTCTTAATCATTTTTTCAAATTTAGAACAAGAAAAAATAAATCAAGCTTGGATTATCCTTCAGAGAATTATACCATTTAAACTTAACGAAAGCCTATAATAAAATTTAATTACTAGTCCTCACTATCTCTAATTACTCTTAACCAGATAAGGGAAGCATTTTATCATAAAGTAGCCAATCTTATCAAAAGGTGAGAAATGGTGATTTTAACCACAAAAATTCCAAGCATTTCGCATAGCGCCGGAACCATCCGAACCCGGAAGTTAAACTTGGTGACGTTGAAAACAGTACTGCAATTAAGATTTGTGGGAATTTTCAAACTGTAAGTTTGCTTACGGTCATGGTTTCCAAGGAAAATACCCGGTCTCGCTATTTATACGGAAGTTTTTGTGGTTAAAGCGCGATAATTTTGTTTTATTTAGATTTAAACTGTTTTGATAATTTTTTTAAATTATCCATAATAATTGTAGATTATGCTTGAAAAGTCGAAAGTGTACTTAATAGCGATAAAAAAGTATTGGATTTTTATATTCGCTGTAATCGTAATAGCAATTTCTTTTGCTAATTTGCCAGTTGCCATATGGATCACTATTATTGCGATTATCGTGTATCTCGCAAGTTGGATCCCTTCGATTTTATTCTCACGTAATTTTAAAAAGTTCATGAAAGATTATAAGACTTTTGATGATATCACGCTATCCAAAAAAATCAGAAAGCCATTAAATAAAATTCAAGAACACATGTTCATTTTATCACAAAAGCAAACTAATAAAGATTGGGTTATAATCTATATCAATAAACATTATCAATTCTATAATGAGAGCATAATTAAGAAATATAAAGCACTTTATAATAAAGGTTTAGGAGAAAAAGAAATTCTAGAAAATTTTAATGATTCATACATTAAAACTCGACCTGAAGTAAAAGCTATAGAAGAAATTTTAATTAAGACGGATCGGATAGAGGAACGAAGCATTTCTGTTAAAGAATATAGAGATAAAAAACGATTTTCTTAAATTAATATTTAATAACTGTCCCCTCTATTATAGATGGCTTTCCTTTTTCATCTCTTATTAAATGTGAATTAAGCTGTACTTTTATCCTTTCTCCTTTTGGAGTATTAATTTCAGCAATAAAATTTTGAACATAACCTAGTTTAGTCAAAGTCTCATAGTATTCATCTTGAATCTTTTCATCAATGAAAAATTGGGAGGCATTGGCCCCAACTAAAGAAATCTCTGGATCAATCCCTAAGATTTTATTGAAAGCTACATTATGTTTTAACAATTTTCCTTTATATTCTCCTTGATAAAATCCAACATCCAACTCATTTAACATTCTTTTATAATTTTCTTCAGATTTCATTAATTCTAGGGTTCTTTCCTCTACTTTTTGCATTAGATTCTCGTTCATTTCCTTGAGTTTTATCTCTATCTCCTTTTTTTTAGTTATATCTCTCAATATCAATAAAGCTAATTCTGTATCTCCTTCATAATCAATAGCAGCAGGAGAAGAGGTAGCCCAACAGATTAGATCTTTTGCTTCTTCATCCATTAAATTCAATTCAGTCTCATGGATTAACCCATCTTCAAACGTTTTAAAAGCAATACAATTTTTACAAGGAGAATCTCGTTTAATGAAAACTTCAAAACATGTATTATCAGCCATATTCCTCCCAAATTTCGCTTGAGCTACATTATTCGTCCAAATTATGCTTAAATCTTTATCTACTAATGCAATAATTTCAGTAAGAGACGATAAAATTCCTGCTAAAAGTTGATTACTTCCTCTTAAGGTCTCCTGAGACCATTTACGTTCAAGTGCGTTTGAAATTATTTCAGAACAAGTTTGGATAATAGGTAAATCAGTTTTGTTCCAGTTTAATGTTTTATCAAGATTATCTAAACCAAGGAATCCTTTCAAATTATCCTTAATTATCAAGGGATAAATCAATAGGGAATTTATTTTTAAATAACTTAAAGTTAACCTCGTCTGATTTGCTTGTAGTGGAAGTTTTGAAACATCAGGAATAAAAACGTATCCCCTTGAAGCGTATTCTTCTTTACACCATGGAAAGATATCAGCACTTAAAGTACTAAATTGAACAAGTTCAACTTTATTATTCTCTAAACATGGAACTTGTATAAAAAATTCTAAATTATCCTCATCATTGTATAGTAAAATGAATGCTCTAGTTGCTCCGTATAATTTCCCGATCTTTATTAATGAGAAATAAAAAGCTTTATCAAATTCAATGTCACCAATAAATAAGGAAGAAATTGTTGAGATCATGCTCTCTATCTCTAACTTACGCTTTAAAACATATTCTTGTTCCTTTCTTTCTGTCATGTCCAGCAAAATTACTTGAACCATCTTTTGTCGTTTTAATTTAATCAAAGAGAGAAATACTACTATCCATATTGGACTTCTATCTTTTTTATAAATTTGAAATTCAATTGGTTTAAGATGTTTACCTCCTATTAATTTAGTAAAATATTCTCTAAAGATTGGAACCGACTCAGAAGGGTAAGCTGATATCTTTAAATAATTCTTCCCCAACAATTCTTCACGACTATAACCAAATAACTTTTCTGTGAGAGGGTTTATCTCAATTATTTCTCCCTCTTCACTTAGTATAACAATTGAAAAAGGAGATTCTTTAAATAACTGCTTATATTTCTCCTCTATAAGCTCTATTCTCTCCTTAAGCGATTGATGGTTATTTTCGAAGGGTTGAAGATTGGAGTTCATTATCGCTAAAAATTATTGATATTTTTCTGAAACATTTATTAATTTGCGATAGGTATTTAAGAAGTTTTTGCAAGATCTAAAATGAAGTAAAAAAAAGAATAAAACTTAAAGACACAGTTAGATCTCAAGATCCCCGAAATTATAATACTTTCTAACTGGTTTTTTTACGTTCCAAACAGCCTTTAATCCCTTGGGAAATTGGACTAAATCTCCTTTTTTAATTTCGAGTTTTTCCCCCGTACTGGAATCCGTTACCTCAACTTCTCCTTCTAATATATAACAGGTCTCTGTTTCATCATATGACCAATCAAATATACTTTTTTCTTTTGTCCAGGTACCCCATGATTTAACTTTTAAATTTTGTAACTCTTCTTCTGTAGGCAATTTCTTCTTCATGATTTTCACTTAAACTCTAATATAATTAATCTTACACTTAATACTAAGAAAACTTTAAATATTAATTCTTTTAAGCTTCAAATAATTTTGGTCTTAATTCCTATAAAGACTTATAATTTAAATTTATTTAAATCAAAAATTAAAAAGAAATAGACTTTTTTCACTATTATAGGTGTTTATTTTTTTATTAGATGTAAGTAAATTGTAAAAAATACAATAAAATATAAACATAGAATATTATTAGATTTTTAAACATTTGATAAGTCTACTTAAATCGGTGTCTACACGTGCCCAAGAAGTTTATTTTAAAGATTTTGCTTGCCGGCGATGGTGGGGTCGGGAAAACTACTTTACTCCATAGATTCGTAGAGGGGAAGTTCAGTGCTGAGACTAAGATGACGATTGGCGTAGAATTTTTCTTAAAAGAAACACAAGTTGACGGACAACAATGTACTCTCCAATTATGGGATTTTGGTGGACAAGAACGGTTCAGATTTTTGCTCGAAAGTTATGTCCTCGGTGCTAAAGGGGCTTTATTACTATTTGATTTAACTCGACCGATGACCTTAGATAACCTAGATCAATGGGTTGGAATCGTTCGCAAGAGCGATCCTAATTTACCTGTCATATTTTTAGGCACTAAGAATGATTTAACAGAAGAAATTATGATAAATGACGAGTATGCCGAGATAATAAAAGATCAATTGAATCTAGTTGAATTTCTTAGAGTCTCCAGTAAAACAGGTGAAAATGTACAACAAGCGTTTGATCTCTTGTCAGAGACAATTTTAAGTCGTCAAAATTACTAATTTGGCTGATTTTTAAAAATGATAGAAAATCTAATTATACTAGATTCAAATTTCATTCTATTACCCTTTCAGTTCAAAATTGACTACCTAAAAGAGATCCGGGAATATTTGGTTGGTAAAACCTCTTTCATAGTATATCAGCAAATAATGGATGAGCTAAAAGCTAAAGAAAATCGATTTCCAAATAAGACAAGGTTCAAGAGGGAATTAGATGCGGGATTAACTTATCTAAATCACAATAAAAATCTTTATACATTTATATTTGATGATGAGAAAAAAGAACAGTCTGAAACGACAGATGATTTCTTAATTAGAAAATGCAAGTCACTGAAGAGTGAAGAATCTCGCGTGTATTTAGCTACAAATGATAAAGAGCTACGGAAAAAGGCGATTGATATTAAAATCTTTTCAATTTTTATGCGTCAAAAAAAGTTTATTGATGTGGAAGGTTTTTAAAAGAAAACTTTTATGTTATTTACAACTTGATTAATTATTAGTTTAATAGAAATTGTAAATGTTCTTATTGTAGAAAAACTAGATTGGGGGTAGCTATATGCCAAAAGGTAAGGTCTTAAAGGTTGTAATAAGCGGAGATGGTGGTGTTGGTAAAACCACGCTATTACATCGATATATAGAAGGAAGATTTATTGTAGCTACTCAAATGACAATAGGGGTTGAATTTTTCCTTAAACAGCTTGAAGTCGATGGAAAAAAGATACTGCTTCAAATATGGGATTTTGGAGGTCAGGAACGCTTTCGGTTTCTATTAAAAAATTATGCGAGAGGAGCAAAAGGAGCACTTTTTTTATTCGACCTTACCAGGCCAATGTCATTAGAAAAAATTGAGGAATGGTTGGATATATGTAGGATTGACGATCCAAGTGTTCCAGTCTTGTTAATCGGATCAAAATTAGATATGGTTGAAGAAATGTTAATTAATGAATCTTACATAGAAGAAGTAAAAGAAAAATATAGTTTATTTGATTTTTTAAAAGTCTCGAGCAAAACGGGGGAAAATGTAGAATTAGCGTTTCAAAAGATTGGAGCTGAAATTGTAAGAAATATAGATTCACGTAACATATTATAATCGATTCTTTAAAATTTGTATTAAATCTACTTTTTCTAAAACGACGGGGTTATTTTTTTGACTGGTAATTTCTGCGAGATGGTCAATTTCTTCTTCTCTTATACCAAAATTAGCTAAGCGACTAAGTTTTAACTCATCAGTCCAATCATCTAGAATCTGGATTAAGGAATCTGCATTTTTTAATGTTTCGTTGGGTGAACATGGTCTTTCAGCTAAAATTTCTCCTATTTTGGCAAATTTTTTTAAACCAAGTATCCCATTCTTTCCATTTTCTTTAAGTTTCTCAATATTTATCCGTGTTGCTTCAGCTAGGAGTGTTCCACATACCACACCATGAGGGATTTTAAATTCACCTCCAATCGATGATGCAAAACCATGGACTACCCCTAGTCCTGCATTTGCGAGAGTGATCCCTGAAATCAATGATCCGTAGGCCATCTTCGAACGCATATTAATATCTGAAGCTGAACCAAATGCAGCGGGAATTAAGGCATTTTTTACATGTTCCATTCCATCTATTGCTAATGCATCGGTTAAGGAACTTGAAGCAGTGGAAACATATGATTCTAAAAGCTGTGTAAATGCATCTAATCCACACGCAGCGGTGACTGATGATGGGCATGAAAGTGTTAATTCAGGATCGATAATTGCGATATTTGGAATTAAATTATCATGTCTTAACGATTTCTTAAATCCATTCGGACCTACCTTGCTAATTACAGCATTCTTAGTGGCTTCACTACCAGTACCAGAGGTAGTAGGAATTGCAATATATGGCAATTTTTCACCATCGTGTACTTTATTCCCTAATCCTTCAAGGTATTCTTTTATTGAATCACTCTTTTTGATCATGGCTGATATTGCTTTTCCTGTATCAATGACACTTCCTCCACCAATTCCGACAATTAAATCTAAATTTTGATGTTGAAATTCTTTAACAGCATCATCCACTATTTCAGGAGATGGTTCTCCACTTACAGCCAAATGGTATAAAGAAATACCCTGTTCATTACTTGTGGATTCAATTTTATCCCAAATTCCCGATTGTATTAATGAATGGGAACCGGTTATAATTAACACGTTATTTCCAAATTTAGGCATGATCTGAAAGAGCTCTTTTAATTTTCCGGCTCCAAAGATGATTTTTGGTATTCGTGAAAAATTAAACGTTTGATTCATTTGAACTCAACTCGTTATTATTTATTCTATTATATTTCAAAATAAATTTTATTTCCTTTAAAATAATTTTAATGTATAGTTTACTTAAATTAATTTATCAATAATTTTCATGAGGTGTTTAATTATCAAACAAGTAAATGAAAATGATTTTACATACAGGAACGGAGATTCGGGAGTAAAGTATCTCATGAGGGGTCCTAGCATTGATTGGGGTGTAATACGTTTAAAGCCCGGTGAATCTATGGCGGATAAACCGCATGGTCATGTTGAAATCGATGAAACATTTTATTTTACCGAGGGAAAAGGACTCATGATTGTAGATGATAAGAAAATCGAAGCTCCTCAAGGAAGTGTATTTCTCATTGAACCGAAAGAAATGCATAACATCAAAAACAATTCAAAAAATGTTTTAAAGGTTATATTCATTAAAGGGAAATATAAACCCGAGGATAAAATAGAGTAGATATTGCAGAGGGAGTAAAACAAATGGCCAAAAAAAAACCAAAAAAGGGTAAACAACAAATAGATCCGGAAACTCAATTTGCTGGGCGGATAAAGGTACCTAACCGAAAGATGGGAGAACAATTTGGAAGAGTAATTCAGATCTATGGAAATGATAGAATGGGTATATGGTGTGAGGATGGTAAGCATCGTACAGGAAGAATTCGAGGTAAAATTAAGAAAAGAGTATGGATTCGTCAAGGAGATTTAGTAATTGTAAATCCATGGGACTGGGAGACAGAAACCCAAGGAGACGAGGGAAAATGTGAAATAACATGGAGATATACTAAAGCAGAGATTTCCTGGCTTGAGAGAAAGAATAAAATCCCCCAAATACTCGATATTAACAACATTCCCTTGTAAGATATTTGTCCACTCTATAAAGCAAAATTTTAAAATTTATGAATTCCTATTTTAAGTGTACTTCTTTTTAATAATAATTTTAAAAAAGGAGAATTCAAATAAGAAGAGGAGAAAAAGTATGGTAGATCAAGAAGACGATGTTGGAAATGAAGGAGTTGCTTTAGATATTGAAGATAAGGATGAGTTAACAACACTCTTCGCTGTTAGAACCACAATTAATCAAGAAAGCAACATATTAAGGCAAATATTTTATCGTTTTAAGATCTTGGATGTGATTCCAGACATCCGAGCCATGTTGGTAAGCCCATTATTACCAGGTTACATTTTTTTTGAAGCTCCGCAGAAAAGGGATGTTCAAATAGCAGTTCAAGGAATTCCGCATATCAAGGGAAGAATAGTTCAGAATATAAAACTATCTGAGTTAAAACATGTATTACTACCTAGAAGTGTGACTGAATATCTAGAAGAAGGAGATACCGTGGAAATCATTAGTGGAGTTTTTGAAGGATCGAGAGCTCTAGTGATACGGATGCCTCATGATACATCAAGTAGTGAAGAGGTGGTGGTAAGATTATTACAAGAAGAAACTCCCATTACGATTAAAATTCATGGCGATTATTTGAAATTAGTAGAGAAAAAGACACATGAAAAAGAACCGATACCAGAAATCAAAGTAACTGCTGAAGAAGTAATGACAGATTTAGAAAAAGCCATTTCATTTGATGATGAATTTGAAGAATTCGAAGAAGAATATTCAGAAAAGGAAAAGGAAGAAAAGAAGGAAGTTTTATACGAGGAAGAAGAAGAATATGAAGACGATGATGAATGGGCAAAATTTGATGGATTCTAAAATAGATAACTCTCTCTAACCTCTTTTTTACAAATTTTTCAAACACAATTCTTCACATTTATTACTGCTTGTTTATGATTCAAGAGGATTTTTAAACATGTAATATCTTTAACATTGTATAAGAAGAAATAACTTTGAACCAATAAAGTAGCTTTATATAATGATTAAAAATATTTTCATAATGAAATCAACTGGCGAGCTCATTTTTTATAAAACTTATGAAGATATTTTTAATATTAAATTAACAAGCAGTTTTTTGAGCGCGATATTTTCTTTTGTTAAACAAACTTTGAAAACGAAAGAATTATCTGAAATTGAAGTTGGTCCCTTTAGGTTCATTTTTGAAATTGAAAAGGCAAATTCAAGCGAGTTAATGTTCGCTCTTTTTAGTGATCGCACGGATAATCTCGTGGAATTAAGAAATCAGTTAAGAGAGATTAAAAGGGAATTCTTGAAAAAATTTGATTTACAAATACTTATCGAGGATTTTGATGGAGAAATTTCAAAGTATCAAGAATTCGAACATGATGTAGATGAAATCATGGAAAAAAGTAAAAAATTAATTTCAGAAGATATTCAGAAAGATCTTATTGAAGTTTTTCAGGAACTACATACTTTTTCTTCATTCGTAATTTCTTCTGCCTTATTGACCCAAACTGGAAGAGTAATTATCTCATATCTTAATGCAAATGTGCTTTCAGATATAATTAGACTCTTAGAAAGTAGATTTATCATCGGAAATTCTCAGATCAATGAATTAATTTCCCTAGAGGAATATGGTATTCTTTCACTGGTTGGTATAGATAATTTCATTTCTATCGTTCAATTTAAAAAAAATTGCCCATTTGAGACTGCGCTTATAATCTCAAAAAAATTTTCCAGTCGCTTAAAGCATTTAATTACCTAGTTAGGATTGAAAAAAAATAACCCTTTTTTAACAATAACCATGTACCTTGAAGAACGAAAACTTCAACATAATTATTAAAAGAGTACATTATTTATCACATTTCAATAAAATTACATGTTTTTATGCATGACTTTTTTTAAATTCATTAATAAAGTATAACAAAATTAAAAAGTCAAATCACATTTTTCTTAGTATAATTATTACTTGTGAAACACATAAAATTAAATTAGGGATAAGAAAATGGAAGAAAAAAAGACCAAATTTATGGAACAAGCTATAAATGATGATATCCTCGAAAAATTAAGCTTGAAGAATCGCTACGCTTTTTTAAATACTAATTTGATGACCGTTCTTGAACCTAAAGATTTTAATTTCCTTAAAAAAGCGGAAAAGTTCTGTACTCGATATGAGAAAAAGAACAACATCACTCACGCCCCTGATGAAGAGTTTTATCACTGGATACCCGATTTTGGTAAAGAAGGCTTGATTTCAAGAGCTCACGCATATGAAGAAATAGACATGAACTATGAAGAACATGGATTAGCGATTGAATTAATGAGGTGCTTAGCACTTAGCTTTTTTGACCCCCAATTTTCAATGGCTGGTGGGGCAACTATTCTCGCAATTAATCCCGTTTTTTTTCACCACGAGAATATTCCCATTAGATTGGAGATCATGAAAAAATGGGTGACTGGTGAGTCTCCCGGAGCTATCTTAATTACCGAGCCCGAAAGAGGATCGGATGCCGTTCATCAATTAACGACCCTTAAAGAAGAATCAGATGGAAGTTACGTGTTTAATGGAGAAAAAATTTTCAATACTAATGCTCCAAAATCGCGATATGTTATAGCATATGGGACTGCTGAAGAGAATAACGGTAACATGATGGCTCAGGTATTAATCGACACCACATGGGACGGTTGGGAATGTAATAGAGTGTTCATACCATGGGTACCTAAAGTTCATATTGGACATGAATACCTTAAGGATCTTAGAGTTCCCAAGGAATATATTTTAGGTCCAATTGGGAAGGGGAGAGAACATTTGTTCGAGGGACTTGTTCCAGAAAGGATAGGGATTTCACTTGATGCTATTTCACAGGCTTGGAACGCTTTAGCTCACGCTTCAATATATTCAAATTTAAGAAGACAATTTAATCAGGAAATTCTCAAATTCCAAGGCGTTGGATTCACTTTAACTGATATGTGGGCACGGGTTACGAATGTTACGCAAGGTTTGCTTAGATTTTGTGAAAAATATGATCAAATAGAAGAAAAATTCGGTGGAGAGATACCTAAGAACATCAGCCAAGCAATGGTAGCCTCAGCATCCCAATACAAGTACCATACAACCGCTCTTTCAAAAGAAGTGTGCTATGAGTGTGCAAATTTAATGGGAGGTGCTGGTCTCTGTGATAACACATTAACACATGATTTATTAAATATTTCTCGCATCCAGGAGATTGTGGGCGGTTCTAGACAGATACAGTTATATATTCTCTCAATGGCAATGCGCACTTTATACAAAATGAGCGGAATCTAGAAATCAAGCATTTTCACTACACTTTTTTTTATTATTTTTATCTTTTTTGAAATTACATTTGTAGCATATACCTTTATAGTTCAAAAAATAAACAGAAAAAAGATATAATAATTTAAGGGAGCAACTAAATCTCTAAAATTTTATCCCATACTTTTCTTTCTTTATCGAATAATGAATTAGCGATTTTAATTTCATTTCCTAAAACAAGTGTTGATCTGTTTTTCTCTTCATAAGTAGGCCAATTTGGGATTCCATCATGATTTGGATTACCATCACGCGCAAATGAAAGCCAAGCATCCATCATTCTTTCACATAAATTTTCTGTATTGGAGGCATTTCCTACTAAAGCCTTCATCCC
>CAZWEM010000050.1:0-35175 GCA_964632315.1 uncultured archaeon
TTTCATTAGCTATAAATAGTTTTTTAAAAGCACCTTGGGCAGTGTTTTATCCAGGTCTAATGATATCGTTATCAGTAATTGGCTTTCTTCTTGTTGGAGATGGTTTAAGCGAAACCAGTTTAATGGGACAAGAGCTTCTGTGAATTATTTTCATTTATAGAAAAAGTATAATATAGTTTCCAATTATAATTAATAAAACGGCAAAAATAAAACGTGGACGGAATTTTTCCTTTAATATTAAAATTGAGAGAATTTGTTGCACCATCGGGGTGTTAATTGTAAAGGTCGTAGTAAGTACTAATCCATTAATTTCTGCGGCTTTATAATACAAGGAGTCTGCAAATCCTAACGATAGAATTCCTGCTATTCCAATCCAGATATAGTATTTTCTAAACCTACGATTTTCGTTCTTAAATCCTTCAAAATATTCGCGTTTGAATATTCCAACAATTAAAAATGTCAGCCAAGCAAAACCTACTCTTAAAAAATTCGTTAGAAATACCTCACCCGTAATTATTCTTGCTTGGTTAAATGATAATATTGCTAAAGCCCATCCAAATGCTGCACCTATTGAAAAAAGGACTCCTGATACTAATTTTTCAGAATCTTGAATTTTTGGATCATTATCAAGTTTTGATTGCTTATCTTTTGTGCTAAGTATAAATACACTGCTGAGTATTAAAGTTGCTCCAATTACTATTTCTGGAGAAATTATTTCTCCAAAAAAAACAAAAGCAAATGGATATACAAAGACAAGACTTAATTGAACTAAAGGATATGCTCTTGATGCATCAATTCTTTTCAATGCCATATAATATGAAAGATCTCCAAGAGTAACGCTTAAGCCTGAAATTATACAAGCGATAATGTAATCTAATCGTGCCATTTCAGATAATTCTGCCATAATGAACAAGTTTCCGAATATTAGTGTAAAAATAAAAGTTCCAATTGAGACACAAGTTAAGCGAAAGAATAAACTTGCTTTTTCAGTAGCTTTTTTAAGACCCCATTTGTATACTAATGAAGCTGCAGCCCATGTAAATAAGGCATCAAGTGTTAACAAATAGCCTATTAATTCTGGCATTAATTTGAAACTATTTAGGATTGTTTTAAAAGTATATGAAATAGTAAATTAGCTATTATTATCTAATCGAAAACAACTCAATTTAGTTTTAATTAAAGGTATCTTGATTCTGAAATGTATGGATTGTTATGAGAAATATCCAAAAGCTAATCGCAAAAACCATTATCCATTCAATTATTGGAATCCAGGTGAAAAGAAAGACTATCTCAACTAATACGACGGTAAATGAAGAATAAGTATGAATTTTAAGAAAGCTCTCACTTTTATAAAAAATTATTCCAAATAAACTTAGATATCCTACTCCACAAATCCAACAAATCATTGCAATTGTTCCATGTAATGTAAATAAAACGATATTTGTCCGTACTGAGGGGAATACACCTATAAAAGTAAAGAAAATGCATGATAAAATCGCTAAAATCATCGCAATTCTATGTATTTTATAATTTAAATTCTCAACTTTCAGGTGTGGTCCTAAATAAATATAGAATAAAAATGCAAATATCCCAGAAAGAATTGTGCCCAGATTAAAAAATATAGCTCCTGGACCGGTTCCTAAATCACTAACCATTAAAGTTAGATTATAACCTGGATACATGATAAAGCTTATTAAGTCTCCTAAAAGACCAATAATAATCGAAAAAAGCCCCCAAAATGGCCCTGGGATCACTTTAAATATTTGTTGAATTTTCGCAATTTTAGAATTTAAGAACATTTTGTTAGAGAAGAAAATATAATATATTAATCATATCCTACTAAATTATATCTAATAATAAGCGATTTAGTTTGATTTTAATTTCAATAAAAACTCTTTAGATAGGGGTTTATTAAAGAGAAACATGTCAATTGCCTGTTCCTTATATTGCTTATCTTCAAATGCTAGTTGAAACATATTGTTTAACTGTTTTCCATCCTCCTCAAAGAAGAAATCTACCATTGATCGCTTGAGTTTAAAGTTTCTAATGATTTTTTTAATGTTGGGATGAAATTTATATGCTTTAAGGCAACTTTTACCGAAATTTTCGTCTTGCAAAGCATTTATAGCTGTTTTTGCCGCAATTTCACCTGATACAACGCTTGGATGTATTCCTTCTCCGCTTATTGGAGATACGAAGCCTGCAGCATCTCCTATGACCATCGTATTATCATCATACAGAACACTTTCTCTAACGCCTTGTCCAGGCATTGAATATGAACCCAACCACCTCGTTTTATAATTTCTTGCAGTTAAAATTTTCTTAGTAATTGGATTCTTGAGGAAATTGTGAAAAATCTCATTCTGATTATATTTTAAGTTATCCTCATTACAAGTTCCACATCCCACGTTGAATTGATTATCCTTTAATGGAAAAATCCATCCATATCCTTTATAGGATTGAAAAAACATGGAAATTTTCGTTTTATCTATTGTTATATCTCCTTCCATAATAGCACATTTCGCTTGATAAGTCTCTTTAATCCGCCATTTATTTTTTGGGTTCAATCTTATTGCTAATTTAGAACTCATACCATCTGCTACAATGGTGATTGGAGCCAAATATTCTTTTATCTCACCCGAAACTTTAGTTTTTATTCCATAGCGTTTTCCATCCTTGTTTATAAAATCAAAAGCAATATTTTTATCATATAACTCCGCACCGGAATCAACAGCTATTTCTCTTATAATGTTATCAAATTCCTGTCTGTCCACATTTATTGATGTTTCTCGAATATCTTTCCAAGAATAATCTATCCTATTTCCATCACTAGAATACATCGATGCTCCATTTATTTCATGAAAATTAAGCTTTCTTAATTGTGGAAAATATTTAAAAATCCGAGAGCTAACGGCACCACCACACGGTTTTCTCCAATCTTTATTTTTTTCTATTAACGCTACCTTAAACCCTGCATTAGCAAGAGTTTCTGCGCATTTACAACCTGATGGACCTGCTCCAGATATAACTACATCAAACATCTGTATATCCAAGTTAAATTTGTTGAATTTATGTTATTTTAAATTTGAACTTATATAACATTTTAGTTTTAAGTTTTTTTAGAATTATAAGCAACTTCAGAAATAATTTAATTATATAAAATTTTTAGTATATCCATGAATAATGAAACTTACGACTTTTTAATAGTTGGTGCAGGACCCGCTGGAATGACAGCTGGAATCGTAGCTGCTAGAAATGGATTTTCCGCTATAATTCTTGAAAAAGGAGATAAAGCGGGTCCTAAACCAAGGGGAGAGGGAATGGGCTATTTTCCCGTTGTTGATGAGATTTTAGGTGTAGATTTTTTACCTTCAATTGGACTTAAATCTAATAGTGGTCGAGTTTGGCATTCTCCTGGAGATCAAAAACAAATAACAACTTTTAAGGACTATCCTCATTATTTTTTTGAATGGAGGCGATTTATTGATCGTTTTGTTAAAAATTTACAGGAGGAAGGAGTCGAACTAAAACTAAATTCTGAGGTTTTAAGTCCGATCGAGAAAGAAGGGAAATGTATAGGAGTTAAATATAAAAATAAGGATAATATCGAAGAAATTTATGGTAAAGTGATTCTTGATTGTAGTGGATATGAAGGGGTGATTGCTAAAAATTATGGGATAGATTATGAGAAAATACGATGCCCTATAATTAAATGCCTTATTAGTAATGCAAATTATAATTTAGATAGTACCCCCGATTTGCAATTTTATTTCATCGGAAATGGAGATTTAGGATATTCTCCTAATTTTCCTCCTTCTGTTGCATATTTCTTTCCTTTAAATGGAGATCGAGCTGAAGTAGGATTAATGTTAAGAATGGCTCAAGTCCCAAATATGAATACAGTTATAATTCCTAGTGAATCCGAGATAATTTATGTGTGGAGTAAGATCAAACAAGAATATCCCGGTTTTAACGTCTATTTTAAGAATGCTCGTATCGATTATGAGGAATTAACTAGTTTGCCTAACGCTAAAATGGCAGATTCATTTGTTCCTTGCCCTGGCTTAGTTATTTTGGGAGATAGTGCAGGTTTTATTAATCCTTTTGGATCTTCAGGACTCTATTATTCAATGGAGATGGCAAAAGTTTGGGTCAATATGCTATCAAATACCCTTTATCAATTTGATCTATGGTCTCCAAAAAAAATTGAATCTCTTTCGAGAGAATTTATGAATTCTCCAGTGTATGAACAAATTGCCCACATGTATAACCTTATTGGCGCATTTGAATATAAGATCTTTAATAGATTAAGAACATCAGAGAAAATTAATAAAAAATGGGATTATATTTCTAATCTCCTTAAACAAGCGTAAAGAGGTGAAATTTAACGAACGCCCGTGAAAGAGTAATTAAAGCCATTGAACATGAAGAGTCTGATAAAATTCCCTCTTATGAAGGGTCAATTGATAATTTAGCTATTATACATCATTATGGGGAAAAATATGGTATGGACGGACTTGCCTCTCTCCAGAATTTCTTGTATAAATTGGCTTTTGGTAATAATAAACTACTGAATAAGATTATGCATTCTGTTTCACGAGGGAAAAAAGCAGGAGAGGTAGCGGTCGAACCAAGTGTTAAACTCTATAGTAAAATAGGGATTGATCTTGTTCCGATTACCCTTTGTATTCATCCATACAAATATTTTAAAAACGGTTTTATTAGTGAATTTGGACATCGATTTGAATATAAAAAAAATCCAGCTGATGGGATGACTATCTTGTATTATATGGGGGGAAGTCTAAACAATTTCGAAGATTATGAAAATTTTCCTCTTCCAAATCCAGATGATCCATTACGTGAATACTTTCATAAGGCATCGATGAAAATAGAACAAGATTATAATGGGAAAATTTGTTGTGCTCCTGGAATTACTGGGATGATGGAAATGACTTGGGAAGGGTTTGGTTTAGAGAATTTTAGCAAACTCTTAGCTAATAGGAAAAATGCAAAGAGAGTCTTTGATGATCGAGGTAAGTTTTCTGTAGAGATGGTTAAGCGTCTAATCGAGTGGGATTATACTGGTCCAATGTTAATATTTGACGATTATGGTTATAAAAAAGGATTGTTCATGAGTCCTAAAAATTATCAAGCATTTGTATTACCTTGGTTACAAAGGATATGCGAGACAGCACATAAAGGAGGAATTAAAGTAATTTTGCATAGTTGTGGTGATATATTTCAGATTTTTGAAGAGATTATTAAATCTGGGGTTGATGCAATTCATCCTTTAGAGCCTACTACAGCAAATCCAGATTATGATATTTTCAAGTTAAATGAGAAATATGGGGATAAAATCACCTTTGTAGGAAACGTTTCACCGCAAGATCTATCAGATAAATTACCATATGAAATAATTGACTATACAAGAAAGTTAATTGAGCAGATAGGTCCAGGAGGAGGATTGATCTTGAGTTCAGGGCATAGCATAAATCCTGCAGTTAAATTAGAGAATTTCATTGCTATGAGAAAGGCTTTGGAGCAATACGGGAATTATCCAATTCATTCGACTTAAAAAGTTAACCAACTGCTTTTTTTATTAAAATCATTATGAAAATATAAAAAAACACTTTTATCGTTCTGTTGAGTAAAACCTTATAACTAAAAAATTTAAAGAAGAAGTCAAATAATTCAGATAATTTTTAACTTTATTTCCCAGTAAACTTTACCATCTTTATCTCTTTGAGACTTCTAACTATTTCTTGATAATCTATTTTCTTTGATACTAAATGGGCTAATATTGAACTGAAACCAAATCCTTTTAGAAATTGTTTTTGATCATCTTTTGAAATTTCGATACTAATCTGTTCTGGAAGCGTTGAATTCATAACTATTATTCCCATAATCTCATTAAGTCGGGGAAAAAGGTATTGTTCCACCTTTTCTCTAAATTTTGGGGCTATATCTGGTGAAGAGGCCATCAAATGAACTAGATCTCCCAAAAGCTTGATCTCTGCTTTTGGCATAGTAAGTAATCCGTATTCTTTCCCCTTCTTCTTTAAATGTGGTTTAAGCCTAATAACATTATCTTTTAAGTCGCTAAATTCATAATCCTTTTGGCTCAAATTTAAACACCTCTTATAAATCTATTACAATTATAATCTTCCAAAAAAGTTAAGAGATTTTTGTATTAAAAGTTTACTAATTTAACGTCAAATAAAGTCTTCCTAGTTATGCGAGTGATGTTAGAGCGATATGAAAATTATCCAATACAAATATCATAAAACCTTACTCAATTTTTGGTTTAGGATTGACCCTAAATACCAAGACAGGAGTCTGATTTAGATCTTCCGGAAGATAAAGAACTAAATCGTCATTCTGTTGGCTCCATTTAATTTGTGGATCATATCCTAAAATACTTACTATTGAATCATTTTGGATTTTTATTGAGTCAATTATAATTTCTCTTTCTTTAGGAAATTCCAAAATGTGAATGAATAATGATTCTTGATTTTGAGTAAAACGAACTAAATTAACTCCTTTTGAAAACCCTTCCGCTTTAATCCATGGTTTAGTAGCAAATATTGATTCTCCATTAATTCCTAACCATTCTCCTAAATCTAATAAAACTTTTTTCTGAAGTTCTGGGATGGTACCATCTGGCATCGGTCCAACATTCAAAAGAAGATTACCATTTTTACTCACTATATCTACCAACATTTTAATGACGTCTCCCGATTTTAGGTATTCTTTTTCGGTTTCCATTCGATTATAACCATAAGAAAAACCAATTCCCCTACTAGCTTCCCATTTGTAATTTGTTACCCTTGGCATTGTTTCATATTCGGGAGTGACAAAATCCCAATGCCTAACTGTAGGAACTTTCATTTCAGATTTATGAAATTGCTTCCATCTATCATTAACTACTCCATCGGGAATTTTATTATAAAAGTAAGCAAATATCTCGTATACGTTTGTATTTGGTGGATATCCAATATCATTCCATAGTATAGTAGGTTTATAAAGATCTATTAGTTCATACCAGTGAGCGTTAGCATATTCGGTATACTCAATTTCATTGGGGCCATTCTCGATAAAACTTTTCCCATCTATTATGGGCTCTTGTTGGAAAGACCAGTCTAAAGCTCCTGAATAGTAAAAGCCCATTTTCATACCTTTATCCCTAACGCTCTTAGTGAGGTCACTTACGATATTTCTGCTTGCATGATACCCTTTCTTTCGAGGATTTGGAAACTTACTAGGCCATAATAGGAACCCATCGTGATGTTTTGTTACTAATACAACATACTTTGCTCCTGCTTTTCTAAAAAGTTGTACCATCTCTTCTGGTTTCCAATTTTTTAGCTCTTTGTTGAAGATTGGAACAAAATCATCATAAGAGAAATCCTCACCATAATTTTCCTTATGAAAAGCTTGTGTAGGACTTCCAGAGATTCTAAGAGAATTGAGATACCATTCTGCATAAGGATTGTTTTTAAAATGCTCTTCGATCCCTCTTTTCATTGATTCATTTAAATCCATTCCAGTAATTGCGAAAGCTGGAACGGAAAAAAGTCCCCAATGAATGAAAATCCCTAACTTTGCATCATTAAACCAATTTGGAACTTCATGGTTTTTTAATGATTGTTTTGTTGGTTCGTATTTCATAATAATGTACTTAAAAAGGTAATAATAGAAATAAAAAAAGAATGTTTAAAAATTTGGTTTTTTATCTTGCCATGGGGCAACTTCTTCGAATGCTTTAGAAACTTGTAGAACAGTTAATTCTTGGAACATTTTTCCAATAATTTGCATACCGATAGGTAATCCTTCTTTTGACCAACCACAGGGAATTGAAGCTGCAGGATGTCCTGTTAAGTTTATTGGAAACGTAAAAGCTTGCCAAGCAGTAGGTGAGACATTTTTTCCATTTATAGTCATTGGGAATGAGATACCTAAATCAAAAGCAGGTACGGCAGTGGTAGGTGTTATCAAAATATCGTATTCTTTGAATATATTAAAAAAACTCTCAAATACCTTCTTTCTTGCATCCATTGCTCTGACAACCGATAGACCATCATATCCCAAAACGCCTTCAACCATTTTCACTAAATCTGGATCCATTTTTTCCCGCCATTCCTTTAATTTAGGGTTTAAACTATATCCTACTTCTGAGATCCATATTGTATAGAAAGGTAGTTCAGGCTTCCTAAGTTTCATTTTGACTTTTTCTGGTTCCCAACCAAAAGAATTAAACTTTTCAATTGAATCAAGCACAGATTTCTCAACTTCAGAGTCCACTATTTTCGCATACCCCATATCCATCGAATAAGCTATCTTCAATTTGGCTGGTTTCTCTTCAATTTTTTCATAATAACTAGTATCGTCCTTCGGGAGTGAATGACGAAAACCTTCAAACGGACCTTTCATCACATCTAACATTAAAGCAGCATCCTTCACATGACGCGTAATTGGACCAGCGACCGATAAAGTATGAGCAAAAATATATTCTTTAGGATAATTTGGAACCCTACCAAAAGTTGGTTTTATACCATACACACCATTCAAACAAGCAGGAATTCTAATTGATCCTCCTCCATCAGAACCTTGGGCTAATGGGCTGATTCCTGAAGCTACAGCAGCTCCAGCGCCTCCACTCGATCCTCCACAAGTTTTATTCAAGTTCCATGGATTTTTGGTTGTACCGAAAATAAGATTATCAGTCGCTCCTTTAAACCCAAACTCGGGAGTATTAGTTTTTCCTAATATAACAATACCCGCATCTTTTAACCTAGTCACGTAAACAGCATCTTCATTTGGAATGAAGTTTTCATAAATTTTTGAACCAAATGTAGTTCTTATACCCTTAGTCAGTGAAAGATCTTTAATCGAAGTTGGTATACCATTTAGAAGACCTCCATCTCCCTTTTTAGCAAGTTCGTCAGCTTTTTTAGCCATATCTCGAGCAATATCAAAGGTAGGAGTGCAATAAGCATTTATAATTGGATTTATCTTGTTTATCCTTTCAATAAGAGCCTCTGTAATTTCTAAAGAAGTTAATTCTTGGGTTGATATTTTCTCTCGCATATCACAAGCAGAAAGAAAACAAATTTCTTCTTTATTCATCCTCATCACATATTTATTAATAGGTTAAGATAAAATGCGGGACGATTGAATTTAAATATTTTTTTTATTCCAGGTGAATTGGTTGGGATTTTGTAGAATATGGCTTTAATTGAAATCTGGCTTCTTTCCCCGCCATGGGTTAATATCTTCAAATATTTTTGAAACTTGAAGAACTGTTAGCTCATCAAATCTATTTCCTACTATTTGCATTCCAACTGGGAGTCCTTTGCTAGTCCAACCACACGGGATTGAAGCGGCTGGATGCCCACTTGCATTAAAGGGGTAGGTGAAAGGTAACCACCCTTCAGAGCTCACGGGTTTACCATTTATTATGACTCCGGTTTTTCCGGTTCCTTTTTCAACTTTTGATTTTCCGAGTTCAAAAGCTGGACACGCTAGTGTGGGTGTGATTAAAACATCGAATTTTTTGAAAGCTCTACAAATCTCTTGATATATGATTTCCCTCTGGATTTCAGCAATTTTAATCTCTTTTGTTGAAAATTTGTACCCTAGTTTAATCAAATCTACAAGCCCAGGATCCATTTTCTCCTCCGCAGTTTCCATATATGGTCCAAGACTATACGCAAATCCAGTACTCCATATTATGGAAAATGTAGATTCAGGATCCCTCAATTTAATTTTACTTTTTTCTATGGACCAACCGAAATCTTCAAATTTTTGGATAGCATTAAATACTGATTTTTCAACCTCAGGTTCAAGAGCTTGTGCAAATCCTAGATCAAATGAATATCCTATTTTTAAATTACGACGTTCATTTTCTATCATTTTCACATAGCTGAAATTAGGTTTTGGAACAGAATATCGGTCAGAATCGTCTTGTCCAGCAATAATATCTAAGATTAATGCAGCATCCCTTACATTTCTTACAAGAGGACCTTTATGAACAAATGTCCCAAGATAACCCATTAAAGTCATTGTATTTTGTGGAACCCTTCCAAAGGTAGACTTCAAACCATAAATCCCACAGAAACAGCTTGGAATTCTAATTGAACCCCCACCATCGGATCCTATGCCAATCGGTCCTAAACCTGAAGCTACTGCCGCCGCCGCTCCACCACTAGAACCTCCAGGTGTTCTTTCTAGATTCCAAGGATTTTTAGTTATTCCGAAGATTCTATTATCTGTTTCGCCTTTATATCCAAATGCAGGAGTATTTGTTTTTCCTAAAATTACGCAGCCTGCTTCTCTTAGCCTTCTTACCACAGCTTCGTCTTCCCTAGGAATATTATTCTCAAATAGAAAACTCCCATATGTTGTTCTAATCGTTTTCGTCTCAGTTTCGTCTTTAATTGAAATAGGGATCCCCTGCAAAAGCCCCAACTTTTTCCCATTCTTAATAACCTCATCCGATTTTTTAGCCATTTCTCTGGCTAATTCAAAAGTGGGTGTACAGTAGGCATTAATTATTGGATTAACTTTTTCTATTCTCTCTATAATGATGTCTGTAATTTCTTGAGATGTAATTTCTTGAGTTCTTAATTTCTCTCTTATTTCATAAGCAGAAAGAAAGCAAATATCTTCTTTTTTCATCCTTATTTCGCCTATATAATGTGATAGAATACAAAACGAGAGGATTGAATTTAATATTTTTTATCCATAAAGTGGACCAAAATTTTTACAAGCCTGAAAGTCAGCATTTTCTAAATTTTCAGTACCAAAAGCATTCCACGCGCTTGGTCGAAAAATTAAATCCTCAGAAACATTATGCATATTTACTGGTATTCTCAACATTGAGGCAAGTGTGATGAGATCTGCCCCAATATGTCCGAAACACAAAGCTCCATGGTTTGCTCCCCAATTATTCATGACATCATAAACCGATTTAAATGCTCCTTTACCAGTTAAACGAGGTACAAACCAAGTTGTAGGCCAAGTGTTGTTCGTTCGATCATCCAAAACTTTATGAATTTTTTTTGGAATTTCAATAGCCCAACCTTCTGCTAATTGTAATACTAGTCCAAGTCCTTTAACGATATTAACACGTGAAAGTGTCATTGGCATATCTCCTCTCGTTAAGAAGTTAGAAGAGAATCCTCCTCCACGAAAATATTCAAAAATTACGGGATCCCATTTTGTTGCGCTTAAACACTTTTTAACTTCGTCTTTGTTAATTTCCCAATATGGTTTCATTATTGGTTTACCATCTTTTTCCTGTTGGCCTGTACCGTCTAAAGAGGCAGATCCAGAATTGATTAAGTGGATCATTCCATCCTTGGCTTTTCCTATTAATTCTATTCCAGTAGTCCTTTTAACTGCTTCTGGGCTCCAGTATGTCCTGATATCTGCAAAAATCTGAGCCGTATAGGTTAATACATGACCAAAAAGCATGACTATCCCATTCAAAGCATCATTTTCAGTTGCCATTAAAAAAGGCTGACGGATTCCGTTCCAATCAAATGAAGAGTTTAAAATTGATTCCATGAAATCCCCATTAGGCATGTGGTCAGTCCAATGCCTTTGTCCTTGAAATCCAGCTACAATCGAATTATGCCCCAAAGATTCTTCTCCAAAACCAAGTTCTTTAAGTTTCTTATTTCCTATCATGAGATCTCGGCAAATCATCGACATCTTTACCATTGTTTCCCACTCATTATCTTTCTGTTCTCGTGTTTTTTGCAGATTTGGTGGATTCGTATCCTTTCCCTCTTTACACATATCTTTGACCCAAATCATCGCTTTTTTAAATTCTTCTTCATCATATATTTTTTCATTAATTCTACGAGTAATTTCAGACATGTCAACGTATTCATTTCTCATTCCCAGATATTCCTGAAAATAATTCTCATTAATTATTGATCCAGCAATACCCATTGATACGTTTCCAATGGATAAATAAGATTTTCCTCTCATCCAAGCTACCGCCAAGCCTGCTTTTGCAAATCGTAATAACTTTTCTTTAACATCTTCGGGTATAGTCTGATCATCTGCATCTTGTACGTTATGACTATAGATGCCAAATGCAGGTAAACCCTTCTGCGAATGAGCTGCGAGAACTGCTGCTAAATAAACTGCCCCTGGACGTTCAGTTCCATTAAATCCCCAAATAGCCTTTGGAATGAGTGGATCCATGTCCATTGTCTCTGAACCATAGCACCAACAAGGTGTTACAGTGATGGATAGACCCACATTTTCCCTTCTGAACTTATCAGCACATTCTCTGGCTTGTGTTACATTACCAATGGTGGTTTCAGCTATGACACACTTTACACCCATTCCATTAGGAAATCGTAAATTCGATTCTAATAAATCAGCAACAGTGGATGCTAACTGCATTGTCTGGTCTTCAAGGGATTCTCGAACTCCTTTTTCTCTTCCATCGATGGTTGGTCGAATCCCAATTTGTGGGAGTGTCGATCTTAAACGTTTTACTCCTAAATGTAAGCTCATAATTACTCCTTAAGTTTATTTCTTAAATTTTGAAAAAAAAATATGTGTTCTTTGATATTAAAAAACTACCAAATAGAAAAGTCCTTCTCTTTTGAAAAATCTCTTTTTAATGGTTTTCCCGTCATTAATGTAAGATATCTAATCTTAGCCGATTGTTCAGCACCCGTGACGTATTGAAGTGCATCTTCTAAAGTCATGCCTTTAGCAAAGATCCCATGTCCTCTTACTATGACAAATGGATAGTTCTTTAGAACTTTTGGTACCTCTATTGAGGTATAATATGCTCCTGCTGGAATTTCTACATCAATAATCGGAATTTTCTTATATAATGCAAATCCTTCAGCGTCGATGCATGTTATTTCATCCTCAACTAAGGATAAAGCAACACAATACGGATTATGAGCGTGTATAACAGCCATCGCATCAGTTTCCAGATAAATTGCTCGGTGAACTCCAAGCTCGGTACTTGCAATAAGTGAACTGGAATCCTCTTCTTTTAAATCTGTTTCTACTAGGTCTTCTGGTTCTAAATCTCCTAACATTCCCGCTCTACGTTTAATAATTATCTTGCCACCATTTTTTATAGAAATATTTCCCGAATGGCTTGTATTATAACCATGTCGAACCAAATGCTTTCCTATCTTTCTAAACGTATGATATATAGATTCATCTATCATTTTTATCCTCAAATTGGTGATATATTCAGTTCTTTTAATTTTTCTTGCATAGGAATGCCATTTTCATCCCAACCTCGTACGTAATAGAATTGCTTTAACATGCTTGATAGAGGAATGATACGATCTTTTGATGGCCCTTCCTTAAGAGGTTGATTCAAGAATCTAGATGGTAATGTGTCATCCTTACTCGATAATCCCTCTCTAAGATTAAATAATCTTTCTAAATTATAAATTCTCTCTCCTATCCTCGTTAGTTTTATTACATCATAGTCATTTCCCGTAATTGCTTTCATGAATCGAGCATAATAATCCAAGCCTAATGCCCAACCAGCAAATACACAAACAACTAGACTGTCCTCGGTTGCTTTTTGGTTTTGTTTAAGTGCTAATAAATCTGGTTTTCCTCCCGTAGTAAACCTATCGATCTTTTTCGGAGCAGCAAAAATTTCCAATGCTGCTAAATAACCCGTGAGATGACAACCTCCCCTATTTGAGGTTGCATAACCTAAAGCATGACCTATTGCTCCTCGAGGGTCGTAAGCAGGAAGCTCGAGATTTTTAACATGGATTGCACTATCTACTGAGTTATACCTTTTTGCTAATCTATAGGCACCTTCACTAATATCTGCACCAATTCCATGTTTATTAGCAATGTCATCGATCAATCCTTTCAAAATAGACTCATTACCAAATTTCAACATTTCATTTTGGATTATTCCTTTTTGCTGTAATTCCATGGCACAACTAATACTTACACCACAAGAGATTGTATCTAGCCCGAGAGAATTACATAAATAATTAGCTTGTGCAACTAATTCCAAATCAAAAATTTCTAAATTTGGTCCCAAAGCCCATACAGATTCATATTCTGGACCCTTTCCTTGTTCTTTACCTGCTTTTGTCAGCCTTCCACATCGAATAGGACAAGCGTAACATCCTTCTGACTTTTGAAATAATTCTTTATTGATCGATTCTCCGCTAACTTGAAATGCTCTTTCATCAAATCCATATTGAAAGTTTTTTATTGGGAACATTCCTAACGTATTTATTACATTAACCAATGCGGAAGTACCAAATTTTGGTAACGAGGATCGAGTGATTGGAACTACTTTTATTTTATCCTGAGCCACTTTTACATACTTTCTTAGCAACTCAAGATTTTTAATTTCTACTTTTTTTGTACCTCTCTGCACAACTATGGCTTTCAGCTTCTTTGAACCCATAACCGCACCCACACCACCTCGACCAAATGCTCGGGCAGCATCGTTCATTATTGAAGATATTAATACCTCTTTTTCTCCTGCTGGCCCAATCATTAAAGAATTTATTCGTTCTCCTTCGAGTTTTTGCAATTCTTTTAAGCAATCTTCAGTCTTTAAACCCCATAAAGGGGAAGCATCTTGAATCGTCACTTCTCCTGATTCTGTGATCAGAAGATATCCTGGTGTTTTTAATGACCCTACTATAAAGATTCCATCATATCCACATTTTTTCATAAATACACCGAAGTTTCCTCCCGAATTTGAGTAGAATATTCCTCCTGTTAATGGAGATTTAGTGACTAAAGAGAACCTGCCATTAGTTGGTACGATGGTAGCTCCAAATGGCCCTGTTGTAAAAATTAAGATGTTATTTGAACCCAATGGGTCGGTTTTGGGAGGAATATGATCAATCAATAATTTAACCCCTAAGCCCCGCCCACCGATGTAATTATCTAATAAATCTTCCGATAAATCTAAGGTTGTAAGTTGCTTTTTGCTAAGATTTACTTTTAATACCCTATTATTCATTCCAATCATAGTCTGTGTTCTCGCGAGATCTCAATATAGGTCTTGGTTGATTAAATAAGGGAATGATCTTTTAAGAAATCAATCTTGAAACTAAAGTAACTAATTAATATAATATTTCTTTTTCTAAAGTTATTCTGTTTAAAAAAATAGGTGATCGAAAGTTGGAAAAAAAAATTGTCCTAGTTGGTGCAGGCAGCACCAGTTTCGGCCCATCTATGTTTACTGATATCTATCATAGTGATTTGCTCGATGGATCAACTATTGTCCTACAGGACACTAATCAAGGTAAACTTAAAATAATTTTTGAGCTGTTAGAAGCTGAAAATGATTTAATTGGAAATAAATTTAATTTAGAATACACAATAGATAGAACCAAGGCATTTAAAAATGCTGATTTCATAGTAAGTTCAATTGAAATCGGAGATAGGATGAAATTATGGAGAGATGACTATGAAACACCTCGTAAATATGGGTCAACTCAAGTATTAGGAGAATGCGGTGGGCCTGGTGGAAGCTTACATGCCTTTCGGATCATACCATCCATAATTGAAATTGTTAGAGATGCTGAAAAAATTTGTCCCAATGCCTTTTTCATTAACTTTTCAAATCCAATGTCAAGAGTTTGTTTGGCCATAAAGAGAGCTACTAAAAATTTGAAATTCGCTGGTCTTTGTCACCAAATTGGAGCACTTTATCTTCGTCTGCCTCAAATGCTAGGAATAAAGCTTCCAGAGATAAAAATCAGGCCCTATGGTTTAAACCATTTTGGCTTTCTAATGGGGCTTGAGGAGATCGCAACTGGAAGAAATTTGATGCCTGAATTTAATTCCAAAGCATTGGATTATTTTACTAAGTGGGAAGAGAGGTTTGAATTTTCAACATTAACTTTTGAAATCTATAAACGATTTGGATGGTTCCCCTACGTTGGAGATAATCATCTTGCGGAATACCTTCAAATTGGAGAGGAATTTACAAAAACTCAAGACATGATAGATTGGATCGATAGAACTGAAGATTATAATCAAGGAATCTATAAAAAATTGATGAGATATTATAACCGGTTGAAGAAAGGGAGGTATCCTAAAAGGGGAATGCTAAGAGGAATCTCTGGAGAAGATGCAATTCCAATAATCGAATCGATTATAAAGGACGATAATGCATATCATACTGCTGTTAATATCCCTAACGATGGAATAGTAGAAAACCTCCCTCAAGATCTTATCTTGGAATGTCCCGCAACAGGAGATAAAAATGGAGTTCATGGAATTAAATGGGGAAATTTACCAAAAAGTATTGCTGCATTGCTGCGTATAGAAGCAAGTGTACAAGATATTTGTATCGATGCTATACTAACTAAATCAAAAGAACAAGCCATCACAGCATTAGCAATTGATCCAAATCTGGGAAGTTTTGAAAAAGCAGAAGAAATTTTTAAAGAAATGAAACAAAAGTATGATTATTATAATTACTTTAAGTAAAATGAAGGAGATATAAGTTGATTAGAACACCTTATAATTTAAAATGTGAATATCTCACAGATCCGATATGTATTGATATAAAAAAGCCTCGTTTTTCTTGGTTGTTAGAACACGAAGAAAGAAATCAAATCCAGAATTCCTATCAAATAATTGTATCCTCTACGAAAAAGCTAGCTCAAGATGAAAAAGGGGATATTTGGGATTCTGAAAAACAAGTTTCAAGTGACAATTTTAATATTGTCTATGGTGGTACTGAATTGCAGAGTGATACAATCTATTTCTGGCGAGTGAAATGGTGGGATAAAGATGATAATGAAAGTGAGTATAGTAAAATCCATATTTTCGGAACTACTTTATTTCAGAGTTCAGACTGGAAAGCTCAATGGATCAGTCAAGAGGAATATATTGATAAAAAGTCTCGGAAGAAACTTCAATACAAATCTGGAGGAAGAAACATAGCAGGTCGTATTAAGGAATTGCACGCTTTATACCTAAGAAAAGAGTTTTCTTTATCAAAAAGTATCAAATCTGCTAAAGTCTATGTTTGTGGAGTAGGATATTACCAATTACAAATAAATGGGAAGAGGATTGGAGACAGAATACTTGATCCCCCCCAGACTGATTATAAAAAATTAGTTCTTTATTCTACTTATGATGTATCCAACATCTTGGAAAAGGATAACTCAATTGGAGTGATTTTAGGGAATGGACGCTGTGTTGAATTATTTGGTTATGATTTCCCCAAATTGATATTGCAATTAAACATACATTATACTGATGGAAGTAGTGAAATAATTTATACAGATAACTCCTGGAAGATTTCAAATGGACCTATTAAAGAAAATGGGCTATATTTCGGTGAGATTTATGATGCTAGATTAGAAATGCCAGGATGGGATAAATCTCATTTTGACGATAAAGAGTGGAAGAACGCAGTCCAGGTAAATGGACATAATTTAGCTTCACAAATGATGCAACCTATTCAAATCACAAAGACTATTCTCCCTAAAGAGATCTATAGTCCAGAACCAGGGATCTATGTCATGGACTTTAAACAGAATTTTACTGGTTTTGTTAAGATGAAAGTAGATGGACCACGTGGGACTGAAATAAAACTGAGATTTTCCGAAATAATACACAAAAATGGAATGATAAATACGGCTACAAATGGAGGTGCCCCCGCAAATGATATTTATATCCTGAAAGGAGATGGTGATGAGAATTATGAACCTCATTTCACCTATCATGGGTTTCGTTATGTTGAGATCACGGGATTTCCGGGCGTCCCATCGTTGGATAATTTTGAAGGACTCTTTTTCCATTCTAATGTTCCAAAAACAGGAGATTTTTATTGTTCCAATAAATTGATTAATCAAATCCATTCGAACACATTATGGAGCCAATTAAGTAACTTGATGAGCATTCCTACAGATTGTCCACAAAGAGACGAGCGTCATGGATGGATGGGGGATGCTCAACTTGCGACTGAGGAAGCAATTTTAAACTTTGATATGGCTCGTTTTTTTACTAAATACTTGAAAGACATTAGATTGTGCCAAAAGGAAGATGGAAGTATTTCTGATGTTGTTCCCCCTTATTGGGACCTATATCCAGCTGATCCAGCTTGGGGTAGCGCATATGTAACAATTGCTTGGCATCTTTATTGGTATTATAATGATCTGCGGGTACTAGAGGAAAATTATGAAGGAATGAAAAATTACATTGACTTTTTAATTTCGATTTCTGAAAACGATTTAATATTAATGGGAAAATATGGTGATTGGTGCCCACCGTGTTCAATTGTTTCAAAAAAAACGCCGATAGAACTAACTTCATCTTGGTATTTTTATCATGATACTTTTTATTTTTCAAAAATAGCTGAAATCCTTGGAAAAACTGATGATGCCGATTATTATGCAAATAAAACAATTGATATTAAAGACGCATTTAACAATAAATTTCTAAATGTAAGCTATGAAACGACAAAGATGTCTCCAGCTGATAGATCTGTAAGCCAAACATCGAATGCTTTACCTCTTTACTTGAATATGGTTCCAGAGAAAAAGAAAAAAAATGTCTTATCAACTTTGATCAACACTATTGAAGAAGATTATGATTATCATGTTGATACCGGTATCGTGGGTACGAGATATATATTTGAAGTTTTAACTAAAGATGGATTCCCTGATGCTGCTTATAAGATGATAACTCAAGAAAGCTTTCCAAGTTACGGATACATGATAAAGGAAGGAGCTACCACCTTATGGGAACGTTGGGAAATGTTGGAAGGAGGCGGTATGAACTCTCATAACCATATCATGTTAGGATCGGTAGATACGTGGTTCTACAAGTTTATAACTGGAATTATATGCGAATCTCCAGGATGGCAACGCATTACAATTAAGCCCTTCATTCCTAATGATATGGATTATGCTCATTCATCCATAAAAACCTATAAAGGTAAAATTTCATGTTCTTGGGAAAAATTGGGTAATTCTTTAAAAATATCCACTAGTATTCCAGTAGGAGTGTCCGCTGAAATTTGGATTCCCCATTTAAATTCCTATAATGAGTTAAAAGAAAGTGGAGAATTGATCTGGTCTCAAAATAAAGCAATTGAGAGTAAATTTAAGCTTTTAAAAGAGGAAGATAACTTTTTAGTTTATCATCTCGGATCGGGATTTTATACCTTTGATCTTCACTAATTTTTATTTATTTATACAATTTCATCCCAAGCTTTTCTCAGCACGGCATCAGGATCATTGATAATTTTTGAGTCATTAGATAAGATCATCGTATTTCGATTCTTAAGATCGTATGGCTTCCATTGTGGTATTCCCTCATGATTTGGATTGCCATTCCTAGCAAAATTTACCCATGTTTTCATCATCAAATTGGAAAGTTCCAACGAATCTTTAGAATTGGTTACAGCATCCTGAACCATATCTTCTCCCAGGGTGCCAAATACAAAAGCTATTTCAAACGTATGAAGTGCTGCCCCAAATTTTGGGGAATTATAGTGAAATATATAATGATAGATATTTGATTCATTTTCAAGGTGGGCTTCAAGCTGGTGAAGTATTGGAATCCGAAACATAGAATCTGATAAAATGAAATCCCAATATTTGAAATCTTTATCGGGACATTTATTTTTAACCTCTTTTTTATAGCTCTCAATCAGTTTGTTTAAATCTTTTTTTGAGATTCCACTCTTCTCTAATTGCGACTTGATTACTTTCATAATCACCTTTCGTTTTACTTCACCAGAATCTTCTAAAAGATTAGATATCATTCCTAATTCCTCACTATTATATCCGATGATTACTGGGACATTTGCAGACTTTCCTTTACGAATTACTTCAATTGGTTGTTCAGTCATAATTTTCCCATCCACAAAAGGCCTAAAGGGATTACTTTTTAGATCGAATACATTTCCAGCGATCTTTTGCTGAATTTTCATCAGCTTATCGAGTGGTACAGATTGTAGATCAGCAATATCAGCATTCTTTAAACCTAGTTTTTTCACGAACTTTTCTGCACCTTGACGGGCAGATAATGGTTCAAAATCATTTGGATTTGTCGCACCACTCTCAATTATCGCTTTTTGGAATAATCTCTTTGTAGATGCTATGGTGAGTAATATTCCAACCGACATGCCACCAGCTGATTCACCGAAAATCGTAATATTTCCTGGATCGCCTCCAAATTTTTCAATATTTTCCTTTACCCATTGTAATGCTGCTACTTGGTCGAGAATTCCTAAATTTGGGGTCACACTCGGTAAATTGAGAAATCCTAAGGCTCCTAAGCGATAATTAAAAGTCACCACGACAACATTTCCAAAAGTAGCTAATTTAGATCCATTCAATCTTTTTCTGGAACCTGCTCCTATAACAAACCCTCCACCGTGGATCCAAAACATCACGGGTCGCTTTTTATCATCTGCTTGAGGCGTCCATATGTTAAGGTAAAGGCAATCCTCGCTTTCTTCTTGACCGATAGGGGGATCGTCTACATAATTTTGAGGAGAAATTGCTTTAAAATTTGATGCATCTTTGATTTCATTCCAAGGATCAGTAGGTTGAGGCTCCATAAAACGTAAATTGCCTATGGGTGGTTTAGCATAAGGAATTCCATAAAATCGTTGGTATCCTGATTCTTGAACGCCTTTAATTTTACCTTTTTTTGTATTTACAATAACCATATTGTTCTAAGAATCATGGATTTAATTAATTTTTTGCTACAAATAAAAGTAAATTAGGTAGTTTTATATAAAGTGAGAACTCTATCTTAATTCATTAATTTTTGAAAATAGGAGATATTATTGGAAAATCAAGATAAGAAACAATTAACCTCGCGGAATTTATGGGGTTATGCTATAGGTGCCATACCAAATGGATTATTGGTATTTATATTCCTTTTAAAGTATATACAGTTATTTTATGACAAATTACAATTAGCCCCAACTTTATTCGTAATTGGTCAAGTGATATACATGATAGTCAACGCGTTGAACGATCCGTTATTGGGACAGATGTCTGATCGAACCAATTCACAAAAATGGGGAAGTAGACGAACCATTTATATTCGATACGGAGCTCCAATTTGGGGTTTTACATTCATGTTAGTATGGATTCCTTGGAGTTTTACTAATCAAATCGTCATCTTTCTTCATTTTGTCGTCAGTATTTGTCTGTTTGATACATTTTTTACTTTAGTTGTTCTTGTATGGATGGCTTTATTACCAGAAATGACTTCAGATCTGGACGAAAGGAATAAGGCAAACTTTTTAGCAACTATCATAGCTGCCGTATTCGTTCTTCCAATGTTTATCATCATAGGATCAATGGATCCAACATCGGAACAATTTGTTTTACTAATGCTTTTTATCGCAATTTTCTCGACGATTCTATTAATTTTTACCTCGTTCATGTGTAAGGAAAGACCTGAATTTCAAAAGGACGAGGGACTTCCCTTGATAAAAGCAGTAAAGGAGACCTTGAGAATGAAATCCTTTCTGCTATTCATAGCATATAGTTTCTGTGATGCTTTTATTGGTTCAATAGGGTTGAGTTATTTATTTGTCTACTTGTTGATTCTTGGAGAAGGTGGGCTACTTTACTATTTTGCAATTTTCTTCTTTATTGGCTATGGAGCAAACTACTTTTATATAAAAATGAGACCAAAATGGGGCATGCGGAAAATTTTACTAAGATCTGGCTTCGCAAATGTCATAATAACGCTCGGATTATTTCCTTTCATCCTTTTAATTGATGCTCCTTTACTAGTGGTTATAACTTTAGCTATAAGGACCTTTTTAGGAGGGTATACGGTGTTTAATACTCCTTTCTTGTACCTTTCTATTGATGAGGACGAATTAAAAACTGGTTCCAGAAGAGAAGGAATGTTTTTAGGCATAAATGCGTTAGTCAACAAACCAGCTCAAAGTATTGGGCCAATTATAGCAACTTTAGTCCTTGGAATCTTTGGTTACGTACAAAATTCAGCTATTCAACCCGATTCTGCGTTTATTGGAATAAAGTTACTAATGTTTATAGTTCCAGCAATGGTAAACGCTATTGGCCTGATATTCATGTACTTCTACCCACTTTATGGAGATAGTCTGAACGAACTCCAAGAAAAACTTCGCAAACTTCACGCAGAAAAAAGAGAACGGATTGAATAAGCACTTATTTTCATTTTCTATTTTTTAATACTTTAATTTCATAATCTTCAACTTCCTTAATCCAATCCATTCCAGTTGGGGCATTATTAATACTGCAATAATAATCCCAAATTGACCCAAATGGTAATTTTTTAACTTCTTCAATAATAGCCAGCCTTTGAAAATATTTTCCTTTCTCTTCAAAACCTTTAAGCACATTAAACGGGTAGAGAAGGGCTTTTAGTAAACCAATTAGTGTTGCTCTTGCTCCAATCACGTATGCTCCTATTCGATTAATTGATGCATCAAAATAATCTAACGCAATATGTATTTTATCGAGAGAATTACATTTAATGATCTCTTCTGTGATTTGGGAGAGCTCATCATCCAATATCACAACATGATCGCTATCCCATCTTAAACCACGACTGATATGAAACACTAACCCCCTAAGAAAAGGCAAGATCGCAGATATTTTATCTCCAACTGATTCAGTGGGATGAAAATGCCCAGAATCTAAAGTAAGCAATAAATTATTTTTAATAGCATAACTTAGATAAAATTCATGGCTTCCAACTACAAATGCTTCACTTCCTATTCCAAATAACTTTCCTTCAAGTGAATCAAGTATGTATTTATCAGAATATTTTTTAGAGAAGATTCTATCCAACGAATCGATGAGTAATTTCCTATATCCATAGCGGTCAATTGTGATGTCCTTCATTCCGTCTGGGATCCAAATGTTGTGGATGCACGTGTCATTCAATTGTCTTCCTATTTCAGCACTGATCTCTCTTGATCTCATAATATGTTCAATCCAAAAATTTCTAATTTCCTCATCTTTACTACTTAATGTAAAGCCCTCATCAGCTTTAGGATGAGAAAATAAGGTGGGATTGAAATCTAATTTGATTTCATTTTTTTTTGCCCAATCTATCCATGAGTGAAAATGAGAAGGTTCTATTTCATCCCTCTCAACAAAATTTTTCTCAAAATCTCCATATATGGCATGCAAATTGACTCGATGATTTCCAGGAATTAATGATAGCACTTTTTCTAAATCTTGTTTGAGTTCGCTTATGTTTCTCGCCTTTCCAAGGTAATTACCCGTTGCTTGAATACCTCCTCCCATTAACTTAGAATTGGATTTTTCAAATCCTCCAACATCATCACCCTGCCAACAATGAATAGAAACAGGAATTTTCTTTAAAGTTTCCAGAGCCTTATCAACATCGACTCCATATTGCTCATATTGAGTTTTAGCAATATTATAAGTATCTTCTATCGAATCCATCTAATCACCAAACAAATACATTATTGTACTTTCCAAACTATTAAAAGATTTCTTCATTAAAGATTATTATTAAGGTGGTTAATATCAATAACGATTTACAACGTGCCCTGGAATACCTTAAGAAGGCTGAGATAGAGGCTTTAAAATGCCCATATCGACCAAAATATCACTTTCTTCCAAAAGCAAACTGGATGAATGATCCTAATGGCCCTATTTTTTATGATGGGGAATATCATCTTTTTTATCAGCATTATCCATTTAAAGATGACTTAAAATTCGATCAATTCTGGGAAATGTCATGGGGACACGCAAAGAGTAGTGATCTTATTCACTGGGAACATCTTCCTATTGCCTTAATGCCGTCGCACAAAAAAGGAGAAGATGGATGTTGGTCTGGCACTTGTATATTAAATGATGGAATCCCAACCATAATTTATACGAGTGTGAGTACGCTCAATTCTCCACATGATTATGCTGAGCTATGGTTGGCAACTAGTAAAGATGGAATGATAACATGGGATAAATACATTAATAATCCAATTTTAACTCTTGAAAAGAGTTCTCAATTTGAAATACATGACTGGAGAGACCCTTTTATCTGGAGAGAAAGTGATAAATGGTTTATGATAATGGGAGGCCATGAACACACTTCTTCCACTAATAGTCACGGTATAACTTTATTATATGAATCAGTTGACTTATTCGATTGGAAATTTAAAGGAGTTTTTTCTAAAGGTACTCGCAAGCAAGGTCGAGGGTGGGAGTGTCCTAATTTTGTAACTCTTGGAGATAATCATATCTTAATTGTTTCTCCTTTTAAAGAAGTCATATATGCGATTGGTGATTATAAAGACCATTCTTTTACTCCAATTACTTGGAGTATTCTAGATCACGGGAAGTGCTTTTATGCTGCAAATTCCTTTTTAGATGATAATCAAAGAAGAATTTTATGGGGGTGGATTAAAGGAGGGGGTTCAGGAAGTTGGAACGGGTGTCTAAGCTTGCCCAGGATTCTAAAATGTGATAAAAGTCGAAATTTAAACGTAACTCCTGCTGAAGAACTTCAAAAATTAAGAGAAAGCCATTTTCAATTTAGAAACTGTTTAATAAAACAAAATTATGATTTATTCTTAGGAAACTTCCCTGATTTAACATTGGAATTGATAGCAACCTTCGAACTTAGTGGAAATGAAATTTTTGGGTTTAATCTTTTCCTTGAAGAAAAAAAAGAGGGAGGAAAGATCGAGTATAACGCAAATAAGTGTAAAGTCACTGTTGGAAGCGAAATTGGAAGATTAAATAAGATTTATAGCCCCAAAAATGTAAAATTTCACATCTTTATTGATAAATCGGTTATTGAGGTTTTCATTAATTATCAAGATTGTATTACTAGCCGGATTTATTTTGCATCTAAAAAATCGAATGGATTTTCTATATATTCCAAACAAGGGTCAATAAATCTTAAAAAGTTAGACATTTGGACTCTAAAAAAGATTTGGTAAACTATTTTTTTTTATTTCCATTTAAAAGCATATGGAAAATGGAAAAAGCTGGAGCCCAGTTGGAGATCAAATCTTAACCCGATGGGCTAAAGATGTTGATCCTAATGAACCACTGCCGGAATATCCCCGTCCCCAAATGAAGCGAGAGAAATGGCTTAATTTAAATGGATTATGGGACTATGCAATATGTCCTAAAGATTTGAAAGATGTACCTCAATTTGATGGCAAGATTCTCGTTCCTTTTCCGGTTGAATCAGCATTATCTGGTGTTATGAGAGGGTTAAAGCCGAGTCAGAAACTTTGGTATCATCGTGAATTTGAAATACCAAAAGATTGGAAAGAGCAAAAAATATTGCTTCATTTCGGAGCTATTGATTGGAAAGCAATCATATGGGTAAATGGAGATAAGATTGGAGAACATGAAGGAGGTTATACTCCATTTAAATTTGATATTTCAGATAATCTAAAGGATGAACAAAATGATCTCGTAATTAGTGTATGGGATCCTACTGACAGTGGCAAACAAGAACGTGGAAAACAATCATTAAATCCAAAGATCATCTTTTATACTGCAGTTTCTGGAATTTGGCAAACCGTTTGGTTAGAACCCGTACCATCAACGTTTATTGAGAATTATTACACCACTACAAATATCGAAAATGAATTGTTAGTTATTGATCCGATAATCAAGAATCCAGTATCATCTGATGTATTGGAGTTAGAAGTTCTGAAAAATGAAAAAGAGATCATTTCACAAGCTGTACAAATTAATAATAAATTTCAAATCAATCTCAAATCTCCGCAATTATGGAATCCTGAAAATCCTTTCCTTTATAACTTCATTCTTAGAATAAAGAGGGGGAATGCTATTGTTGATGAGATTTGTGGATATTTTGGGATGAGAAAAGTGTCGCTAAAGGATGAAAATGAAGTGATTACAATTGAGCTTAACAACAAACCAATATTTCAATATGGAACATTAGACCAAGGTTATTGGCCCGATGGCCTTTACACGGCGCCTACTGATGAAGCACTCAAGTATGATATTCAAATTACCAAGGAATTAGGATTTAATTTAATTAGGAAACACGTGAAAGTAGAACCTGCAAGATGGTATTATCATTGTGATAAATTAGGTATTTTAGTATGGCAAGATATGCCAAGTGGAGGCGAAGTGAATATTATCAATCGTCCTGTCAATATTCATGAGTATAAATCAAAGCGAAATGAAAGCGATAAATTGAAGTATTACAAAGAACTTGGAACAATGATTAAAAATTTATCCAATATTCCTTCAATCATCGTTTGGGTTCCATTTAATGAAGGATGGGGGCAGTTTGAAACTGAGAAAGTCACTAATCAAATTAGAAAGCTTGATTCTACAAGATTAATTGATTCTGCAAGTGGATGGTATGATTATGGAGTCGGTGATATATACGATATCCATAATTATCCTAATCCTGTTTTACTCGATCTTAATAGGACCAAATCTCGAGCTAAAGCTGTGGGAGAATTTGGAGGGCTTGGTCTTGAAGTTCAAGATCATATGTGGAATGTACCAGAGAAATTTGTGTATAGAAATTTTACAAATAGCTTAAAGTTAGCTAAAAGATACGAAAGATTAATTGAAAAGATTATCTCATTGAAGCAAGAGGGATTGAGTGCAGCAATATACACTCAAATCACTGACGTTGAGGGAGAAGTTAATGGATTGTTAACTTACGATCGAGAAATGATTAAGATTGATAAACAAAAACTTCGAGAATTAAATTTAAGATTATTAAAATGAAGATTACTTGGTTAAACCTCTTAAAAGGATATCCATGCAATCCTTTTTGCTCTCTTCTGAGCTAAAATTCATGCAGTATGTAATTTTCGAAGTTTTAGTATTGTTTCGATCGACCATATCTAATTTTCCCGGGTTTTTATTAGTATCTACTATAAGATGAAAATCAGAAGTCTGAAAGAGTCCATTACTAACCAAATATATAGGGACTAAGGTATCAAAAGGATAAAATCCCTTAGCTTTTGTTTTTTCCCATAAATTAAACCAATTCAAGATATTTTCTACTAAGTATTGACTAATCACAGTTTTCCTTTCCTTAATAACATTGTAATGAGTACGATTAAAGACGATCTGGCAACATATATCTAAGCCCATTCCGATACGAGGTGTTCTTGTCTCGGCTTCAATAAAAAGTTTAGTTGCTTTTGGATCATTTAAAAAATTGAATTCTGAATAATGAATAGTTTCTACTGGTCCAATACTTAAGGCAGAGGTCGGATGAATAAGGCCACCCATAAAGATCACTTCTCTTAAATCATCCAAAAATCCGGGGTATTTCATTATCGCTGTAGCAATATTCGTTAGTGGTCCAAGAGTTAATAATGTAAGCTCTTTAGGGTTATCCTTAACTTCAGATATTAAGAATTCAGAGGCCTCTGTTAGCTTACCCAAATCTTCTCTTGAACTTGCTCCTAAATAGTGAGGAACTTTTGTTCTAGATGTCAAATGGAGGTATTCCATTAATAATTTGTACCCGGTCTTTACTCTCGTGTTCCCATACGTTACCGTGATCCCTTCAATTTCAAACAAATCAGGCTGATTTAACATGAATAATAATGCTAATCCATCATCAACATCAGCTAGAGACTTTTTTTTGCCCATTCCAGGGTCACAATCAACAAGCACTCGCATCCTTAATGAAGAAATAATATATCAGTATTAAAAATTCTTAAATAAAGAAATAAAAATGATAGAAAAAACAGATAATTATATTACTAACCTTATAATGTTGAAAAGATACCTAGAATAATAGAAATATCGGTACCCGCGTGAAACAAGATTGATCCTAAGAGGGAATTTGTTTTTAGAATAATATATCCATACAAAATACCTAGGACAAACGTGATTCCAAGAAATATTATACTATCCGAAGTATAACTTACTCCAAAATGCATGAGAGAATAGACCAAAGCTTGTAAAAGATTGCACAAATTAAATCCAAGGAAGTTTCTATACTTTTCAAAAAAAATTCCACGATATAACAGTTCTTCTAGTAATCCGTTTGAAAGTACAAACATTAAAATCCAAGGAAGCCAAGTTATAAATTTTTCTATGGTTAAAGCTGTTCCATAGAATAAGAGGATTGCTCCTATGAAAGAAACTAATAATAAAACAAGAAAGCCCCCTCCTCCTATGATTAACCCTAATTTAAGATTTCCTTTCTTTAATAGAGTTGAATCCATGTCATCTCCAGAAGCTTTGACTAACATTAAGATGGGGATAACAATTAAGGTAGTCTCAATTAATTTATTGAAAGCGAGCCCTTCTGTCGTTGTATTTGGGATTGCGTAAAAAAATGAAACTGCCCAAACAACTAAAAAAGATGTTGCTCCAATAAAAAAGCAAAAAATAATCTCCAAAATTTATGAAATCTTTCACTCTTATATAAAACCAAAGAAATGGTTAAAAAGACAAGCGGAATTACAATCTTGAAGACACCCTTTAACAACATTGGAAGTTGAAAGTTGCCCCATTGAATGGGACCTATAGCGATCAAACCACATGCTAATAAAATGAAAAATAAACCCACTCGATTTTTCAGTTTCGCCTTCTCATTACTTATTTTACATCACTTTAACACTTTAATTTCATTGCTAAAAATCATGGATTAAAAACTTAGCGTTCATTTAAACTCTTCTCTCGACTAATCAAAATTTAATAATTGAAAAAAATTCAATTTTGAATGTCTTAAAATCTTAATGTAAAATCAATATCAATAAGTTTTTATCAATTTCGAGAATTAAGTATACTATGACTAAACCACTACATGTTGGTTTAATTGGGTATGGACTTAATGCAGTTGGGCATAAAACAGAATTAGAAATGCATCCAACTTTATCTGGTCGCGTTAAGATTATAGTTGCGCACGATCCTGATCCTGAAGCCAAAAAAAATGTTGAAAAATTGAATGAGGTAAAATACGCTAATTCCTTTGAAGATTTATTAGACACTCCAGAGTTAGACGCAGTTATCATCAACAGTCCTCCACAATTTCATGCAGATCAAGTTATTACAGCAATGGAATCTGGTTTACATGTTTATTCTGAAGTGCCAATGGCTATTAAAGAGAACGATATTGAGCGAATTATATCTGCTGAGGAATCTTCTAGAAAAGTCTATCAGTTAGGAGAGAATTATTGTTTTATTCCAGAGGTACTTTATGCAGGTCATTTAGCAGAATCAGGTAAAATTGGTCCAACCGTTTATGCCGAGTCTGAGTATTTACACGATGTTACTTATCGTTGGAGGAAAGAGGGTAAAGGCGATGAAAATTCCCCTAGAGTCGACTCCTGGTATCAATTATTTGATCCGCTCATGTATGCCCATTCTATTGGTCCCGCACAAGTAGCATTGGGGGGAAATAATGATCCAATGCCATTTGTAGAAGTAATTAGTTATGCAAATGATATAGGTGGTTATCAAGGAAATCCAATTTGTAAACCAGCTAAAGCTTTTCAAGTTGGATTATTTCGAACCGAAATTGGAGCAATAGCTAAATGTGCTAACGCATACATTTTTGCTCGAGAACCGTCACGACTTCTTATCCAAGTGGTTGGAAGAACTGGGACTTATGAATGTTTTGAAATTGGAAAACCAGGGAATTTATTTTTAGCTGAAAGTCATAAAATAACCCGATCAAAACATCGCAAGGGAAAATCGAGAATTATTAATGAGGAGGAATTAGCAAAAGTTATTCCTCCAATACAGAGTATGTATTTTGGGGGTTCTGTACGTATTATGGATGACTGGGTAAAAGCAATTGAAGAGAAAAGAAAAGCTACCATCCATTCCAAAATTGCCGCTAATTTTTGCATGGCTGGAATTGCAGCTTCAAAATCTGCACGCTCTGGAGGAGCTCCTCAAAAAATAAAAGTATATAGTAATTGAGTTACATTAACTCGAGGATATCCTTATATCCAATTATCTTGAGATCATTTTCCTTGACACATTCTTTGATGCGTGAGTCAGTGAATGCTTCGTAATCTAAATTTCTCCACTTGGCAGAATCAGGAGTGATAGCTTGTAATTCTGGGGTCATTTTCGCAGCATGAAATAAGAAATGGGTTACACCAGGTTGGATTTCTGAAAACTTTTTACAATAGTATTCTACTTTATCCTCAGCATCACCCAATGTATCTATTATCGCGTGATCCAGTAATGGCACTCCACTTTCTTCAATTTTATCGAACATTTTCTCATAAATTGCAAATTGATCCCCCATTCCCATCTCTATTAATTCTTCTTTAGAAACACGAGGTAAAAATGGAACGACTTTAAACTCTTTAGCGAGCTTTAAGTAAGTTGGAATGAATTTTGTATGCATGACCGTTCCCATGTGGCTGTCTATATGTGTTACATTAACACCCGCATCCAATGCGGTTTGAATTTGAGCTCGCATTTCGGCTTCAGCAGCTTTCACGTTCACTTTTGCTATTGCTTCTTCAGCAGTTCTCCATAGAGAACGTTCAGAATCTAACAATCCCGTGCTGGGATCAACGCTACTTAATGCTCTCCATCGATAAAGATCATATTCGCAAGTGAGAGTTAAATGAACTCCAATATCATATTTTAGATTTTTGCGATAGATTTCTGCTGCCTCTAAGAACCAGGGTGCAGGAACGATGAGTGAGCCACAGCTAGCTACTCCAAAATCCAAGCATTCAAAAGCTGCAAGGTTCGATGAGTGAGAAAATCCCATATCATCTATGTGAAAAATTACGACCTTGTCCTTATCAGCTTCATAACCAAGTTTTTCAATAAGAGGTTTTACAGTCATAATCTATTATAATATGCAATTTTTATTTGAAGTTTGGCAAGTATTGTTTTTGAAGTTCATACATTTCATCAAATATGGCCTCTGCTATTTCAAAACTTCCACAATTAACATCTGTAGCTAAACATGCAATAGCTAATTCTTTTGATTCCTTAACAATTGCTTCCACGCATAGATCTTGAATTGAAGCTTCAATTCTCAAGATAGCTGCAATATTTTTTGGAATTTTTCCAAGCTTTAATCCGATTATTCCGTCCTTGTTTACCGTTCCAGAACATTCAATGACGAGATCTTGGGGAAGATTCTCGATTATCCCATCGTTAGGAATATTGACTGCCATTTCATATGAATTCGAGTCTTCTACTATTGCTTCAATAATGGGAATGGCTCTTTCACCAGATGGATCCCTTGTAAACATGCCTTTTTTTGGATAAGTTCCTCTTTTTAATCGCTTATAATATCGTTTTAACCTAGAATTGATTCCCAAATTACCTTGATGCATTCTGGTAATCCAATCGGTAAGATCTTGTGCAGTAGTATATTGGGATCCGATTTGGAGGTATTCGCAAATATGATTATCTCCAACGTATGGAAACCATCCAAATCGCTTATAGATTTCAAACGTGAGGGCCGCATAATGAAACCGGTGCCACTTGTCCTTAAAATAGTCCATGCATTTTTGATCAAATTCAGGTAATAAGTCTTTTCCAGTTTCCACGTCTTTTAATCCAAGTAAAAAAGCAAAATGATTTAAACCAGCAGTAATTAGCTGCATCTCTTCTAATTCTCTATTCATCATTCTAGGGAGGTGCTCTCTGGTAAGTAATTCTATCTGATGGCATAACCCAAACATTTTCAACTCTGGAAGCTCCCGCTTAAGAGCTAAGCAGATTCGAGACATTGGATTTGAATAATTAATGAAAAAAGCATCGGGACATATTCTCATAACATCTTTAGCAATCTTTAAAATCTCAGGTATTTGGCGAGCACTATGAAAGAATCCCCCTGGACCACCATTTTCAGCCATTCGTTCTGTAGACCCGTGCTTTTTAGGAATAGTATTATCTTGCCATCGTAATTCAAAGCGGTCTCCATGCTCGATTGAATTTATAATAAAATTAGCATCTTTAAGTGCTTCAATTCGATCAGTGGTTTTGATAATGTTAAATTTATTTCCGAGAGTTTTATTATCGTAAGAGACAACTTCATAAACTCTATCTAATTTTTCCTCATCAATATCGACTAAAACAATGGTTGAACCGGCTAGGATCTCACTTTGGTTAAGATCAATCATCGTCGCCGGTGTAAATGCAGCACTTCCAGCTCCAATCAATACTATTTTCTTATCCATGAGATAAAGAATCACACTTCTCACTAAAGCCTTTCGGAATAATTGAAGAAATATTGAAGAAAGAATGATTAAAACAAATATTTAGACATAATGAGTCATTTTTTCATATATTTTCTGAAAAAAATTAAATATTCGGAAATATATGAGTTAATTATGACAATTCAAGATAAAACGACTGTTGGAAAAAAGGGAGAAATCTTACCTAAAAAACCATTAAGAGACCTCGCTGGTATTAAACCAGGGGATGAGGTTTTGATTGAAGCTTTTAAAGGAGAACTAATTATAAAAAAAATATATTCAATCGAAGAAGCCTTGAACATGCCAGCTATAGCAACTGGGACGCCCTCGAGCATTGAAAAGGAAATTGAAGAGCAGAATGAGATGCAGGAGAAAATGACTAATGCAGAACATTAAATCACTTATTCTTGATACGACTTTTATTCTCCCACTCTTCGGAATAAAGATAGATTTAGATAAGGATTTTGAAAATGATCTTAAGCAAGTTTGGATGAATAATGTAAAAGGATATAATGTTTTTTTGCCATCGATATGCTTAATAGAGACCATGTATAAGTTATTAAATGAATATAAGAAAGTACATGATTTTGAGATTTTAGATAGATATCAGAAGATTCTTCCAACAGTAATCAATTCTCCGATAAATATCTTTAATTGTGAACTTAATCCTAAAGCAAGCATGATTGCTTCAATCATCCAACATTCGGGACATCCTGATATTATGGACTGCTGGATCTCAGGGACTGCTTTAGCTTTAAATGGTGTGTTACTTAGTGAAGATCTCGATCTTAAGAAAAAGCTTAAAGATATTCCGGAAACGAAAGATATTTTAGTATCTTCATGGTTAGAATTTAAAGCACATTTTTCTTCAACAAAAAAATAAATTTTGGTATATTCATTCTTCTCATATGAAAATTTATTTTAATTCAACCCTGATATCCATCTTAAGGTATTAGGAAATATTGAAGAATTGTTAAATATGTAGGATCATAATTGAAGGTGAATCAAGATTCCAAGTGAATTGACGTTAAATATTATTAAAATTATTCAAAACATACCTAAAGGGAAAGTACTCACCTACGGAAGAATTGCTAAGTTAGCTGGGAATCCGAGAGCAGCTAGACAAGTCGCTTGGACATTGAATTCTTCAACTGAAAAATATGCTCTACCTTGGTATCGGGTAATAAACTCGCAAGGGTTAATTGCTCTTAATTCAGAAGAAGGAAGAAACCAGCAAAAATTTTTGCTAATGAAAGAGGGTATCGAATTCGTTGGTGAATTTGAGATCGATTTAAGTAAATATCTCTGGAAGATCAATTCGATAGAAGAAATAGGGAATGAATAAAAACGACTTGAGAACACGATCATTTTTATTTAAAACCACCTTTTCCTAATCATTATGCGATTTTTATCATTCCATTGTGATTATTTCAGTTATACGACTACAAAAAAAAGCAGATCCAAAATAATTGAGGAACTCTCTGAAGAGAATAAGGAAGGACGACTTGAAGATGTCGTGCTCTTACTCATCAGTATAGAAAAACAAGATGAAGAGGATGAAGATTTCCTTCATAAAGCTGTCGCTGAAATAGAGAAAATAACTTCCCAGCTGAAGGTACAAAACCTCGTGCTTTTATCTTTTGCTCACCTATTCGGAGAATTAAGTTCACCAAAATTCGGTTTTCAGAGTCTCATAGATCTAGAAAACCTTCTTAAGCATAAATACACCATTTTAAGGCCTCCTTTCGGCTGGTTTAATGAGCTTGAACTCAAAGCTAAGGGACATCCTCTATCGAGGATCTCACGAAGGACAAACTAAGCACTACTATATCTCTATTATTTATAAAAAATATAAAAAAGATTATTAAAATAAGGTTCTTTTATGAAAGTATGAGAAAAGATGAATTGATTAAACCAACCATCTCATCGCTTGTGAAGGAAAAGCAGTTAAATAATGGTCAAACTTCCAAAAATGGCTCTCAAACGTTCAAAACGGGAACAACTACGGTTGGATTAACATGCAAGGATGCCGTAATATTAGGTACGGACAAGCGTGCTACTATGGCTTATTTTGTTGCAAGTAAAACCTCCGAAAAATTACATAAGATTCAAGATCATTTGTGGATGACGATTGCAGGGGGCGTTGCAGACGCAATGTACTTGGTTGACGTGTTAAGAGCTGAAACCACCTTATATCAATTACAGCGAGAAAAGAAAATAAAAATAAAAAGCGCTGGAAAAATCCTTTCCAACATTCTCTATCAGAATAAAATGACTCCTTATGAGGTTGGACTCATTCTTGGCGGAGTCACCGAGGAAGAAGGACCCGTTTTACTAGATATTGGGGCTTATGGATCAATTTTACCCGAGAAATTCTGTTCCGTGGGAAGTGGACAGAACTTTTCTTATGGCGTGTTAGAGGCAAAATATAAGGAAGGTTTAACGATAAAACAAGGTATGGATATCGTTCAAAAGGCCATTACATCTTCCATAATCAGAGATATGGCGTCCGGCAATGGAATTGATCTGGTTGCCATCACGAAGGATGGTCCAGCAGAGAGGAAATTCATCCCAATAAAAGAATAACTCTCTTTTTATCTGAAATTTTATCAATAATTTAGTTTTTGCACCTTAGATTCATATTTGGTTTAAATTTCATATAACTCATTTTTTTTAGGATGTGAGCCTTTTAAAATCCTAATTAGCAGTATAATATTAGAAAAAAATGAAGATAAAAGTTCCAAGTTAGAGAATTTTTTGGAGAGGGGTGATACCATCACAAGAAACCATAGAATTTAATTGTCCGGGAAATGGTACGAAAGCGGATCCTTACCTTGTCACCCCTGAAACTCATCCTCCAAAGATTTTCAGAATATACGAGTTAAAAAAACATGTTTTAATTAAAGATGTCAAGATTGGCGGATTGATGTTAGTTAAATGTGAAAATTTTTCTCTTAGTGATTCAGAGTTTGGTGCTATTGGTCTACTAAGTTCTAAAGATTGTGTGGTTGAAGATTGTCAACTTA
>CAZWEM010000051.1:0-32403 GCA_964632315.1 uncultured archaeon
TGAAAAATTTCTTTCTGATTGGACTACCCACTGAAATAGATCAAGATCGGAAAGCGTTAGTAGAAATGGTTGCCAAAGAAAAAAATATATTTAATAAAAGCGGGCTGAATGATTCTTTGATTAAAGTCGACGTAAATCCCTTCATTCCAAAGTGGCATACTCCATTTAAAAATTATCTCTTTCCTACTTGCTTGACTCGGGTTTTAAAGAAAAAATTCATCATCTATACAATAATCTGTATACTATTCTATCCGAGAATTATGAAGACAATGAAATCATTTCTGTCGACTTTCATATTGAGAAATCTTTAGGTTTTGGTAGGCATACAAGAATATGTGACGCGTTGATAAATGATATCAGATCCAATAAATTCGGAGACTTGGTTAACGATAAATACTCATTGAAGTATACGATTTCAAAAGATGGAGGAGAATTGTTAAATGAATTCGAGTTCAGGGAATTCGTCACAAGCATAACATTCTACATGGTGATGTTCAATGCTGTAGCCCTAATCGGTGATAAAAATGCTGGATATTCCCTCTTTGCCTCGCAACGAAGGATTTACTATAATAATTATATAGTAGGATTGTATGCAAAAGACAACATAAATGCACATTTAAATCGGAAGGGTATTAATATTTATAGTCTATGGAAGGATAATTGGAATTCTGATGAGCACGATCAAGAAGTATGGCGTTATCAAGACTGCTGGCCGATTTACTTGCTTGATGACGCTCGGGAACTCATTAATTATTTCGAAGCGCGCTACAAAATTGACATTCAACCTTTAGTATGACTTCACCCTCAATAAACAGATATATTTCCATTATCTTAAGATTTATATATAAATTTCTAGCAGTATATCTATGTATAGATGAAAAAAAGTAAATTGAAAAAGATGATTTAAATAAAGGAGTTTCAAATAAACCAGTTTCTCTCTGTACGGCTGGAACGCGGGCAAACAATGATTTATGTTGCGGATGAGCTATTCCTCCAGTGTAAATTTCTTCTCTTAAATATCCCACTTGCAGAAAGCTCACCGTTCGACGATATCAGCTCCATCGATGATGCAACCGAGATTTTGAATTCTGAAGTGGAAAAAGAAATTAGAAATGTACATGTTCCCCCTGAAGTGGAATTTTGGGGGCATTGCTCTAATCTACAGGCGTGGTACGAAAACGAGTATGATACGCGTCTCATCCATTCCAATCTTGCGTTTCCTCTCCTAAAGAAGTTAACCGAAGTCGGAGACCCCCTCGCAAAAAGGATATTCAAGAAAGAAGTAATCGAAAGATACGAGAACGGCACTGAAACCACTCGGGAGTACATAGTTAGGTCGGGAATACTTAGAAGTCTGCCACTGGATGAGTATATTAACCTTTTTGTAGACACACAGAATTTTAACGCATTGATGGAGTTAATTGAAGTTGTCTGGCCAGATCGGAATCCGCATGAAATTATTCTCACGTTAATAGCTGAAGAGGGGGTAATCTTAGAAAATAGGAAGGTTATCGGATTGAATTTATCAGATATTGAGTTATTCTCTTTCCCACAGGCGATAGTAAAGTTCAATTCATTAAGGGACTTAGATCTACGTGCTAATTATCTTGCAGAAATACCAGAAGATATTCACAAGTTAAGGAAACTGAAAAAATTATATTTAGGTACTTGCGAAATTGCTAAACTACCTGATTCCATTTGTGATCTCGATTCACTTGAAGTAGTATATTTAGGTGATAATACATTAGAAACTTTACCTCAAAATATCGGAAATCTAAAAAACTTGTACCAGTTGAGTTTATCTCATAACCGCATTCATGAACTGCCCAAATCATTTTGCGATTTAAGCTCTCTTGAAAGGTTAGATTTATCAAAAAATGAAATAATGAGCCTTCCTAACTGTTTTCAAAGTTTAAATTCATTAGGGTATTTAGATTTGCGTGAAAATCCCATTGTAAATGATGATTTTGAAATTGAAAGAATAAAGCTAATGAATATAAAAAAGTTTTATCATTAAAAGTATCTATACATTCGAATCGTCTTTTAAAGTCCAAATGTCTCTATCAAATAATTTTAGTTTTGGTGTCCTGTTCTTCTTGCTGCAATTTGTCCAACCTTTCTACCAGGCGGAGCATTGCGTGAAGTAGTGGTAGATTTATGTGCACTCTGTTTTGCGCCTCCTCCGTATGGATGGGATACTGCGTTCATTGTAACTCCTCTAACGACAGGCCATTTTTTTGCTTTTGAACGGTATAAATAAAAGCTATTCCCAGCCTTAAGTAAGGGTTTATCTGGTCGACCCCCTCCTGCAACCACGCCAATTGTGCACAAACAAGTATCGTTAAACCATCGTGTCTTTTTTGATCTAAATAATACCTCAACTTTATCTTTAGATTTATTTCTCACGATTGCTGCAACTCCTGAAGCCCGTGCGAATTTACCCCCATCTTGGGGAGTTCCTTCAATATTAAATACTAAGGTTCCAAGTGGCACTTTTTTTAAGGGTAAAATATTGCCAACTTCCACATCGACGCCATAGCCCGTTTTAGATTGCGAAAATTCTTCTCCTTCATAAATTCCTTCGGGTGGCAGCCATAAATCTGAAACGCCATCCTCATACTTTATACGAGCTACTGGAGCACCTCTCCCTGGTGAGTGAATTAATTCAATTACTTTAAAAGTCAATTTTTTTTCTTTTTCTTTCAGTGCGCGGTATTTCACTTTACCTACGTGGCGATGACCTGGAGAACGTGCCCATAAGTTTCCGCGACCTTTCCTTTGAACGAGGATGCGTTTACCCATTTGTGTCACATCATAACTAAGAATTATGAAATTAAATTATGTAAAGTATAAATTTTTTATGATTTTCGTGTATATTCATGAATTCATGGACTTAAAACATGTAAATTTATACATGAGGATTATAACTTTTTATTTTTTAGCAGGTGATCGATGTTATAATTAAAAGCAATGGGTATCTCTCGTTGAAGAAGTTCTCCTGCGATATTCGTGAGTAATAAATCTTTAATCTTTTTTGGATCTTGTGTTTGTCCTAAAACCCATCCAAGTTTCACGTATGCGACTTCGGGGAGTAAATTTTTTCCGGGTATCACTCCAATGTTCTGCAATTCTCTTCCCGTAGAATAAACATCCATTGCAACAAATCCGTGTAGTGTCTGCGTGGTCATTAATACGGTAATTCCTTGTCCAATTGCTCTTTCAATTGATTTGTAAAGCGATGTACTGACATGTCCTAAGCCCGTACCAGCTAAAACAATCCCCTTGTACCCCTTATCAATATAAAAATCAATAAGATGGCTCTCCATTCCAGGGTATGAATAGACGAGGGCAATCTTATTTTCGAATTCAGTTTTAATCTGTAATTCCGAATCATTCCGTTTTCTCACATTATCCTTGAAATACTTAATTTTTCTATCTTTAACCATGCCTATTGGAATGTCATCAATCGTTCGAAAGGTATCACGGACGGAAGAATGCATTTTTCTTACAAGAGTTCCTCTATGAATTAAGCCATACTCATGAGAAGTTGAACCGAGCATCACTAAAACCACTTCAGCTAAATCCGAAGTTGCTACTGTTGCTGCGTTAATTAAATTCATAGCAGCATCTGAAGACGGTCTATCAGAACTTCTTTGACTACCAGTTAAGACTATAGGAAATGGTAAATCTTTTAACATAAAAGATAAGGCAGCGCTGGTGAAACTCATTGTATCTGTTCCGTGTCCTATTATTACTCCGTCTTTTCCGTTGTCAAAAGCCTTTTTAATTTCTTCAGCTAATTTTTGCCAGAATTCGGGACGCATATTTTCAGATAAAATCTCAAAAACCATCTTGCATTCAAGGTTGCATATTTCTGCCAGTTCTGGAACGGAACTAAATAATTCTCCGGGAGTAAATGAAGGAATGACAGCTCCAGTGGTATAATCTAATCTAGATGCAACCGTTCCCCCAGTACCTAATAGAATCACGTTGGGTAACTTTTTATTAAAAGGGAATTTTTTTTCGGGTATTTTATACAGAGCTTCCTTTTTTCCAACGTTTTTAATTTCCAAAATTTCATCCACGTGAATTCCAATATTATAATTGTTTTCAAGTTTTATTTCAATGAAATTAGGTGCAGCAGATTCAGCTCTTGGTAAAATGATTCCTTCAAGGATAGTTTTAGCCGTTTTTAGTTGAACGATATCCCAAACTTCGAGATTTTCTTTTTCCAAGAGATTTTTTGCCTTTTCTTTATATCCCTTTAATTTATTTTCCATTTACTTCAACTCCTTTATCTTCTTCACTAACAAATCTTTTAATTTGTCTGAAACTATAGCACCATCAATCTTTCCTCGCATTTGCTTCATTACGTCACCCATTAAAGGACCCATTGCCTTCATTTCACGTTCCTTTACTATAATAATGTTATTATCAATTATCTGAGAAATAATTTCTGTTAATTTTTCGATTGAGACACTTTTTATGTCAAGTTTTTCTTTTATTTGACTTATGCTCAATTTAGGATGTTCAGATTTCGCAATCATCAAGTCTTCGATCGCTTCTTTACTAATATTTTTGTTTTTTAATTCAGTAAATATTTGTATATAATCTTCATCGTTAATATTATCAATTTCCTTTCCATCTCGCTTAAGAGCGATTGAAGTTTCTAATAGGGTGCTCAATATTATTGAGGGATTATCAGAATAAATCTTAATAAGCCTTTCGAAGAGTTCTAATTTTCCACTAAAGATTAATTCCTTTATCATTCTTGATTCAGTGTCATATTTTTTTGAATAATCTGTAATGACATCCCACGGATATTTTGGCAAATTTGCTCGGATTGCATCAATTTCCTCAACTTTATTCATAATTGCTTTAGAATCTGTATCAGGGTACAGCCGAGCTCCTCCGTGTAATTCTCTTAGGAATTCTGTATTTCCACTTTCAAGTGCCCTACGTGTTTCGGGGGGAACTCCATCAAAAGCCAATTTTACACGATCAATAATTACTTTAGTAGCCTTCTTAATTTCGTTCATTGAACCTAAAATAAGAACAAAAGAATCATTCTTTTTTACATCTAATTCTTGATGAATTTTTTTGATATCCTCATCAGAAAATTTATACTTTCCTAAATGTTCGTCAGAATGGATTAATCCCTTTAATCCACTGATAGATTTTACTTTACTACTCACCTCAGTTCCAAATCGATAATCTGGCATCAATTCTTTTCCAAAAATTCCTTGAAATCCTTGAAATTTAAAACCCCATAATTTTTTTCCAGATTTAATTCCCTTAGAAATAAAATTTGATTTTGATTTTGCTAGGGATTTACTCAAATCTTTATCATTAGCGGGAATATCTTCCGCTTTTAAATTCCGCTTTTCTAGTTCTTCCTTTATTTCTACTAATTTAATTTGGCGTGAAATTTCATGATCTATTAAGAGAGGGATCCAATCCAATTTTTGTACGCCTTTAATTTCTATTCTAGTACCGGCTTTTATGCTTACATTTATATCTTGTCTAATTGAACCTAACACTTTTTTGACTTGAGTTGACCAAAGTAATAAACCTATGCGTTCAGCGCATTCCCGGCATTCGAGAGGATCAGTAATATCAGGATCGGTGGTAACCTCCACTAGAGGTATCCCTAATCGATCTAATCGAAAGTAATTGATTTTATTTTCAGTTTTAATTTTTCTCGCTGCATCCTCTTCTAGGCTCAATATATCGATACCAATTTTTTTTCCGTTCTCAAGTAAAACATAACCATCAGTTCCAAGAATCATAGTTCTCTGGAAGCCTGAGGGAACGCTTCCATCAAGATAATTTTTCCTGCAAACGTGCATCTCTTCAATGATGTTTGCATTTAAAAGTGCTGCTATCTGAAGAGCTATACTTCTAGCCTCATTATTACATAAAAAAGGAGGAGTATCATCCATCTCATAAGTACAAATTACATCATTATACCCCTCATAGGTAACATTCATTCCTTTTTCATATTCTGTAAGCATTGCTTTATCAAAGGTACCCATTTCACCTAAAACTGGGCGCATCAATCGCTTTATGGTAAAATCGGGATTTCTTGTTCCTTGAAGTTCTGCTGGACATCGACAGAATAATTTTGTTTGGGTTTCAAGTTGCTGATGAATTTCAAGACCACATTTTAAACCTAGTTTCTTATAATCGTACGTTGCCATTTTAACTCTATTAAAAAAATAAGTAGTTTGCTATAAAATATGAGAATTCATTATGATTTTAAAAAGGTGGCAATTAAAATTTGATTTTCACGATAATTTTTGTATCCTATGATTCTATTATTGCTTAGGATCATTTTAATTTCTTTGAAACATAAGGACCATCGACTTTATAGCCTAAGTCATAGAACCATTCTCTCGCGCCTATTCCACTTATCACGTTTAATTTTAAAGCATCAAATTCTTCTAAGCTAATTTTTTCTGCTTCATCCATTAGCATTTTACCAAATCCACGATGCTGAACTTGAGTTATACGTTCGGGATCAGAATTAGTTGGGACGATTTCGCCGACTACTCTGATTTCTCTCACGATCAAGGTTTTTCCATCGTTCAATTCCATTCTATGTGCTAGAATTGATGGAAAACGAAGTCTTAAATATCCTAATAAAAGATTTTCTCGTTCGAAAGACAAGAAAATTTCCTTTCCTTGAGAGGCCTCATAATCAAATCGATTTAATTTAAATTGATTTAATTGATCATTATTCATTTTAGTTATCTGAGACCCCATTCCATATTCTCGACATCTGATGCACTTACATTTTCTGCCCTTTTGTTTTAACCTTTCTTGAACAAGCTGTCTTAGATTACTTTTGTTGCATCCTGCTTCGATTAAGGGAGCTGGAATATCCCTCATTATTCTTTGAATTCTTACATACGGAGGCAAATTCTCTTTAACTTTTGCGAGTAGTTTGACTAATTGCTCAGTTGAATATGGTTGGAATTTGTTTTGTTTCCATAAATCATACAATTTCGTTCCTTTTATTACTAAACAAGGATATATTTTCAACATATCAGGTCGGTAATCAGGATCTGAAAACAATTGACTAAACAAATCCAAATCTTTTTGAATTGTAGAACCAGGCAAATTTGGCATTATATGGGTGTTAATCTTTAATCCAGCATCTCGAGCGATTCTAATCGCTTCCTTACTCTCTTTAGTGGTGTGACCCCTTTTCACTAATTCAAAGATGTCATCATAGACTGTTTGTACTCCAAGCTCTACCCTAGTGGCTCCATAAGATAACATTAGATCAACATGATTTTCCATACAATAATCGGGTCTCGTTTCAATAGTTAAACCGATTACCCTTTTTTGTGATTTTTCAGATTGAAATAAAGTTTCTTCTAGATTGCTTGTCTTTCTCCCTAAAACTCCTTCATAAGCACCCTTAATAAACCTTTTTTGATAGGAAAGTTCTGTTGATAAAAAAGTCCCACCCATTATTATTAATTCGATTTTATCTACTTGATGTCCAATAGCTTCTAAATCATTTATGCGACTTTCAACTTGTTTGAAAGGATCATAATGATTATGAATTGACCTTAAAGCCGCAGGTTCTTGTCCGGTGTAAGATTTTGCTACTTTCTCATTTGGTTGAGAATCAGCCCCAGGGCAATAGATACATTCTCCAGGGCAGGGAAGTGGTTCAGTCATTAACGCTATAACAGACACTCCCGAACTTGTTCTTGTTTTTCTTCTTCTTAGTAACTGTGTTAATATTTTCTTTTCTTCATCACTCGCGTATTTTAAAACAGTAGCATTCTTAATTACATCGTTTAGCTCGTATTTTTTTCCTAATTTGCCCTTAAGATTAGTTATCTTATGTCGAGGATAATTAGGATTTTCCATTAGAAATCTAATGATATCACGAGAAATTAATTCCAGTTTTTCAGAATTAGAAAACTCATTAACCATATAATGACAATAATAAAAGAAAAAGAATAAATTTTTTGGTTTAGGACTAACTCTACATTTAATTTGTCATAAGCTTATTTAAATCAAAAAGTAAATAGACTTTTTAATGAAATATTTAAGTGATACTGAGTTAAATCCAAGCTTAAAAATGAGGATTCGAAGAATACATGATCAGGAGATATAAAAGGGATGAAAATCGATTCTATGAAAAATTAATAGAAAATCTAAATGCATTGATGAAAGATTTAGCTTAATTTGATTTTTTTTCCACTAAAATCTCTTTTATAATGCCCAAAGTCTTCTATTTGATTTAATTGTGCTGAATTAAAAATTGGTCCATCTTTACAGACTAGCAATCCTAAAGGGTCAAGAGTACATAAACCACAGAGCCCACATCCGCATCTCATTACTCTTTCCAGGCTTACTTGAATTTTTAGATCATTCTTTTTACAAATATTAAAAATCTCGTACAACATCACTTCTGGTCCACAGGCATAAATTATCACATTTTCAAATTCCTCTGAAAGAGTAGGAATGAGGCTTTCTAACATCAACGGTGCAAATGCTTTAGTGCCGAAACTACCATCATCAGTACAAAAAATTATCTCATCAATATTTTTTTCTTCACTTTTTAATATCTCTCTAAAAATTAGTTGATTTTCACTTTTAGCACCTTCGATGAAAGTAAAATTTCTATTTTGATTGATAAGTTCATCAGCTAGGAATTTAATAGGAGCTATACCAATACCACCAGCTATAAGAATGAATTTACTAGAAGTACTATCTGGAATTGTAAAATGATTTCCTAAAGGTCCACGAATTCCAATGTAATCTCCAGGTTTAATATTACTTAACTTTTCAGTGCATTCCCCAACGCTTTTTATAGTTATACTCCACTCATTATCTTTATTCCAACCACAAACGGAGAGCGGAATTTCATCAATACCAGGCATCCAAACCATTAAAAACTGTCCCGGTTTTGGTTTTTGTAATTTGACATTGAAATATAAAGTATTTACATCTAAACACTCTTGTTTTATACGATCAACTCTCACAGTAGTAATCATATTTTCATTCAAAATCAGGCACCTCTTGTGTTTGAAAATTATGTGCTAAGCCCACTAATTCCGAAATTGAAGAAAAATTATTTCTTTTTAAATAATTAGATAAGTCCTCATTAATACTCTTGAATAATTCAATATCTTTATATAATGCGGTGCCAATCTGAACTGCTGATGCTCCAGCAAGGAAAAATTCGATAACATCCTTCCAATCAAAAATACCACCACATCCAATGATAGGAATCTTTAAAACTTTATAGAGATCATATACTTTTTTAATTGCAATTGGATGAATAGCCTTACCAGAAAGTCCTCCACTTCCGTGGGAAAGAATTGGTCGTTTAGTATTAATGTCAATAATCATCGCAGATAAGGTATTTATTGCTACTACTCCGTCAGCGCCTCCTTTTTCTGCTGCGAGTGCTATTTCTTCGATATTGGTAACATTAGGATTTAATTTTATTAGTAAAGGTTTTTTAATCGATTTTTTTAGTAATTTAACCAACTCAAATGTCAGATTACTATCAATACCAATGCTTGAAACCTCAGCGTGGGGACACGAAATGTTTAATTCAATCGCATCGGCTCCTGCATTTATAGCTTTAGTTGCGACTTGTTGATATGAATCGTTAGTATTTCCAAATACGCTTACTATTATTGGACATTTGTATTCTTTCATTTCAAATATTTCAGAAATGAAATCATCTATTCCAGGATTTCCAAGACCTACACTGTTAATAAATGTACCAGGATAAATTTCCACAATTGAAGGGTTTTTATAGCCTTTCCGAGGTTTTGGCCCAATAGATTTGGTTGTTATTGCTCCAGCTCCAGCATCAATTATTCTTTTAATTGTAGAATGAGACACGCCTAAAATTCCGGAAGCCAAAATAATTGGAGATTTTAAATTTAATCCCGAAATATTTACTTCAAGCATTACTATTATAATTTAAGTAAATATTATTATTATTATTTGAGAAATTTAATTTCTTTTATTGATAACAATGAAATGCTTCATAATAGATACTTTAATTGGAACATTTGCAGTCGATGAAGCAATAAATATTGTCAACTTTATAGATTTTGAAGAGAATGTTGAAGAGATTATTGAATTTTACGAAAAGATAGAACAAGACATCTTAGTTGATAAATTTAGAGCTTTTATTAATCAACTGTCCGAATCTGGATATGATGATTTTATTTTTGACAATGAAAAATTAGCTTCATTATCAACTCAACTTGGAATCCGATCCCAAATTTCTAAGAAAGACCTTGATTTCAAGTATTTTAGACTTGATTTAAAAAATCAACTAAATAAGCTCGGGATACATAAGGATAAAAAAAGCATTTTATCTATTTATAAAACTGTTAGTGAAGAATTGATTAAAAATCAAGTCCAAGCTGCTGGTGGTAAAGAGGAATTAATCATAATCCAAGTCATTGAAACTTTAGATATAGTCAAAAAATCCATCAGCCTATTTTCAAGTAGATTAAGAGAATGGTATGGTTTACATTTTCCGGAATTGACAGATAAATTGGTTGAAGATAATATAATTCTAGCAAAAATGGTCTCATCATTAGGAAATCGTAGTAACTATTCCATTCTAAATATTGAATCTAATTTCGAAATGCCAGAAAAAAGAGTCGAAGTGCTTTATGAGCTTGCAAAAGAGTCAATGGGAGCTAATATTGATTTGAGCATTGTAAAAAATTATGCTAACCAAATAATTTCATTAGATGTTTTCAGAGCGGAATTGGAGGAACATCTTGATAAATTAATGATGAATGTTGCCCCTAATCTCACTGCTCTAATTGGAAGTTTAATAGGAGCAAAATTAATTTCAAAAGCGGGAAGTTTAAAGAAGTTAGCTTTTATGCCCGCATCTCGAATTCAATTGTTAGGGGCCGAAAAGGCATTATATAGATTTCTAAAAACGGGTGAAAAGCGCCCAAAGCACGGTTTAATATTCCAATGGAATCAGATTAGAGGAAGCAGGCAAAATATAAGAGGTAAGATCGCTCGCACAGTTGCAGGCAAGCTTGGAATAGCATCTAAAGTTGATTATTTTGATGGTGAATACATTGGTGATGATTTAAATAAAGAAATCGAAAGTAAAATAAAAGAAATTGAAATGAAGTATCCTAAATCAAGAAGAAAGACTAAAAAAAATAAGTAACAGAAAATTAAAAAAAATTGTGATTTTATGTCAATGGCTATTAGGCCCCATCCAAAATACAAGAACATTTGGATTTCTGGAGCGGGTGACAATTTAAAGCTCTACACTGAAAATTTGACTCCCGGTATGAAAGTCTATGGTGAGCGATTAATTAATTTTAAGGGAAAAGAATATCGCGAATGGGATCCCTATCGAAGTAAATTAGCAGCATTAATATTGGGGAATCCCGATTTTGAAATTCTTGCAAATTTAAACTCGTGCCTTTATTTAGGGGCTTCTTCAGGTACTACGATTTCTCATTTTTCTGATTTAATCCCCGATGGTGTGATTTTTGGAGTTGAATTTGCTGAAAGAAGTATTAGACAACTAATCCAAAATACATCAAATAGACAAAATATTGTTCCAATTTTGGGAGATGCAAATTTTCCCGAAAATTATGCAAATTCTATTTTTAAAGAGGTAGATCTAGTTTATCAAGATGTTGCTCAACCCAATCAAGCTGAAATTGCGATTAGAAATTGTAATTATTATTTAAAAAAGAATGGATATTTAGTGTTAGCAATAAAATCTCAATCAATAGATAGTGTTAAGAAGTCCGAGATAATTTATTCACAAGAAATAAAAGTTCTTGAAGATGGAAGTTTTGACATAACCGAATCAATAAATATTCACAAATATGCTGCGAACCACCTAATGATAATTGCAAAAAAGTGAAATTAAATAAAATCAGTTATTTTTCTTGTTAAAACTTCAGATTCTAAAATCCTCTTTACTGTATTCCAAGATTTTCGGGCAAAATCGGGAGCTTTTTTATGCTTTCGAATCCATTCTGTCAAGTAATTGATTGTTTTTTCATCAGAAGTATATCCAGAGCCGAAATCTCCAAATTTTCTATGTAATTCAGAAATTAATCGATCTCTTGTAACTTTTGCTATGATTGATGCGGCTGAGACAATAGGAAATCTCTCATCAGCTTTATGTTTTGAAATCAGTTTAGGAGGAGTGTAAATTAATAAATCACGCATAGAGTGCCCAAATCTCTTTTCATTAACGTCAGCTGCATCAATGTATATTACATCAGGTTTAAAAAAATTGATAATTTCAGCCATTTTTAATTGTTCTAAACGACTTAAACTGATTTTTAAATCAATTCTTCTATCAATTTCCTCAGGAGTAACTATAAAACACTTGCAAACACATATTTCATTAATTTTTTTAAAGAGAGATGTTCTTTTTTTTTGTGATAATTTTTTAGAATCTTTCACCCCTAGCTGAGATAATGATTCCAATTGATCATAATTGGTGCATACTCCTGATATAATCATCGGTCCTAAGACTGGACCTCTCCCCGCTTCATCTATTCCACAAATTAGTTTACTCTTTTTTTTTGTTACTACTGATGAGGTCAATGAATTCCTCTTCATCATCTAAACGCTCTAAATCTTTTATTTTAACAATTGGAACAATATTTTTTTTAATTGATTCTGAGATCTTTATGTTATTCCCTACGATAAATAATGCCTTTTTATCGAATAATCTGGTGAAAGATTTTAAACATTTTAGGTTTTTTGCTGGCATTTTTCCCTGTTCTTCGGATATTCCAGAAAATATTGGATAAAAGTTAGCTTTCTTTTTGGATTGGGAATAGATTGATAGTTTAAATGGAATTGGTCCCTTTTTATACCAATATGATGAGATTCCTATATCTTCTATTACTTCATAGATATGGGATTCAAATGAACTGAGGTCTAAATCCTCAAAGCTATAAGAGGGCTCTTCACTAAATTTAATTCCCCAATCAAAAGGGTTCATTTTTCTAAAAATATTAGAATTTTTTAGAATTTCTAGAATTTTTTCAGCAACATTTTCTGAAGGTCTCATAGTGTCGTTTTCATATGCACTTACAGTTCTTTTTGTTACACCAAGTTTTTCCGATAACTCTTTTCTTGAAATCTGATTTTCTTCTCTAATTGATTTCATTAAATCTCCATCGAGAAAGATTATGCCACCACCTCGTCTTGCCAACACATAAGGATACTCGTTTTTTAAAATCATTTTTTCAAGTGTTTTAATGGATATGAAGGGGAGGTCTTCACGAATGTATATAGCATTATCTTCCAACTTTTGGTATCTATTTTTAATTCCAATTAATAAGGGTCGTGATTTTAATAGTATCGATAGGGATTTAATATCATTTACTAAATCGGGATTTAGATTATCAATATTGGGAAAAACTTTAACACTAAAAATTGTATTATTTTTTTTGGCTAAAAGATCAAAACAAAATTTATTCTTTTTCGATGAAAATTGATCTAAAACAAAAGTTTCAAAATTTGCCTTTTTGAGTAAAATACAAATGTTTTGAATCATACTTTCCATAATATCGTTATCCCATTACAAAGAAAACAAATTGCCTAAAAAAAGTTTTTCTTATATTAATATTATTAAAAAAATTTTTTGAATTTTTTTATAATAAATTTAGAAAGTTAGAATCTGTTATAATTCCCAAAAATTTATCATATTCCTTAACTAAAATTGCAGGGTATTTCACAAGCAAGTTCGAAATATCCTTCACGTTCCATGATTTATCTACTTCAGGAAATGGTAATTCTTTAAATTTTATAACATTGGTATGAATTAAGTCTGGATTATCAATGACTAATTTTTGAATCTTTTTTGCTGTAATACTCCCTAAATTTTGTCCCTCTTCATCTATTATAGGTAGTTGTGAAATACTAAATTCATTCATTTTTTCTATTGCATCCTTAATTTTAGACTTGGAATTAACAGAATAAATTTTTTTTGTCATTATATCAGCTGCCGTTTTCTCTGTTCCTTCGATTTCCATTCTATGATGCTGGAGATATTCATATATCTTCTTAAATTTAGAATAGGGAGGATCCATCGTCCCATTTTCAATCCTCGATATTGTTGATTGTGGAATACCTAATAATCTACCTAGTTCTTTTTGACTAATATTTAATGATTTCCTTATGGTTTTAATGTCTACCAATTCAGGTAATAACTTCATTTTCCCTTTCTAATTATTCGTAAAGTTTATGTAGTATAATTTGTGTGCATAAAAAATGCTGCACATGTATTTTCGTATTAACAATTATTAAATAAGTTCATTAATTTAAAAATATAGTTAAATAACTATTTATAAAATTAAGAACTTGGTTAATATCATGTTAAAAATAACACGCGCAAACTTCTTGCCAATTGAGAAAAGTGAATTTCCCGAAATAGTAGAAAGGAAAGGGATTGGTCATCCAGATTCAGTTTGTGATGATGTGGCGGATGCTTGTTCACGAGCATTATGTGCTTACTACCTACAAAATTATGACCGTGTTTATCATCATAACGTTGATAAGGCTGCACTTGTAGGAGGGACTGCTAAACCCGAATTTGGAGGAGGGATGATAATTCAACCCCAATATTTTCTTATCGTTGGAAGAGCAATAAATCAAATATTGATAGAATGTGGGACTGAAAGCAAGCTAGATTATATTCCAGTGGCAACGATTTGTCTTGATACGCAAAGAACGCAATTAAGTAAAATTTTTAGAAATCTCGATTTAGACAAAGATATCCAGTTTGACTATGCTGTAAGGCCTGGATCGATAGACTTAACGGGAGTTTTTGACTCTTCGCATCATTCTGAGGAGGTACCTTTAGCAAATGATACTAGTTTTGGTGTAGGGTATGCACCTTTTTCTGATGTTGAAAAGGTAACCCTAGAAGCTGAGAAATTGTTGAATTCTCCTAAATTTAAAGATCAGTGCAAAGGTTCGGGTGAAGATATAAAAGTGATGACAGAGAGGATAGGAAATAACGTTGGAATAACAATAGCGGCAGCTATGGTAAGCCGATATATTAATGATGTTGATGAATACGTAAGTTATACGAATCAAATCAAGGATGCTGTATTAGATCTTGCCGCAAAGGTCATTCCTGAAAGAGAAGCCACTTGCCAGGTTAATGTCGGTGATAATGTCGAAAAAGAAATTCTATATTTAACTATTACGGGCACATCTGCAGAAGCGGGAGATGATGGAGAGGTAGGGAGGGGAAATCGATCAAACGGGTTAATCACTCCTTGTCGTCCTATGAGTTTGGAAGCAGTATGCGGGAAAAATCCAATAAATCATGTTGGTAAGATATATAACGTCTTAGCCACAAATATGGCAAGAGAGATCGTAAATCGGGGAGGAGGAGATATAATTGAAGCTCATGTTAAATTATTATCACAAATAGGGCGCCCTATAACAGATCCGTGGGTTAATTCAATAGAAATTATCCCTGCTGAGAACGTTAATTTTAAAAGTATTGAAAAAATAGCTGAAGAAGTTAGCGCTGAAAAACTGTCAAAAGAAAATTTAATTAATTTAAGAATGCGTTTAATTCAAGGAAAGGAACAAGTTTTTTAGAAATTTAAAAGCGTTCACTAAAAAAATACTCTTTTTTATTCTTTTTATACTATTAATTATTAGCAAAAACATAAAGATCAGAATATAGGTGTGAAAATTATAAGTCTAGACAAATGGATCAAAACTGAAAAGAAAAAGAAGAAACAAGTTAAGAATAATGAAATTGTTAAAGTCAAAGATGATGCTTCGAAGGATAAAAAAGATAAGAAGGAGGAATCAATTGAAATTTCCGATAAGTTTGAGAAATTTGAGCTTATCTGTAAAAATGCAAAGTGTAAATATAAAAAAATATTAAAGAAAAAACGAATTTCTGAAAAAGATTTAATTTGTCCACGATGCAAAAACGAGATGAAGGTCAAAAAAATCTAATGCTTTTTTGGTAGATTCTTTAAGTCAAACTGGGTTTCACAATTCGGGCATCTATCTTTTCTTTTACTAAATAATAATATAAAATATACTATTACCCCGATCCCCGCAGTAAAAAGTATCATAAAACATAAGATTTCATGATAGATATGATCAAAATTTTTTCGTCTTAATATAACTTCTCGTTCACATGTAGGACAATAAACTACTCTATTCCCCGTTAGAATTAACCTTTTTTCGATCATTTAATTAAATATCTTAAGGTTTTATCATTAAATTATTTTATGAATGTGGTAAATAGAAAGAAATCTTCATTCTTCTTTTTTCTTCGTTAGTTTAGTCAAGAGATCCCAAGTACTGTTTACTCCAAGCTCTTTAAGTTTTTCTCGCTCCTCTTTTAATTCCTGGTCAGTTAATTCCTTATCTTCTTCATTAATTTTTTTTCCCTTTATAGACAGCTCAATTATGTAAATATATGATCCTAATGTTAATATATAAATCTATTTTTAGAGGTTCGTATAGGCTTAATATTAAAAGAGTTAAATTATATATCATTTTATATAGAAGAATTATATACTCAGATCATAGAATTTGCCAATTTGTTATCATTGTGGAGAGAACGTCACTGAAACGCATATTTGTGAGAGATGTGGTAAAACTTATTGTTCACTCCATAAAAATCCGATAGATCATGAATGCAATCTTGTGGTAGAATCAGAAAGGTTACAGACAACCTTAACTCCAAATTATGTAACTCAAAGAGCTTTTCAAGTTCCCTCAGGAACTCAATCAGAACTAAGAGGGACAACGGATGGAACTTATACTTGGTATCGCCAAGAAAAGCAAATCCCGGATAATGCTTTCGATCCTGATTCAGGAATTCAATTTAAAGGTATACTATTGGCGCATAAATCGGAACTTACTCATTTTATGATTGGAGCGGTATTGATTTTTCTTATCGGTATTATTTCATTTTTTGAAGTTGTTTATGCCGGCTATCTTTGGGCGCTTTTTTTACTCTCTACTTTTTATATGACTGCTTTCTTATTTCATGAATTTGGTCATAGACAAACTGCTATACATTTTGGATTGCAAACTAAATTTCGTTTGCTTACATTTGGAATGCTCTTGACTGTCTTTAGCCTTATTATGGGACTTTCAAGTTTAATTACTGGATCCGCTTTATTTCCCATGCTTGCATTGCCAGGTGCTGTTGTTGTCTTAGGATTAGATAAAATTAGTAGAAAAACCGGTTTATGTAAGGCTGCTGGACCAAGCGTGAATTTAATTTATGGTACTATTATATTATTGATCTCGTTCGTAATTCCTCGTCAATATTATCCGTTGAACCATTTTTTTGGTTATGCAGCTTACTTCAATTTTATGCTCGGTTCATTTAATATGATCCCATTAGGAATATTAGATGGTCAAAATATCTGGAGATGGAATAAGCGAGTTTATATCTCACTGATTGTACCTTTAATTGTCTTGTTAATCCTAACTTTAATAATGATTAATGCTCCCGTTGGATTAAATCCTTATTTTCCAATATGATAAAATTTATCATGATCACTAGATTATACTCTATATAATATTAAGATCTATAATTTGATATTTTATGTCATTTTGTGAATTTTGTGGAAATGAAATAGGATATTTACCTTTTAAATGTAAATATTGTGGAGGGACATTCTGTAAAAAACATCGATTACCAGAAAATCATGAATGTTCTTTTGAATTAAAACATACACCCGTAGTGCCGTTAGCTAGAAGAGAAAGAACATTTAGCTCAACACAAGCAAGGCGGAATCAACGAGTAAAACAACCAAGAAGGTTACGAAGGTATTTAAAAAGGCAAGATGAACCAATAAGTTTACGTCCAAGGAGATCTCCTAAATGGAGGACGAATTTCCCCGCCACAAAAAGCTTATTATTACTAATTATAACAATTTCCATTATTGGTTCTATTTTATATAATTATGGATTGGGTTCTTATATCTTTTTTAGCTTGTATGGGCTTTATAACAATTTTGCATTTCATACGATCCTAACCTCACTTTTTATTACTAATTTTGATATATTTAGCTTCGCATTCTTCATTGAAATCTTTTTCATGGTAATCATGTTATTCTTTACATACCTTCTTTCTAGATCAATTGAAATTGCTTTAGGATCTTGGTTTTTAATCAAGCTTTATCTAATATCAACTCTCTTCTCTGTTCTCTTCTACACGCTCCTCAGGTTGACTTTAATTGCTGTTGCACCAATTCAGTCTTTTGCTCTTCTTAAAGGTTTTGCATGGGGAGGGATCTTAGGTTTAATTTCTTATTCTTTATTTCCAGTGATGAACCAAGAAATAACAGCATTAATGATGATAATCCCAATGCGGATGAAAGGAAGATCCTTCCTAATCATAATTATCTTGCTAAGACTTTTTCCCTTACTAATTGATCCATTAGCCTTCTGGTTCTATCTTCCCGATCTTGGGGGGATTCTTGGAGCTTATCTCTTATTTAAATATCAGCAGAGAAGAATCTAAATTGCCTGAAGAAAAAACCTTAAAAATAATCGAATTAAATGAAGATTTAATTGCTAACAATGAGAGATTAGCTGCTCAGAATAATGCTCTATTCAAAAGTTTTAATTTAAAATCCTTCGATATAGTTGGAGCCATCGGGGCGGGTAAAACAGCCATATTGGAAGCAATTACAAAAAAGTTAGCCAATAAAATGAAAATTTTAGTCATAAATGGCGATGTAGCAACTAGAATAGATGCCGATAGAATTGAAAGATATGGGGCAAAAGCCGTACAAGTGAATACAGGAAGAGAGTGTGCTTTAAATTCATATCATATATCCCAAGTATTAAAGAATTATGATTTGAACTCTTTTGAAGTGGTCTTTATAGAAAATGTTGGAAATTTGATATGTCCATCCGACTTTATTTTAGGGGCGGAAAAAAGAATTGTTGTTGTATCCATTACCGAGGGTGAATGGGTAATTCAAAAACATCCCTTGCTTTTTAAGACATCAGATATCGCTATAATCAATAAAATTGATTTAATAGATGTAATGGAGGTAAATCTTGATGGGATGATTAAAGATGCCAAAAATATTAATCCTAATCTCACAGTTATAACTGCCAGTGCTAAAACAGGTGAAAATATATCAAAACTTATTCAAATTCTAGAGATTTAGGAGTATAATATTTGTTGTATTATTTTATGTTTTTTTTCATCTTTAATGCTGTTCAAAGCTGTTAAATCTTCTAAATAATCGAATGTAAATCCTTCCTCATTGAAAAGATTTTCAAAAAAATTAACACAATTTCGTAGACCCTGTGAAGGTCTATCTACAGCATAATCTTTCCAACACATAAAGTTAAATTCTTTAACATAAATCCAATAAAGTCTACTGTCCAAAAGGGATTCAATAAAATCTTCATCTGTTAATAGTTCAATTGCTCTCTTTTTTCGATACTTTCTAACAGCCATAGTATATGTTCTATCAAACTCTTTTTGAAAGACTGAAACTCTATCTTGCTTTAACCAAGAGTTTCGAAATGAATCTACATTTTTATAGCCTAAAATTTTAGCAATTTCTTCCATTCCAATATCCCTTATAAACCATTCAACCCATATTTCTCTTGGAATTCCCTTCACTGTATTCTGATCTTTAAAATCATTTTTAAATTCGTTAGCTAATTCTTTTAAATTACACCAGTTAAAATTGGGTTTTTTCATAAGATCTCTCAATTGAGTAACATTTAATCCATAAAACCATTTTTTATAATTTTTTTTAACTCGATAAGAAGAAGCGCGATGTAGAGTTTTAGCAATGTCCATCCATAAATACTCTTTATGTTCTAATAACTTTTGCATAATCAATCTAAAGAATAATTTTAGTATATTATCCCAACTCTCCCAAAATTTATTAAGATGGTGATAAATAGTTCTAAAATTTATGTTTATATGGTAATAAGTTGATAGCTTTTCATTAATTTCAGGACCAGTAAAACCAAGACAAATTAAGAAAACAATATCATAGAGAGGCAATGTTCTATATCCTGGTTTTTCTGGAGAGAGTACCATATTGAGTCCATTTGGATATAATGTTCCTCGATAGTATTCTCTATTAATATTCAGCTGGAAATTTTTAATATACCACCTTTCACGGGCCCAAGCAGTTTCATAATTTCGATGTACTTCAATAATCTCCATATTAAAATATTGGTTATATAAAACCATTGCGATTCTTTCAATTTCAGCTTTTTTTTCCCACATTTCCCTCCCTAAAAAGTTAAGCCTAAAATAATCATTTAATGGAGATAATTCTAAATCATTTGAATGATTTTTTGTAATATAAGCTTCCAAGACTTTCAGGATTAAATATTCAATCAATCTATTAGGAAAATCAAAATTTGTAAGATATGACTCGATTGCATCTGCTGTATGCTCGATGAATCTCTCTTTCAGTGTTTTCCATGTTACACCTATGTATGTTTCTGTTAAAACACCTTCAAAAATGTCGAGAGGTTTGATTGGTTTAATAATGTATATTACACCTCCATATTTTACATTCTCTTGAACTGTGAAATTTTCAAATCCAGATTCTCCTCTAGATAGATAGAATTTACCATTTAGCATTTGTTGAAGATGAGTTTTATTCTTAACAAATCGGGGAAGATTGTAAGTTTTAATTGAATCTATTAGAACAGAACACGCGGTTTTAAATGCTGTCTTTTCTATCTTATTTGTAAACTTTTTTTTTGAGATAATTTTAAACATTCTAAGGCTTATATCGCGTTTAGTTGCTAAATAAGAAATACTCGAGATTAATTTATTTATATTATTTGAATCATCCTCTATGTAACCCGTTAAAACATTTTTTTCATTTAGCTTTACATTTTTATAGGTATGGTTAGAATCATCTAACCAAGGAGATTGACTTTTATTATCTATAATATCATTTTCAATCATTTCTAAGGGTGGAAAACCGCAAAAATTCTTTTGAAATTTTATCTGTTTTTTAAGGCTAGGTATTTTAGAATGCCTCTTATCTGTACAACTATAATTATTGTCATTCATACTAATTTACTAAATTTTTTTAATTTTAGCAGAAGATATTCTGAACAACAGAATCTCTTAGTCAGAAATTCTTTATCCAACTACCTCAACTTCATTTAATATTGTATCTTTTTGTCTTTATAAATATTATATGACCCTATAATTATAAAAAAATACAAAAATTTGTATATATATTGTCTGATTTATAAAGAAACATCCCCTATTATTTAAAATGTCTGATGTCGCTGTGATTAATAAAATTGATTTGATTGATGTAATTGATGTAAATATCCAAGAAATGATTTCAGATGCAAAATCTATAAATCCTAACATTGAAGTGATAACTACAAGTGCCCTGTCTGGAGAAAACATTTCAGAACTTATTGATTTGATTTTTTCTCACTAAACTATTAAGATTTTAAAATAATAATAAAAGCAACACAACATTTTTTATATAATATATATAGAAATAGGTCATATCAATGTCTCTTAGATCGTATAATCAAGAATTGGGATTGTTGCTTGAAAAGATTGTTAAAGTCTATTTAGATGGTGATAAATTCTTTGTTGGGCAACTGAAAGGAGTATCAGAAGACTCGAATCTCATTTTGATCAATGCAAAAAACGAAAAGAATAAAGATTTTCCAAAGCTACTCATTCGGAGTAGCTATTATAAGTTTGTGAGCGTTGAAGAAGAACCGTTTCCCTTAAAAGCTTTATCTGAAAGGATTGCTACTATTTTTTCTGGTCATGTGAACTTTATTGAAGATCAGAACATCATTTCCATCTTGAATGGAAAAATAATTGTAGATGAAAATGGTGTAAGAGGTTCAGGCCCTTCCGCTGACAGAGTAAAGAAGATATATGAACAATTTATAATGGATATTGAAAAATAATTGATTTTTTCTTTTTTTTTAATTTTCTGAATTTTCATTCTCAAATATTTTTATAAGATTATCCAATTGTAGATCATTATAAATATTCTTTAAAGCTGCTTTCCCTAAAGGACTTAATCTAATAATGCTAAACTCCTCGTTTTTTCGGATATAATCATTATCTATTAAAAATTTTAAATCTGTATCCCATATTTCTTCAAAAATTTCTTTAATATCTTTAATTGGAATGACTTCGTCTAAATCTTTACCTATAGCTGCAATGATAGCCAAAATTCCATATTGGCTTGGAGTAATATTATCATCAATCCCATCTGTTGTTAAAATATAGTATCCCTGACCAAGAAAGTTAGTTTTAATTAATTCAAAACCAACTCTCTGCAGGTTTAAATATACTTCACTCATGATTTCTTCAAAATTTAAATCTCTACTAATTGTTTTTAGATCCTCTTCCCTAATCATTTTTTGAGGACTAGTTAATATTAAATTTGCTATTTTTCTTGTTATTTGAACAATTTCACTTTCCATAATTAATTTACAATCTCATTAATTTTGATTACATTTAAATTCTGTATCATTTTTTTGGGCTCAAAATTCTTAATAATAAAAGTCAAAGAAATATCTTTAAAAGATTGATCATTCCGAACTAAATTTAGAAGTTTTTTAATTGTTCTGAAAATAGAGCCTTTTTTATTAAATTTTTCAGGCAAAAAAGTGTTTGAAACAATTATCTGCTTTAAATTATTGATTAATTGGATAACTATTATAAAACATATGGTAATGTATACTTTTTCGGGCGTCGTTAAATCGTTAAATTTTAATTTCTTTTCCTTATTTCGCTGAAATTTAGGTTCTATTAAAAATTTATCAGTTATTTTCGAAATAGAGAGATTTAATGAAATATTAAGATTAATTTCCCTTAGCAATGGATTGATTTTTACTTCAAATTCATTTAAAAGTTGCTCTATCTTGTGAAATGCTTTAAAGATTAAATCGACTTCCAAATTGTCATCTTTTTCTAAATCGAATTTTAATTTTTGGGTTAAATTCAGTTTATCACTTACTTTTTCGATTAAGAAAGGAATATTTTCAGGTAAATAATTTTCAGTAAATTTTCTCGTATCTATTATATTTTGAATTTGTGAGTCCAGCTCGTCAATCTCATCTTTAACTTCTCTAGGCGTCCTTAAAGGGTCTGCCATAAGCGAGGCATTTACTAATTCATTCTTATTTACGAGGTTATTTAATTCAGCTTGTTTCTCAAAGATTCTTTCTTGATCTTGAGTGATTTCATTTTTAAGTTTCAGAAAATCGCTTTCTATTGACTCGTATTGTGGTCTGAACGATTCAAAATCAATTTTATCTTGTTTAATAGATTTTTTAATTTTTTTTGAATCATATTGAATTTCTTGAGCTTTAATTTGAAGAGCTCGAATTTTTTCAGCATTAGATAGATCTTTGTCTATTTCAATCTGATCAAACCCTAATGCGCTTGGTTCTACTGAATTAGCTTCCATATCTCTTGTTATATAATTAATATACCTAAAACATTGTTTCTTTTGATTATCTAAGTTTTTGATTTGCTCATTTTTCGTCTGAATTTTTTCTTGAATTTTCTCAAATTGATTCTTTTTTTCTATATAATCTTTTTCAAGATATTTTAATCGATTTTGATTCTTCTTTATTGAATTTTGCAATTTCTCAATTAAATCCTTAATAGCTAGCTTTTCACTTGATTTTTTATACTGCTCCGAAATTTTTAACAGATTTATAGCTTTGTTCTTTTTAAGTTCAAGAATAAGGAGCTTAAATATATTTATAATATCAACAATTAAATCGTTATATTCTGAAATTAATTTAAAATTTTGCTCAATATTTTCTACTTTTCTGTTCAATAGTGTTAAAAGCTCATTAATTTTTTTTAAATCATTGAATTCTTTAGATTTCTTATCTAATGAATCAATAAATAGGGTAATTGGTATGCTCTCTAAATTTTCTAATATCTTAAATAAATTATCATTTTCTATGTTCGCAAGATCTTCCTTCTTAAAATTACCCAAAACTAAGTTATATTTTTCTAGATTGTGAATCTCCCTATTTCCGATGAGCATTTTGCTTTCAAAATCCAATTTGTTTATATCTTCTCCATATCTATTCTTTATCAAAATGATTTTTATATTTCTTAAACTCCTCGGTTTTTAGTTTTTTTCTTTCTCTAATTATGTCGATTGGATCTCTTTGATCATCATCCTCATTTAGGTAATCATCTTGATACTTTTTATCGAATTGAGATTTAAATTGTTCAATCTTTTCAGAGATTTCATCACTTATATTTAACTTTTTAGAATGATTTTTATCTGGTTCTATTTCACTTAATTTTTCCCTTCTCTTCTTTCTTCTTCTTCTTTCAAATTCTTTTGAAGATAAATTTAAATAATCTCTATAAGATTGATTTTGTTCTTCTTGTTTTTTTTTATTTTTTTCTAATTCTTCCTTCTTTTTTGCTTTTTCAATTGACTCTTTTCTTGTTGATAATGCTTTATCTGTTAGTTTTAAATTATATTCATTAAAAAAAATGTCAAAAGTTAAATTATTGTCCCTAAGGAAAGCTTTTTTGAACTTCTCAATTAACAAAGGATCTGTATCTTTAGTTATTTTGGTTAATTCTTTCTCAAGTCTTTTTTCTATAAGTATTTTATTAAAAAGCCCAAGTTTTTCAATCGATTTTTTGAATAAAGAATTTTCTTTTAGTGAATCAAGTATTTCTAACCACTCGTTAAAATTTACTGAGGGAATGTAAGAGATTTCAGAAATGACTATACTAATAATTTTTCTCTTTATTAAGGATAATCCTAAATCCTTAACTTTTTGCTGATTTAGATTTAGATTTTTTAAGTTATTTTTATAATTTATTCTGTACTTTTTTATAAGATCTGCTTGAACTGATAATAATGATGATATATTATTATTAGTTGCTTTAATTAATTCTGAATCAAGATTGTGAATTAAACTAAAGAGTTTATTTAATTGATTATCCTCAAGACCTAAAGCATCACTTACTAATATTTCCTTTCTGATTTCTCCTAACTTCATAGAATTTTTTTCTAATTCATTAAGACTATTTTGGAGCTTTTTCACGGGCTCCGTAATTTCTTTAACTTTTTCCAAATCAAAAATGATAGTATTTGACATTATAATCTATATAAGTCTTAATTATATTTCAGGAGGCTTTATTAAAGATTTTGAAGTCTTTTTATTAGAATTTCTTGTACTTGCGAGTATATCTTGACGTTCTACATGAATGGCTGTGCCCCCTACCAATTTTAATGAATTATAAAATAGTTCATATGTTAATAATTCTGTCGATATTGATTTTAATAAGGCAACTCTGGTTCCTCTCTCAATATCAGACCCAGAGTAACCATGAGTTAATTTTAAGAGACCATCATCCTGGATCCGTTCACTTATTTCTTTCCAAAAGGCATTATTATCGAATTCAGAGATTTGACGACCTAACTTTTGTCTCAAATCCTTTTCGATTTTGTTGATTTGAGAATATTCCGTTTCTATTTTCTTGAAAATAAGAGAATCAACCCCTATCTTTGCTTTTTTAATCTTATTGAGAAATGATTCTATGATTTTTTTCCTTAAATGATAATCAGGAAAATCAAATTCAAAATGAAAGGTGAATCTTCTCCAGATTGCAGAATCTAATTGATGCTGATGGTTTGTGGCTCCAAAAATTGCTAAAGGTACTCCTTCATAATTAACTCTATCAATTACTTGTAAGAATGAAATCACTGCTCTCTTTATTTCACCTACTTCGTGAATATTGGACCTTTCGGACCCTATAGCATCAATTTCGTCAAAAAACAATATAAAAGCTCCTCTGTCTTTTGAAATTTCAGCTGATAGTTCTACTACATTTCTTATATTCTTTATTGTGTCTCCTAATAGGGGGGATACAAGTCTATCCGATTCGACTACACAAATTGGAACGTTATATTTTTTTGCAAAACCTCTTGTAAGAGAAGTTTTCCCAGTTCCTGGAGGGCCGTATAGAAGAACAGTTAGATTAGGATTCAGATTCGTGTTTTTTAATTGTTCTATAAATTCATCATATTTAATTAAAGCTTTAAAAAAATCGTCAAGAAGATCCTTCACAAATTCATTACCTATAATATCTTCTACTGTTTCTTTAATATCTGAAGAGAAGTAGATTGCGCCATATTTTCCTAACCTATCATTTATAACTTCATCAGTATAGATATTATTTCCGTTCCCATTTTTTAATTCAGTAATTGTTTTTCATCTCTTTTTATGTAATTTAATTATACTTTCTTTCTTTTTCAAATTTTTCACAATATAAGGCTACTTCAACAATTAGATCCTTCAAATTATCTATTTGAGATCCAATAAAATTAAATATTTCTTTACGATATTGTACAGAATCTCGAATTTTCATTTTATCTAAACCAAGATAATTTGGAAAGCATATTAATTTCATTAAATAAGGCAATACCTTTTCATTTGTCTGCAAATCCTTGAATATTGAATAGAAAATATTTTCATCTGATAATTTCCATTTCAAGATTCCCATATATATTAAAAATGAAAAATTCAGAGAAATCCAGTTAAGCAATTCTTTAGATAAAAAACCTCTTCTTTGAGAAGAGAAAGCAAGGTAATACAAAATTAATGTTTCATTACTAAATTGAGGTAAATATCTAATTTTTCCGTCTGATTGCTTGTTAGAGCGAATAAAGTTATTATCTAATAAGATTTCTAAAAAATTTTCATTTGGAGCAATAAACAAATCATCAATAACTCGCAAACCTATTCTTTCACAAATCTTTTCAATTGCTTCTTCCTCAGCATTAGCAATTGAATCAATGTATGGTAAAAAAACATCATTTTTTAGTATCATTGGTACTTCATAATTTGCATTCTCTGGTAACAAGCCAAAATTAGGATCTAAATTGAAAAGGGAAGTTATGTTATTTATTATTTGATATACTTTAGGAGATAATCCCGGGATCTCAAAAAGGTCTTCAACCTCGAGTTTTTCTCGATAATATGTATGAGGTTGGAGAATATGTCGTTGACATTCGTAAAAATCGACAGAGAATTCGAGAAGCTTTTCATAAATTATTTTTAAGTTAGTTCCCCTTGGAAATAATCTTTCTTCGAGGAATTTAGTAAGAGAATATAAATATGTATTTTCCAGATTTATTTCATCTGGATTAGTAATATGTCTTAGAATGTTAAGCGCGCTAATGGACTCATACAAGAATTCAATTATATAATCTTTAATGTCAATAATCGGAATATTTTCTCTATATTTTATAATAAAATCTTTAATTATTTCATACACATTAGAACGATACATTGCGGAAAATTCTGAAAGAGCTCTTACTTTCCTAATATTTCTCTTTTCTTCTTCTTCGCGTATTTTATCTAATACTTCAGTATCCAATAAGAGATCCGGATCTAAGTCACTTATCAATCTCCGTGTTTCTCTTAAAATTGGTCTCATATGACTTATAAAAGTTAGATATCTAGGAAAGATATCAGTCCATTTTTCTCTTTTTCTCCCTGTTTTCGTTGATCTTGTACTTCTTCTTTTATAACTCATTATATTATTCCTTTATACTTTAATTTTCATCATAACCAACAGCTATTTCAGTAAATATGTTAGCGATTTCTACAAATATTGGAATTTCAACTCTAACTAGTTCACCTAAAATCCATTTATTAACATCTTTAAGTAGGAATCTAATTTGATTGTGAATTTTTTTATTGATCTCAGAATCAATAATTTTTGATAGCCATAGACCTCCCCCTAATCTATACGCTATAATTTTTATTAAAGGCTCAAAAAGAGGTTCTAAAACTTGTTTCATCATCCAAGATTTAGGAATAACGCTCATCGAACCTTGATCAAATGCAGGTTCGTTTAAAATAGGATTTGTTTCATCTAAATTCAATTTCGGCATGAAGCTTAAGAGTAATATTAAAGCAAAGATAGCACTTATACCATTTACCGTATACGCACCCCCAATTTTATCGAGATCATCAAAATTTACAGCGATATTTGCTAAAAACATACATATAAATACATTTCTATCAAAAGATTCAGAAACATATGCATATCCTAATTTATCATCTAAAATTAGATACTTTTCTTGCAATATTTTAATAATCTCATCTGGAAACGTATAAAAAGTGTAGGTTTTTTCTTCACTTCTTCTCACATCCTTATTTATAATCAATTCTCTGGATACTAAACCAAACATATTTACCAGTTCATCCAATTGTTTCTTAATATAATGTCTGGGTTTGTTCGGATCTCCAAACATTGCATAAAATTGATAATCAACTATATGAAAATCGTTTCTCTTACTAAATGCTTCCACCATGCGGTCGATTATTGGTGCTTGAGATCCAGTAGCTATTGCTTTTACTTTAGAAGTTACAAATCCGTTTAATAATTCATTAATGATGAAATCTTGCTCATGAGTGCGTGATTTCAATATACTTTCGAATGCACGAGCAAAATTTTTTGTGCTTGGGAAAAAAGCATTTTGAATTTTTTCGTTAATTGCTTTTATGAATAAAGCGCCGTCATTTTGAGGAAAATATTGTTTTATATTCTCTAATCTTTGAATTAAAGCATTTTTAGCTCCAGGGATATTTTCTACATCACGATCTTTAACTTTTTCGATAGCAATGCTTAATCCCTTTTCAAAGGATATCAATAATTCATTCCAAGTTCGATTTTTTCTTTCAATCATCTAAAATCATTCTATTGTATCATTTTTCCCATTTTAGATCATTAGCTATTTTTTTTAACGCTTCTATTAAAGGTTTGAGTATTTCTTTATCATAAATGTTTGGTGAAGATACTCCCCTTTGACTTTTCCAACCCATTTGAGTATTCATTCCCATTTCTCTTTGACCATATTTGATGAGATTACTAAAATCTCGATTCCACCAATAAAAACGTAGCCATCTTTTGCTTTCTACACCTTTAGTATAAATAACCACGATTGCTTTCCATTCTCCAACCAGCCATTTAACTGTTATCCCACTTACGGGTAAATAAAAGTTGATTGGAAAATTAGTTTGAAATCTTAAATCCAAATCCTTAGGATCGATATTAAAAATGGGTTGGTTATAACCCTCTAAAATTACAATTTCTGAACAATGTTGGCAAATATAATGAGATTTATGTTTTTCCATTTTCTGTTGACAGTTAGGACAAGTTCGATTTTCTATGATCCGAGCTTTAATAATTTCTATTTTCTTTTCTTTTTCCCTTTCCTCTTCAGTCTTTACTTTTTTTGCTCCAAATTTTCCTTTCCAGTTCCATTGATCATCAAAAGATTCATCTATTTTTTCAAGTGCATTAATGGTATTTTGAAGTACAATTCGGTTATAGATTTTAAACATGCCAGCGTGTTGATAGGTTTTCCACCAAGAAATTCTAACGTATTTTTCCTCTTTTAAAATTGAACTATGGCAAATCAAAACTGCTAGAACTCTCGTATTTGTTGAATGAACTACAATCCCTTTCTCACAAATTTCGTAATCTTTGTTTAGTGATAATTTGGTATGAAAATATTCTCCATCCTTAAGACCAGATGAATCTTCCTTTTCTTCTAAGACCTCAGATTTAGATTCGCTTTTCTGCTTTAGAATTTTCCTGCATCGAGGACATTGATATATGCCTTCGACCAAGGGCTCCATCTCTATATTACATGCAGGACAAATCATTTCTATTCTTCACTACTGGTAATTAATAATCGTTCGAAATCTAAATTAAGTAAACGTAAATCTTTCTTGTTAAAGTTTGATATTTGTTCGTTTATCTCTATTATCTTTTCTCTCAGATCAATAAGATCGTTTTGTATATTATTGACAATATTATCTTCATTAAATGATACTTTTTCTATAAAGGCGAGATAAGTATTCTTTTTATTTTTTCCAGTGTAATAATTCCTCAAGATGTCTATTTCTTTTTTGATATCGTGAAATCTTGCTCGTGCCTTTAACAATAAATTCATAGTAGAATACCACTTATTAAATAAACTGTGATTTTTATCCACTTTATCATAATTAAATTTCTCAGATAATTTGATTTTCTCATCTTTAAGGTAACTTATAATCTCTCTATCTTCTTCTATCGCATTTTTAATTTTTTTCATCGTGGGTTTTGAATTTAATAAGGGATCAAATATTTCAATATGTTGGTTAAGTTTTTCTTCTATTTCATTATACCTCTCAAAAAAACCCTCAATTGTATGTTCAATTTTAATTGCTTGAAAAATATTTCCAAACTGGTCCAATATGTAATAGAGATCATCCGATATAGTATAATCATGTTCACCTATCTCATAAAGAAAGGAATGTATGATATTTGATTTTTGACAGCTAACTCCCTTTAACTTTGTAAGAGCCAAGTTAAAATCTCTTCTCATTATCGATTTAAACTTTTTAGTTATGAAAAGAAAAAGAGTGTCAGCAGGTACAGAAACAACTTTATTTTCAATTGTGATTGTTTCTTCACCTAATTTCAAAAGAAAATCTCCAGCTTTTTGTTCAAATTCTCTTAAACTTCGAATATTTTTGAATAGACCTAAGTCAATAGCAATATTAGTAAATTCTTTATCCCAGAACTTAATAACATTATCTTTATATATTTCATCAAGTATCAAGACTCTTTCATATGAATCTAGAAGATTTGGATTGTTTAGATCATCAAATAAGTCATTACGAATTATGTATAAAAACAAAATTATATATCTCATATCTATATCTTCAAGGATTTTATTTATCAAATCCTCATCTTCATCTAATGATAAGTTCTGATGTTCCATACCTATTATCCACTCTCTAGAATATTAGTATTAGTATTTTCATTCAAAAAAAGTAATTAACGTAATTCATTATTACTAAAAAATTTTTCGCTTTCCTCAATTGTAGGGGGTTAAAAAGCTAAAATTTTTTAGTTTTGCTTTCTTCTAATTTAATGTACTAATTTTATAAGAATAACTATATATTAGGATTTTCAATGGGAAGAAGAAAAAGAAAACAACAAACCTATAAACGAGTAAAAAGAGTTCCGAAGATCTTTACATGTCCATCTTGTGGAGAGAAATCTGTAAAAGTGGAAAATATAAGACGATCAGCAATTGCTACAGTTAAATGTGGTTATTGTGGATTAACAAAAGATGTAATAGTAAATTCTATATCTGAACCCGTGGATGCTTTTGGAGATTTTATCGATATATATTATGCGGATCAAGAATTACAGAGATTAGAAAAAAGAATATCAAAATTAAAGAAGGAAGGTGAATGGGGTGAACTGGCGTTATCATATTCAATTTTATCCGATATATGTCGTGCCAAAGCTGCAGAAGCCTTGGATGAGGATGAACCTGATATAGATGAAGCAAATGAATGGAAACTTAAATCTGAGCAATATAAGCGATTAGAAAAAGATGCTTTAATTCAGCTTGATACCTTAGAATTAGAAAAAGGTATAAAGACTGATGAAGACTCATTATTTGATGAAACTGATGGAAAAGTTAAACGGGAAAAAAAAATAGATGATATTTTTGATGATCCAGGTTTTTTAGAATTTTAAAATATTTTAGCGATTTAAGATTTCTTTCTTAAGATCATCTGGAATATGTTTCCAAATGGGAAGGTTTAAAGCGAAGTTAAAAAATTCTTTTAAGTTGAATTTCTTATGATATATGAAAAAACTCCAGTTATTAAAAGCTAATTTATTAAATAGCTGCATTAAATTAACTCCAATCGGATTTAGCCGTGAAGTTAAAAATCTGGCGATATATGACCAGAATTTCTTGGATTGAGGACTTGCTTCTGGATACACCGATTCAGCTAAAGGTCTATGTAGAATCTCATATATAGAAAATATAGGAATTAACTCATTAACATATTTGCTTATTTTCTTAACTTTATTTTCATCATTAGCGATCAGAGATATTTCATTTAATTTCCTTAAAGCAAAATTTAATTGGCGTTCCTTGAAATATAACCACATTTTCGCCATATCGTCTCTGAGATCGTCAATGCACTCAATAATAGATTCCTCTTCAAACTTGAACCCTTTTTTTTGTTCAAAATATGAAATGTAAAGATGAAAAATAGAATCAATAGTTTCTTCATTTTTCATCAATTCTTTAGTGAACTTAAGTTCTTTTTTAATCGGTTTATGTATCGTGTGAGTAAACAAGGGGGTGATCCATATTAACTTCAGTATATCTCTCATTAGCTGAATTGAAAATTCAATTTCAGAAAGGTTAGAGTCACCAAATTTGGATATGGGTTTCAGATGAAATTGTTCAGAGAATTTAAATCCTAAATAAAATTTCAATCTGTTCCAGAAGTTTATTTGATTTAGTAATTCTTTCTTTTTTCTCTTGGTTT
>CAZWEM010000052.1:0-31086 GCA_964632315.1 uncultured archaeon
AGGAATAAATTGCCTCTGGAGCAAATGAATCCATGCAAAATAGACCGATTTTTAAAATATGAGCTCGCATAAAGTATTTTAACATACCTGCTGGTGAATTCATCATTTTATCTACTGCATCAATATTACAAGGAGTTCCAACAAAAGCAATTGATCGAAAATCTTGTCTAATGGCATCCATTAAGGCCTCAACGGTTTGAGAATGCGTGTATATAGAACCGGATGCTTTAATTGCGTCATCTTTATTAGTGACGATTTGGGCAATTGGATGCCATGGATTTTTTGGATCCTTCATTGTAACGATAGCTGCATCAATTAAATGTTCATCAAATAGATAAGCAAGTAGAGAGGTGACAGTACCCCCATCTTGTCCTCCAATAACTTCAGGAATATTTGTATTTGCTACATATCCCGACTTAAATTCACCCATTAGCTGAATGGGATCAGTAATAGTTCGCGGACATTGGTTATAGCATATACCACATCCAGTACATTTACCAATTAATTTAGGTTGAGCTGATATTGGATCCCACTCCAAAACAGGGCATACGGCAGCACAAGTACCGCATTCGGTACAAATTCCTGCTCGAATGATTTCTTTCATCAGCATTCCATAACTATCTTTTTTACCTTCCAGTTTTCGCTGTATGTAATCAAAAGAATAGTCATATTGTGAAGAATCTTTCTTTTCCTCAGTTTGATTTTCAGTCATGTACTTTAAACCATTTAATACCTTGATTTATTTGGATAATTTTTAATAAATACTTATGTTAAAGAAATGGACTAGTAGTAAAAAAATTTATCAATTGTTCAAACAAGTAATTGATCATATTAGATTTCATTTTATAATTTAAACTCATTTAATTGGATACAATTATTTAAGTTTAAAGATCTAAGGACTATAGTTCTGACAAAAACCATAAAAATCCCTGAAAAATTTAATAGAAAAGAAAATTACTTTAAGTTCTTACAAATAAATTACATTTGAAGATAAATTCCTCATAACTCCCCATAACCCCTACATGCTAATCAAAAATGAGATATTTTGCTGAGGTGATGTTAGGAAGATTTGATAACTGAACAAGAAACTCTTCTGGAATGGAATTATCTACATTGATTAGTGATATAGCTGTCCCCCCCGGTTCATTCCTACCAAGTTGATATCCCGCAATATTTATCTTTTTTTCTCCTAAAAGTCTCCCAACGTTACCTACGACTCCAGGAACGTCTTGATTTTCTAACATCAAGATTCCTCCAATGAGATCCGCCTCAATTGGAAAATGGTTGACTTCTAATATTTTCATTAGCCTTCCAAAGAGTGCACCAGATACCGACTTTTGAACGTTTTCATAATATGCGATAACCCTTATCATGCTGGCAAAATGTCCCGCTTTTTTTCCCCGTGTTTCAGTAACCTTTATTCCTCGTTCTTCAGCAACGATTCGAGCATTAACCAAGTTAATATCTTCTGTTTGGTGTTTCAGAAACCCTTTAAGCACTGAGATCGTCAATGGAGCTATTTCAAGTTCTGAAGCATCTCCTAAATATTCTACCTGAAGTTCTTTTAATGGACCTTCAAGAAGTTGACCAACAAAAGATCCTAAATTCTCACACAGATTAAGATATGGTTTGAGTATTGGCAACAGTTCAGATGATATCGAAGGAAAATTTATAGAATTGCGAATAATCCCTCTATTCAAGAAATCTGAGATTTGCTCAGCAATTAATATTGCAACTTTTTCTTGAGCCTCCATTGTGGATGCACCTAAGTGAGGTGTTAAAATTACGTTAGGATGACTTAATAAAGGTGAATTCTTAGGAGGAGGTTCAATTTCATAAACATCGAGAGCAACACCACTTACTTGACCTGAATTTAAAGCTGACAATAAATTATTCTCATTTACAAGACCGCCTCGAGCACAGTTGATAAGGAAAATTCCTTTTTTCATTTTACTTATAGCCTCTGCATTAATCATGCCCCTAGTTTCTGGTGTAAGTGGAGTGTGATAAGTAATAAAATCCGATTTTTTGTATATTTCTTCAATTCCAACGATTTGGATTCCTAGCTTTTCCATATCTTCCTTATGTACGTAAGGATCGTATCCTAAAACTTTCATTTTAAGTCCTAATCCTCTTTCGGCGACAACCTTGCCCACGTTCCCTAACCCTATAATTCCTAGGACTTTTCCCGTAAGTTCTGTTCCAATGAAACTGCTTTTTTCCCATTTACCATTTTTCATTGAAGCAGTAGCTTGTGGAACTTTTCGTGCTAAAGCAAGCATTAATGCAATAGCATGTTCTCCTGTTGTAATCGTGTTCCCTCCTGGAGTATTCATGACCACTATTCCCTTTCTAGTTGCAATATTAGTATCGATATTATCGGTTCCCGAACCTGCTCTTCCTATGATTTTTAATCTTGACACGTTTTGTAATACATCTGGAGTGATACGTGTTGCTCCTCTTAAAGCAATACCATCATAATTATCGACGATTTTTGCTAAGTCTTCAGATCCCATTTTTCCTTTAACATCAGTCTCAATCCCGTTCTTGTGGAATACGTCGATTGCTACTTCTTGTAGATTATCAAGAATAAGAACTTTCATTTCTACCAGTAATAAGGAAATTCTATTGGAATATAAAATATTGACAATCAATTAATTTATTATTATTAATCCATTATTTGGATCACCTTTAATACTTGATGATTGAAAATAAAGGGAAGATATTTATAAGTTCTAAACTCAACATTAGACCTTAATAAAAATGTGAATCTATTCTCTATTGATTTTAAAGGATGGAAAGAAATTGCCTGATAAAAAATGGTTTATCGATAAAATAAGTGGTTTTTTGCAAACTGATGAGAGCAACAAGATGACTGGAGTAGATGGAATATTAATGTTCGAACCTAACCCCCTCTTAGGATTTTGTTCAGGAAATGATTTAATTTTTGAAGAATATAAACAAGTTGTTGGACCTTTCCATCTCACTCCATCCGAAGCGTTTGAAAAGTATTGCAGCATGTATCAAATTAAGCCAGCTGATCCTAATAATCTTTCCGTGATTGCTTACATTCTTCCCATAAACGAAAAGACTAAATCAGAGAATTATCGATATTCGGAAGATTGGCCGTCAGAAAGATGGGCTCATACGAGACTTTTTGGTGAGAAAGCAAATCAGAAATTACAGAAATTTTTAGTAAGTGAACTTGAAAAAGAGTTTGGATTAATAGCCGTAGCACCAATGACGGAAAGAAAACTTTTCAAGATTTATAGAAAGCATGAAAAAGCACGACAAGGAGTTTGGGCTTCTACTTGGTCTCATCGGCATATGTGCTTCGCTTGTGGTTTAGGTTCTTTTGGATTATCAGATGGATTTATCAACGAGAAGGGAAAAGCCATGCGATGTGGCTCAATAATCGTTAATTTTAAACTACCATCAGATGCAGATAAAAGACCTCAAGATCCTTATGCTTATTGCTCAAAATGTGGTGATTGCATAAAGCGTTGCCCTATAAATGCCATTAGTTTCGAACGCGGCCATGATAAACAAGCTTGTTCAGAAAAAGTAATGGCAACAATCCCTTACATTAATGAACATTATAATATTTCAATTTATTCTTGTGGACTCTGCCAAGTTAACGTGTCTTGTAGTAATGGAATACCCAAGAAAAATGATTAAGGATTAATTTTTTGTGGTCTTACCTATTTCTGCTTGATTCCTTATTTTTTGCTTCTTGAACTAAAATCTTAAGATTTTTTACCATTTCTTCCAGGCTGGGAAAGTCGGGAATGTCATGTTCCCCCAATAATTTGGAAACTCGCTTCACTTCCCTATTATCTCCAACTAACCAATAAAAAAATGGTTTTGGAGCATTTTTTATTTCACCAATTATACCCGACAAATCATTAAAACCTCTGTATAATTTTGAGCAGAATAACATGTTAAATATAGCCTCAACCTTAGGGTCCTCAATAAGTGCTCTGTAAACTCTTGCTACTACTTCCTGTGGTTCAATGTTATTCATCATGGCTTTTTCCATGGCAGGCCATATATCAACAAATCCAAACCTATTAGGAGGCATCCATTCTGGAAATACATTTACCAATGTCTTATAGGTACTATCGCTTAAAATAGGGAAATCCAACCCATATTTTTTGGTAAGATCAGCCGTGATGGTCCCTGCTCCTCCAGATCCTGCCACCATGGTGACATTACCATTACTAGGGAACTTTTTATGGGTCTTATAAATCATCGAGAAAGTCCGAGCATACTGAAATAGCTCATGAAAGCTATTAGCTTGGATCACGTTTGCTTGTCTAATAATCGCTTTAATTAATCTGGTGCTTTCTGAAAGTGTCCCCGTATGGCTATGTGATGCTTTTTGGCCAAGTGAGGTTGATCCTCCCTTGACAAGAATTATGGTCTTATCTTCTCTTTTTGCTGCTTTTTTGCATAATGCTAGAAATTTTCTTGGGTCGTTAAATGATTCTAAGTAGATGGCGATAACGTTTACTGTCGGATCTTCAATTAAATATTCTAAAAATTCATTTTCACTTATATCCATTTTATTTCCTATAGAACACGAATACCTAAAACCAATCTCGGGATATTTTGAGAATATATGCATCAAATAACCTCCATTTAGCATCCCAGATTGGCTTACTATTGCAATATTTCCTCGATTATAATATGAAAAAACCCCAAAGCTGGTAAAATATCCTCCTTTAACTTCTGAAGAACTGTCCCCGTCAATTCTGGTTAAACCCATGCAATTAGGGCCTACAACTCTTATTTTTGTAAAACCTTCTGTAATTTTTAATATCTCATCTCTAAGTTCTAGACCAGCATTTCCCACTTCTTCAAACCCAGATGCTTCAATAATCGCACCTTTTATGCCTTTAACAATGCAATCTCTAAGGATATCAGGTATGACTTTATTTGGAACATAAAAAATGGCAATATCAATGTCATCTTCGATATCTAAAATACTATTTTTGAATTCCAAACCAAATAATTCACCCTTAGTATTTGGATTCACGGGATATATCTTGCCCTTAAAGTTATTTGACACTAAGTTATTTACTATTCGGTGTCCTCCTTTTAAAGGATTCTTTGAAGCACCAATCACCGCTACGGAGTTAGGATGAAGAAATGTGTTGATAATATTTTCATTTGACATTTAGGTCATTATAAATTTTAGTTAAATACTTAATTGTTGAAATTATTGAGCTAAGAAATAGTTTAAGATTTTAGATAATCTTCAGATTATTTCTATCTTAGATTAACCGCAAAATTATTTTTCAATAGTTTGACTAATCGCAAAATTAAATGAAGATTTTCTGTGTTGCTATTAACATTAATCGAATTAGTGTTAAAGGCATTCATTAAACGAGTTTTATATGTTACAGGTGTAAAAATACTCTTTAATTCAAATAATATTTTTCTAATAAGTATGTCTTCAGAATTTAACACATGCAGTTTATCACTTTCAAGACTCTGAGAATCTGAAAAAATATTGTCTAGTATATTGTCATCAAAGATCATGCTTTTCACTATGTCTCCAATCTGATTTGAGATTCTTTCAACATTATTCAAGGTAAAATCATTGTCATTATTTTTAAGTACCATTATTAGCTTTAGAGTTTCATGAATACGTGAAAAGATGTATAAAAAATCTTTATTCTTGACCACATGGGTGTCAAACTCTTGTTTTAATCCTTCTATATTAAATGTCTCTAACTCGGATGAGAGAGCACAAGCTTTAGTACATATCTGGTCAATATCATATTCGAATTCTTCATTTGCATAGTTAGCAATAGGCAGTGCATCAGAATCTACAATATGAGCCGAACAAAATGAATTTTTGAAAATCTCACGTAATTTATGTAAAATTTTCTCGAAATTCTGTTGAAGATTTTGCATGAGTTTAGTTTTTCCTAAAATTGATGACTAATTTTATTTTTAGAATCATATTTTTAAAGATCGAGATTTGATTCGAAAAAAAGAAAATTTTGAAGTTAAAAAATATGATTTAACTTGTTTTTCATATACATTACCCCAACTCTCCTTTTTGATATATTTAATTTATTATCATCAACCTCCACCTAAATTCTACGATAATATCGTCTACGATTATACCGCTAACTCAATTACACTAATCTCTCAACTTTTTGGTCTAAGGGGTATGATCTCTGTTTTCTCTTATATAGATTTAAGTCAAAATCCTGGAATACCCGATTATGACCCATTGATTCTTTTAATGATTAGCGCTATTAGTATAATTGGAGTAATTTCAATTTATCGGAAAAAATTAATTCATTAACTTTTTTTTTATTTAATATATATCGGTCGAAAAACAGATATAAAAGTCATTTATAATCATAAAAAACCAAAATTAGTATGAGAAAAAAAATAAAAATATTAGCTTAACTTTTTAAGAGCTTCTTTCATAACTAATTCAAACTTTTCTAAGATGATATCAGCATCACTTTCAGTTATAATTAAAGGAGGTTTTATCTTTACTACATTTCTCCTAATTATTTGACCTCTTGTGGAAAGTATTGGCATTGATTCACCTAAGTACATCCCAAATTCAGGTGCAATTAAAATCATTTCTTCAGTAAGTTCGGTAAATGGTTCTCTCGTATCCTTATTTTTAACCATCTCTACACCAATAAATAAACCCTCTCCTCGGACATCTCCAATAACTTCATACTCCTCTTGCATCTCCAATAACCTTTTTGTAATTTTTTTCCCCATTTTTTCACAATTTTCCCCTAGTTTTGACTCTTCAGCAACTCTGATTGCTGCAAATCCTGCTGCTGCCAATACGGGATTAGAACTAAAAGTTGTATGTTCTTCTGAAGGTCCGAATCGCTTCTTGATTTTTGGTGATACAGTGAGTGCTCCTAAAGGAAATCCGCCTCCAATACCTTTTGTATAAGTTATCATATCTGGGGATACATCAATATTTTGTTCTTTTTCATACCTCTCTGTAAGTGTAAAATATTTGCCTGTTCTCCAAAAACATGTTTGGCACTCATCATAAATGAGGTAAACTTTTTCCTCCTTGCACACGTCTTTAAGTTTCTTGAGAAATTCAACTGGGGCAGGAATTTGACCTCCTCCTGCTTGATTCGGCTCAAGCATTACACCTGCAAACTTCTTAGGTGCCATTCCTTTAATGTAATCTTCAACTAAGTCAAAACATTCGAGATTACAACTTGGATCCTTCTTACCCCTCAAGCCATTTTTATATTTCCATAAGCATCTATAGCAGTATGGATAAGGCATTCTAGTAAAGTGTGCATAGCCCCAGTTTTCAAATCGATTTACCGCATGAATTGGTTGCGAGGCACATCCAGTAACTAGTGAATTGCCATGATAAGCACCCCAAAATACTCCAAAGTGGTCAGCTCCTCGTGATTCCATCAAGGCTAGCTTCATTGCCGCCTCATTAGCTAATCCTCCTCCTTCATTATTTATTAATACTCTCCCCCCCTTTAATTTTCCTGGAGCTAAGTCCGCCAACTTATTGATTAATTTGGCTCTAGCAGGGGTCAATGTATTATATCTCACGTGGGTTAAGCGCTTCATTTGCTGTAAAACCGCATAATTAACATCTGGATGAGCAAAACCTAACGATAATGCCCAATTCATTGAGGTAACGTCAATTATGTCTTTAATGGTACCATCTTTATCTCTTACTCTTACCCACGCAGAACCTGGCTCTTTTGCTTCTATTGGAATCAGAGGTTCGACAAAGGAATTTAATGCGTGTTTATCAAATTCCAGTAATTCCTCTTCATTTATCCCCGATCCAATCCTATCAAGCTCTTCCTTTTTTAATATAATAGGTTCAATTTCTTTCATGATTTATCACTAGAATATTGATTTTTATAACTCTTAAGATTATAGTTCTTTTATAATCTGTTGATTGAAAGTCAGATAGAGAAACAGAATGATTATTAATCATTTGTCATAATCCTAAACTCGGCTCTAGAAAAAATGTTATTGACTATTTTCCTCTAATTCTAGTCGCTCTTCTATTTTTTTAATGGCATTAGAAGCGTAAATCCTTACTACTCTATGGAAATCATTTACTCTGGTCATTAGTGCATTTAAAGCTTTATCATCACCGAACCTTTCTAGTATCTTGATCGTACTAATCTTAACCTTATAATCCTCTTCATCATTATTCTTAAGGAAATCGATTAGTCTCGCGTAATCTTTATTTAGTGAACGCCAAAATTCGTTCTCTGTATCTTTTAACTTATACCAATTTTTTTGAAAGATATTATAGATTGCATCCGCAGCTACTTTTTTGATCAACCAGTATGTTTGTTCATCATTCAAAACGGAAATTAATTCATTCAAGGAACTCGTTAGCCCTATTTTACCTAAGGCTATAATAACATTTTTTTTCACATCTAAATTTCTATCATCCATTACTCTAACTAATGGAGCAGCGAATTCTTTATTACCAATTTCGCCCAATATGAAAGCAACGCTTTCTTTTATTGTTTCATTATCACCATTGAGATAATCCAATAAATAGGCATAAGACTCAACTTCAGAATTCAGATATATATTTTTTATAGCATCAATGACTTGAAATTTCATATCAATATCAGTGTATTCGAAGCTTATGTCTTCAATGTTTAAAATGCTTAACAATTCCGGAACTGCACTGATATCTCCAATTTCTCCTAATGCTTCAATAGATGCCCGCGTGACCTCATTATACATGTTATCTAAATTATCGATTAATGAATCAACAGCGTCGCGAATCTTTAATTTCCCAGTAATGATAATAGCATTTTTTTTCAATATGAAATCGTCAGTTAGTAATAACTTGATGAGATCATCTTTAATATGATCCGAAATAAGAGATAAAGTAGCAACAATTGAATTCATTAAAGCTTTATCCTCTTCCCTTAACACTCGAGAGATTTCATTTAAGACAGTATTCCTATTTTTTACTAAATCTGAAAGGATTTCAGGATATCTTGTTTTAATATAGCCAATATCATCAAGATCCATGTTGATACTTGAAATTTCGTATCCCATCAGTTTGATGATCTCAGATTTATGCTTATTTGAAAGATTATTGTCTTTTAAAGCAGATACCAATGATTGAATTAAGTATGCCGGTTCGATGTCCAATAATTTGTTCTTTACAAAATTTTTTATACTATTAAAAACTGAGTCCAGGTATTGAATATATAATTTTATCTCTTCCTTTTCGAATCTAATTTTCCCTATAGATTTTAATGCTGCAATGTAAATATCAGGATCATTAAACTCTTGATTGAGAATCCATCGTAATGGCTTTAATCCCTTTTCTAATCTCAATCTACCAAGAGCTTTTGCGGCTTCACATTTGATTTTTACACCCTCTTCAGATATCAACACATTTTCTATAGTATCGAAACAATCTTTACCTAAAGAAGATTCCTCTTTACACATTACTCCTAAATATCTTATGGCTCCAATTCGCTTATTATTGTTTTTAGTGGCGTCGATAATTTCAGTAAGCATCCTAATTGAATTATTTAACCCTAATTGTTGTCTTTTAGCGTAGACATCATCTGGTTCGAGTTTAGGATCAATCATATTTATAGCGGATTCTTTTTCAATTATTTATCCAATAGATTTTGAGATTATAAAAATATTTTCAATTTGAATCTTTAATTGACATTTTGCTATTTTTTGGCACTTCGAGAAATTATATAATAAATCAAATTTTATTTAAGAACCCCATAATTTTTAACTCTTTTGCTATTATTTTCAATCAAGGTACCTAATCTTTTTAATGAAACATAATAAAAATGACAATTCAGATAATAAAATTGTCGGTTATTGCTCATACCGGCTAATACAATAAATCTATAAATATAAATATCATAGAAGTTAAATTAAAAATATTATAAATAAATGTAAATTAAGAGATTAAGTAACTAAAAGTATCGGATTTATAGAATCTTGATGAATAAATTTAGTGTTATTACAAGAATTATAGATCCGTACAAAATTGTAGTAACTTGAGGTGAGTGTGAAAAAAGAATGGAAAATACCCAAAAGCATCGGATTGGATACTATGCATGTCAGTGAGGTATAAACATACGGAGTAAAGTTGATTGCAATAAACTAGTAGAATTCGCAAAGCAATTTGATGATGTAGTCGTAGCCAAGACTCATTCGTTCTTATGTACGGAAAGCGGTCAAAATGAAATCATGAAAGACATTGAGGAACAGAAACTGGATCGCATTATAGCTTCTGCTTGAACCCCTCGGACTCATGAACCAGTATATCGTGGATCAATAGCAAAAACTAGTTTAAGTCCCTATTATTTTCAAATGGTCAACGTACGCGAACATTGTAGTTGGTGTACGGAAAAAAACGAAGAGGCACTTGAAAAAGCTAAGATTCTTGTAAAAGGAGGGCTTGAACGAGTAAGACGACTGGAAGTTGTGCCTGTTAAAACTGTACCCGTTGAAAAGGCAACTCTGGTTATTGGAGGCGGTATCGCTGGGATGAATGCTGCTCTAGATTTAGCAAACCAAGGTATAAAGGTATACCTTGTAGAGCAAAAATCAACCATAGGAGGTCGAATGGCTCAATTAGATCGCACATTCCCAACGGACGACTGTTCTATTTGAATATGCGGGCCTAAGATGTTGGAGGTTAACCGTCATGAGAACATATCGATTTTGAGTTATAGTGATGTGAAAAGCGTGGAAGGATATGTTGGAAATTATGAAGTAACGGTTGAAAAAAGACCGAGATTCATCGATCCAGAAAAGTGCAACGGATGTGGTGCTTGCTCTGAGGTTTGTCCAACTTACACGACGAATTTCTTTGATGAATTTTTAGGAGCACGAAAGACTATAGATATTTCATTTGGTCAAGCAGTTCCGTTTCTTTACGATATACATCGTGAAACGTGTGTTGAATGTTTTAATTGCGTGGAAGCTTGCGAGCTCAATGCCATTGATTTTAGTCAAATCCCTGAAGAAGTTAAATTCAAGGTCGGTACAATAATTATTGCGACAGGTTGGGATATCTATGAACCCTTTGGCGAGTATGGATACGGAGAAATCGAAAATGTGATAACACAAGCTCAATTGGAACGGATGCTAGCACCTAATGGTCCTTTAGGAGGGCATGTTCGAAGGATTTCGGATGAGAAGAAGCCAAAAGAAATTGTTTTCATACAATGTGTAGGAAGCCGGCAGACTGATAGGACTTATTGTTCGGGAGTATGCTGTATGTTAGCGCTCAAGAACGGAAAGTTGCTCAAAGAAGAATTTCCTGACGCAAATATTACGATCTGTTATATTGATATTCGAACGAACGAGAAAGGCTTTGAAGAGTATTATCAACGAGCTAAGGATTCCGACATTCGAATGATTCGCGGAAAAGTAGGTGAACTCTCTGAAGATCCTGAAACTAAAAATGTAAAAATTCGCGTTTATTCATCATTAACTGATGAAATAATCAAGATTGATGCCGATTTAGTAGTTCTCTCCACGGCAGCCTTACCTTCAAAAGGAACTCGTGATATCGCAAAGATACTCAATTTAGACATTGATATGAACGGTTTCTTGACTGAAAGTCACTTTGGACTTATGCCACAAGAAACGAAAGCGAAGGGAATCTTTATAGCGGGATTTGCACAGGGTCCTAAGGATATTGCATATTCTGTTTCACAAGCGAGAGCAGCTGCAAGTAAGGTGGCTGAGCTAACATCTGCAGGAGAAATCGATTTAGAATTAATCGTTGCAGAAGTGGACAAGGCCTTTTGCATATCTTGTAGGCGTTGTGAGAAGGAATGCCCAAAGGGAGCAATCAGAATCGTTGAATCAGAGGGAGCTGTTGTAGATGAAATAAATTGCGACGGGTGCGGAATTTGTGCTACTTGTTGCCCAACGAAAGCAATTGACATTCGCTATTATAGAGACGATCAAATTATGGCAGAAATTGATGGAATTTTAGAAGGAGGTTAAACGAAATGGAGCATGAATACAAGATTATAATGTTTGCATGTTTGAAATGAGGTTATGGAGCCGCCGATTTAGCTGGTGTTTCTCGAATGAAATATACGCCCTCAGTAAAGATTATTAAGGTAAGATGTACCGGGATGGTGGATGTAAAGTATATTCTTCATTCCATTAAACAAGGAGCAGACGGCGTTATGATCGTGGGATGAAGACCAGATGAATGCCAGTTTAAAGTTGGGAACTTCACAGCCCAGAAACATGTAGATCTCGCCAACCACATTTTAGAACGTAGAGGTTTTGGAAATCAGAGAGTCAATATGTACTGGTGTAGTAGTGCTGAATCTGAAAAATTAGTTAAAAGTGTAGAAGACGCATTTGAAAAAATCCAACGTTTAGGTCCTAATCCGATAAGTATACCGGGTTTAGAAACATCGAAAGAAGAAGTATCAACCACCCCATAGAATGACTCCTGTAAAAAAATTGTAGTTACAGGATGACGATCCTTGCAAGGATGGGGTTTTGTATTGTTATTGTTTGTATTAAAAAAATGTATTTGAAAAAAAATGAATTGAAGCTCTATGGTCTCAATAGAAAAAAATATTTTTGGAAATGTATCAATCAAGAATTTAATGGATGCAACCTACGAAGCATCCACTAATTTTCAAATTCGCGCCTTCTTTGAGGCAAAAGATGAGATATTAAAAGCCGGTAAATATTCTGAAAAAGAATTTTATGAAATTTTAGATGCGATGATTGATGCCGAGACAAGAAGGAAAATAATCTTTGAAAACCTTCGGGGAAAAGAACCGCTATTTTTATCTGAAATCGCGAATGAAATCACCATTTTTACTCCACAAGAAGTAATACGTGATGTGATCTACCTGAAAGCTCAGGGTTATATGGAAGAACTCATTGAAGTTAAAACAAAAATGGTCACGAAAAAGATAAAAGGAGAAGAAAAGCAGGTTGAGGTCAAAGAATACTTTTACCGTTATCAAGCGAAGGAGCTAGCAAAAGATTTCATGGAAGAATATTTTAAGCCCGTTTCAGTGGTATTTGATAGTGGTGTTTGTTGCCATTGCGGGTGGTGTCATGCTATTTGTCCAGTCAACGCGATTAACGTTGATGCTGATAATCTTAAAATTGATGATGAAGTTTGTATGAAGTGCGGATTGTGTTTTACAGTATGCCCTCGTTCTTTTTCTATTGATCAAGCTAATGCTGCGATAAACCAATTCAATAAAGAATTAAATTGGTCTGATAAGATTGGAGCATATGTAAACGCATATTCGGCAAGTACTAAAAATGAAGATATAATTAAGGTTCGACAAGATGGAGGAATTATCACGTCGATCGCGGAATACATGCTAAAAGAGAAATTAGTGGATGCCGTTATTGCGGTACAACATTCAAAAGATTTATGGAAACCAGAACCCGTTATTATTGAAAACGTGAAGAACTTATATAAAACTGCTGGAACTAAGTATGCAAATGCCCCCACATTAAAGATCATAGAAGAAGCTAAAAAATTTGAGAAGATTGCTGTCGTGGGGGTTCCATGCATGATGAAGGCTTTAGCAAAAGGAACATTATATCCCAGTGGATTACCTTTTTTCAAAAATATTAAATATAGATTAGGACTGTTCTGCATGGAATCATTTCCTTATGATGGCATCATACAACTTGCAAAAGAACAATTTGATAAGGATATTAATGATTTAACTAAAATGAATATTGGTGGCGGAAAATTCATTATTAGATTAAAATCAGGAGAACAATTAGATGTGCCGCTAAAAGAAGTCCAAAAATATGCCCGTGGGAATTGCCACTACTGTGAAGATCTGACTTCAGATTACGCAGATATTTCTGTAGGTTCAATTGGATCTCAAGATGGATGGTCTTCGGTTATAACTCGTACACTTGAAACAGAAAAAATCTTCCAAGATATGATAAAAAAGGGGTATATTGAATCCAAGGACCTTAAAGAGGTAAAACCGGGATTTTCTTTAGTGGAACGAATTGGAGGTTCAAAAAGATCAAAATGTACTGATCCTTATGAAAAGGTAAAATCTTCTAAAGAGTAGTAAAGTAATTATGAAAACTAAAACATTTGAGGATTTGATAAAGGAAATTCATGAAAAGGGAATCTGCCAAGAATGCGGTGGTTGCGTAAGCTTTTGCAGTTCTGCAGAATATGATGTGATTGGCTTTAAGGATGCTTATAAGCCTCCTGTTTATGTAAATAAAGATAAATGTTTAGAATGTGGAATCTGCTATTGTATATGCCCTCAAACGCATATTTTGGATGCAGAACTTAATGAAATGTATAATTTTTCTGATTATGCATCCATGCCCATCGGGAATTATGAAGATATCTATTCTTGTCAAGCAACAGATGAAAGATTTTTGGAGTTTGGAACTGATGGGGGGGTTGTTAATACCATCATTTATTTCTTAATTGATGAAGGAATAGTAGATGGTGCCATAGTTTCTAAAACTGAGGCTCCTTTTTCAAGAGAAGCGACTTTTGCTGACACCAAAGAAGATTTATTGAAAGCTTCGGGAGCAAAACTAGATATTACACCTCAGTTAAATGAAATCCAGAAGTTCTCTACATACACGCATTCTATTCCCGAATTGAATCATTATAAATTTAAAAAATTAGCAGTAGTGGGAACTCCTTGTCAGTTATATACAATTGCATGTATGAGAGATTTAGGAGTCACTCCCTCACAAAATATTGAGATCTGTTTAGGATTATTTTGTTATGAAAATTTCTTTTTTGAGAAATCACAAATTAAAAAATTTGAAAAAGATTTTAACATAAAATTTAAAGATATTTTAAAGATTAATATTAAAGAAGATGTGATTTTCACTCTAAAGGGGGGCACAACTGGAGAGAGAATGATACACGTGCCTTTTAATCACTTACAACCATACATGCGCCCCGCGTGTAATGCTTGTGCAGATTTTACAAATATTTATTCTGATATCTCTTTTGGAGGCCTTGGTTCTCCTGAAAAATATACTACGGTAATACCTCGTACTGAAAAAGGAAAGGAGATATTTAAAAAAGTTTTAAATAGAGGTCTAATAAAGAGTTTAGAGCTTGACAAATCAAGGAAAGAAAAGATGAGAGATATTATTACTAATTTTTCCCTCAATAAAGTAAAAAGAAGAGACGAATTTATGAAAAAAATTGAGAGTTGATGAGAATTACTGAAGCAGAAAAAGATTCTAGTTTAAACCAGGTTAAAAAGGAAGATGAAGCTTCCAGTATCTCTTTAAGATCATTATTAAGTAAATGTTATCAATGTGCAAGATGTTCAGGGGTGTGTCAACTGTCTAAGGTTCAAAAGTTCACCCCCAGCCGTATTATTCAGAAAATATTGGAAGGATTTGAAGATCAAGTTCTCCAATCAGGAGTGTTGTGGGATTGCTTAATGTGCAATAGTTGTCTTCAAAATTGTCCAGAAGACATAAACTTTGCTGATATTGTTAGGATAGCCCGTAGAAAAATGATAAATGAATATAATTTCGATGCGGATAATTATACTGCACATAAAGGCATCTACCTTTCAATTTCTGAACTCATGAGCAGACCAAATATAGAACCTAAAAGAAATTTGGATTGGATTCCAAAGAGTTGTAAAATTGCAGAAAAGGGAGAAGTGTTATACCATGTGGGATGTCTTCCATATTTCAAGTTTGAATTTGATGAACTTGATCCCATTGCAATTAGTACCGTGAAACTCTTAAGTAAGACTGAGAAAAATCCAATCGTAATTCTTGAAAATGAGTATTGCTGTGGTCACGATTTATATTGGGGACATGGAAATATGAAAGCGTTTTTATCGTTAGCAGAAAAGAATATTAACAATTTTGAGAAAGCTGGAATAAAAAAAATCATCACCACGTGTTCTGAGGGATATCGCACGTTTAAAATTGATTATCCCAAATATTTTGAAGGATTTAATGATAAATTTGAAGTTAAGCACATTATCGAATATGTGTACGAAAAATGGAAAGAAGGGATCATTGAATTTGATTCAACAAAAGCATATAAAGAAGGAACTACATTTTCTTTTCATGATCCATGTCGTATGAGCAGATTTCTCCCAAAAGACAATAAAATCATGGACCAAGTTAGGGAAATATTTTCTCATCTAAAAAAAGTGGGAGTAAGTTTCAATGAAATGCCCCATCACAAAGAAAACTCCTTATGTTGTGGAATTGGAAGCTGGATGGGATGCAATGAGCGATCAAAAGCTTTAAGATATAAGAGGTTGCTCGAAGCAAAAGAATCAGGAGATTTGATGATCACGAGTTGTCCCAAATGCATCATGCATTTTCAATGTTTACAAAAAGATTATGAGGATATTTCTGAAGTGTCTATATTGGATTTCACGGAATTCATTCTTAACTTTATTAAATTTAAGAGCGTGAGGGATAAATAATGAATGGTTCTGTCTTGGTTATTGGTGGTGGGATAGCAGGTATACAAACATCATTAGATTTAACTGAATTAGGATTTAAGGTATACCTCGTGGAAAAAACGCCTTCCATAGGCGGTAGAATGGCACAACTGGATAAAACATTTCCCACCAACGATTGTTCTTTATGTATACTTGCCCCGAAGATGGTTGAGGTTTTTAGAAATCCAAACATCGAATTACTTACATATTGTGAAGTTAAAAAATTGGAAGGAAAAGCTGGAGATTTCAAAGTTACTATCCTTAAAAAACCTCGATATATTGATGAGACAAAATGTAAGGGATGTGGTGACTGTGCTTCAAAATGCCCCAAGATTGAGGTTCCTAATCTATTTGATATGAACTTAGGAAAAAGAAAGTCTGTTTATATTCCTTTCCCTCAAGCAGTCCCCCCAATCTACTTAATAGACCCGGAAATCTGCTTGAAATTAACGAAAGGTGTATGTGGGGTATGCAGTAAGGTTTGTAAAGCAGAAGCTATTGACTATGAACAACAACCAAAAGATATCGAATTAAATGTTGGTGCTGTGGTGGTAGCAACAGGATTTGACATGTATGCTGAAGAATTATCTACTCGGTGGGGCTATCGTTTTCAGAATGTTGTAAATGCATTAGAATATGAGCGAATTCTATGTGCTTCCGGACCATTTGGAGGACACGTCCTAAGACCAAGTGATCATAAAGAGCCTGAGAAGATTGCGTTTATTCAGTGTGCTGGGTCAAGAGACCTCCACGAAGGAGTTCCCTATTGTTCAAGTGTGTGTTGCATGTATACAGCGAAAGAATCTATCATTACATCTGAACATTCTGAAAATACTCAATGTTTTGTTTTCCGTCATGATATCCGAGCCTACGGTAAAAATTTTTATGAATTTACCCAGAGAGCCCAAGATGAATATAGTGTCACCTACATTCAGACAAAAATTAGCACCATCGAAGAGGATCCCGAATCAAATGATCTTATCATCCATTATGAGGATCTACGAAATGGTGGATTTAACGATTTTAAAGCTAATTTGGTTGTATTAGCGACTCCACTTGTTCCCTCCAAGGGAACGAAAGATTTAAGTAAAATTCTCAATATTGATCTGGACAGATATGATTTTTTCAAGGAAAAATCTTATTTTGCTAAGTCAGAGTCATCAAAAGAAGGAGTTTTCTTATGTGGATTTTGTCAAGGACCGATGGACATTCCTGAAACTGTAGCTGATGCGAGTGGTGTTGCAGCTAAAGTTGCTTCATTATTGAATACTGAAAAGTATACTGAAATTAAAGAAAAAGAGATTAAAGTTCCAGAGAAAATAGTGTCAAGCAGTGATGATCCAAGAATTGGGGTTTTAGTGTGTCATTGTGGTATAAATATTGGTAAATATGTTGATGTACCAGGGGTAGTAGATTACATTAAAACTCTTCCCGGTGTTGAACACTGCGAATCAAATCTTTATTCTTGCTCTAGCGATTCTCAAGAGAGAATCAAAGAGGTAATCCAAGAAAAAAACTTAAATCGATTTATCGTAGCATCCTGTACTCCAAGAACCCATGAAGCCCTATTTCAAGAAACATGTGTAGAAGCGGGATTGAATAAGTATTTGTTCGAGATGGTAAACATAAGGGATCAATGCTCTTGGGTTCACATGACAGAAAATGAAGCTGCTACAGATAAAGCAAAGGATCTCATACGGATGGCAGTTGCTAAAGTCAAATTAATCAAGCCTCAAAAAGAAGAGACATTAAAGGTCATTCAGAGTGCATTTGTAATAGGAGCTGGTGTTTCTGGTATGACAGCTTCCTTAAATCTTGCAGATCAAAATTTTAAAGTGTACCTTATTGAAAAAGAGGACAAATTAGGTGGAAATCTTAATAATTTGAACATCCTTTATCCTATTGAAGAAAAAGCTTCAAATTATCTTGAAGAAATTACTAATAAAGTAAAGAATCATAAGAATATTGAGATATATCTTGAGAGTTCAATTGAGAACATTAAGGGATATATCGGGAATTATGAGATAAATATTAAAGATTCAAGTAATAAAAAGAAAGAATTTAAAGTAGGCACCATCATTGTGGCGACAGGAGCTCAAGAATTAAAGCCAGATAATCTTTTTCAATATGATAAAAAAAATAAGAATGTCATTACACAATTAGAATTAGAAGAACGGTTAAAAAGAAAGGATTCGAGCTGGCTTGATGGAATAAAACGAATAACTACGATTTTATGTGTAAATGCGCGTCAGAAGGAAGGTATCACTTACTGTTCAAATGTGTGTTGCGGAGTATCAATAAAAAATATTGGTATCTTAAAAGAATTAAAGCCAGATCTAGAAATTTTGGTATTATACCGAGATTTGCAAATGGCGAAAAAAGAATTTGAGGATTACTATCGTCAAAGGAGGAAAGATGCAATATTCTTAAGGTATAGCCTTGATAAAATCCCCGAAATTACCAAGATTTCAAAAGGAAAAGAACCAGAAAAGTACAATATTAATATTTTTGATACTAATTTACAAGAAGAAATCAATTTCGAAAGTGACCTCATCATCCTTTCAACTCCAATGATACCTGCGGATAACCTTGATGGATTAGCAAAGATGCTAAAAGTTCCATTAGATCGAACTGGTTTCTTCCTTGAGGCCCACGTGAAATTGAGACCCCTTGATTTTGCCACGGATGGCATATTTTTGGCTGGATGTGCCCAATGGCCAAAAAACATACAAGATTCTATTTCTCAAGCGACAGGTGCCGCTGGAAGAGCAAGCCGATTTCTAAGTGCAGGAGAGATAAAAACCTCCGGACTTGTTGCTGAAGTCTCATCCGAAAAATGCATTGGTTGTGGTCGTTGTGAGGAAGTATGCCCCTATAATGCGATTGAATTAATTGACACAATTAAGGAATATGAGGATGTGAAGATAACATTAAAGAAGTCTTACATAAATTCCGCACTTTGCAAAGGTTGTGGAACGTGTGCCGCCACTTGTCCCGTCAATGCTATTTCTGTGAAACATTATGACTTTAATCAAATCAATGCGATGATTGATTCTTATTTACTCGATAAAACTTGTGTTGAAGGTGAATGAATGTGTCTAAAACTAAAGGTAAAACTACTGTAAAAAAGTTCGAACCAAACATCTTGGTATTCTGCTGTAATTGGTGCAGTTATGCAGGAGCCGATTTAGCAGGAGTGTCTCGGTTTCAGTATCCTCCAAATATAAGAATTATAAGAGTAATGTGTTCTGGACGAGTGGATCCAGCATTCGTTTTAAAAGCATTGAAAGATGGAGCCGATGGTGTATTAATAAGCGGTTGTCATATTGGGGATTGCCATTATATATCTGGAAATGAATATACTAAAGAGCGATTCGAACGACTGCATAAAATAATTATCAAACAACTTGGGATAGATCAAAAAAGAGTTCGGTTAGAATGGGTGAGTGCTTCTGAAGGTAAACGTTTTGCTGAAGTGATTACAGAATTTACCAATCAGATTAAAGAATTAGGGCCTCTCAATTATGAATAGCCAAGAAAGAGTGTGGGCAGTACTAAATCGGAAACCAGTGGATAGAGTACCGATTCATATAATTACTTTGGATGGAAAGATTTGCGATGAAGTATTAGGGAAACCCCCAAGAACTGCATTTGATGCTATTGATGATATAGAAAGCCAATATCCAGAAGATTGGATTGAAAGAGTTAACGGAATACTCACCAATATAGAGATCTCTGTATTTTCACAATCTCAAGAAGCTGCTGCGGAGCTTGGATTTGATACAGTTGGAGCAGGATATATTCCTTTTATCTTTGAGAGTAAAACAGAAATGTCTGATATATTTGGGAGAAAATATCAAATCGTTAATACTCATGGGCATATCATGCCTTATTATATGGATGGGATGATTAAAAATCGTGAAGACTGGGAGAATTATCCTAAATATGATCGCACGAGGATATTTATAGAAGCAAAGAAACTATTTAAAACCATTCTTAGACGTAAGAAAAAAAGCAAAAATCCTGATATGTGCATCATGGCTCAAGATGACTATGCTTCCGTTTTTCCACCAGCATGGCAAGCGTTTGGTATGAACGCTTTTGTGAGAAATTTAAAAAAAGACCCTAAATTAATTGTAGAAATCCTTGATTATAGTACTGAAATTGTAATAGGATTGTTTAAAACGTATTCTGAACTTGGAGTTAAAATCTTTTTTGAAGCGAGTGATTTGGCATTTAGATCTGGTCCTTTAATAAATCCAAAATATGTAAATGAATATGTTTTACCTTGCATGAAACGAGTTACCGAAGCAGTTCATGAGTTTGGTGGGAAGATAATTTTCCATTCTGATGGAGATATCACTTCTCTTCTTGACTTTATCGTAAACTCAGGATTTGATGCAGTGCATTGCTTAGAACCACCTTATGTTAAATTGCAACCGCTTAAAGAAAAGTATGGAGATAGCTTATGCTTCCTTGGAAATATAGATACTTCACATGTGCTAGTCAGTGGAACTAAAGAAGAAGTTGAAAATGCAGTGAAGCATGCTATTAGAACTTTAGGACAAGATGGAGGGCTTATAATCTCTCCTACGAATACACATCCTGCTATGAATTTACAGCAAATCAAATGGATGATTGAAGCTGTACATAAATATGGGACATATCCAATTACACTTTAAAATTATTTTTATCAAAAATCGTTGCATTCTATATTATTTTCAAAAATAAATCTTCAATAGAGAGGGCTTGTTCTTCTATTTTTGTTAATTCATAACTTTGTAGTACAGAAATAAGTTTTTTATAATCATCCCTATCTTTCAATATTAGAGTTAATCCATCTTTAACTTCGTGGCATTCAAGTATAAAATCAAGCATCGATAACTTATTGAATAATTCTAGGCGATTTCTTGTGATTTCTATTAAAATTTCAATTCCTTTTTGAAATACATTCTCTAAATCTTTCTTTTTACCTTCCTTTATTATTTTTCCATGATTAATAAAAGCAAATCGATCACATAATTTATCCACGATTGACATGTCATGTGAACAGAGTATAATTGTTTTATCTAAGTCCTTTAATTGCTCAATTATGAAATTAGTAGTAGGAACGTCAAGTCCCAGTGTTGGTTCGTCTAGAAAAAAGATATTAGGATCTATCAAAAGCATTCTTGCGATTGATAATTTGGTTTTCATCCCCGTCGAATATCTCTCCACGTATTCATTCATCCATTTATCTAATTCTAACATTCGAGCGATTTCCTTTATTTTTTGTTCATAATCAGGGACTTCATATATTTTAGCGAAAAATTTTAGATTTCTATAGCCCGTTATTCTATAATAAATCATTTCACTGCCAAACATTAAACCGATATTTTTCTTCACTTTATTTGGGTCATTTAATATGTTATATCCATTTATTATGGCATATCCCGTTGTCGGTTGGATTAAAGTAGTCAAAATTGATACAAAAGTGGTTTTTCCCGCTCCATTTGGTCCTAATAATCCTAGCTTTTCCCCTTTATATACTTCTAAATTTACATTATTCAATGCTAAAATTCGTTGATGGTGTTTTAAACGGTATTCTTTTGAAAGATTGACAGTTTTTATGATAGGATCCACGTTTTAATACCCCGAAGTTCCTAATTTTTTATATATTAAATTAAACATTATCACGGCCAAAATTGGCGCAATAATTATTGAGGATATCACTATGACAAAATGACCAAAGTGTTCAACGACAGTGAAAAAAATGTTATTTTCAAGCCATGTTAAGCGTATGAAATTGATAAGGTAATAGATCGGATTAATTGATATCAGATTTTGTATGATTCCTGGGAATAATTGGAAAGGATATGTAATGCAACTAGCCCAGAAAATAAAACCAATTATGAAAGTAAGGACGCTAGAAATGTTCTCATTTGCAACAGTTATTACACCTAATACTAGTCCAATCGCAGAAAAGACGATTGCGACTCCTATAAATAAGATTATCACGATTATTAGCGTCATAAAAGAAATGGGGTATAATATGAATAGAGTTATCAAAAAGACAAAAAAGGGAAGGGAAAGCAATGATACTTCTGATATAAAGTAGCCAAATAAGAGATAATAACGATTAAAGGGTGCAATTATAAGTGCTGGAAGAGTTTTCCAATATTGTTCTTGCTGAAGATGTGCGGGGATATAATTTATCATCCCTCTCAGTAATAAAATATTATATCCAATAAAAATGAAAATAATGTAATTTTGAGAATTCCATGGACCAAAATTTACATTATTTTGAAAAAATCGCCCTAAGATAATAATTGGCATCAAAATAGTTATAACAGGCGCAAAGTAATTTAACAAAGTTCGATATTTGAATCGAAATTGCATGTAAATTTGCTTTTCAGCAAGTGCTAAAGTTTTTCTTATTATTCTTTGGAATTTATCTATGTTTAATTTAGAAAATTTCATAATTTAGATTTTAACATCAATTCCATTTTCCCTTCTTCTTTACAATAATTATTCATGGTTCATTAATTTTAGTTGCCTTAGCCAATACTTTTTTTGCAGAGTAATATAACAATAATGTAATGCTTAGAAGGATTAATGAAACGATTGAAATAGCGATATAAATTAGCTGAATTCCACCAATATAATATGCATCATTATATATAATAGGAACAAGAGCGATCCCAGTAAATTGTCCAGCGGTAACTAAACCTGCTAAAGCACCCCGTCTTTCTATTGACAGAGATTGACTATAATACATTGCACTTGGGATTAAGGCCCCTCCTGCAACTCCGTTAAGGGATAAAGATATTGAAACGGGTATGAATACTTCGGCTCTTGCAGAATTACCAATAATTAGAAGAATGATCTCAGCTCCAAATAGAGCAAAGAGTGCGAATATCAATGCATACTTTATACCTTTTTTTTGAATGATAAAACCTATAAATATACCTGCAATCGCCCCTATTATACCTGCCACTCCAATTGTTAAACCTGCGATGTTTTCTGGAATGACACCAGTGAAAGCTCGTGAAGTCCAAATTAAAATCGCAATGTATGTCATTGATGCCAAGAAAGCAAATAAAATCATGAGGATAACTTGAATTCTGCGAATTTCTTGACTTAGATGCTTTAAAAATATTATTAACTGTCCTTGTTGTGATTTTTTCTTTTTCTCTTTTCTTACAACAAGCATTCCGATAATTCCAAATAACGTTATAAGTGCAAAAATGACATAGACATACCTCCAATTCACAATTGCAAGTTGTCCCCCTAATAATGGGCCTAATCCTACACCCAAACTTGCAACTGCTCCAAGGATACCTAACTTTTGAGGTATTTTTGGACCAGGCGTTAGATCAGTCATTAATGCTATTAATACAGGATTGACAAAACCAAAACCAATTCCACCACATACATTTGCTATGACGTAAAGAATAAGCGTAGCTGAGGAAGCCGCTATAACCATGCCTATACTAAATATGATTAATCCAATTATAATCACGGGAAATCGTCCTTTAACATCAGAAATCGCTCCAGAAAATAATTGAATTATTGCAAATGGGAACATGAATGAAGGTACGGCTATAAGAAGATTCGTTGGTGGAACTCCAAATTCAGAAGATAAAACTCCAAAAAGGACTAATATCACGTTTCCAGTAAGGGGACCGAGTCCATAGAGCAAATATATGATGATCTGAACTAATATGTTTGATTGCTTTTTTTCTATCATTAATGACTTTCTTTCATTCATATCCATTATCTCGTTTAGGTGTAAAATTTTTATTATTCAATTCTATTTAAAATTATTTCAAATAACTTACTTGGCGTGCTTTTTTTGAAAAAATAAAATAAGTAAATTTCTTTAGGGTTTAAAAATCTTCCTGGTTCTTCTAGATTTAGAGATTAGAAAGTACAAATTTATTACAACAAATGCTCCAATTATAATCCATTGTAGAACGGGGTTTTGGGTGAGAACTGAGAGGCCTAATAGGGTTAATAGGAGGTTTGTAGTCATATCCTTAATAAATTCACTTTTTTCCAGTGAAGATTCCAATTTTTCTTGTATAATTCTATCCGTATCGATATCTTGAATGTATTCTTCTATTAAATAATCAATTTCTTTATCTGGTTCCATGTAATTATAAGCTTTCCGAGGATTAATGATCCAATCCTTTAAAATTGCGTTGGATATAAAGGATTTTATTAAAAATTCAAACGCGTTATTCATAAAATCGTTATATTTATTGAGATCAAATTTAGAATCATCTTTTTCTTGGACGATTAAAGAATATTTACCATAAACTTCTTTTCCATCAAATTTTTGTGGAAAATCATATATTATTCTGAGCGCATTCGTGTATTTTGTATTAAAGAAAATCTTGCTTTTAAGTGGTCTAAATATTGGGATAACGGGGATAAATACTTTATTTTTTTTGTTTAAAACCTTTAAAACTTCGGATTCCTTGAGATTCAGCATGATAATCTCTTTAACAATTTTTCTACCAATTTTGATAAGTGTAAATAGAGTTTTAGCTACTGTAGAATCAGTTGTTTTGCAGCGTAAGACTAACTTATCACTTTCAATATAGCCGTTTAATTGGTCTTTAATGACGTAAAATGCGCCAGATTTTTCATAATCACTTTTCACGACTAAACTAAATCCTTTAAATTCTGCATTAGGGTAGCAACTTGTAAGAAAATGACGCGTGCTAATGTTAGATCCAGGGATTTTAAAAATAAGATAGATCTCGTGTTCTCCTTCGGGTATTTTATAATCATAAAAATTAAAAGAATACCTTTTCTCTTTTGGTTTCAATACCTTTTGCTTCTTATTAATATAATACACGTGCGAACCATTATGTATTGAAAATAAGATTTTCTTTTGAAATCGAAGACTTTTCAATACATTCCCTATATTTGGGATTTCATATTGAATGCTATTCTCTAATAAGTTAAGTCTAAAACTATAGTTCTTAATGCCATATTGTATTAAAAGTTTTGACAAGTTATACTTTGATACTACTTTACCCTTGCTTAAAACTTTCAGCAGAGTACTCTCGATCTCTTCCTTTTGGACTTTTTTTGCTTCTTTTTTCTCAGTTTGTTCAATCCGTCTCATCAATCGTTTCATTTTAATTTCTTCTTTTGCTTTTCCCTTCTCTGACAAAAGTTCCTCCTCTTCTTCTCTTAAGCTCTCTTTTTCAGTCTGGTCAATTTCCTCTAAATATTCCTCGTCTGTATCTTCCTCATCAAAAAGAAATTTAATCTTGGGGATTTTTTCCTTCATTTTTGATAAAAATGCAAATTATTTTGATATTAAATTTAAATTCATTGAATTATTTAATCTTGTTTTCTGTTTTTAAAGAACAAACATCACATTAACGAGTTAATATAATTGATCAGATAAATGAAAAAAATAAAAATTAGATTATAATTCTTGTTTCTTAAACTTCCAAGTGGCTAATATTATAAATAGAACATCTAATAATAGAGTTGATACGATTGGTAATATAGAAAAGAAAGGTTCTCCCAGTATAATTGAAACAACAATTGAATCCCCTCCTGTTTGATTTAAGATCAAACTGAAAGGAAGAATATAATTAGCTAACGGAATTGAAAGGAGTAACTGCTGGATAAAGTTAAACATCATTGGAATACCAGCTACAATCCCTGCCTTATCTTTAAAAGTTCCTAAATAAAGCGTGAAAGCAATGAAAAAAACGTGATACGATGCTAGCAATCCCAATGAAATAATAAATCCAAAAGGATCTATTGAAATATCAGTCAGAGCAGATATTTCAAAATATCCAATTATTCCAGGAATAAAAACAACAGTCAATAAGAGAAAGGTAGTATTCCCAAGTAACTTAGCAAAAATGAACGAGTTCCTAGAAATAGGTTTTGAAAGAATCCATGATACGATTCCAGTAGTTCGTTCTTGTACAATAGTACCTTGCATTATTAAGATTGTTTCAATGGGAGGGAAGAAACCAAGAAAGAGGAAAAATATTGTTAATCCTAAAGCAGAATTTGAAGTAGGATCTCCAATAATAACTAATAAAGTGATTCCATTTGCAATGAAGATCCATAACAATGTCGTCCAAATCCAAGTTCTGCTTTGCCACCATTCATTTAGTTCGAGTAACAGTAAATTTTTAAATCCGCCAAATTTGTTATCCATATCAATTGGTAATAAATTATCACTTCTAGAAGTTATTATCATCACCTATCAGTTGTAGAAATATTTCTTCTAATTCAAATTTCTTTTTAGAATATTCGAGTATTGTGACTGATTCATCTTTTAAGAAAGCTCTAAGTAATTTCTTTTCTGCTAAACTTTCATCATTGACATTAACATACCAAGTTTTTTTCTTTTCAGAGTCTTGTTCTTGGATATTAGTAACATAGGATTCGCTGATTATAATGTTCTGTAGACTATCTCTTCCTCCGTTGAAAGTTATTTCATAAATTGTTCCTTCATTTCCTGCTAGTAATTTTTCAATTGGTCCTTGGGCAATTAATTTACCTCGATTCAGTATCGCCACATTGTCACTTACACGTTGTACATCGTCAAGTAAGTGAGTTGAATAAAAAATGGTTGATTGTTCTCGTAATTTTGACATTAATTTCAAAACATCATGACGCCCTATTGGATCTAAAGAAGCTGCGGGTTCATCTAGAATTAAGAGATCGGGATAATGAATTACTGATTGAGCTATACCTAATCTTTGTTTTTCACCACCAGAAAAATATTTGACTGGTCTGTCTGCTTTATTTTCCAACTCTACAAGATCTATCACTTCTGAGACTCGTTCTTTAATTTTAGATTTAGGTCCGGAAAAGTAAAACTTTAACGAGAATTCCAAGATATCTCTTGCCACCATATTTTCATAAAAATTAGGATTTTGAGGAAGATAACCAATGTGGTATCTGATTTTTAAATTCTCTGTAATGATATTATTATTAAATACGAATGCTTCTCCACTCGAGGGATGAATTAATCCTAATAATAATTTAATAGTAGTAGTTTTGCCAGCACCATTAGGTCCTAAGAATCCAAAAATAGAATTCTTTTTTACTTTAAGATTTAAGTTTTTTAAGGCTTCTACACCGTTATAATTCTTGCTTAAATTATGAGTTTCTATGATATTAATGATGGGTTCTAACATGATAATTGCCACGATTAGATTATGACTTAAATAATAGCAACTAGAACAAATTTTAAAGATTGGGATGATATTTCCTAATAATATTTACTCTGATTTATCAAATAAAAACTTGATCATAAAATTTCATCCAAAATAGGTCCGATAGTAGGTTTGAATTATCTAGAATCGTTTCATCAAAAATGGGACTGTAGAAATACTGTAAATTTAAAACTTTTATTTGAAATATATAAGAAATTCAATGGTTATTATGAGTTCAAAAAAAGTAGGTTATGAACGAGAAATGCCTTATACTCACTTCTATCTGATATTTACACCACTTTTGTTTATTACAGTATGGATATTAGATACAATTTTTTGGAAATTCTCCGTAATACTTAATGATTTTGTACCTCTCCTCTTAAGGCTTATTTTATTCATCTCAATTACGATCATCGCACTTCTTTTGATAAAAATATCCCATAAGACTCTTTTTAAATCCCACGCTCCACCAAATATTTTAATTAGCAACGGAATTTTAGGAAAGACTCGAAATCCTATGTATTTTGGTATTTTATTGATATATATTTCATTCCTATGTTTATCAATTTCTCTAATCAGCCTTACAGTTTTTTTCTTAATTTTTCTAATTTACAATACTATGGTTAAATTCGAAGAAAAAATTTTAGAGGAAATCTTTGGTGAACAATTCTTAGAATATAAGAAAAAGGTTCCAAGATGGTTTCCAAAATTCAAAAATTAATAAGAATGAATCTTTTTTTCTATTAGATAAATATTAAGCAGAATCTAGTTTTGAAATTTAAATTCAAAATGATAAAAATATGGCATGTATATTTCATATACTTTTATTAAGAGTAATCTGAATCTTAAAATTAAAAGTAACAAATTTTATTTCTTTATTTTCCTATTTTAAATTTTAGCTTAATGTGAGTGTATGAAAATATATGTACGATAAAATATTGCTTGCTTTAGACGGATCCTATTATTCTGAATTGGGGATAGAAACAGCATTAAAAATTGCGAAATCTTCGAATCCTAGTGCAATTCTATATGGGTGCCATGTTTATGCATCAAAAATGCATAAAGTTCGATTTACTGAAATGGAAACGGGATTACCTCAACAATATCAAACAGAAGAAAAGTTGAACTACTTGAGAGGGACTCATGAAGATCTGATTACTGATGGGATGCAATTAATTTCAGACGCTTATTTGTCACCTTTAGTCCAAAGAGCAATGGAAGAATCTATAAAGGTCGAGGGTATTACTCCCGAGGGAAGAAATTATGCCAAGTTATTAGAAAGTATACATCGATTTAACCCAGATTTAATTATTCTAGGGGGATGGGGTCATGGTAAAGTAGATGAAAAAGTATTGGGAAGTTTAACGCAAAGAATTATGCTGCATGTTACAAGATCAGATATTTTGATTATGAAAAAGCCGATGGTCTTCAAATATAATCCTATTGTTGTTGGAATTGATGGAAGTCAAAATTCATATGCTGCTTTAGCTAAAGCTGTTGATTTTGCGAAAATTTTTGGAACTGAAATCAACGCCATAGCAGTCTACGACCCATACTTCCACACAGGGGTCTTTAGAAAGATTGCAGATGTATTACCAGAAAAGGATCAAAAAAGGTTTAACTTCGTTGCACAAGAAAAGCTTCATGATGAGATTATAGATAAGGGATTAGAAAAGTTGTATTTAAAAGCATTGAAGAGGGCTGAATTAATGGCTTCTTCTGTGAATGTTCCAATAAAAATAGAAGTTTTATCAGGGAAGGTATATTCAAAAATAGCAGAATTTTCAAACCTTAAAAATTCTGATTTATTAGTAGTAGGAAGATGGGGATTACATAAAGAAGATTCGTCTTTTATTGGCTCGCATTCATTTAATAGTACAATATTGAGCAAAAGCAACATTCTTATAGTAAACCCTAGCGAAAAAAGTATCGATGTACCCCAGTTAGAGCCTAGAGAACAATTGCCAATTAAATGGACAGCTGAAGCAAATAAAATGAGTGAGAAAATTCCGCCATTTGTAAGAAATATGGCAAAGAAGATGATTGAAGATTATGCTAGGGAGAATGGATTTTCTGAAGTTGTTCCCGAACTTGTAGAAAATTTAGCAGGTAAATTTGGTATGGAAAGCAAGCTTTCAATGAAAGAAGAGAAATCTGAAGCGAATTTTAAAAAAGAGTTAAAAAATTCAGATCCAAAGGAAGCAGAAAAGATAGTATTTCGGAAAGTTAAACGACTTGCCCCAAGTTTTCACCAAAACATTTTAAAGAGTAAAATTTTGGGAGAAATTTTAGAAAATGGTCAAAAAATATTAGTTTATAAAGTAAAAGAGATTTTTCCTCAATCACCGGCCTTAATCACCGAAAAAACAGTTATAGAGTTTGAGTAATGGAAGAAGTAATCAATGTATCGAATATCTGGAAGAAATATAAACAGGGCAAAGAGTTTGTGCTTAAAGATGTTACTCTTAACCTTTTTAGTAACGAGATTCACGTTCTTTTAGGACAAAACGGCTCAGGAAAGTCGACACTACTTAAATTACTTGCACGATTATTAACTGTATCAAAAGGAAAAATATTTTACAAATTTGATGCGTGGAATAATACAGCTAAAGCGTTTAAAAGGGATATAGGAGTTCTTTTTGATCATAATGCACAATGGGAACAATTGACAGGATATGAAAATGCTTGGTTTTTCGCCAGTTCTTACGGTTTGACAAAACAAGAAATAGAATCTCGATTGGAATACTACTTCAAATGGTTAAATTTATGGGATAAAAAAGATGAATTAGTTAAGAATTATTCTTACGGCATGCGAAGGAAATTGACACTTATTGAATGCTTAATTCATGATCCAAAGATTTTGTTGTTAGACGAACCTTCAATGGGTTTAGATTATCATTCTCGGGTAGCTTTATATCAGAATCTAAAAGAACGCGCTTCAAAAGGGACTCTCATAATTGTTGCATCCAATGATGTAAATGAAGCGGCCTTTTTGGCAAATAAGGTAACTATATTAAATAAAGGGAAAGTAATCGCAACAGGAACGCCAAAAGATTTAATGAAATCATTAAAGCCTTATATTAAAATTGATATTAATCTTACTTTTCCTATTAAATTAGATAATTTAAAAACAGTTGACGGTTTGACTGAAATTGAGGTTTTAGACAGTGATAAAGATACTAATGATTTTAAAATTATGATTTTAGCAAAACCTAAGGAAATTTCTAGTTATTCAACGATATTAGCTGATATAGTTAATGAGATTGTAAAAGAAAAAGGGCAAATCCAAAATATTAATATAAAGAATCCGAATCTTGGAGATTTATTTCTTAAAATAAAGGGGGAAGATTATGAATCCAAATAATTTACTTAGCAAGGAATTTATAGAGTTTATTAAAAATAAGAAAACCATGGTCATTAAG
>CAZWEM010000053.1:0-29830 GCA_964632315.1 uncultured archaeon
TAGCTACGAAACCTTTCATTCCAATATCTAACATCCTAATTGCCTTTTGAGCGACCTCCTCGAATGTTCTCCCAATAGCCATTACTTCACCAACAGATTTCATCTGAGATCCGATTCTTCGGTCAACTCGGTGGAATTTCGTTAAATCCCATCTCGGAATTTTAAGTACTAAATAATCTAATGCAGGTTCAAAACAAGCTGTAGTTATTCCTGTTATCTTATTCTTTAATTCTGGTAAGGTATATCCAATCGCAAGTTTAGCAGCAATATAGGCAAGAGGATATCCAGTTGCTTTTGAGGCTAAAGCTGAGGATCTCGAAAGCCTCGCATTTACCTCAATTACCCGGAATTCTTTCGAGAAAGGATGAAGCGCATATTGTATATTACATTCCCCAATAATTCCAAGATTTCTAATCACCCGTATTGATGCTGAGCGTAACATGTGGTACTCTGCATTAGTTAAAGTTTGACTTGGAGCAATGACGATCGACTCTCCAGTATGGATTCCTACTGGATCAAAATTTTCCATATTACAATTAATAAAACAGTTATCATTAGCATCTCTAACGACCTCATATTCAATTTCTTTCCATCCTTTCACAGATTCTTCAATTAAAATCTGATTTATTCTAGATTGAGCTAACCCTTTTTTTGCCATTCTCTCGAAGTCCTTCATATTTTGTACTATCCCAGAACCTCGTCCTCCAAGAGTATATGCGACACGGATCATTAAAGGAAATCCAATTTTTTCAGCGATTGAAAGTGCATCTTTATACGAGGTGACTGCTTTACTTTTACAGACCATTACATCGGATCGTTCCATTGCTTTAACAAATAAGTCTCTATCTTCTGTAACTTCTATTGCTTCAATGGGTGTTCCCAAAACCCTTATATCATATTTCTCAAAAATGCCCGATTCTTTTAATTCTACACCCACATTTAATGCTGTTTGTCCACCAAAAGATAATAGGATACCATCCGGTCGCTCTTTTTTTATGACTTCCTCAACATATTTCATGTTTAACGGAAGTAGGTAGACTTGATCTGATAGTTCAGGATCAGTTTGTATCGTGGCAATATTAGGATTGATTAATATTGTTTCAATTCCCTCTTCTTTTAAAGCTTTTAAGACTTGGCTCCCAGAATAATCAAATTCACCCGCTTGTCCTATTCGAATTCCACCAGAGCCAAGAACTAATGCTTTTTTAATGGAAGTGTCTAAAGGCAAGAATCATACCCCCATCATTTCAATAAACTTATCAAATAGATAAATGGAATCTAAAGGTCCAGGAGACGCCTCTGGATGAAATTGTACCGCAAAGACCTTTTTGTGCTCGTGAATCAACCCTTCATTGGACCCATCATCAACATTTTTTAAAAATTCCTTAAAACCTCCCATTTCAAAGTTATCAACACAAAATCCATGATTTTGAGATGTAATAAAACACCTTTTAGTAAAGGGGTTGATTACGGTTTTATTCCCTCCTCTATGGCCATACTTTAACTTATAAGATGTTCCCCCTCCTGCTAATCCAATTATCTGATTACCTAAACAAATCCCCATAGTTGGAATGTCATTTTGGATTAACTTGCGAGTGAGTTCAATTGCATCTGTGTAAATTGCTGGATCACCGGGACCGTTTGAAATAAACACGCCGTTTGGATCTAAAGCCATAATTTGTTCAAAAGTAAAATGATGAGGTACTATTATTACTTCGAGATTTCGATCCACAAAATTACGTAAGATATTTAATTTAACTCCAAGATCAAGCACAACTACTTTTCCTCTATTACTATATGGATTATAATGGATTACTTCTCGAGTCGACACTTCACCAGCTAAATTTCTTAGATTAGGATCCTCTACTCTTCTTGCTTCTTCCTTTAGCTCTTCTATATTTGGTTCCTCTCCTGGGTTATATATCGCTAATAGCCCTAACTTTACCCCTTCCTCTCTCAAGATTTTAGTGATTGCTCGAGTATCAATCCATTCGATTCCAGGTACGTCCTCTTCTAAAAGGAATTCATTTAAAGTTTTGACGCTTTCATAATGACTGGGATTTTTACAACATTCATTTACGACAAGACCACTTAACTTGATCGAATCAGATTCAAAGTATTTTAGGATACCAACTTGATCTTTTTCCCAAGAGGGGACACCGTAATTTCCGACTAATGGATGTGTCATTACCACGATTTGTCCTTTATAACTAGGATCGGTGAGAGTTTCATTATATCCAGCTCCTGTAATCGTTGTAAAGACTATTTCGCCATAAACCTTTTTAGTAGCTCCAAATCCAATCCCCTCGAAATAACGACCGTCGCTAAACATCAAAATGGCTGGTCGTTCTTTTTTATATAACATCGACGAAAATATTCTGATCCTTAGTATATTCTTAACATATGCATAGCAATTTACAGTTTTTAAGCTTATTTATTAACTCCAGAATTAGAAAACTGACAAAATTTTTAAAAAAAAATAGAAAAATCAAGTTGAGGAAATTTATTTTAACAAACTAGAAGTTGCTTTAATTCGCTTTTCAGCCGCAGATACAATCTCTTCAACTATATCATTTACTTTTTTTATGCTGTTGATGACTCCGATACTTTGTCCGAGTAATACAGCTCCAGATTGGATATCACCAGTATACGCAGCTTCATATGCTCTCCCTTCAGCGATGATATCTTCAGCTGTCATCTCAGATTCTTCAGCCATTTTTTCTGATTTATCTGCTACTAAACCATGATGGAGAGAGTATTCATTTTTCCATAAACGGATTGGTCCTAGTGCACCAGTAACCAAGAGGGTATCTTGTGCTTTAGCTGGTGGAGCGATATTTTTATAAGTTGGATGAAATTCACTTTCCTCACTTGCTATGAACCTAGATCCCATCGCAATTGCTCCTGCTCCCAATGCGAGTGCTGCAGCAAGCCCTTCACCAGTTGCAAAACCTCCACAAGCAACGACTGGATAATCTGGATACTTTTCTATTACTTGTTGTAATACCACTAAGGTGCTTACTTTCTCGTAAGACTGATGTCCTCCACCTTCTCCACCAGTTACTACTAAACCATCAACATTAGATGCAACGCATTTATCAGCAAGCCATAATGCGGGTGCTACATGAAAATGTTTTATTTGGGAACCACTCTCTTTCAACTTCCTCCATGAGTTTGATTGTGGTAGTGATTTTGAAGACCCGGCACTAGTAATAGCATATACACATTGTTCTTTTAATTTTTGATTATTTCGTATGAACTTTGGTATTTCTCTGATTAAACTTGGAGCGTGTGTTTCCCTCCTAGATGTTCTAATGTTAAAACCAAAAGGTTTATCTGTATGTTCTATAACTTTTAACATATTTTCCTTCATTATATTAACAGGATTCCTTCCATTTTCATAATCACTAATTAAAGCTGAGTGACTTAACACACCCAAACCACCAGCTTCAGATAGAGCGATTGTTAACTCTGTTGTATAAAAAGGACCCATCGGTGCTGCAATAATAGGGTGCTTGATCCCAAGCATTTTTGTTATGTTAGTTTCAATTACCATTGATTTTTCAACTCTTCTTTTAGAATATTTAGTTTTAAATTTAGATTTTTAAATTAATTATAGCTATTAAATGTTGTAAAATCAATTTTACGTCAGTAATAGTAGCATGTATATTAACCCCCTTATACAATTAATAAAAAAAAAGATGAAAAAAATTAGACGTTAAAAATATTAAGATAAATGGAATAAAAACTAAATATGAGTATAGTATTCTATGGAGCAGGGGCTATTGGATCCAACCTAGCTGGTTGGTTGAGTGAGCATTATGATCCTGTATACTTGTTAGCAAGAGGAGAGAATGCCAATGCTATAAAATCAAGAGGTTTGATTCTGTATAAACTGGAAAGGAAAAATTCTAGAAATATTCCTATTAAAGTAATAACAGATTTAAACGAAATTAAACCGCCAGATTTTGTGGTTATAACAGTTAAAAACTATGATCTTGAAGAAGTTGCTCAAGATATTCATAAAAAATTAGGAGATAAACCAATTGTTATTGGTTTGCAAAATGGTATAGAAAATCAAAAAATATTGCCTAAATATTTTTCAAAGGCTGTCTTTGGCGTCATCATGTTTTCAGGTTGGTATGATGAACCAGGAATTTTCGGAAACCGAGGAAAGGGAGAAATTATATTGGGAACCCCAACTAATGAAAGGCAAGATGTAATAGAAAAAGTTAAGGATATCTTCATTTTAGGATTTCCTACAAAAATTTCTGAGCGATTTAATGATACAGTTCATTCTAAATTAATCTTGAACAATGCAAATTCGATTTTTACTTTGATTGATAATAGTACTTTAACCGATACGAAGAGTTACAAGATTGCACAATTATTTATTTACACTTTTTTAGAGGGAATTGAAGTTTTAAAGAAAGCAGGATATAAGGAGTATAAATTAAATGGTTTCCCCTCTTGGAAATTACTCAAATTAGCTAAAAAAATAGGAAAGGGGATATTACTTCGGGCTTTTAGTAATAGCATAAAATATGCATGGTTCAATAGCATGGCCCAGGATATGGTAATTCATAAAAGAGGGAAATCTGAAATTGACTCATTAACCGGTTATTTCATAGAATTAGCAGATAAGCATGGGGTTGAGGTTCCAATTAATAAAACTCTTTATAACCTTTGTAAAGAAGAATTCAAAAAAATACCATTCAAACCGTTAGATGTCGATTTAGTAATTAAAAGAATTAATAAAAACTTAGAGAAACCTATTAATTTCTAACGAATTAACTATTTCTTGGGCTTAAGAATAATAGCTGGTTTCGTTCTCTTGGAATAAATGAAGTTATCTGCTTCTTGGATGTCCCCATACTTCTCTTTTAAATGCGAAAGGCTTCCTGCATCAAGTGCATGTGTTCGACAAGCTTCTATGCAGATTGGTAATTTTTGTTCAAGAAATCTGTCTAAACAATAGTTACATTTAGACATTTTTGACCCCTTTTCTTCACTAAACTGAGGAGCATCATAGGGACATGCTTTTAGGCATTTTGAATCACAATCTATATTCCCCAAACATTTATTACTATTCACGATTACTATCCCATCCTCTTCTCTTTTTGTGATTGCACCTACTGGGCACACCGGAATGCACACGGGATCTTCACAATGATAGCAGGGTTTGATTAGATAGCTTACGAAAACATCTGGAAACTTTCCAGTTTCATTATATTTTATTCTCATCCAATTAATAGAACCTGCGGGAATGTCATGCCAATCTTTACATGCTACGGCACAAGCAAAGCATCCTATGCAGCGAGTTTGATCAAAGTAAAATCCTACTTGCAATTCAAGCGCCTCCTTCAAACTTTTTCACTTCCACAAGACATGATTTCAAAGCTGAAGCTCCACCAGGAGAGTAAGCATCTTTAGTAAGCGTATTGACACATCCTCCTCGATCAATACCATTCTCGTCTGGATCATACCATGCTCCTTCGAAAATACAAATTACACCAGGAATAATTCTCTCAGTTAACCACGCTTTGATCATTAATTTACCCCGATCATTAAATACCAGAATTTCATCCTCATCTTTAATATTTCTGGCTTCAGCATCAACCGGGTTAATCCACGCAACATGAGGCTCGACTTCTCTTAACCATTCAATCAAGAAAAGTTCAGAATGCACCCGATTTTTTGGATGAGGGGAGAGCAACTGTAAGGGATATTTTTCACTTAAGGGGTCGTATCTTCCTTCCCAGCGTTCCATATATTTTGGGATAGGAGGATTTTCTGGATCATTTAAATCAGCAATTCTTTGCGAAAAGATTTCTATTTTACCCGACGGTGTTTTAAAAGGATTATTATCAGGATCTTCAACTTGTTTCTTAAAAGCAATATAGGGTTCATCAAGTTTGAGCCTTTTTATTCCTGCATCTCTAAATTCATCGATCTTTCTAATATTTTTTCTTGAATCCTCACGCAATTTAATTAGAAACTTTAATGCTTGTAGCTCGTGGGGGTATTTTTGAAAATCATCTATTTCAAGTTTATCAGCTAATTCCTCCGCGATTCTCAAATCAGACTTGCACTCTCCAAGAGGTTCAATTGCTTTTTGATTACTAATAAAATAGGGGCCTGAAGGCCAAGGTCTCGTAAAATCGTTTTTTTCTGCTATACTTGTAACTGGGAGAATTATGTCTGCATATCTCGCAGTGGGAGTTAACCATAACTCGGAACACACCATATAATCGAGTTGTTTTAACGCATCAGCAGCTTTATTAGTATTTCCAAGTTGATTTAAAAAGTTATTATTGACAAACCAGGCTAATTTGACATCAAAAGGATAACCACCCTTTTTTCCTTTCAATATGGCATCAAAAATCTTGTTTGTATGGCATCTTGCTTGAAATCTTAATTGTAAATCCAATGACCCTCGGACTGATTTCAAACCTTCTTCAACAGGATTTCTTCCCGGAGGGGGTATTCTTGAAGAGAAAAACATGTGGCCATATGGAATTCCCATTAAACCTCCCGCTGCACTTCCTCCATGTCGTCCTACATTTCCTGTCATAACAGTTAAAGTCATAGCACAACGGTTATATAACTCTCCAACTGCACTTCGAGCAGGACCCTGGCAGTCCATAAGAGCTGCTGGTTTTGTTGTGGCATATTCTCGAGCAAGATTCCTAATCGTTTCTGCGGGGACTGTTGTTATACTTTCTGCCCATTCTGGTGTTTTTGGGATGCTATCCTCTTTACCCAAGACATATTCAGCGAACTTTTCAAACCCAACAGTATATTTTGCTAAGAATTCCTTATCATGAAGTTGTTCCGTGATCATGATATAAGCCATTGCAACCATCATCGCAGTGTCAGTTCCTGGGACTATTGGTATCCATTGATCTGCTAATATAACAGCAGAATCAGTATACCTTGGATCGATGCAAACAATTTTTATGCCTTTCTCCTTGGCTTTAACTAAGTTATAAATAGTATCCGAACCAGAAATCATCCTAGCTGGATCCCAACCCCACATAATGATCAGTTTAGAATTTAGCAGATCAGTACGGCTGTTTCCGACAAATGGTGAAGTATATTGTGTTTGTGTCGCATAAACCGCGCCTTCACTGGATACATTGCCATAATGCGTTGAAAATCCACCAAATTGCGTGAAAAGTCTAATCATCGCAAACATTCCATCATGTAAAGCTCCAAGATAAGCTCCTCCAGCAGCTAAAAAGATACTTGAATTTCCATGGTTTTGTTTCACTTCTTTAAGCTTATCGGCGATTTCCGATAATGCTTCATCCCAAGTAATTCGTTTGAATTTTCCAGAACCTTTAGGACCATCTCGTTTTAATGGATATTTCAATCTTTTTGGATGGTAAACATATTGCCTTAGTGCCCTGCATCTTAGACACGCCCTCAATTGCTCATCTTCGATTTCATAATCATCTGTTTCTACCCTAATTATTTTACCATCTTTCACATGAAGCCTAAGGGGACATCTACCACCACAATCAAAAGTGCTTGATGTCCTAACTATTTCTTCTTGATTTTCTGAATTTTGCATCTAACGCATCTTAATTTTTATTCATTAGCTTAATAAATTAATTTAATAAATAAAATTATTTTCGAATTATATTAATTATTAACAATAAGAAATAGTAAAAATTGAGGAAAATTATGTACCTAAACAAATATAATCATATAAAAGTTGAAAAAAACGATCAAAACAACTATTCTATAATCTCTATTAATAGACCTGACAAACTAAATGCACTAGCTACGGAAACTCTACAAGAGATCGCAGATGCTCTTGAAGCTATGGCGTTGAAGAAAGACATCAGATGCGTTGTTTTAAGAGGCACAAAAGATTTTACCAAAAAACCGGCATTTTCTGCTGGAGCAGATTTGTCTTCTCGTGGTCATCAAGACCTCGACCCAAAAAACTTGATGGACCAAAGCTATGCAATGTACTTAAGGCATAAGTATTATGACATAATCGAGAGATTTCCAAAACCTTTGATTGCCGCTGTAGATGGATATGCTTTAGGAGGAGGTTTTGAATTGGTATTGGTATGTGATATTGTCATAGCCTCTAAGAGATCAACATTTGGTTTTCCTGAGATAAATAGGGGAATCGCACCTTTCAATGGAGGAACTCAAAGATTAATTAGAAACCTTGGTAAAATAAGAGTGAAGAAGATGATCTTTTTTGGTGAACATTATAGTGCTGAAGATATGTATGAGTGGGGTTTAATCTCATATCTCGTTGACAATGAAAGTTTTGAGGATTTCGTTGATGAAAAGGCTTCTTGGTTAGGGAATGCCCCCACTAAAAGCCTTTTTGTTATTAAAAAAGCTATAGATTATGGAACTCAATCGCCAATAAACTTAGGGCTCCAATTTGAACATTTAGGATATGCTATAAATTCTCAATCCAAAGATGTAATGGAAGGTGTAACAGCTTTCTTAGAGAAGAGAACGCCCAAATTTACTGGAGATTAAAGTTAAACTGAAAAATTCAAAATAAAATTTATTCAAAAACTTTTTTATTTATTGATACTCAAATTCATTTACTACGAGATTGGGGGTCCACAAATCCTTTTTCAATTTTTCTTAAAACATAGTTCCTAAATTGTTTGCTCGTGAAATTATGTCCTCCAAATTTTAAGAATTCTTCGATTTTCTTTCCTTCTTTATTATTTGTCTCTTCAATCTCCCGCATTGCCCGTTCAACCATAGTTCCTCCTAGCAATAGGCTAAACATAAAAAATGAAAGCATACCCGGATTTTTTTCTTTAATCTCTCCGTTATAAATTGCTTTTTGAATTAAACGAGTAGTCCCGTTTAAAAAAGCAAACGGTTTGTATTCTTTTTCATTTGGACCGATTTTATCTGAAGGAGGAGCACGTATGATGTGCATCATTCGAAAAGCCGAATAATCATTTTCTGCAAACTCGAAAAAGTGCTCAAAAATTCTGAGGAGTATCTCAATTTTAGTACCATTAAATTCCTTTATAATAGCTCGATTACCATCATTTTATACAAATTATTGAATATTCTGAATTTTTACTATTTAATTAATTCCAACAATTAATTACTATAGTAATTTAAGCTTAAAAGTGATTATATGAATATTCATAATAATAGTAAAGATAAAGGTTATAAGAAATTTAATTTTCTTACAAACAAATAATTTTATATTTGATTGAGGCTTAAAAATTGCCACTTAAAACGCCAGAAGAATATTTAGAAAGTATAAAACGACCTGTAAATCTTTACATGTTTGGTAAGAAGGTCGAGACCTTTTGGGAGCATCCTATAGTTAAACCTTCAATTAATACGGTAATGAAGATATATGAATTGGCTCAAATGGATGAATACAAAGATTTAATGACAGCACGATCTCATTTAACAGGAGAAATTATCAATAGGTTTACGCATATTCACCAATCTGTTGATGATCTCATCAAAAAAGTACAAATGCAACGTTTATTGGGTCAACATACTGCTTGTTGTTTCCAAAGATGTGTAGGATTTGATACAGCAAATGCGCTTTATAGTATCACCTACGATATGGATAAAAAGTATAATACAAATTATCATAAGCGCTTTAAAAAGTATTGGATTGAGGTTCAGAATCAAGATCTCATGGTAGACGGAGCGATGACTGATACAAAGGGGGATCGAAGTAAACGTCCTAAAGATCAACCAGATCCTGATGCCTTTCTACATATCGTTGAGGAAAATGAAAAAGGTATAATCGTAAGAGGTGCCAAAGTTCATCAAACCGGTTTTCTCAATTCTCATCGCGCGATTATCATGCCAACTCTTAGGTTAAGAGAAGGAGAGGAACCTTATGCGGTAAGTTTTGGCATTGATACCAATGCAAAAGGAATTACCATGATCTATGGGAGACAATCTTGTGATACCAGAAAGATCGAAGAAGGAAAATTAGATATTGGGAATTTCAAATATGGCGGTCAAGAAATATTTGTTGTTTTTGATGATGTCTTTGTTCCTAAAGAAAATATCTTCATGAATGGAGAAATTGAATTTAGTGGAGAATTGGTAAATCGATTTGCAGGATTTCATCGCCAATCTTATGGAGGTTGCAAAGTTGGTGTTGGAGACGTTCTCATCGGAGCAGCAGCTTTAGTTTCAGAATATAATGGTACTGAGAAGGCATCTCATATTAAGGATAAACTTGTGGAAATGACTCATCTAAACGAAACTTTATATAGTTGTGGGATAGCATGTAGTTCCTTGGGATTTCAGCGAGACTCCGGTAATTACGAGATGGATATGCTTCTTGCAAATGTATGTAAGCAAAATGTGACCCGTTTTCCATATGAAATCGGAAGATTAGCAGAAGATATAGCTGGAGGAATGATTTGTACCATGCCATCTGAAGCAGATCTCAAATCAGAAGAGGTTGGTTCGTTAATTGAGAAATATTTAACTACTTGTGAGGGGATATGTGCTGAGGATAGATATAAATTACTACGTTTCATCGAAAATTTAACGATGGGTGTTGCTTCGGTAAGTTATCGAACAGAATCCATGCATGGCGCGGGATCTCCACAGGCTCAGCGCATCATGATATCAAGGCAAGCTAATTTGGAGGATAAAAAGGATTTAGTGAAAAAAATTCTTAATATTGAATCAGATTGATTAGTTCGCCTATAAGTAACTCATAATCAAACGGAGCTTAGAAATAATCAAGGTCCCTTATTAAAGCTTAAATATCTAACTTCTCGAAACATTCTTGGCAATAATATTTTTCATCTACTCTCCAAGCTTCAGCAAGTTTAATCTCCGCCTCACACTCTTCACATTTTCCTATTTCTTGAGTTACTTCTGCCATGATAAAACAATAAATTTCGTGCTTTTAATTGTTTTTATTATATGAAAAATGAGAACTATATTCTTCTATTATTTAAATATAAGAGGTACTAATGATTTCTTTTTTTATATTCAACACAAGCCTTTATAAAATCAGCATAAATTGGAGAGCTTGCCCAAGGGCGTGATTTAAATTCTGGATGAAACTGCACTCCTACCATAAAGTGATCCTTTCGATTCAGTTCTATGCTATTGATAATTTTACCTGTCTCATCTCTACCAGATAGGACCAATCCTTTCTCTCTCGCTTCGTCTGTGTAAAATCGTTCTTGGATGTGATATCGATGTCTAAATCTTTCTAATATTTCTTCTTGTTGATAAGCATCGTACAATTTCGTGTTTTTCTCTATAATAATTTTATGAGCTCCAAGTCGCATAGTTCCTCCTTTTTCTGTTACATCTCGTTGACTTTCTAATAAATCTATAACTGGATATGGCGTCTTTGGGTCGATTTCTGTTGAGTTTGCTCCTTCTAATCCTAAATACTTTCTACAAAAAGCAATATAGAAAAGTTGTGCTCCAAAACATATTCCTAGAAAGGGAACTTTTTCATCCATCGCATATTCTGCGGATTTAACCATACCTTCAACGGCTCTTTCTCCAAAGCCAGGCGTAAGCAAGATGCCATCGCAACCTTGTAATTCTTTTGCTACATCAGTTTTTTCCGTTATATTTATCATTTTTAACTTTGTTTTATAACCTTGATGAGCTGCAGCTTGTTCTAAGGCATCATTAATCGAAATATAAGAATCAGATATGTTGAAATATTTTCCAGGCATTCCAATGATAACTTCTTTGTTAGCATTCTTATATATTTCCACCATCTTGACCCACTCGGAATAATTGGTCACTTCATTGTAGGAGACAAGCTTAGCTTTTAGATCCAATAAATTGCATAAAAAATCACCTAATTTTGATTGCTCAAAAAGCAGGGGCAGTTCATAAACAGTATCTAAATCTGGGTTTGAAATTACAGCTTCTTCTGGTACATTTGAATAGAGAGAGATTTTGTGACGAATATCCTCTTGCAATGGCACTTCACTCCGTCCTATAATGATATCCGGCTGAAGCCCAGCACTTTGTAGCATTTTCACGCTATGCTGTGTTGGTTTCGATTTTTGTTGTCCAACTGCTTTAGAAAATGGAACCAACGTAACATGAACAAATGCGGTGTTCTTTTTAGGAAGTTCTAACCTTAACTGCCTAAATGATTCAAGAAATATGCTGGATTCAAGGTCACCTACTGTTCCTCCACATTCAACCAATAATACATCTAAATGTTCACTTTTAGCAATATCTAACAATCGATTTTTTATCATATCAGTTACGTGAGGGATTATTTGCACAGTTCTACCAAGGAATTTACCTTTCCGCTCACTTAAAATAGTTGATAAATAAATTTGCCCAGAGGTGATATTATTTGAAGGATGAATAGTTATACCGAGGAAGCGCTCATAAGTTCCGAAATCTTGATCAATCTCGCTAATTCTGTAAATCCGCTCATCTGACCCGATTACTGGATGAAAATCCCATACATTTTCGGTGATAAAACATTCTCCATGTTCAATCGGATTAAGGGTGCCAGGATCTACATTGAGATATGGATCAATTTTGACGACAGATATTTTAAAACCTCTAAATTGGAGGAGCTTACCGATACTTGCTGTTGCTACCCCTTTACCTACCGCAGACATCACTCCTCCCGTGACAAATACAAATCTACAGTCAGAACCTAAATTTTCATTCATTTTACTTCAAAATATGAAATCATTTAAATTAAAAATAACAAATATCAAACACAGCTAATAAGAATTTCGAGAGTCTATAAATTTTCTTTTTATTTTTATGTAATTATGAGTTTTTAAGTGTAAAGCTGATTTAAGATTAAATACATCTAATAATTGGGTGAGGAATTTAAAAAGCTTGTTTATTAAAAAAATATTAAGTGTATATTTGAAATTATTTCCCTTTAAAGACTGGTTCTCTTTTTTGCATTAATGCTTTTGTGGATTCTCTCATATCGTGGGTCTTAAATGCTGCTTGAAGCGCTTCATTTTCACGATCTAACGTATCTGATAAAATTTGTCTGTAATAATCGTGCATCGACTTTTTCATCAATTTCAAAGCCATACTTGGTCCCTTAGGAGGGATTAACATCTCGGCTTGCTGGCGAACGTATGGCATCAATTCTTCGGGAGGTAATGCTTTGTTTATTAATCCTAATTTCTCAGCTTCTTGTGCACGAATTTTCTTACCGAAATATAAGATTTCTTTAGCTTTCTGAAATCCGATGTATAAGGGAAGCAAGAAAGTCATTCCAAATTCCGGAATGATGGCTCTTTTAACAAAAATCAAGCCAATATACGTTTCGGGATCATCTGCCATGTATATCAAATCAGCACAAGCTAGAGGCATCGTGAATCCTGCACCAAGAGCTAAGCCATTAATCGCTGCTATTACCGGCTTATTAAAGTTCCAGAACGTCATGCAAATCTTTTTTTGAGCGATATCCAATAGGTCAATATCTTTCATGATCTCTTCAGGAATTTGTGTTACCATTTTCATGTTAAAGTACCCGCCCGATGAGAATGCATTTCCTTCGGGTGAACCGGTCATTATCAAAACTCTTGCGTTTTTATCTTTTTCCATATCCTCGAGGGCGGTTCTCATCTCTAAAAAAGTAACGAATGAAAGAGCATTTCTTCTCTCTGGCCGATTGAAAGTAATGGTACATATACCATTCTCTTCTTTTTCATATATGATATCTTCAAAATCTTCAATATTCATTTTTAAAAGTAGTGTTTGTAAATATGACTAATTTAGTTTCAATTTTCTTCTTTAAATATTTTTAGATATTATAATAAGAGGTATGCCCTATCTATATTTTTCAATATCGATCCCAAATTTTTCAAAATGCTTCTGTGCTGACTTCGCGTTCTGTAAATTATAATTCTTCAAGAACTCTTCAAATTGTTTTGGATTTGTTCCTTTCATAGCAAATACAGCCATAACTGCTTTAATATCATAAATATAAAGCTGATCATTTTTAATTCCCCTGATATACTTCTTTACTGCTCTCTCCGGGAGCATCGCTTTACTTTGCATATCATTTAAAATAGAATTATATATTTCTCTTAATTTTGCTTCTCCAATATCGTCTACGAGTGCTTGAGGGAAACGAATTCTACTTTTATGAAAAATATTAGTTCTAATATAAGATGGGATTATGACTGAGACTCTTATTCCTTGTTGATGAAGTTGTCCAAAAAGAGCTTCAGAAAGGCCAACTACAGCAAATTTAGAGGCTACATAAGGCAAAGGTTCTGTAGATCCAAATATTCCGGCTCCAGATGCCACGTTTACGATATGACCTTCTTTTCTCTCAATCATCATTGGAAGAAATATTTTAAGTGAATGTACTATTCCCATTAAGTTTACATCTAAAATATCCTTCCAATCATCTAAGGTAAATTCTAAGATATTTCCTATTATTGCAATCCCAGCGTTATTTAATAATAAATCAAGAGTTCCTAATTTAGATTTAAAATCTCGTGCTATTTGTTCAAAATCAGTAATCTTAGTTACATCACATTTAGCTGTCATTATCTTTATATTTGGATTAGCTATTTCATTCTTTAAGGACTTTAAACCATCAACATCTATATCAGTTAAGTATAAATTCATGTCTTCAAGAGCAAGTAATTTAGAAAAAGCTCTCCCTATTCCATTGGCAGCACCAGTTATCAAGCAATTTTTATTAGTTAGATCTTTCATTTCTTTATCAAATACTATAATTAGATTTCAATAAACTGATTAATGATTATTAGAAGGGTAAATATTAAATAAAGATTAATAAAAAAAAGAAATGTTATAATGCTTTAAAAAGCTGTCTAAGTCCCATACTTAGAATATATTGCTGAATTTGTCTTGTACCTCCACCAATTTCTTGTATCCTTGATATACCAAGTAAATCATGCATTAGTGTATTATCACATACACCTGCTCCTCCCATCAGATTTGCACACTCATAACAAGCTCGTTGACTTAATTTAGTGCTAACCATTTTCAATTGAGAAGCGCTTGCCATTAATGCTAAATTAAATTCTTTTGGTAAAGTTCCATGTTTTTGCATTTTCTCATCTATCATTTGACATATGTTCAAAGCTGCTAAAGTCAAGCTCATAATTTCAGACCAGAGGTCGGTCAATGGAAATCCGACACCCTGATATTTTAGAATTTCAAGATCGAATTGTTTACGCATGTTTGCGTATATAATAGCATGAGTTAAAGCGTTCCATGCTTCAGCCGCATTCAAACACACAATACCAAGTCTTTCTAAGTTTAATCCTTCAAATAAATGTGATCTTCCATCTCCTGGTTTTCCAAGAACACATTCTTTTGGGATCTTTAAGTTCGTCATGGTTTCTTTTCCAATAAAGATCCGGGGAACCCATGGGATGTTTACTCTTTCAGCCTTCCATCCTTCCCAACTGGTATCTACAAGAAATTGAGCCATCGTGTTTCCATTATTTTGTTCAGTGACCGCATATATCACCGCCCAATTTGCCTTTGGACCATTTGTTTGGTATATCTTTACACCATTTGCGAGGTAACTTCCATCTGGTTGTTCGTTACAAGTTGTAAGCATGTGAACTGCATCTGATCCTCTCTCAGGTTCAGTGATACAAATACATCCTATCTTTTCACCAGTCACTAACTCTTTTAATGCGCGTAATCGAATCTCTTCGTTTTCATGATGAAGTAACAAGGGATTTACTGCCAAGACTGTTGCGCCAGCACCCATTGCAAGCTGAGGATCGAAGAAATCCATTGCTAATACACGCATAAATTCAGCGGTTAATCCATAGGGCTCAAAATCCAATCCAAAGTTATCAAATTTATGCATTCTAGTGATGAATCCAGCTTTTCCAATTTCGGGGATCCAATCATAAAAATCCTCACTATGATCTATATCGTGCTTTCTCTCAAAGTCTCTAAAAAATTTTTCAGCATCCTTCAATAAATTAAAATGTTCGGGTCGTAAGTAGGTCATTAGGTTATAATTCAGAAACTTATAACGATTTTTGAGTGAAAGTTTACTCAAGATCTCATCATTTATGCATTGAAGCTTTCCTTTTTTCATTTCTATTTAATCAACTCAATTTTTTTTTTATCTTTTTTAATGATAAAATTTTCGTTAAGAACATTAAAATAAGTTATGAAAATGGAAAAAAAATTTTTTATAAGATAAGCTATTCAGATAATTACTTTTTTAAAGGGAGATTTATGAATGGCTAAAAAAGAGTGATTTACATGCAATTAAAAAAATTGAAAGAAAAATATGGTCCATGGGCAGTAATTGCTGGTGGATCTCAAGGGATTGGTGAAACCAATGCAAGAATTTTGGGAGGTCAGGGTATCAATTTAGTATTGTTGGCTCGAGGAAAACCTTTACTTGATAAATTAGCTAAGGAATTAGAAGATGAACTAAAGATATCAGTTAGAACGATATCAGTTGACTTAGCAGATGAAAACGCGATCAATAAAGTTCGAGAAATAACAGACGATATCGAAGTTAATATGCTAATTTACAATGCTGCTGCTGAAGTATTAGGTCCGTTTTTCAATAGTGAATTGAAACAGCATCTAACAATGCTTAATGTAAATTGTCGATCAGTGTTAATATTTGTAGATCATTTCGGTAGATTAATGAAAGAACGAAAGAAAGGAGGTATTATCCTCATGAGCTCAATGTCTTGTTTAGTAGGATCTCCATATATAACTCATTATGGGGCAACAAAAGCTTATATTAGAAACTTAGCGGAAGGATTGTGGTACGAACTCAAACCATTTAATATAGATGTCATATCTTGTATTGCTGGAAAAACTAAAACTCCCAGATATATTGAGAGCAACCCAGATGATAACAAGGGTCTCTTTGCTGGCGGTGCCAGGGAACCCATAGTAGTGGCGAAGGAAGCCATAAAAAGAATTGGAAGAGATCCAAGTTTTACGCCGGGATTTTTAAACAAACTTGCGACTTTTATCTTAAGGCGATTTATATCCAATAAAAGAGGAATAAAGGTTGGTGGAAAAACCTTGGATAACATGTTTCATTATAGTGACGAAGTGCATTAAATTATACAACAGAGAAGGGAAATTCTTCATTCCTTTACTTTTATTATACTTACCCATTTTCTTTTAAACAGCATTAAAATAGAATATAAAAATAAAAAAAATTAAATAAATTATGATGTATTTGAGTTATCTTCTCTCAAAGCTCTTTTTAAAATCTTTCCTACAGTGGTTAAGGGTAATGTTTCTCGAAACTCCCAAAGTCTTGGATTCTCATATTTTGAGAGATGTTCTGCGGCATAACTTTTTAAATCTGTTTTAACTTTATCTGATGGTTCAGTTCCTTCTTTAAGTTGAACCACGGCTTTAACTATTTCGCTTCCTGGTCGATCGGGATCTTTCAAGCCAATTATCGCGACCATTTCTATATCTGGATGTTTTGTTAATACATCCTCAACGTGCACGCTGTATACTTTATATCCACTAACGATAAGCATGTCTTTAGTTCGATCAACGATTGTTAGGTATCCCTCCTCGTCCATGACCCCAACATCACCCGTATGGAACCATCCATCAATGATTGTTTGTGAATTCGCTTCCGGTTTATTGTAATATCCTCTTGTAACTTGAGGACCTCTACATATAATTTCTCCAGGTTTTCCTAATTCAACTTGTTCTCCAGTTTCTACATCAACAATTCGAATTTCAGTATCAGGTACGGGTAAGCCAACTGTACCTACTTTCTTTTTCCCGTAATAACAGTTCATAGTCAATATCGGAGATGTCTCGGTCATTCCATAAACTTCTAAAACCTTGCTCTTAGCATTCATAGAAGCTTCAAAATTATTTATGGCTTCTGCAGGGAAAGGAGCAGCCCCAGATACGTAAATCTCAACTCCATCTAATACTTCTTGGGGAATCTTTCTAGCCATCTCATTATTTTTTATTGCCAAATATAAAGTGGGAACATTTACCAACATCAATGGTTTTTTCTCAATCATTTCCTTTATAATATGCTTGCTATCTCTAGGGTTTGCTATCAAAATCTGGGATGCAGAAAGATAAAGAGTCACCATACTCATAGCTAACCCTGCTAAATGGAAAAGTGGAAATGCAGATAAATTTACAGTCGCCTCTTCTTCTGCATCTGTACGATCAATCCAGGTAGAAATTTGAACGATATTGGAGATAATATTTTTATGAGTAAGCTCAGTTCCTTTTGGTAATCCAGTCGTACCACCAGTATACTGAAGTAATGCTAAATCATTATTAATATCAATATTTACGCTCGTTACATCTTTTTCAGTCTTTAATACTTCTTTAAAATCTAAAACATTCTTACCCGGATGAGGCACAACCTTTCCTTTTGGGACCTTCTTTAATAATTTACCCAATGCTACTTTATAACCAGGCAATCCCATATAGTCACTGATATTCGTGGTGATAATTGTTTCTAATTTTGGTACCTTATCCAAGACTTTTTTTAGAGTTTTTTCATAAAATGCATCTAAAGTAACAAAGAATTTAGCTTCACTGTCATTTATTTGATATGCAATCTCAGTTGGGCTCATTAAGGGTGAACAGCCCGAAGCTACACCTCCTGCGAGTAATGTGCCAAAATGAGCAACTAAATACTGAGGACAGTTAGCTAAATTTATCCCGACTCTGTCTCCTTTTTTCAATCCATTCTTTTGTAAAAAAGTTGCAAATCTATGAACATAATCCCTGAGTTCTTGAAAGGCCATTTCCCTTTCCATAAAATAACATCCAACACGTTCAGGATATTTTGCCATTGCTTTATCAAATAGGATTCCCAAACTTTCAGATGGATAAGTTAAAGACGGTTTTACATGTCTATCGTATGATTTCGTCCAAATTTTCGCGTCATATGGACTTATTTTTACTTCCATAACACTTACCTCTTGTTTATTTTCACCATTCTGGTGAATATCTCATTTATTGTCATCTGAATTTATAAATTTTTACAAAGAACCAAAAAGAATTCTTGAGATCAAAAAAAAAAAAGTAAAAAATTTATCAAATTAAAAAAAGATTTTAAAATTTCAATCAATTTCGACAATAACTTTAAGATGATCATGTGGGGGATGTCCTAATATTTTAAACATGTCCGGGACTTGATCCAATTTAATTCTACTTGTAATCAAGGGTTCGGTTTGAATCTTTTTTTGTTCGAGAAGATTAATAGCTGTCCGAAAAACATCATGGTTATAACCATATACACCCCTGACCGAAATATTATTGGTCGTCATTAGTAAAATATTATTAATTTCAAATTTACTGGAGTGCATGCCTATTAACGTGATTTGCCCTCCCTTTCGAACCGTTTGTAAGGCAGTACTAAAAGTTTGAGATAACCCAACACAATCATACACGTGATCAGCTCCGAGCTTATCAGTAAGTCTCACGATCTTATTCCAATTTTTAGGAGGGAAAACCTTTTTTGCTCCAAACTTCGATGCAATCGCTTGTTTTGATTCTACTGGTTCCAGTACATAAATATTACTTGCACCAGCAGCTTTTAAAACTTGGATCACTAAGAGACCGATTGGTCCAGCCCCAATTACAGCGGCATTCTGACCAAGTTTGAATCCCGATTGTTCAACTGCATATACAGCAACTGAAAGTGGTTCCACGATAGCACCCTCCTCATATGAAACATTATCTGGTAATATATGAACCCTTTCTGCTTTTAGGCTAATATATTCTCTCATTGCACCATCTTCAGTAGTGCCATAAGAATAATTCTGTAATTTACACATGTTTTCAAGATTATGTAGACAGTAAAAACATTCAAAGCATGGAATTTGAGGATTTACTGTAACTCTCATCCCAACCTTTATTTTCCTCACACTTTCTCCAACTTCTACAATGTCTCCAGAAAATTCGTGACCAATTATCTTCCCAGGTATGTAGGGTCCTCCTGCTTCATATGAACCAACATCTGAACCACAAATCCCCACTTTCTTTACTCTGATGAGAACCTCATCTGATTGAATTGTCGGTTTTTCAAAACCATCCTCAATTACCACATTTTCTTTTCCTTTAAAGACCGCTGCTTTCATAATTAATCACTTGTAAAAGTACTTCTAATTTATTCTTTATTTTCTAAGGATTTATGTCTTATTCTTATGTTCATGAGAATAATAGCTGTCCCTCCTAACATTGCAATGAGAAAGAAATTTCCGAAGGAAATTGATGGTATATCTTGTTGAGTTTCATAAATTTCATTATGAAACATGTATATTTGATTATCATTGCTTATTGTTGCGATATATTCTCCATTTTCAGAAGATTCTACAGAATAAACCATATCACCAGTTTGAAAAGACTTTTGGCACAACATTTCCTTCTTTTCCAAATTAGCATAAATGTTTGGACGATTAAATAAGTAAAAATTGTGATCATAACTGCCAAAGCAAATAAAAGTGCCATCACCTGAAATCTTTATATCCTCAGTCTGATTCCCCGCAGTAAATTTCCATACTGGTGTTTCAATACCTTTCTCAAATAAGTAACATCGATACTCGAAAGAAACAACACCAACAAAATACTTTCCATCTGAAGTGATGGAAACATGCCCAAAAGTCCTAGTAGTTTCAAATTTTTGTATTGGATCCGGACTAAAGATATTATAGAGAAATATCGTGCCTGTTGTTCCAGTTAAAGTTCCTACAACTAAATCTTGATCATTAGCTGAAAGATCCATACCATAAACAGTTGACATCGAATCATTCACCCAAACAAGAGGAGTTGCTTTTGACATATTGAATACGTGGACTCCAACATTCACGCCACCAGCTACGATAATGTTCCCATCGGATGAGATATCAACGTGATATACTCGATTTCCAAACGTATAATTCCAAATTGGTATTGCACTTAATCGATCAAATAAATATAAATTTCCATCCCAACTCCCTGCAGCGATGTACTTAGCATCAGGTGTTAACGAAATACACCTGATATGATTTCCAGCAGTAAAATTCCAAATTGGAGTTGAGCTAGATTTATGAAATAAATAGAGTGTACTCACACCATCACTCGCAACAATATAATCGCCATCAGCAGAGATCTCGACTTGATCCACCAAGTCTGGAAGAGTTTTGTTCCATAAAGGATTGGGATTGGATGTATCAAATAAATATAAATTTCTATCCCAAGACCCTACAGCTATGTATTTACCATCAGGTGTTATGGCTAAACCTTTGCCCGAATCTCCCATGGTATAGTTCCATAACAATTTAGTTTGACAGGAGCATGTATTTTGATTAGGATTAATCAAACTTCCATCAACTGTACTAATCCCATTCCCTATGAGGATTAACATAAGATTTAAACTCATTAATATAGCTATTTTCGTTTTTTTTGATAACATTTTTTAATTTCTCACATAATTGAATTACGATAAAGATAATTTGAAATGAAAGTTAATTAATATGATGGTAAAACTTGGACAGAAAGGTAAGTATTCGATAAAATTCTAAAAAATAAAATGAAAAATATTGAAAAAATTACAAGATTCCCATACTTCCAAGCAATTTAGTGGCATCTGGAGTTCCAAATGCGATCTTGACATCTAGAACCGCTGTCTTTCCTGAATTTTTAGCCCGTTCTAAAGCTGGTCTTATCTCATTTGGTTCAGTTACAACTTCTCCATAACAACCAAAACCTTCTGCCATCTTAGCATAGTCAAAATCGTTAAGATCAACATCGATATACCGTTTACTACAGAAAAGTTTCTGACCAGATTTCAACATCCCCCACGCACTATTATTTGCGATGACAAAAATGAGATTTTTTAGTCCCAGTCTCGTTGCTGTTTCAAGATCTTGAACATTCATCATGAAACTGCCATCACCACACATCGCGATCACTTGTTTATCAGGATGAGCTAATTTTGCTCCTATTCCATAGCCTACAGCGACTCCTAAATGTCCCATTCCAACTGGTTGCAGCAACGAAAGAGGAGGTCGAGGTTTATGAAAATCTATTTGCTCCAAAGTATAACAAGTGATATCTCCACCATCCAGTATAACAATAGCATCCTCATCCATGAATTCCCAAAACTCTTTAACCAAGCGTTGAGGAATAATTGGCACTTTATCTTTACCTGCTTTCTTGAACAAACTAGTTTTTTGAGTTTCTCTTAACTTAAGTAATTCCTCTAACCACTCACTTTTATCTACAGGTTTACCTTTTTTGGCTTCTTCAAGCAATTGAGTTAAGAATTGCTTGCAATCCGCAACGATACCCATTGATATTGGTTTAGCTCGTCCAATAATTGAAGGATCGATGTCGACTTGAATCATTTGTTGCGAGTCACTCCAGAAAGGTTCATCCCCATGCGCCATAATGTGGGTGAATTTGCATCCTAAAGTCAAAATCACATCAGCTTCTGGTCCTGCTTTTAAGCCCGGTCCATTAATAGTGGTACAAAGGAAACTTGGAGAGGTATTTGGGATTGTTCCAACACCCATTAAAGTCGTCATTACGGGTATTTTCAAAAGTTCTGCAAGTTCTTGAAGTTCCTGCCAACCCCCTGATCGAGATACTCCACCTCCAGAAATAATCATTGGTTTTTTTGCATTCAATAGCATGTCAAGTACTTTTTTTATTGTTTCATTATCAACAGCTGGTTTAGCTAAAGCTCTATAGCTATGAGAAGGAAGAATAGGAATTTCATTTTCATCTTTTTCTTCTAAGAAAGCATCCTCATAAATCTCTAGTAAAACAGGTTGTGGACGTCCCCCAGTTGCTTCTCGAAATACCTTATGGACGGCATCGTGAAGCTCATCTATAGTTCTTACAGACTTTTGATACTTTGTTATGGGTTTGAACATAGTTAATTGATCCAAATTGCCTTGTAAGGTAAAAGAATCAGCGTATTTTGAATTTACTTGAGGTATGATAACAATCATAGGCATATTATCGCTCCATGCCGCTCCTACTCCTGGAACAAGCTGTGTAGCTCCAGGACCGACAGTTCCAAAACATACACCCGGTTTATTGGTTACTCTTGCCCATGCATCCGCCGCATGTGCTGCTGCTTGTTCATGTCGAAACATTACGGTTTCGATTCCCTTCTCCTTACCCCATTCACGTATCGCATCATACATCTTAAGGAATTGCCCACCAATAATGCCAAACAGATATCGAATGTCTTCTTCGAGGAGACATTTAATTAATACATCTCCCCCAGAAAGCATTTTCTTTTTCTCTTCCATATTTACACCTTTTTTAATAATTAGGTAATGAAAATAGTTATCCTCTCAAAATATTTATAATTTTACTTCAAAGAGAATTAGACTTTAGATTTCATGAATGATACGTGAGTTAATAACTTTTTCCACTTCAAGCGAATTTTCGGTTAGTAGATTATTATTGAGTTTAATTTCTTCCAAGTGGATGAGATCTAAGATCTTTTTTGAGAGATGACCAATCTTGTTATGAGCTAAATTCAAAGATGCTAGGTTCTCTAATGAAAAGATCGACTTTGGGATGCTTGTTAGGTTATTCCAACTTAGATCTAAATGATCCAAAATATTTAATTTTGAAAATGATGAAGGAAGATTTTTGATTCCATTATCTCTTAATGATAGCTTTTTAAGTCTTGTTAATAAACCTATTGACTCAGGAACTTCGAATTCTACATATTTTCGAATTTCTAACTTTTTTAATGCATTAAGGTAAATGAAGGGATCAATTAATTTAGAAAACGAAGAGAATGAATCTTTCCTCTCTTTGAGATAAATCCAACTAAAATAATGAAAACATAAAGAAACTACTCGTTTATCCTCTATTCTTAACCAAAAATCTTGTTTTTCAAAATCTTTAAGTTTTTGGTAATTCTTATATTCGTCAAAATTCATTTCATAGTTTAATGTATTTCGAGCAAATATGGTCTCTAAATCTAAAAAAAACCGAGCTTCACTGTTGATTACTCCTATCTGTCTAGAAATATTATTGTAAAGTTCTTCTAACTCAGCTTTTAACAGATCAAAAGCTCTAACAGCATTATTTTCTACAATTGTAGCAATTGTGCTTAAGATTATGGGAGAATTGTCATGTGAGAGAGACCAACATAATGATTCCACTCCTAAATCCAAATAATAGGTTCCAATTAATTTTGCTGCTGCATTTCTCACTCGGGGATTTTCATCCGATACTAGGTGATTCTCGAGTAATTTAAAAATTTTCTCATCTTTTTTTTCGATTTGCCTAAATGCTTCAATGCATTCTTCACGAATAAGAGGATCTTCGCTACTATCAATTATAGAAAATAGGAGTTCGATAGCAAATGATTTACTAATTAGATTATCCTCTAAATCATTGGTAATTTTTTGGGGCGATAGTTTTTCATTCATGAAATTAGGCTTTTTTTATATTATATTATAATTTATATATTCCGTCAATAATTTCTTGATATCACATTTATATATGTTAATAGATATTTCATCTTTAACATTTAAATCAATCACAAAAGGTTTAAAAAATTATGAGCGAACCAGTAAAAGAAAAAGATTCAAATGAACTTTTAAATATCTTGTTAATAATCATTGGATTAATATTTATCGCTCAAGCCGTATTGCAATTTCTAACGTGGGCTGGTATAATAGTGCCTACATGGATATCTGATTTAGCGACAGAGACTCAAGCAACGTTGACTTTTTTCGGGGCTCAAGGTCTAATCTCTGCAATACTTGGATTCTGGGCAATAGTTTCGGGAATTGGAATGTTTGGTGAGGAAGAATGGGCAATGGGTCAAGGTTTGGTCGTGCTTAGTATCATGGCAGTTACAAGTATTGGTCCAATTATCGGATGGATAACCACACCAGCTAGTTTTGATGCAGCATATTGGCCAAATTATATTACTATGGTGGCTTTTATTCTCGGAGTGGTCGGTTTTTTCTGGTTATTATTTACAAGACGAAGGTACCATTAAGGAAATTAACTAAATACCAAAAAATTCTTTTTTTTTTATAATTTATTATGGTGTAAGTATTTCGAGGATTTGAAAAATCAGTTGATAGTATCATTAATCTATTAATGTTCTTCTTTAGTGATTCTGATGATAATAGTCAAATGATAAGATTAGAAGTAATCTTAGTGAAAAAAGGTAAAACGAATTAACTTTTTGTTAAATAAATACGACCGTAATTTTTCATTTAGCCCAATAACCAATTTATTAATATATGTAAGTTAATTTTCTTATTCAATTGTAAAATTACAAAATAGGAAATGCATAATGCGTACATTTGATGAATATGTAGAAGATTTAAAAAAAATGAAGCCTAATATTTATATCGGCGATGAAAAAGTAGGACGCGATGATCCTAGAATTAAGGGTGGGATGCATATCGTGAAAGAAACATTCGATCGAGCCCATGATCCAGATTGGCAAGATTTATGTACGGCGACTAGTCATTTAACTGGAAAAAAGATTAATAGATTCACACACATTCACCAGAGTGAGGATGACCTCCTTAAGAAGCAATTAATGACCCGAAGACTTTGCCATCGTGTCGGAGGTTGCATACAACGATGCATGGGTATTGATTCTCTCAATGCTTTAAGTGTCATAACTTATGAAATGGACCAAGCATTAGGAACGGATTATTATGAGAGATTTAAGAATTACATGATAAAATTCCAAGAAAATGATTGGGTAGCAAGTTGCGCTCAGACCGATGCTAAGGGTGATCGTTTAAAAAGACCACATGAACAAGAAGATCCGGATCAATATCTTCGTGTAGTCGAAACAAGAGAAGATGGGATAATTGTTCGAGGATGCAAACTTAACATCACGAATACTGCCTACGCTGATGAATTTATAGCAGTACCTTGTCGTTATATGGGCCCAGAAGATAAAGATTATGCAGTTGCCTTCGCATTACCTGCTGATTGGGAAGGTGTAAAATTACTTACTCGACCGGCTTGGATGAGAGAGAGTGATGTAATAGATTCTCCAGCCTCAAAACTGGGAGATTGTGAGACATTTATCATATTTGATGACGTTTTTGTTCCGAATGAACGAGTATTCTTAAATGGTAATGGTGATCCACGCCAAACTCCATATGCTGGGTTCTTAGCATTGATGTTTGCTCATTATCATAGACATAGTTATACGGGATGTAAACCAGCAACTTCGGAAGTTCTTGCCAGCGCCGCATCATTAGTAGCAGAATATAACGGCATTGAAAAGGCAAGCCATGCTCAAGATAAAATCTCACACATCCTAGGTGTTGCTGAATTAGTATTTGCAGCGGGAGAATCAAGTGCTAAGCACTCTGAAAAAGCTCCCTCAGGTACACAAGTGCCTGATGAAATATTGACTAACGCAGGGAGACGATTAGCAGGTGAGATGATTTATGAAGAGTATAAGATTTTAGCAGACTTATCAGGTGGGTTAATTGCAACCTTACCCTTTGAAGGATCGTTCTTTAATGAAGAGGTTGGTGAATTAGCGATGAAATATCTTCAGAGGAATCCTCGAGTTAAAACCGAAAATATTTATAAATGCTTTAGGGGTATAGAGCAGTTAGCAGTTTCGGAAATGGGAGGGTTAATGCAAGTTGCTGGAATTCATGGTGGAGGTAGCCCCCAAATGGAGACCATTACCATGATGATGCGTTATGACACTGAACGATTAAAAGATATCGCTAAGTATCTATTTGGGATAAAGAGCAGACTAAAACCATATGAACGCCCTACAGTTACTCCAAGAAAACAACTTGAAAAATTTAGGCAAGCCATGCTCAGGAAAAGAGACTCAGAAGAGTGTTAATCCTGATTTTTTATTTTTTTTTAAAATAAACAAAGCACGAATTTTTGGGTATCATTGAGTTTATTTATTTTGATATCTTCTTGTTCTTCAATAAATTGGTTAATTTTAACCCCTTTTGCAAATAATTCAATAAACTTTTCTTCAAAGATCTTATAAATACTGCTATTTCTCGAAAGATAAGAGCCAATCAATTTATTGGAGGGATCGAAACTCGGTTGGATTAATTCTTTATCCGTCAAAATAAAATTACTGAAATCGTCATAAGTAACGTGAACAATTATTTCTTTAAACTCAAACTCAAGTGGTAGAATATGATCACTCAATAATTTAAATTCCTTGCGTTCTAGTAAATCCTTTACCAATTCTGCATTAAAAATTATTTTTAAGTTTAAATCTCTTAAATTATTCTTGATTTTATCCAATCCTTCATTCATTGAACTGATAATGTCAATAGGAAGGCTTTCTATTCCAAGTGATCGAATCATGGAAATTAGATCATTTTCATATCGAATGCCGGTCGCAATTTTGCATTCATTTTTAGATAAAAATGCAGAATAGGTCTCAGAAAAAGATTTGAGGTCATAATTTACAAATTCAACAAATTCTTGAGTTATTTCTTGACTTAAGTTGAATGCTTTAGAAAAATCCTCAAGAGTAGTCTCTGCTTTCTGCTTTTTTTCTTGGAATTGCTGCTCAAGGTCAAAGATCCGCTCATTAACAATTTTTTGCCAAATAGGAAGAACCGGTGATGCAAGATGAATTTTCATTGGACGATCATAGATTTGGACTAACTCTAAATCGTTTAACACTGCACAAACCTTGTATCCCCTTTTTAGAGTTAAGCCATAATGAGAAGCGACTTCTTTTAAGTTCTCAATACGCTTATTTTTAAGTAGATAATGATAAATTCTCTCAATTCCTTTTTCGATGATGCCAATCGCATCAAAAAGAGAACTTAAAACAATTAATTCATTATCTTCCATCTAAATCACCTAACTCTCCGTTCTTTCTAAAGCAAGTTCAGTGAGTACTTCAAAAGTCTTGGTGACATTTTGTCCTGTCTTGCTTGATATTTCAGCAAATGATGCCATATGATGTTTCTCAGCAATTTGAATCCCATATTCTCGAGGAATCTTACGTTGTGTTTTTTCAAGGTCTATTTTTGAACCAACTAACATAATAGGTATTGGTCCTCCTTTGGATACCACGATACTAGTCCATTCACTGATATTGTCTAAAGTTTGGGGCCTAGTAATGTCATATAGCAAGAAAGCAGCATTAGCCCCTAAACAATAGGTTGGTAAGAGAAAGCGAAAGCGTTCCTCACCACCGACATCCCAAATCTGGAGTTTTATTTTCTTTCCATTCAATTCAATGGTTTTTACATGAAAATCTACCCCAATAGTGAGTCTTTCAGAAGGATTAAAAATATTGTAACAATAACGTTTAGTAAACGATGTTTTTCCAACACTCGCATCCCCAATTAAAAGAATTTTAAAAGTATAATCATAGTTTTGGGTAATAATTTCACACCTTTAATGAGTTGGTTATAGCCTTAACTGAAATGATATCTGTTATTATCTTATTCGGCGACTACAAAGTCGCTTTAATATTATAATCTAAAATGAGATTTTTAACTGTTTTCTTTTTGATAATAAAAATTAAAAATAGTACGAACAAAATAATTAGAGGGTGTCATTTTAGCATTGAAGCCAAATTATTATGAATAATGGGGTTTGATTCATTCAGAAGATGGTTTTTTAATATCGCATTAATCTCATATTCATCTTTATATTGAATCAAGTAATCAATCACGCTCCATCTAACAGAATCATCTGGATCATCAATTAAAGGTAATAAAAATTTAACATATTTCTTGTCATCATTTTCCTTAATCTTCATAATAGTTCTAGCTCGAATAATGAAATCTGGACTGTAAAGTTGAGGTAAGAGATGATATTCAACCGTCTCTTGATTAATGAAATCGAGAATAAACTTAAATAAATCTTTTTTATAATTATTTGAATCGAACGTGGTTATCATTTGTCGTAGTTGCCATTCGGGGATTTTTGTTCCTAACTTTAGAACACTTTCAAATGATATAAAAAAATTTTCAGAAATTTCATTCTTAATATAGTCTAATAATCTTTCGATAATTTTGTCGCTTATTTTCGAGACCTTAATGACATCCCAATATCCTTCATCATCGTAGTTATTATTATCCCCTAAATAATTCACGATCTTATCCTTTCAATTTTTTTACTTAGTTCTTAAATATATTTGCACGATCTCTTTTATTTAAGTTATTATTAAATTGGAAATATGTATAGAAACCTAAGTAATCTTTTTTGATTATAATTCCAAAATAAAAAGTAATTAAGATATCAATAACACATCTTCTTCGACAAAAATCTTTGATATTTTATTGTCTAAATCTCTGAAAAAGTTAACATTTACCAATTATAATACGAGAATTTGATGTTAATTCTGAATCAGACCCAGTTTGAATTCGATTATGAGTTAATGCCTAAATATCTATAAGTATTTTTATTTACTAAAAAATTATTCATTTTATGCTTTATTCTAAGTATATAAAGGTTAGATTGAATTGAATGACATATTTGGAGAAATTGATGCTATTTTCCATTCAAAGTCCTTAGCTATTTATGGTGTGAGTCGAAAAGGAGGATTAGGAAATGTTTTATTACAAGGATTCATAGATCAAGAATTTCCTAAAATTTTTATCGTTAATCCTAAAATTACTGAACCTAATGTTGAAATAATGGGAATTCCCGTCTTTTCGAGCTTGAAATCGATTGGAGAACCTGTAGATCTGGCAATAATTTCCACTCATCCTAAATTTGTCAAGGACATAATTATTGAATGCGGTCAGTATGGAGTTAAAGCAGTAATAATTTTTTCATCTGGATTTGGAGAGAAAAATGAAGAAGGTAAAAAGGCAGAGAATAGATTATTGAAGATTGCCCAAAAATATCAAATGAGACTAGTTGGACCAAATTGTATGGGATTTTATTG
>CAZWEM010000054.1:0-27682 GCA_964632315.1 uncultured archaeon
CATTCCATGTTACGTTAGCTGTAATTACTGTTCTTTTATTGGACTCATCTTTAGGTATTTGAAAAGAGAGGGGGACTTTAGCAATACTATTCCTGCTAATTTCTAAATATCCCGATGTTGGGTTGGCCTTCCATCTGGGAGGTAAAGTAAGTTCATAATGAAGTTCTGAATTCTTGTCTAAATAATTGTTAATTTGCAAATACGTCGAAAAATCTGTCTGATCCGTGAGAATAATTCGAATTGGATTAAAAGATATCCAATTAGGGTCAAGACCAAAATTGGGGTTATCTTGAGCTACAATATCCGCTATTGTAGGTTCATATTCAGATACGGATTTTTTGAAGTTTAAGAGCATTTCTTTTGTACACTTTATGACTCCATAATGGCTAATGGCTAAGTATTCAGGGTTTATATTTAACAAGATATCCGCACATTTCATGAAGCCAACATCTTTCCCCAACTTACATAAATTAATTCCATTTAGGTTGGTGTCACGATCTACAAAACTTCGTTGAGTAATGGTATCTCCCGTGAAAAAGATTTGCTTTCCATCAATTTTCGTTAGCAATCCCATGTGATATTCAGTTTGCCCTGGAAAATGGAAAATTTGGAATTCATAATCATCCCAACGGAAAATTTCTTCATCTTTCAAAATACGATCGACCTTAATGGGGCGGTCAATTAAGCATCCTAAACGATAGTGCGTGGGATTTTCTAAGACATCGACCATGTTTTCAAAAGCATATACTGGAGTATTAAATTCATTAGAGAGGAGGGTTATGCCTCCCGTATGATCATCATGATAATGGGTAGGTAAGACGAAATCTATCGTTTTAATGCCCTCATCATTGCATATTTTCTTAAGTTCAGGGAAGGTATACCCTAAGGAAGTATCTCCAGCGAAGTCAAGGATGATGCAATTTTCATTCTTTCCCTTTAATATGAATGGAGGATGGTCTTCATAGTGAAGAAGATGAGGAAACTCTTTTTTTAGGTCGACAGATTTTAATTCTCTTTCTTTCAGTTCAGGTAATTCTACATCAATTCCAGAATATTGTGAACAAAACACTTTTCTCGCTCTTGCGAATTTCTTTTCAAGAATTAAAATTTCTCCTCGAGGGTCCTTTATAATTTCGCCGTGAGATGGTAATAACATGTACAGATTATAGGTTAAAAGCCTTTTAAAAGAAGAAAGAGACCGCTTCATGCCGCCCTCACCATTATCATTATAAATATATTCTAAATCATAGTACGTAAGAACTTTTCCCCCAGAGTGTATCAGATCCCCAGTGAAAGCGATGCATTTATCATCTTTTTCTAAAATATAGGAAATTGATTCGCTTGTATGTCCACTTGTTTTAATTACTTTTAGTTTATACTCATTCCAACTAAATGTATCTCCATGTTTAAAATACAAATCCAACGGTATATTGTAAGTCGAAACGAAGAAAGTAGGCTTAAAATAATAGAGATCGTAATAAGATTTCGTTTTCCAGAAGTCTTCAGCATTTTGAAATAATCTCCTTTCTCTTTTAGGTGCGGCGATTTTGATCTTCTTTTCAATAGCTCGTTTATCTCCAAAACACTGATCTCGATGATAATGAGTGTGTAATATGTAATCTACTTGTTCAATCCCGAGCTCTGAGAGATCATCAAGAACATTTCCGGACCCAAAATCAATTAAAATAGCTTTATTATCATGTTTCAAAACATAGACGTTAACCATATCCTTATAAAGAAAAATATCATCAATTACCTGTTCAAACTTCATTCGATAACACCATTAAAAAAGATGGAAAAATCTTTATTGAATAATTGAATCGCTTGATTTATTTACTTAATAATATTTCTGAAAAGTAATCAACAGTAGTACTTATAATCATGTCTCCTAATTCTTTAATTGGTTTGAGTCTTCCTTCATCTAAATCTTTTAGTCCTTTTAGACAATTCCATAGACCAAACTTGTCATCTTTCTCAGTACCTAAAGCTTCAGTATATTTACCACCCGCTAAGAGATAGCCTCCTAATCCACCTATGGGAGGCCATTTTGAGAGTGCTTCTTCAAAATCATTGGTTAATAGTTCGTTCATTTCTTTTAATTTCTTCTCGTCTAAAATTCCTATGGATGCAGCTATCGAATGCTCCATGTGGCTTGCGTGACCAGCACTTAATAGGATTTTCACTAAAGCCTTAGCAATTTCACGTTTGTCTTCTCCATTTTTGGCTAATTGAGTTGTTAAATCTTTTGATGCTTCCATTATTTTATTCGCGTTTTTTACAATGTCATCGGTGGTAGTGATAATTAGATCTTTTAACTTTAATTCTTGCTGAATTTCATCGGTATAGTCAGCTAGAACATTATTTCCACCATGGCCTGTAAATATAAATACTCGATCAGAAGGTAAATCCATCTCTTTATACGCAGTAATAAATAAACGTAGAAATTTAATAACATTCTGCACAAGATCTTTAACCGGGACGTATGTAGGTGACCAATCTTGTGATACACCTCCAGCCCCGTCGGTGGTCCAAGGGATGTGCCCTACGTATCTAGATCCAGTTTTACATGAAATTAAATGAGCAACCCTCTGACCAAAAAAGTCATCCATGTTTCGTGGTAAGGCGTAACCATGCCCCTCGTAAGGATTGCCAATAGAAAAAATGAGCCATTTTCCTTCATTCTGTTCGAAAGGACCCCAATCGTCCATTCTCTTATTTAATTCCAAATTAGAATTCTCCATCGGCATAAATTGATTTATTTAAAAATGTATTAAAATTTTTCATTATTATTTAGGTCATATATTTACTGATTTGCTAATCAAAAAACATTGATTTACTAATGCCTGGACCAGGAATGGAATTAATTGGTGGGGAAGAAAAAAAAGAATTAATGGAAGTTATCAATTCGGGGTATTTATACCGCTATGGTGATCTTTCCAACCCGCAATTTAAAGCAAAAGTATGGAACCTTGAGAAGGATTTTGCAAAGATGGTTGGTGTAAAGCACGCATTAGCAGTGAATTCAGGAACTTCTGCGTTATTAACCTCACTGTGGGCTTTAGGGGTTGGTCCTGGAGATGAGGTTATAGTTCCAGGATATACCTTTATTGCTAGTATTACTTCTATTATATTTGCAAGAGCAATACCAATTTTAGCGGAAGTTAATGAAACTTTAACTTTAGATCCTCAAGATATCGAGAAAAAGATAACGCCTAAGACAAAAGCAATAATGCTCGTTCACATGCTTGGAAATCCAGGAGATATAGAATTAATCAATAAAATTGCAGCTGAAAATGATCTATTTTTAATCGAAGATTGCGCTCAAGCATGTGGAGCAACATACAATGGAAGATCCGTTGGGAGTTATGGCAAAATTGGGGCTTTTAGCTTGAACGTGTATAAAACCATATCTGCTGGGGATGGAGGAATGGTAGTTACAAATGATACTGAACTTTATAAGCGTGCCTTCGCAATCCATGACCAAGGACATCTACCTCTCAGACAAGGCGTTGAGCAAGGAAATAGAACGATTCTTGGACTTAATTTTAGAATGAATGAGTTGACAGCTGCAGTTGCTGGTGCTCAATTAAAGAAACTTCCATATATTCGTAAAAAGCTTCATCAAAACAAAGAACTGTTGAAGAAAAGATTACAATCAAATCAAGATATTCAATTCCGCAAAATATCAGATGAGAATGGCGATATAGGGACTTTGCTTACATTCTTTATGCCAACAAAAGAAAGTGCGGAAAAATTAGCAACCAAATTAGGTTCTTCAACAGTTGCAAAGTCAGGATGGCATGTATATAACAATATGGAGCACTTACTAAATAAGATGACGGTGACTGAAGAAGGATGCCCATTTACTTGCCCATATTACGATTCTGATGTAGAATATGAAAAAGGAATGCTCCCCAAAACTGATGATCTATTATCTAGGGCAATCAATATTAGCGTGGGTGTCTCAGATGCGGGCTTAGGTTCCGGTTTTGGAATTCAAATTAATAGTACACGCGAAGAAATTAATGAAAAAGCTGAAATCATACTAAACGCGATAGAAGAATCAATAGATTAATAACGAGTTGGTAATAATTTCGGAATATAACAATTGGTTAATTAAATTAGATTATTCTATTTTTTCTCTCTCACTTAATCGACCAGAGAAGAAAAATGCTTTTGATGCATCAGTAATAGAAGAGTTATCCAAAATTATAGACAACGAAATTAAGGAAAATTTAGATAGAATTCGAATAGTCATCATTTCAAGCTCTCTTGAAGATTACTTTACTGTAGGGCTTGATATAAATTGGTTACTAACATTGAATGTTGAGGAAGCAAAACAAATGACAGAACATTTGCAAGCTATCTTCAGTCAAATTGAAAACCTCCCAATTCCTGTAATCATGGCTGTTAGGGGGCTTAATTTAACAGCTGGATTTGAATTAATGCTTTGTTGCGATCTCGTGATAGCAGCGGAAAATGCTAAGTTTGGTCAAGTCGAAACAAAATGGGCTTTAACTCCAGCAGCTGGTGCAACCCAGAGATTAACTAGATTTGTTGGTATATTAAAGGCTAAGGAAATCATATATACTTCTAAAATAATTGACGTTCAAGAAGCTTTAAAAATGGGTTTAGTAAATAATGTTGTTCCTTTGAATGAATTAGACGATAAGGTGGGTGAATTAGCAAATTTAATACTACAAAATTCTAATAAGGCCATAAGTTCATGTAAAAAATTGATTCATTCGGGATTATATGATAATCGAAAAGGTTTTTTAATGGAAGGAGAATCATTTTATGAGTGCTTCAAAACTGGAGAACCTAAAAAAAGATTGCAAAAATTTCTTGACGGCGATAAAAAATAATCAAAAAATTAAATTATATTCGTTAATTTAATTCTAAAAATCTTTAATAACCCTTAAGTATTTCATTTTTTAGCAACAGAATTGATAGGTGAACGATTTATATCGCTTTTAAAGAATAAATATTTTGTTTCAACACTCTTGAGTATAATTTTGATAATAGTTTTCATTCTTGGATTGATTATTCCAACAACTTACTTTATTTTTGTTCCATTCTATATCATATTAACCATCATTGCTTTTCTGGTTCAAGAATATCTCTTATTAAAATTTTCATCACTAAAATTAGGTGACCGAAAGAAAATCTCAATGCAAATAATGTGTGCACTAAATTTAGCTTTTGCATTCAGTATTGGTTTTACAATCCCTCTCATGGAGTCAAATAGCAGGTACAACTTCGGTTTTGTGATGATTCCCTTACTTGTCATACTCGTCTTCATTTTAATCAACAAATATGACATGGATTCGAACCCCAAACCTCCGATAATCATGGATTTTGAAGATCGACCAGTTATAGAATTTGAAGGAAAGAAATTCATCTTTTCGAATATATCCTTAATCACTTTTGCCATAGGCGCCCCAATTTCGGCTTATCTTATTTATTTATTCTTTGATAATCAAGCAAATTATTGGCTCCATGAATTAGTCGTGAAACAAACCGTGTTTTTTTTAAATTTATTTTTTAATATGGGAGCCACATCAAATTATGCACCAGTGGGTAAGTATTTTTGGAGTTTTGGTGTACCAGGACAATCAAGCATCTTTTTTGAGACCTTCTGTACTGGCATACAGGCAATTTGCGTCTTTGCTGGTATCATTATTTTCATTCCTCATAGTAGAGATAAAGAAACTAGTAAAGACATTATTTGGAGAAAAGCGAAATCATTGGTAATTTCTTCTGCCATTTTTTATGTTGTTAATATTATTAGAATGTTAATCCAAATTTATCTCTATTACATTGGATATCCTTGGGAAAGCATACACGTGTCAATCTCTGCAGCGAGCTCTTTTATCGCCGCTATAATCATATTACTTTTGCATAAATGGATTCCAGAATTTATCATTTCCATAATTTACATCGGTAGTTTATTTAGTAAATATAGAAAATCAAAAAAGAATAAAGAAATTAATAAAGATATAGAAATTAATTAAAGAATAAGGATGAAAAAATGCTAAATTTTGATGTTGAGCAAAAAGTAGTACAAGTTGGAAAAGTAAAAATTGGAGGTCAGCCGGGGGAAAATCCTCCGGTAATGGTTGCTACAGTTTTTTATGCCAATCATGCCGCTTTACTTGATGAGAAAACGGGAGAGATAGATGATAAACTTGCGGAACAAGAATTAAACGATTATTCAGAAGTAATTGATGATACAGGAATGCAAGGAATCATTGATGTAGTTGGAGGATATACTGAAGCGCTAGTTAAAGAATGTGAGTTTGTAGCAGATAGAGTTGATTATCCATTTTTAGTAGATGGATTAAATGATGAATCCCGGATTCCTACAATGCAACATTTGAAAGAAATTGGATTGCTTGATCGTGCGATTCTCAATAGCATTGATGATTCGACTAGCGAAGAGAATCTTGAGAAATTAAAAAACATAGGTGTAAAGTACGCCGTTTTATTAACATTTGGATCAAGATACATTTTCCCTAAACAAAAGCTTGAATTCCTTAGAAACATTTTAATTCCAAAAGCGAAAAAAGCAAATATTGATAATTTTATAGTCGATACAGCAGTATTAGACTTAGCTTCAATTGGGATTAATGCAGAAACCGTCAGAATGGTTAAAAGTGAGCTTGGGCTACCTGTAGGGTATGCTCCCGCAAACGCAATATACGGATGGAAGTTTGGCAAGAAATACGGAGAATCATCGCGGTGTGGTGCAATAACCAGTCAAATGGCTTATTGCGTAAATGCGGGAGGAGATTTTGTTTTATATGGACCAATTAAATTTGCTAAATGCGTTATTCCTGGGATATCATTGATAGCAGCTATAAATGCTTATTATCGAAAAAGAATTTTGAGAAAGGAGATATCTGAAGAAACCCCATTAAACAAGATTTTTTAGGAAATATATCTTAATAGAAGATCATTAGCGTTTTGTAGAAGTGTGGGTAAGTTTTGGTTAATTAATTCTTTCTTTTTTTCATCATCTATCAAAAAGAGAAAAAACATTTCAAAATCAGCAATTGATACTTTTTTTACGACGATTATGGAATTAGCAACTTGAAATATTGCTTCGTTTTGTGGTTCTCCTCTATATTTAGAAAATATTTGGAATAATATGGCAAATTGAGGTCCTGTAAGCTCAAATACGCTAAGTAATTCCTCTGGCTTATCTATTTTAGTAATCTCTGAAGCCTTTTGGGTATAAGATTCCGCTAAAATTAATCCATCGAGACTCATTAAGAGTCCAAGAAATACTTTTGTTTGCTTACAAAAATTATGTAAATTATGTTCAATTAAAACTCGATTGGGACTTAATTTTGCTATACCTGAACTAAAAGCCCGTAGAATTGAAAATGGATCAAATATGCTGGTAAAATATATCTCAAATTGAATCTCCTTATTAAGATAATCTACTAAATGCTCAACATTTTTTTTTATTTTAGATGAATTTATAATGTCTGGATCAGCTTTAGAGAAGATATAGATTATTGGGGTATTCTGATTAAATTTTTGTAAAACTAATTTGATGCCTTCTAAATATTCAATACTTTCTTTAAAACGAGACGGATTTCCTATATCTATGAAATAAAACAAGAGATCTGCTTCATAAAGATAGATATGAGCTTTATTCAGATATTTATCTCTTAAACTTACCTGTCCTCCCAGATCCCAGAGGAATAAAGTAGCACCCAATGCTTGTATTGAACTTACCTTAGCACCATGAGTCGGCTTTAACCCTAATAATTTTGAATATTTCTGATCAACAGAAAGTAAAAATGAGCTTTTACCAGCGTTGTCAAGTCCAGCTAAGAGAATCTTGAGTTTTCTATGGGAAGAAAAAATGGTGGATGGTTCTTGTTCGATTTTAGTTATTTTATTGAGTAAATCTAAAAAATGATGAGATACTTCTTCTTGAATCTTTAGAGATGAAACCAACTCTTTATCCAATTTTACAAAAAAATCAATAACAAGCTTTTTCAATCGATCAAGGTTATTATAGAGAAAATTTCTCAAATTCTCGTTCACTATTAGTGAAAATGATGTTGCTAAAGGAAGATCCTCATATTCAGATTTAATGAAGTGAAAAAATGTTAAAGTTGTGGAACAGAAATCAGGAAATGGGATAATACCAAAATGTTTAAACGAAGAAACGTCTACTTTCGCTAATATTGATCCATCGCCAATTAATAGGCTTAAATTTTTAATCGCAATCTGAGTAAAATCTCTGATAGTTAGTTTTAATCCTTTTTTATAATCTTGGTTTAAAGTACAATCTTCTTTTGCATTCTCATCGATTGGATTAGGGAACATGTAAACTGGATGTGGTCCGACATTATCATAAATTGCAAAAACTATTCCATTTATGATCGATGAATTTAGTAGTTCTTCCATGGCTAAAGCTTAATTATTTGTTATACCTATCAAATAAATAGAATTTTTTACATAAATATATGCCGAACCGATTTATCAATGTTAGAAAAAATCGCCAAATCTATTAGAGAAAATGAGAATATTAAGGAAAAAAGGCAAATAGATCCAATTGTCCGCCAAGTTAATGAAAATTCATATGTTAGCTCTCGAATATTTACGGATCTTGGAGAAGATTCTGCCTCAGTTCATTTTGGAGAAAAATTAGTCTTATTGACGACAGATCGAATCAAGACTGAATACATTGAGAATTTTCCTTATGGTGCGGGCTTTAGTTCAATATTGGTAGGTGTAGATGATATTTTTTGCTGTGGTGGAATACCCTTAGCTGCTAGCTTAATAATCTCATTTAAAAAAAAAGATCATTTAGATAAGATTGTTCAAGGCGCAATTGAAGGTTCAAATAAATTTCAAGTACCAATTGTACGAGGTCATACAAGCATTAATGGAAAGTATTATGAGCTCAGTTCTACGATGATAGGTGAAATACAAAAAGCGGATTATGTTTCAGCCCAAAACGCTCAAGAAAATGATGTTATTATTTTAGCCATTGATGAACAGGGAAAGATAGCTGAATCGAATAAATTTTATTGGGACACAGTCACCTTCAAATCCTCGAAAGAAGTTCTTTTTAGAAGAAGATCAATGAATGAAATTGCTCAATCTCATTTAGCTCACTCAGCCAAAGATGTAGCAAATGGAGGAATTATCGGTTCAATTTTGCAACTTTGTAAGTATTCAAAAGTAGGTGCGGATGTATCAATTGATAAAATTCATATTCCCTCAATTCTAGTGAATGAAAATTACTATAATATTGAAACTTTTTTAAAAATGTATTTGACGACGTCATATATTTTAAGTACTCAAAAGGAGCATTCTGATGAAATAATTACTATTTTTAAGAAGCATCAGATGAATGCTTTTGTTATTGGAAAAATTATTAAGGATAAGGATTTAATAATAAATAGCGGATTAGAATCACTGAAGGTTTTTGAAATTTAGTTTTTATCCCGTTAATTTAATTCATTATTTTATTGGCAGATTTCCCCATGAAGAAAAAGAAAAGTTCTGCAAAAAAGAAAAAGTCAAAAAAAGCAGAAGGATTAGCTGAACCTTTAATCGGACAGATTAAATGTCCTAGTTGTCGAAAATTAATTCAAGAAGGGCTAACATTCTGTCCAGAGTGCGGAAATAGAATACCAGAGTTCTTAAGATATAATCCAATTTCATGATAGAGAAAAATTACTTGGTGGTGTTTTTATGGTTTTAGACTTTAAAAAAAAATTCAAAGCTACGATTTCAATTATTGGAGCAAGTGAAATTAGTTCTGAAATTGAACAAAAAGCAGTTGAATTAGGCCGATTGTTGGCTAAGAATGGTTATGCCGTATCGTGTGGTGGTTTAACTGGAGTAATGAAAGCTGTATGCAAGGGTGCAAAGCAAGAAGGGGGTTTAACGATTGGGATCACTCCATTTGAAAAAAAGGGGTTGGCTAATAAATATGTTGACATTGAGATTCCAGTTCCATTCTCTCAAGCTCGGAATATCATTGTTGTATTGAGTGGAGATGCTTGTGTGGCGGTTTCTGGGAAGGCCGGTACTCTTTCAGAAATATGCTTTGCCTGGATTTACAATAAACCACTTTTGGCTTTAACAGGCATAGGAGGTTGGTCTTCTAAGGTTGCAGGTCAGCAAATAGATGATCGTAGAAAAGATAAAATAATAGGTTTTGATAATCCACAGAAAATAGTTGATAAATTGAATGAGCTATTTAGTTGATTTTTAAAATCACTAATTTAGGAGTTCTCAAAGGATCAGTTATTTTCAAAAGAATTTTTAAAAGATCAAATAATCTTTTACAACATAAAGAATATATTCGATCATTTGCATGTAAATTCTAGGTGAAATTAATTTTGGAAATTCATTACTTAACTAAAGAAAAGAAAGAAGAACAAGTAGAAAGAGAGATTGCTCATAAGATCCTTTTCACAGGTTTAGATACAGCGGGGAAAACCACAATTATTTTAGCTCTCCAGAGAGAATTCTCAAAAATTGCACTACTTAAGCCTACAAGAGGAGCACAGCGACGAATATTTGAGTTTCTTGGGCATGATGTCGCAGAATGGGATTTAGGAGGCCAAACAAGTTATCGAATTGCTTATCTGAAGAATCCAGGAAAATATTTTGATGGAACGGAAATTTGCATCTATGTCTTGGATATCCAAAACCGTGGTAGAATCGCTGAATCTATCAGTTATTTTAAAGATGTTGTAGAGCAATTTAGGTTGCTGGAAATTGAACCTCCTATCTACGTATTTTTTCATAAATGTGATCCAGCATTGATACGTAATGCATTAAATGAAGTAAAAACCTTGAAAATTGATCTCAAGGAAAAAATAAAAGAGGCTGTGGATTATAAGAAAATTTTCTTTTATGATACATCAATTTATAATCTTCCAAGCATCATTAAAGCCATGTCAGAAATCTTATTAAATTTACACCCTAAATCTCAGCTTATTGAGAAAACCATTAATGAATTTGCCAAAAAAGTGGATTCTGATGGGGTAGTCATAATCGATGACAACAGCCTGATAGTTGGGAGCTATTATTCCAATGAAGAAACCAAAAATTTATTATCTGCTTCGACGCCATATTTCCTAACTCTCAATGACAGCTTTCAGTTTACTCAAGTATTACCTGGAAAAGAGGAAGATGAAAACAGGATGATTGTTCAAAGATTTGGGAAAAATTTCGTATTTAAACAAATTAAACTGAGTGATGAAAGTCCTCCTTATTACTTATTAATGTTAAAACAAGATCCAAATATAAATAAAGAAGATTTTGACTCATTTGCCAATCTCTTAAGAGAACTTTTGTATAAATAACAAACATTTCAATTTCTCACTCATTCTTTGACCTTAGGATTTTTTTTCCACTCTTTCATTTTAGCATTTAAACTATTTAAAAAAAGTTAATAAATTGGTATTTTCATTATAGATATAAGATAAAAAGGAAAATGATCAAATTTAAATGATTATATGCTCAAATTGCGGAGCTACAAATAATGAAGCAAATAGCAATATTTGCAGAAAGTGTGGCGCATTGCTTCCAATATCAACTAAACCTCCTCGAGTTAAAATAAAGAGCAAAGAAAAAAAGCCAAAAAAATCAGATAAAATAGAAGCCACAGAAACAAAGAAATCTGAATTAGATCTTCAAGAAATCCCTCTATCAGAATTTGAGGAAAGTTTAAAAGATCTCGATAAAATTTCCGAATTGGAAGATGACGACAATGAGGTTTTTTATACAGCTAAAGAAGAAGAAGAAAGGGATGTCTTTCTTAAAGAAATCAAACCAAGTCCATTTCAAGGTTCAATTATAACTGATAAAAAAATATATGGTTCTTTAACTCCTCAAAAAAAACAAGAATCAATCTTAGTTTCAAAAAAAGATGAGAAAACACAAACTTCCACGACTATTATACGTCAAAAACAATTAGAAGAAGACATGACTAAAGTATTAAAATTCTTGTCAAAAAAAATCACGGTTAAGGAACTGCCTTCTCAAACTATTGATAAAAAAAAAAATGATGTCACGCAAAAACAAGATTCCTTCATTCCTCTCAGCATGAATGAAATATTAAAGGATTTGTTGAAACTTGATGTAAATATAGAAGCATCAGCGATCATTAAATCGGACGGGACAATTTTAGCATCAGCAATATCATCTCGAATATCCGACTCTTTATTCGCTACTATTGGGCAAAACTTAACAATGATTGGTATTGATATTGTTGATGGGTTGAGTGCGGGTAAGTTAAAGAGTATTTCTTTGAGAGGCTCTAAAGGAGTATTAGACTTAGCACCCATTTCTGAAGCAAATGATATGTTATTACTAATCTTCAGTAATCCGAAAATTAAGAGTGGAATCATTCATTTAGCAGCTAAAAATGTGAAGAAACAAGTAAGAGAATATCTTGGAATTTCCAAGAAGTAGATTAATTTAAATTTCTACTAAATTCGATCGTTTTAAAATAATTTTTATTCCGAAATAATTCTTGTAGGAATGAATTTAATTGACAAATAGAGACTAAAGGTATCTTATTTTCGTTCATTTTAAAAAAATTTTGCTCGAGACTTACCATAAAGGGAATTAGTATCATTTCTTCCATATTTGTTTTCATCTTTAACTTCTTACATAATTTATAAATAACTTCGGGATTATTGACTAAAGCCTTCACGCGCGTGAACTGTAAATTTCCAGCCTTATTCATTGCACCAAAACTATCCTTTCTTTTCCATTGTTTAGCATCGATAAATAACATGTAGTTTTTTTGAACAGCTATCACATCAATTTCATATCTTTTTTGAGAATTTGGGTTTTTTAAGTTCGATTTATCAGAAAATCGAAAATTATTTATAGTTTTATAGTTATTCAGTTTGAGAATTTCGGCGATAAGGGCTTCAAAACCATCAAAGGTAATGATTAATGCAAGATCTCTTATGTCTAAATCCAGCGATTTAATTGCTTCCACGATGAAGGGTATTTTATTTATGACAATATAATCACTATAATTACCCTTCTTAATGGAAACTGAATCGATAATTTCTAGAAATTCATTAATTTGGTATTTATTATATCTGTTGAAAAAGAGTACTTCAGATGGTTCAATCCACACTTCAATAACTTTGGGGTCAGAGGTTTTTAAAATATTGAAAATCTCGATGAAAAATCTCTTCAATAGATCGAAGGTGATTATTTCAGGCATAAGAAAGATTTGATCTGATTTTTAAATTAAATATAAGACTGTGATGATTAATTAATTAATAGTCTTCTTTTTTAGTAGGGAATGAATAATTTATTTCAGACGAATCAAATTTAATTAAGGGGAGGATATAAAAATGGATCTTTTACCTAAAGTCAATGTAACCGAAGGCGATGTGGTAGAATTTGAACCAAATAAAATTTTTAATAGTATTGTAAAAGAAACAAATATGAATGAAGCTGATGCAAGAAGAGTCACAGAACTTGCAGTGCGTAGAATTATTAGCTCTGGCATGAAGTTCTTATCTGGGCCTCACATTAGAGAAATTGTATGTTCAATTCTATCTGAAAATCATTATGAACAAGAGAGAAAATTGTACACTCGGATTGGAATGCCATTGATGGATTATGAGGAAATCTTAGAGAAGGGTGTCTCTAATGGTTCAGAAAGCATATTGAATCCTGAAAAAATCCATCATTGGGCAGCAAATCAATTAGCTGAAGAATATACTTTATTGAGGATCTTAACTGATGAAGAAGCTCATGCACATCTATTTGGAGATATCCACATTCACCAATTAAAATATTTTGATTTGAGACCATATAGTCAATATTATGATCCCAGGCTAATATTAAGTAATGGTGTACCGCCAATTAAAAATTATAACCAAGCTTGTCAATCAGGGGCTCCTAAAGATTTAAAGGACGCTTTGGATCAACTTGTAAGTTGGTTAGGAATGGTTCAAACAGAATTCAGTGGAAATCAAGGGTTAGAATTTTTAACAATTTTTTTAGCACCATATTGTGCTGGAATGAAAAGAGAAGCAATAAAATCGATCATGAAGAATTTTGTGTATAAAATAAATTATTTGATTACCGCTTCTGGTAAAAACATGCTAAATACTTCTATCTCTTGTGCTCCAATGATACTTCCCGAATTTCTTGATATTCCCGCTGTGGGAGCAAATGGAAAAATAGTAGGTACATATTCAAATTATATGGACGAATGCCAAACTATATTTGATGTAATAACGGAAGTATTTAGAGAAGGTGATGCTTGTGAGAATTCCTTTAGGAGTCCAGAACATTTAGTTTTTTTTAGTCATGAATGGTTAATCACTCACCCAGAACAATTTGATCGCTTAATTTCTGAAGCATTCATTAATCATAATCCTAGCTTTATCAACATTGATCAAAACAGGAGAATTAAACAACAAATCGAGCAATATAAAAACCCTTACATGAATTTTGGGGTATTACAAAAAATCTCGATAAATCTTCCCCGGATTGCATTTAATTCCAAAGATGAACCGAGATTTAACAATAAATTGGATAATGTCTTAGATACTTGTTTTGAAATATTAAGGAAAAAACACAATATAATTAATCAACGATTAGAAACAAACCACTTACCATTATGTAGCGGAAAAATTAATGGAAAAAGAATTTTTGAATTAAACAATCAACAACTTTGTCTTGGCGTAATTGGTCTAAATGAATCAGTAAAAATTATCTCAAACGAGGAATTACATGAAAGTGACTCTGCGTTTAATTTGGGTAAATCAATTTTACATAAAATTTCAGATCGATGTAAAGAACGTACGAGAAATGAAGGTAAAAACTATTCCCTTATTGATTCCTCATCCAATCGAGCTATAAAGAGATTCATAAGATTAGATTTAAAACATTTCCCAAAGCTTGCACTTCGTAATTACCAACAGTCCACTCATTTTTCACCAGATGCGAATCTTAGTTTAGAAAAAAGAATTAAAAAACAAGGAATTTTACATGAATTAATCTTGAACGAACCAAAAATGAAAATTTCAATCAACAGAAATAAAGAATTCATCCAAACTGATTCTGACTTAAAAGAAATTTTACTTTATACGTGTAGAAATACTCATCTAAATCGATTAAAATTCATCGAATAATTTCTAAGATTTAATTGCTCGCAAATATTTAATAATGGGATCTATCTTCATATATTAGTATATTATACAACTTTATATGAATCAAGTGAAAGTACTAATTAAACACTAGTGTTGATTTTTAAAGTAAAATACTAATTCTTTGTTAGTTGGACGGATCCCTTACGGTTAGGAAATATGGAAGAGCAAAAACAAGACATAATCAAGTCAATAGTATTCTCCGTTTTTGATGATGATGGCCCCACACCGAAAATCTATTGGCCCATTGATATGGAAGAATCTGCACGACTATTGGTTGCCATGAAAACAATCTCAATTCTAATGGGAGACGCGATCTATCAAAATGGAAATACGACGGAAGGGATATCTTACTTTGGAATTCTTCCTTTCCCAGATTTGAAGTTAAATGGGCTTACATATTTCTTTTTGATACCTGATGAGAATGCCCGTGGTAATGCAAAAGCAGCAACTATAACTGCTTTGATTGATTCAGCGAATAAGGGTTTTTTTTATGAAAATATGAAATATTTAAGGGTCATTATCGATAAATCAGCAACCAAGATTCAAGAATCTAAAAATAAGGATGAATTGAGCATCATCATAGATGATTTGAGGAATGAATTATTAGAATTTACGAGTGCCTTAGAAAATCCCTTATCCGGAAGACAGCAACTTAAAATCTTAATTACGGGATTAGCCAACTCAGGAAAGACAAGTTTCCTACTAGGTGTTAAAAAAAGATATTCTGAAATCATAAAGGTCTTACCTACTAAGGGGGTTTCTCGTTCAAATGAGGAAATTTTCGAAGAACAAAATTCTCGGATATCAATTTGGGATATTGGAGGACAACAGAAATATCTTGAAAGATTTCTTCAAGAAAGTAAATTTTATCTTTATAATATTGATGTACTATTTTATTTTATTGATATTCAAGATCATGAAAGGGTTAAAGAATCCTTGGACTTATTTCACAGAATAATTGAAATTTTACAAAATTTAAATGAATCTCCTCCAATTGTTATTTGCTTGAATAAATTTGATCCAGATTTAAAAGAATCCAAGAAAATTAATAAGTTGCTTAAAAGCATAATTCACGAGATTGAAAAAAATACTGAAGGATTTTACATTAAAATATTTGAAACATCCATTTTTAATAGATGGAGTTTAATTTCGGCCTATTCCTATGGACTCTCCCAGCTTAGCCCCAATAAGGAGATTTTTAAAAGTCAGCTAAAATCTTTTGCTAAAAGCATTGATTCAGATTCTATATTACTATTATCTGAAAATGGTATTATTTTATCTTCTTATTCAAATTCAGAAATATCCGAAAAGTTATTCGCTGTTTCGGCCCCCCATTTTCAAACACTTTATAAAACTTTTCATGAGTTCAAATTACTTAAGAAGGATTTTTTAATCTCATCAGGTACAGCTGATAATTCTAAAGTAATTGTTTTTAAAAAAATGATTGTTGGTACTTTCAACCTCTATATATTACTGTATTTGAAAAAGAAATATGAATTAAGTAATTTTGAATCCAAGTTGCCACATTTCTCACAAAATATAAGAAATTTGATGTTGAACTATATTTAGAGTTTGAATACTTGTTAGTAGTTCGTAAAAGCTTTTCTGCGTCTTCTTTTCTTAATAATGATAACAGTAATAATAGTTATTACCAAAATTCCCGAGGGAATGGAAATTAACCATACTAAAGTGAAATCTATTGGAGTTAAATTCGTTTCAATAGCTTTAATTGACAAAGTATATTGATAATCATAATTTGAATTAGATTGATAGACTATGCAAGGATTGGGAAATTCACTCTGTTTCTTGGATATTGCTGGAATTGAAAACCACTCCCCTGCATTTAACGCTAATCTTAAGTAATCAACTCGATTCACGTAATCATATTCTTTATTCCATGTGGGGTCAGAAGCGACCCACCCTATTCCCTCTACGTAATACTCAACCCATGCATGCCCTAAAAAGTTGTCTTCCGTATTAGAGGCTGTAAATTTCCAGGTTTGACCGACACGTGGTCTTAAGGAGGGATCATTCGAAATAACATAGCCAGTTACTTTTCTCGCAGGAATCCCTTGACAACGTAAAAGTGTTATCATCAAGGTGGAATATTCGCTACAATCACCTTTTTTATTATCATAAGCCCATTTAGCCCCATATTCTTGAGCAGGGAGATTTCCATCATAAGTCAAATAATTTGAAACCCAATTACATATTTTAATCGCTTTTTGTATAGGATTATCGCTCGGTTCTACAATTTCATACGAAGTATTGTTTAAGATGGGATCATCCATCTCATAATAGGTCTCGTTAATGCAGTAAAGATCAAAAAAATAATTACTCGAGTTATCATATGGTTTGATTTTTGAATAATTTACACCAGAGAAAGAAATCTCATTTAATTTTATGATATAGTTTTGACTTAATGTTATGGATTGTCCGGCAAGTAAGGTATTGTTGAATACATCATAGGTATTGTTAAACTTATCAATCGAAACATAAGGAGTACTAGCTGAGCCTGTTATCTTACTATAAGTCAAATTGCTTTCTTGAAATGGAGGAACATCCTTTGTAAGTATGGAATTAGGTGTTCGATTATCAAATCGAGAAAATTTAAACCAATAAGAGTAACTCCCAGTTTTAATACTAGTTAATGAAAAATTTACCTCAACTTGGTACGTGACGCTTTGTAACTCCTTATAGGGTTCACTCGTGAGTGAGATATAAAAATTTGGAACATGGTTCGAAGAATTAAATTGAATGGAAGTGAAAATAATGGACAAAATTGTAACAAGGGCCACGATATGTTTAATTAGCGATTTCATCTTTCAAAAGTATCTCATTATTTTATAAGTATCATACAATTACGATCTTTTATTTTTGACTATAAAAAAGAATCAAAAGATACATTACAAGATACATTATTAAGGATATAATTTATTAGATTTGTAATTTAGAAAATAAATATTTTTTTAAATTTGATATATAAAATCTACTTAATCGACGGAGATTCTGGAATTTTAATTTTAGAATCCACTTTCAAAAAGCTCGCTGAAGACAAATTAGATGATGATTTGATCCCCGGTTTCTTTAAGGAAATTAATAAGATAATAGATCATATTCAAGAAGCAATGGCAAAAGGAGAGAAAGGAAATGAAATTATTAGAGTTCTTGAATCTGAATCTTCTACGATTATTATCTATTTTTATCCCCTCCCCCGTATTTTATTCTGTTCTATCTCTGATGCTGATGATGATTCTGATAAATTAATAGAGGTAATACATAAAATCGCTAATAGATTTTATAAAAAGCATCAGTCTGATATAAATATCTTTAGGACTACATCGGAAAACACTAGTTTTAAAACATTTACTGCAGATATCGAAAATCTAACTCATAATGGGCATATAGGGGAAGTTTTTCCTAACTTGTTAATTGTTAAAAATGTATTGTCGAAAATCTTTAACATGGGAATGATATCTGATTTCGAATTTCATGTAGCGTTGCTCGCTACTGGTGAGAATTCTCCGCTTAAGATATCAAGAATGTTGCATAAATCAAAATTGGAAATAGCAGAAGCGTTAATAAAGCTGAAAGAATTGGATATCATTAAATTATAACCAAATGTGATTCCCAATGTCTGTAAAAATATTGAAATAGATTTCTCCATTATCTTTTTAACACAATTACAAAATTTTATTTTTTATCCTTCTTTAGTCATTAATAATCATACATCAAAAGTGAGTTAATTTGGAAAAAAGGCAAAGTTTAATTCCAATCGTAAAATCGCCTGCAAGAGACGCCCATCTAAGAAATGGTAGTGGGTTCTCCTTACCAGAAATCTCATCAGCAGGTCATAATATACAAACTCTAAAAAAATTAGGCATTCAAATTGATTATCGTCGTCAATCAGCACATGAAAAGAATGTAAAATTACTCAAATCCTTGAAAATCTCAGATAAAAAGCAAAAAAAGCGAGAACCATTCGTGGCTAAAGAAAAAAAGCGAACCGGATTTAAACCAAAAACAGAGAAAAAGAAACAAAGGGTAAAACCTGCTATTAAGAAACAAAAAGTAAAAGAAGAACCAAAGAAAGAAAAAGAGGAAGTTAAACAAATCGAGACAGGTACTCCCTTGACAGAATTACAAGGCTTAGGTCCTGCCACTGCTAAGAAATTAAACGAACTCGGTGTTAGTTCGGTAGAAGACCTCTTAAAAGAAAAACCAGAAGAACTAGGAACTTTAGTAAAGGGCTGTACTGAAGATCGATTTAAAAAATGGATTGAAGAAGGAAAAGAATTAATAACAAAGTAAATCCAACTTTTCATTCTGATAAATTTATTTTTGACTGATTTTATACCATATTTACCAGAAAATTATTTTTAATTTTGAGGTTATTTCAATGGAGTTTAATTATTATAATTACCAAAAAGAAGAATGCAAAATAGGCATTGGAAAATTACCTATTTGGTTTAAAGAGGTAAAATATGAAGGTGATGAAAAAGAGGGATCTCTCGTTTTTCATTCTCAGAACGATTATGATGAATTTTGGGGCGGGAATGCTAAAATGGATCTCTATTGGGAAACTCGAGAGAGGGGATCTTTTTTCTTTTCAAAACTTGTAGAACAATCAATAGAAACCTATAATGCCATTGGCCTCGTAGTTACTTCTAAAGAAAATACGTGGCATTTAAGCCACGAGTTTATATACTGGTACGGACAGAGAACAAAAATGTTACATAAACATCATTATTCCGCTAGAAGTATACATGGCATATTTTATTGCGACATGACTGAACGTTTATTTAATATTCACACTGAAGTGATTAACAAGTTTTATGAAAATTTTAAACCCTATATCCTGAAGGGATATAGCACGATTGTGTGTCATGATATCTAATTCATTTTTTTAAAAAACGCAAAAAAATTATCCTTTTTGTTAGGACCTCCCAACTTGCGGAGTTCAAGTAATTTAAAGTTCGAGAATAAGCGCATAATCTCTGTTCTAGAATATAGATGGTAATAACGTTCGTAGGTTTTATTGAGTTTAGATACTTTCCACGGGATAAATATATCCCCGAAATCCTCCAATCCTAGGCTTTTTTGATGTTGCTTAAACTTTGGGAATAATAATCGCTTGGAAAAGTCATTTATGAAATAATTTCTAAATCTTTTTTGATATTTTCGCCAAACCGTAATTAAAAGAAAACCTCCTTTCTTTAAGACCAAGTTTAATTGTTTGACCATATATTGACGATAATGAACACCATGTACGTGATGTAAAGCAGCTATAGAGAAGATTGTATTTATTGAATTAGGACGTAAGGGTAATGATTTCATGTCACTTAAAATAAGGTGAGGTTTCAATTTATTTTGAGATTTTCTTTCTTTGGCTATTTTTAAAAATTCTAAAGAATTATCAATTCCAACTATATATTTAGATTTGAACAATTCAAAATTTCTTCCATTTCCACATCCTAAATCTAAGATTAAACCTTCTAGAAGAAATTGTTGGGTTTTAATTTGATTTAGAAATGATTCTAAAGTTCGCCAAGGTCTTTTTCTTTTTAAATCATAATCTCGTGCTAATCCTTCTTCATAAATGAAATTCATGGCGATTAAATTAGAATAAGAATTGAGAAAAAATAAAAACTAGTAAAAACTAATTAGGAAAATGGATATACTTTCAGACTTATTGAATAAAATGAGCAAGAATTTTTCAAATGACATACTCCAATTTTATGAACAGTTTTATTCATACACTTTAGATTTAATGAATAACAAAAATATTGATTTTAACAAGCAAATTAGTGAAGTGGATGAAGACTTACAAGTATTAATAAATTCCATTAATTCAGCATTAAATACAACAGGCATACCAATTACAGAACTTTCGAACCATGCTTTATTAAAAGATTTATTCAAAGATGCATTTATCGCTGGAGAAACTAATTTCAAGAATCTCTTTGATAAGGTTGGAAAGGGCTTTATCAACAAACATCTCTTTAAATCGATTTTAGAATATGTCCTAGATATAGATACCATCAAAATTGAGAACTTAGATTTGTTTGATCTTTTACCAGTAAATTTTAAACATAAATTGGATGAGTTAAAGAAGAACTTAACAATATCTGATAAGGATAGACAGAAAATCAAATCTCTGTTTTCTACTATTAACAAGGATTTTGATACTACTACCTTAAAATTTAAAAATAATCGAGTAAATAACTCTGAAGAAGGAATGGATATTTTAAAAAAATTACAGGAAGCTAAAGAAAATAATATTCAAGTCTTAAAAGATCCAAACCAGCATGGTTTACCTAGTAACACTGTAAAAATTCACGATGAAGTTCAAAATGTAAAACAATCTTCTTATTTTGATTTTTTTGGGAACTTTCCCTTACTTGATTCGCAGAAAATTCAAAATATTAAAGTTGATGTAAAGAATTTTAGTGAAATTGTCTTTAATATGGATTTGTTGATGGATCTGGAAAATTTATTTTATTTTATTAGCATATCAAAAATGTTAGGTTTAAACAATCTTATTCAACAAAAAAGAATAATTACCATATTGAAGAACTTCGTAAGGGGTTCTATATTTAGCAGTGGAATGTACCACATTTCAAATCCAATAAGTAATTTTTATGGTCTTTGCATTCTTTCTGAATTAGATATTTTACAAGAAGATATGGTAAATTTTGTTGATTTTATAGATATTGAGATGTTCCTCGAATCGGAAATTAAAATTTTTAATCCGTCAAAGTTTTTTTTAAACTTTTATAGCTTTTTAAGCTTAAAGATTCTCGAAAGGCATGGTATGACAGTAGTAGATAAATCTGATCTTTTAAATCTCCAATTAAGTTTGGATTTTTCTAACATAAATCCAGAAGATTTACCAAGAGATCTCTTATGTCATCTAACTCTTATAAAACTCATCAAAAAGGATTTCAAGTTTAATCATGATTTTACAGATTTAAATTTTAATGATTTACTTTCTTCAAATGATTTAATCAATGGTAATATTACAGATTCAGCGAGAGTTTTATTAATTTTTGATATTTTAAATCGGAAAGACAATGCCCTCATAAAAAGACTCGATAATGCGATATTATCGAATTTGCAAGCTTTTAGTGGAACTTATCCTCAACTTAATTGGAAATCGGATATTTTAGCTTTAAAAACAGAATTACGCATGTTATTTTGGTCATGTCTCGCTTTGTTGAGATATTAAACCTGCTTTTTCTAAAAATTTTTTGGCAGTTGGATTTTTCTCGTTCTTATTCCAATTAAAAATAAAATTGGCATTTTTCTCCAAATCTTTTAAGGCTTTTTTTCCTAAAGATTTCCAAGATTTGACATCAATTACAGGAGCTTTATCATTTATCCCTTCACAATATTTCTTTCCTTTTTCAGTAATTAAGATCTTTACTTTTTCATCTTCATTTAGATTAAATGAAAAGGGGAACGTTCTGCAAAAACAAGGTCTTATGGAATAAATTCGACATTTCTTTTTCTCTTGATTATAAAAAATGCAATTTCCATCTTCATTTTTTCTAAGGGCAATAAAAGATTTTCCTTTCTCAGTCGTGATTGGTGGAATTACCATCTGTTCAAGAGCTTCAGAAGATTGCATTTCCTTTAAGACATAAAAACTAGTTATTTCTAATAACTCATCTATATCAAGGTTCAAACCATTTTTTAACCGATTCAAATCTGTGATGGTTAAGTTTACAATAGTTTTATTATCAGTACAACACGTTCCGCATCGGTTACACTCAAATTTGAATTCGTAATCATTAGTCATATATTTTAATAAAAGAATAGAAAAAAATAAAATTTAATCTTATTTCGAAGTTGGAAGGATTATTTTATTGCTAATTAATGATTCGATTGCTTCAATAATTACATCCTTATTTTCCTCACTTACAGTTTCAATGATATAATCCAAAAAGAAGCTTTTCTTGCTTTTCGCCATCGAGTATACGGTATTTAAAACTCGGGTTTCCATTTTGCTTAGTTCAACTTCTTTACGTAATTCTGAGATGAATTCTACGTTATTTAATATGAAGGGTTCTTTATAGTATAAATCTAAGTACTGTTTAAGTATTGGAGGCATTTCATTTTCAAACGTTTCCAAAGCACCATCCCAATGCTCAATTAGATCATTTAAATTCAAGGTAATTCCAGCGGCTAAATTAATTATGTCATTCTTTAAATTTTCTGAAGCCTTTTCAGTAAGAACGACCACAATTCTCAGATCATCCCGATCACAAATTAAGCAATGGAAATATTTAAAGTCCAGCTCAAAAAGATTCTGAACAACTCCAGCTCTACTTTCCCCTTCATCTGACCGCTTTCCAGCAATTTCCTCCCCAATTGATGTGATAGCTTGTACAAATCCAGCAAAAAGCTCTTTCTTTTGCTTTTCGAGTATTGAATAACTCTTCGAATATAAGGGTATACCGCTATATCTATGCATCAATACAATGGCTTGAATGTTTTGCAGATCCTTAAAATTTTGAGTCTTTGAAAGTAACTCTGCTTCTTTCCTTCTTTTCCTTGGGAGTATAACATAAGATCTGATACTCAATGCTCCTAAAATACCGATCGCAATCGTTGCACCTCCTATTATGATCCAAAGCATGAAATTTGGAAGCTCTCTTGGAGATATCACTACTATGAACGAGGTTTGCATAGCTTTAAATAAAATACTATCGGTTAAAATAATCAGAGAGACTTTATAGCTCCCACGAACATTTTCTGGTAAAGTAAATGTAGCTTCATAAATCCCCGAGCCCACATATTCAAGATTTCCTAAACCATATTCCCATGAATAGCGTATCGTTGCATTTTCAATTATGTTAGTAGTTATTGATTCTGTTAAATTGATTCTTATCAAAACTGAGTCTCCAGAATATCTTTCAATCGAATCTTGAAAATCGATGGTTTTTGCATTCATTTCAATTTGATTTACTAATACTTGAAAATAGAATTTAGACGTTATATAATTCGGATGGGTAAAGCTAACGTATACAGTATTTATACCTAAATCAAAATTATCAGGATCACACGTAACATTTATATTATACCAGTATTCATCATTTTCAATAAATTCTTGATGATAGTCCCCGATAACTAAAATTGCGCTTCCTCCACTTAGATGAATCTTCTCTGCATTTGCCATTGCTCTTAAAGAAAGTGAAAAATCATCATAATAGGTAACCTGAATCAGATTATTTGATTGAATCTCGTTAGATCCGGCGTATAAAGATAAATTGACTGTTTCGGCTGTGATAAAAAATTGGAAGGATAAATAGGAAACAGTATAATTGGCTTGTTCAAATTTAATAGAAACCGTATTGATGCCTAAATCAAAATAAGCACCATCAATAATGAAGTTTAAGGTAAACCAAGTGGGTGTTACCTCATCAAAATCAAAATGGAACGATCCACTTATTAAAGAGATATTTCCACCAGTTAAATAAATGGTTTCTCCCATAGCAAACGCTTGGGCTGAGATTGTAATATTTTCTTTAAACATTAGTTCAATCAATGCTCCTTCAGAAGGGATTGATTGGTCATTAATCGAAGCATTAAGCACCACTGATTGTTCTCTCAACAGTAGTTGGAATGAAAAGTAAATAGTAGTGTAATTTTCCTTTTCGAACTTGATTGATACGCTATTTATTCCAGAACTAAAATTTGATGCTGTAAATATTATTGATAAATTATACCAATCTCCATTTTCAATAAAATCCTTATAATAAAATTGGCTGTCCCAATGAACTTGAGCACCTGAAATATAATTCAAATCTACTGTCCCATATGCTCGTAGAGAAAATGATATAGTTTGCTTAAACATTACCTCAATTAATTGATTATCTAATATTTCTTTGGAATCGGCATAGGATGATAATTCTACGGATTGTTTTTTAACTAATAATTGGAATGAAAATACTTTTGTTTGATAGTCATCTTTTACAAATTGAATTGTTATGCTATTCAATCCTGCAGTGTAATTTATTGGCACAATTTGAATCGATAGATTATACCATGAACTTACTTCGATTAGCGATTGATCTTGATTTCCACCTTGCCATGTTACCAATGCTCCATTAATATATTCTACTTCTACGGTTGCGAAAGCTCTTACTGATATCATGAGGTTTTCCATGTACATTGTTTCGATTATTTCATTTTCAGATATCGCTTGAGAATCGATGTATGCTGATAATTCAATGGATTGTTCGTGTACTAATAATTGAAAAGAAAATACTTCTGTTTGATAATCATTCTTAATAAACTGAATTGCTATGCTGTTCAATCCAGGAGTATAATTTGATGATACTATTTGAATTGATAGGTTATACCATGAACTTGTTTCAATTAATGCTTGATCTTGGTTTCCGCCTTGCCAAGAAATTATCGATCCCGTTATATATTCCATTTCAACAGTGGCGAAAGCCCTTACTGATACTGTAATAGTTTCCATGTACATCGCGTCGATTATCTGATTTTCAGAAATCGCTTGAGAATTAAGATATGTCGACAATTCTACGGATTGTTCTTGCACTAATAATTGAAAAGAAAATACTTTCGTTTGATAATCATCTTTCATAAATTGAATCGCTATGCTATTCAATCCAGGTGTGTAATTAGATGATATTACTTGGATTGTCAGATTATACCACAGATTATCTTCTACTAATTCTTGATCTTGGTTTCCACCTTGCCAAGTAATTAACGCCCCAGTGATATAATTCGTTTCTAATGTTGCGTAAGCCCTTACTGATATAGTAAAATTTTCCATGTACATCGTTTCGATTATCTCATTTTCAGATATCGCTTGAGAATCGATATATGCAGATAATTCAACTGGCTGTTCGTGTACTAACAATTGAAAATAGAAAATGTCAGTTTTATACTTACTCATCTCAAACTTTATCTCTATTAAATTTAATCCCGCTGAATATACTGATGGGCTAATGATTATAGATGCATTATACCAGGAATCCCCTTCTTCGTTTAGAGATTGCTGATAAAAATCTACAATCCAAGTGAAATTTCCCCCGGACAGTAATTCATTATCGATATTTGCTTTTGCTTTCGCGGAAACATTAAGCTGTTCCATGTAGTTAACTTCTATAATAGAATTTTTATCGATATTTTGATTGTTTATAGAAGTGGTTATGTTTATACTCTGTTCAACAATTCTAAATTGGTAAATATGTGTCTGCGGTTCGTAAGAAGGAGCCGTAAAATTGAAATTGAGTTCATAAATTCCTAAATCATCAATGAAAGAGGTGTTAAACTGAATGTCATAGAGACCATCACCCGAATTTTTGATGAAATATAACTCAGGATTAGTTATATTAACTTCAACAAGTGCCCTATTGATTCCGGTTTTGCTCACCGTAGAATAGTAATTGAATTTAATCGTGCTATTTGCATGCATTTCAATATTATAATCAGATTCAAGTCTCTGTAATCTAGTTTCCTCACCTAAATTAATTCTTAAAGTCAAATTATAATTCTCAAATCCCACTTTAAAGGATTGTATTAATATTTCATAAAAACCATTCGAAACTAATTCTGATGTTTCTAAATTAGTTTCATATATCCCTAAAGCAGCTTCTTCGAAATTCTTTATTTCTGGTACCCCTTCATTTGTCCAATTATATGAAATTATTGCATTAGAGATTGAATCATTATTTTCCGAATCAAAAAGTTTTATTCGAACAGGAATTATATCTCCTAAAAATGCGTCGGTTATTAAATCAGAAATCGCATCGTTTGGTTTAAGCAAAGACAACAAGCTATTATGAATGACAAAAAAGCTGGAGTTTAAACCTCCCAAACAAGTACCATTGGACCAAAATAGCGTATACTCATATTCTCCCCCAGTAGTATTTAATGCATCAAAATATAATTCCGAGAAGAAAACAGTTCCATTTGATAATGGGGTTTTCGATTCAAAAAACCATTCGCTATCGTTAGGATCATAAATAGTTAGATTTACTGATGTATCATCTAGATTACTTGGAATTTGATTAGTGTAATTAACTTGTGTTTTCAGAATTGTTGATTCCCCCGTAAAAAAAGTATTATCGCTCTCTCCAACTAATTTAGTATTGGTTAAGTTTAAAAAATTAGGTGAGGTAGCCTTAAAAGTCCACCAACCAGGATATAACGCATTATCTTTATTGATCTTTAAAATTGTATCCCCTTCATTTCCATATTCATAAACACGGCTTTGTAAAGTAGGATCTAACGCAGATATAAAGTTCCAGTTCCGTGGCTTAATAATGGTAAATTCAAAATCTGAATATTGAGCTGGCATATACAGATTATGTGAAAACTCCCATACTATGGTTCCATTTTTTAATATTTCATAAGAAATTCCTTCTAGGGTAGTTTGTCCTACTCGTGATTTGGATTTGTGATACCCATAAATGGTTGTATCAAGATCAAATGATAAGGAAGGTGAATCTGTAGTAACAGTTAATTTT